>CAVPVT010000051.1:0-14102 GCA_963709145.1 Parachlamydiales bacterium
CACGTGCCAAAGTGGGTGGCATACATGAGATATAAGCGATATGGGCGGGTTGAATTTGTGCGATCAGTTGCATCACTTGTAAGCCAGCTCCTTCACGAGGTGGATTTAATAAAACAGTGTCATAAGCACCTAGTTTAGCGATAGATTGTAATTTTTCCCCGACATCTCCCTGAATCATTTCCCCATTTTTAAAGTTTTTCTTAGCCAATCTGATCGCTTCGAGATTCAATTCGATGGCAGTGAGCGATCGGGAATATTGCCCGAGGATCATCGATGTGATCCCTATTCCGCTATAAAGATCCAAAGAACAATTCGGATGAATGATTTGCGCCCACTGGTCGATCGCTTTATACATCTCGCCGCTAACCTCAGGATTGTTTTGTAGGAAAGCACCACTATCATAATGAATGGAATGGGAGTTCCAATTGAGTTCAAATGAGGTTTTGCCCCATTTCAGAGTTTTATGAGGAGCTTTGCAGAGGATACTAGTCCACTCCGGATAAAATTCAACGGCCTCCTGCAAGATTTTCTTGGCATTAGAGGGAAGGTGTTTAAAGTGAAATTCAAAAGAAAATTGATGGTTAGGATGTTTAAAGATGGTGACTTTCCCGAGAGATTGACCCGAATTTTTAAGCTTTTTAGCCACAGACTGAACTTGTCTAAGGATAGGATCATTTTCCTCTATAAATATAGGGCAATTTTCAGGAATCACTTGTTCTCCTTGAGAGATCGCAGAGTAACCTGCTTGATAATGGGACTCTAAAGGAAAAAGGGTGAGTGTGATATGACGGCGATACGTCCAAGGCTGGGAAGGGGTGACCGGTTCGACTTGAATCTCAGTTAAGCCTCCAATTTTCTGAAGTGCTTCGCGGATCCATTGCCGTTTGACTTCTAATTGAGCTGGATAGTCGATATGCTGTAACTGACAGCCCCCACAAACTCCAAAATAGGAACAGCGGGGTTGAATTCGTATTGGGCTTGGATTAAGGATATTAAGCGCTTTTCCACGGGCATAGGACTTTTTCCGCTCTTCGATGACACCTTCGATATTTTCTCCGGGAATTGTAAAGGGGCAAAAAATAACAAGCCCTTCCTCTCGAATAACTCCGTCACCCCCGAATGCAAGGGTAGACACCGTTCCTTTAAAGGGATCCTGCTTCATTAGAGGTTCGTCACTCTAAAACAGTGATGGCACGGATAATGAATTGGATGCTTGGGCCTAGAAAATCGTTGATTTGAGGGGTAAGCGCAACTCTGAGTTTGAGTCCTTTACGGCGGAGCAGAGGAGCAAGGGCCCCTCGGCCAAAGGCGATTCCTTCCAAAATCCGATCATCTTGTTCCAGATAAAGTTTTAAATGGGTTTTACCGATCACTTTAGGAGGAAAGGCTTGGACAGCATCTGTATATAATATGGGTGGAGGATTTTCGTTTCCGAAAGGTTCGAGTAAACGGACCGACTCCATGAAATCAAAGGTCAATTCTTTAAAACTTACTTCGGCATCAAGTTGCAATTTAGGTAATACATCTTTTTCGGACAGATATTTGTTTGCGTCGGCGATAAACCGTTTTTTAAATTCAGGGATATTATCCCGATGCATGGTCATACCTGCGGCAAAGTCGTGACCTCCAAAATTGAGAAGGATATCGGAGCAATTTTTTAGGAGATCGAGCAAGGGGAACTCGGGAATCGAGCGTAAAGATCCTTTAGCGGTTTCCCCTTCGATGGCAATCATGGCTGTCGGACGATTGTAGTGTTTAGAGACACGAGTCGATAGAATGGCGATAATCCCTGGATGCCACTTATCAGAATCCATCACGATCGCTTTATGAGAGAGTAGCTCAGGATTGAAACTGATATTGTTCTCAACGTCGACGACCATGGTCTTTTCAATCTTTTGCCGTTCCATATTATTGAGATCGAGCTCAATGGCCATTTTTTCTGCTTGCGATACATTTCGCAATAACAGCATCTCGACCCCTTTCCTGGGATCGTCGATCCGACCTAGGCTATTAAGTCGGGGTGCAATTTTAGAAGCAATTGCGTAAGTCGACAGATCGTTTAGGTCTACATCAGAAATTGTAATCAAGGTGAGTAAGCCAACACGCTTGGTTCTACGGAGTTGTTTTAAGCCGTAACCCACCAAAATCCGATTTTCCCCAAGTAACGAACCCATGTCAGAGATTGTACCTAGAGCAACCAGATCCAAATACCTTTTGAGATCGACTTTTTTTGGAGGCAGCTTACTTTCGGCGATCAGCTGATTAGTAATGCCATGAGCGAGTTTGAAGGCCACACCGACTCCGGTGAGATCCCGGTTTGGATAAGGGTTGTTTAATAGTTTTGGATTAAGTGTTGCAATGCAGTGGGGGATTTTGTCCGTAGGCTCATGGTGATCGGTGATGATGACATCCACCCCTTTTTCTACAACTTGTGCGATCTCAGCTGCAGCGGTAATTCCACAATCTACAGTGATCAAGAGTTTGCATTGATTGATAAGAGCATATTCTAAAGCTTCCACAATCAAACTTTGGCGCCGCATGCCACGGTTAGAGACATAGAAGAAAACATTGATCCCGATATAACGGAGAAATTCAGTTAACAACGCTGTGCCTGTCATCCCATCCACGTCATTATCGCCATAAATTAAGACATTTTCATTGTGTTGCAGAGCTTGGCATACGCGGTCGACCGCTAGGGGCATTTCTGCCATGAGAAACGGATCGTGCAGATCGGGAAGCTTGGAATAAAGGTAATGGTGAATATCTTCAAGAGTTGTAAAACCCCTCGACACAAGAATTTGAGCTGTTACTGGATGGATATTAAATTCTTTGATGATGCTTTCTTTCAACTTAGAATCTTGCTTTGGGTAAACCCAAATCGGGTCTTCAGCAGATAATGTGGAAGATAGCATTAGGCGCTCCAACAAGAGATACGGCAACATTACTATTATTCATTCAGAGCACATTGTCAAGGTTTTATTTTCAGAACGCAGAATACAGAATACAGAATTCAAAATCCTGTATTCTGTTCTAAATTACCCACGTGCTGTAGCTTCTTGGGCTGATTCAACTTCCCGGTTGTGGAAGAAGAGCAGCACAGGAGAAGCGATAAACAGCGAGGAGAGAGTTCCCACAATGACACCTATTGTCATCACTAGTGAGAAACCAAAAATCGATTCTCCACCGAAAAGAACCAAAGCCAGCAAAACGAGCATGGTTGTGCCAGATGTCATCAACGTTCTGCTCAGGGTCACATTCAGCGCATGGTTTATAATATCAGGGAAAGATGACTTACGCATTGTTTTGAGTTCTTCTCGGATACGGTCAAAAACGATGATCGTATCGTTCAAAGAGTAACCGATGATCGTCATGATCGCGCCGATCACTTGTAAGTCTAACTCGACAGGATATCCCAACCAATGAAAGAAAGCCATAACCCCAAGTGTGATAAGCACGTCGTGAATCAGCCCGATAACAGCACCCACCGCATATTTAAATTCAAAACGGATAGTGATGTAGATCAGAATCGATAACATCGCGACAAATAAGGCGATAATCGCATTATTACGCATTGTCTCCGAAAGTTGGCCGCTCATGATGGTCCAGTTATTTTGGAGGGTATTGAGCTCGGTGCTCAAAGGATGTAGGTTAGCTTTTTGCAAGGTATTGTAAACCCATTCGATCCTTGGATTTTTCTCAAACTCATATTTGAATTTCCCTTCAGTCAACTCTTCTGGCAATTGATAGAAAGGATGGCCAGCCTGTTCTAAGCCCATTCCAAGCTGTATACGCAATTGATTGGGCCTAGTCAATTCCCTGACTTCGACGTCATTGAAGGATGCGCCATTATTCAAGAATGCTTCTAGAGCTCGATGCCGATAATTGTCTTCTGGTTGCGGCTCCAATTCGACGGTTAAGGAGTAACCCCCAGTAAAGTCCATTCCCAAAATTGTATGGCGCTGGCTGTAGAACAATGCTAAGCCGGCAATCATAACGATCAAAGAAAGTGTTACAGCCTGTTTGGTTTTCCCAAGGAAATCAAAGTTGGTTTTGCCAATCCACTCCATCATGCTCAAATGCTTGTGCTTTGGATTTTGCACCCAGTTAGCAAAGAAGTAACGGGTCATGAATAGGGAGGTGAACATCGATGAAACAATACCGATGATCAAGGCTACAGCAAACCCTTTGATCGGTCCAGAGTCAAATTGGATTAGGATCACAGCTGCAATAATCGTTGTGATATTCGAGTCCACGATCGCACTAAAGGCCTTACGATAGCCTGCTGCGATGGAGGAAGCAATTCTGCCGGTATGTTTGAACTCTTCTCGTACCCTTTCGAAAACAAGAACGTTGGCATCAACGGCCATACCGATGGTCAAAACAATACCCGCGATGACAGGTAGTGAAACAGCAGCGTCGATGTTTTGCAGCACACCCCACATGATGAGAATGTTGAATAGGACTGCGCAAGAGGCGACTAAACCGGCAAACCGATAATAACCCGCCATAGCAACAACAACGAGGATGACTGCGATGATGGAGGCTAAAATACCCCGGGTCCTTTCTTCAACACCTAATTGGGGGCTGACGTTTTGTTCAGAGAGGATCACTGGAGTAAAGCTTAACGATCCTGCTTTCAGGTCTGAAGCCAATTGATTGATCTCTCGTTGGGTAAAACGTCCACTGATCGTAGCTCCATCGCTTAAAGCTGAACGGAGAGCAGGGCTACTAATGATTTTACCATTGAGCAGAACAGCCATTCTCCAACCGCTGCCATGTGTATAGGTTTCTTTTGGAGTACCAACGATCCGGTCTTCGGCGAAATTCGATGTCCAGCTGTAGAAATCGTCACGAGGATTGCCAGAACGGTTGCCTTCATAAGATTTTTTGACACTAAAGGTTAGAACGTTCCCCTGGGTAGGATCATATCCCACTTGAATATTATTCAAGCTGCTTCCTTCCAAGGCATAGTTGTGGAAGAGAACTAGCAATGGATGGGTTTGTCCACCCCAATCGGAAAATTCATCTCCTTTCAGAATACCGATTGAAGAAAGGGTGTCATCGAACCCGTTGGAAATCGGTTCCGTTTTTGGATTTGCTATCCTAAGGCCGTTATCAAAAAGAACGCTTGCTGCTTCACTGCGCGGTACAGGTACAGTTTCGGACGCATCGACACCACCGAGGTGTTCCCAAGCGATCAGGTTGACTTCATCAGTCCCTTTTCGGTTGGTGACGACTGCTTCGTTCCAAACTTCTTGCAAGAAAGTATTAATGTAATTGCGCAATTCAGCGTTGCCATTGTTAAACTTTTCGTTGGCCACATGGAAGTACATGGCCGATGCCTTGACAAGCTCTGAGGCTGAAAGGGCTTGCGAACCTGGGAATTCCAGCAGGATCGTATCGTTTTCAATACGGATTGACCTTTCCGAAACACCTAGCTTGTTGATTCTCGTATAAAGTTCGTTTACTGCTTGTTTAAGATCTTCCGGGTCGGTGACTTTACGATTATTTTGGTCTCTTAAGCCAATACGGACAGTTTTACCGCCGGAAAGATCCAAGCCCCATTTTAAGACTTTGGATTCATCGCCGCGGAAATATTTTTTAAGACTAAGCTTAAAGTTTGTCCAGTAAGGGTTTTCAGTTGGTGCAGGGACTAAATAACGGTTAGTCGCATTGATGTCGACTTGGGAAGTTTGATACTCCTCTTTCCACTTCAGCAAATCCTCTTGGATCTTGTCTTCGATGTTATTGACTGTGATGATTCGTTGCTCAAGATCGGTAAGGGGAAGAACCGCTTGTCGCTTGCTTCCGCGTACCTCAAAGTTTTCACGGGTGGCACTGAGGAGGGTACTATAGTTATCTTGGAGTTCAAAGATATAGTCTTTGGAAAACTCTGGGGCTAGCCCAAATGCAGAACCTGGATAATCGATAAAGCCGCTTGATTCCAACATTTTTTTTAGGTCATTGAAATCTTGGGCAGCTTTTTGGCTTGCGGGATCATCGGGTGCGGCCTGATATTTTTGGATAATAGGTTCCATGCCGCGAGCAATTACGTAGATCGATCCTTTGTGGAATCCTGCAGCGGGTTCTTGATTTTCCATGACGGGGGCGTAAAGGACCAACCCTAATCTTTTTTCATCTGGTTTTTCGACATTCCATGATTTGTAGGTACGAATTGGGTAAGCTTCGCGAGTAAAATCTCGCGTTTGAGGATTCCAAGAGGTTGTCAGCTGGTTCAACAATTGTTGAATCTGTTTTTGGGAAACAAATTTTAAGTCGAGGGCCAAAAATCCAGTGCTGTTTGAGAGGCTGTTCAAATTAATTCCGTAATTTTCCTCCAATGGGTGGATAGCCTCATCCGCTTGCTGCGAGATACGTGCGATCTCATTGATCACCATTTGATTGAGCTTTTCTTGAGCAAAAGCTGTAGATTCGGAACTTGATTTCTTGGACAGTAAGTTTTGAACGTCGCTATACAACTTAAGAGTAATGGTGTCTGCGTTCCAGTCGATCACAAGCGATTCGACATAAGGGTTGCTTCCTTTCAAAGAAACAATTTGCACCCCTTCTTTGAGGGCTGGCGCAGTTTCGCTTGAGGCCAGCTCAGTGCGAAAAGTCTTTTCTGTCAAAGGGGTTTGGGCAACATTGAAGTTGCTAGCAGAATTTTTTAGGATGATCAAGGCTTTATCGATGGCGGTAAGATTGTTGCTGAGTTGAGCAATTTTTGCCGCTGTTGAAGGATCGGGAGCTTGCTTTTGATCCACAGCTTTTTTCTGCAAATCGGCTAGTTTATCTTTTTCAGTCGCAAGCCTTTTTTTAGCGCCATCGAGTTCTTCTGTGTATTTTTGGATAAAGGCAGCTTTGTTACTGCTGTCACTTTGAACAAAATAAGCATCGATTCTCTTGACTGCTGAAGGATTTTGAGAACCCAAGGTTTGGTCTACTTCGACAATTTCTTTAGCTAAAAGCAGAGCCAACTCATCAGCTTTAGTGTCATTCCCTACCTTAGCAATCGCTTCTAGTTGTCGTGCTTGATTAGAAGTTCCACCCAATATCAGTGCGAGCTGTGTGAGCCGGTCATAAATGAGCTGACGATATTCAGGGGAAATTTTTCCGTCGACATATTTAGGGTAATAATGAAAAAGGGTTTCGACATCCTCGTTCGTAAGATGAACCCCGATCGTACGGGCAATCCGTACTTTCTTCGGGTCGTTATTAACACCCGTGTACACTTCTAGCTGTGAAGGAACAAATGGAATTAACATTCCCGCTCTAGGCAAGAAACGGCGGAAGGTATCGGCATCTTGAGTATTGTTGAACTCAACTTCAATAATGCGGGGATCGTCTTGCTTTAGCTGGACTGAATTGGGCTTGACGCTCAATAAATGCGCAAAAGAATCAACCCACGCAATGGCTTGAGGCTCCAGGCTGTCAACCCTTTCAACAATTTGTTCGGCAATTTGGTTTGCTTGGTCCGGATCAATCGGTTTGTGCAGCGGTTTGCTATACCATAAAATCGTGGGGAAAATATTGTACAGGGTGAGCAGTATCACCGCAAGAATCAAATAAAACTGCCAACGTTTTGGTTTCTCCATGGCTCACTTTGCTCCGCTTGGTGGGATATATAGATAAGAAAGAAAGATAACAGAACAAATAAGATATTGTCCAGTCAAAAGGGTAAACAAAAAACCCAGGGACATTGCCCTGGGTTGACATAAGACACCCAAGGCCTAAGCCCTGGGCTAACGGATTTATGCTGTCTCTGCCGTTGCTTTGACGGAAGAAGTTGCCGGTTTCGCTTCTGGAGCGCCACCTTTAGTTTCTCCGGTCAGCGCCACAAATTGCTTGTTAAGCGCTTTTACGGCAATAACCCATCCGACAATAATCAACAACAGTACGCCAGCGACGTAAGGTGTGATCGCTGCGATCGAACCAAACCCAAGGAGAAGACCTTGCTGGATGAACGATCCACCCGATTTACCCAAACGAGCTCCGACGACGTCAATCGCTGCTTTACCCTTAACTTTCGATTCTTGATCTAAAGGAATGTACGCCATTTCTTTAGTAGGATCGAACAAGGAATACTTCGTGGATTTGCTCATGATATTTTGAGCAGCCCCAAAGATCACAGCCAAAAACAATGGTGTGGAACCTAGCATCGCAATGAATCCACCAAGTTGATCCCGGAACAGAATGAACGAAAAGAAACCTACGCCGGTTGCAAGCAGTATCACAGGAGTCACCATCGCGGCAAAGCCCCACCCTTTTTTACGAATAATCACACCCCCAAGGAATAGCATGAAGATTGTGATCAAACCTGTGCAGAATGAGAATTTACCCATAAAGGTGCTGTAATCGTTTGGATTTGGATATTGAAGTTTAATCTGACTCTTCCAAGTAACTTCGACGAGGTTGATCGAAATCCCATAGGCGATAACCAAGATCGCTAAGCAAAGGATATATTTCGATTTCGCGAGGAACTTAAAGCTCTCGAGAATACCTAATTTCTGTTTAACTTTTTTGAGTTTTTTCTCTTCGTTCGGATCGAAATAACGGGGATCGGTCAGAACGTTGCGCTGCATGTACCAATAAGTTGCAATAATGACCAATGTGGCGACAATGAACATCCCGATCAGGTAGTTCAAGGAAACTTGCCAAGCATCGACATTTGCTGGAAGAGTTTTACGAATATCTGAAGCGTAAACAATCGCAGGACCCGAGAACATCAATGCAACATTGGCCCAAATCCCGAACAATGTATAGAAACGTTTTGCTTCAGTGATGCGGGTAATGTCGTTCGCAAAGCCCCAGAAGAGCAGCGATAATACAACGCTCCCCCATAGTTCTGATAAAATGTAAAACAAGGAATATGTCCAGTTCCTATAACAAGCGATCAGGCCGTGCGCACCTTCTGGAAGGTAACCTTGTAATAAGTTTGCGGAGGCATTAGGATGGAGAGCTTCCCGGTTAGGATATAGGATGAACGCGAAAACCGTGAAGAACACCAGGAACGGGACAATCGTTGTGTAGAAAAGGTTTTCTTTGCTTAACAAATTGCTGAGCTTTGCATAAACAATCATGAAGAGCACAGCTGCAGGAAGCACACCATACACTTTTAGCCAAGGGATTGTTTCAGCCCCAGAAGAAGTGACGATAAGGGTGTCTTTTGTGTCGCGAAGAACTGTATAGTTAAAAGAAATACAGAAGAATATTAAGAACATGGGCAAAAGCTTTTTCAGCTCATGACCGTGAACGGGCCAGAATATCGATCTTAATCGACCAAATTCAGGCTGTGCAGTTTGCGTCATATAAACCTCTTTTAGTTAATCAAAACGATTCTATTTCTAGCTAAAAGCCAGAAGAAAGAAAAATAATCATACTACCTTACTATAAAATTAAGCAAGATAAAAATAGGCTCTTACAGAAGAAAAGCCCTAACTATCATGAACGATAGTTAGAGGGCTTTTCTTTAAGCTTTATATCTATATTAGAAATTGGCTCCAGCTGGATGAAATGGGTTCGATGGAGTGGAATAAGAATGAGCATTATGGGCTTGCGCATGTTGATGCTGAATCAATTCAACATAAGTTTGCCAAAGATCTTCATCGACATGGCCATGTTTAATGGAGGCGATCAATTCTCTTTTAACAGTTCTCAAATCTTTTTTAGGAGTTAGTTTTCGGATCATTTCTTTATTGCCTGCTTGACGTGCGAGACTAAGGAGAGTATCTAAATCTTGTTTTGAAAGGTGTTGTTGATGATGACGTTTGCGGGAACCTCTTGGTGCTCTTTGTTTTGGAGTCACTTTTGAAGGGGCATTAGCATTGATAATATATTTATTGATTAAGGATTGTAATTCTTTCGGCTGTTCAGTTTTCATTTTCTGCATAGTAAAGTGATGGATATATCCACCTTTAGAAATTGGCAAATAACGACAAATATCATTTTCTTTAGATGCGTCAACTTTTTTCATGGCGTGAGCGATTAAATCTTCTAGCTGTTTGCTATCAGTTCTCGCTTGATCTTTTTCTTTTGTCGCATAGTTCATAATTGACCTTCCTAATTGTGTTTTTGGTGTTATGGTAATCTGAGTAGGTATTCACCAACTCAATATTTATTTATGGCAATTTAAAAAATATCACAATTTTATGCAAGAAATGTTTGAGAAATATTGAACAAATTACAAAATAACTAATTCTAATCTCTAGACACCTTGTTACAATCTTGGTAACATAGTAATTCCAATCTTATCTAAAGGAATGCAATGCCACTAAATCAATACAAACCGGAAGAAGATATCGGAATTCGTGGAGTTAAATCCATGATTGCAATTGCGGCAGGAAAAGGAGGAGTAGGAAAATCGACTGTCACGGTTAATTTAGCTTTAGCTTTGAAGCAACAAGGCTTTGCTGTCGGAATTTTGGATGCCGATGTCTATGGACCTTCGATTAGGAGAATGCTTCCCGAGGATCAATTGCCTGAAAAAAAGGGGGAAGTTTTTACTCCAGCTTTATGTAAAGGGATCAAAATGTTATCGATGGCTTACTTTACAAGGCAAGGAGAAGCTGCGGCGGTGAGGGCGCCAATTGCAAATGCATTGATCACCCAGTTTATAAAAAATGTCAATTGGGGAAAGCTCGATTTTTTATTGATCGATTTCCCCCCTGGAACAGGCGATGTACAATTGACCTTAAGTCAGCAGATGCCCCTATCTGGCGCGGTGATGGTGACTACCCCCCAAGAGGTTGCTTTGATGGATGTACGAAAAGCTATTCATTTATTTGAACAAGTGAAGGTGCCCATTTTGGGGATTGTGGAAAATATGAGTTATTACGAACAAGAGGGAAGAAAGCATTATTTATTTGGGCAAGGTGGAGGGGAACGTCTAGCGCATGAAAAGGAGGTCCCTTTTTTAGGGCAGGTGCCGATCGATCCGATTTTATGCCAATGTGGAGATACGGGAGGATCGATTTTTGAAAGGGGTGAAAGCAATAAGGTTCCTTCGACCCGTCCGTTTTTAGAAATTGCCGCTCAGGTTTTCGAAGAATTAGGAGTCCAGAATAATCGTTTAAGCATCCAGAAAGTAAGCCAAAAAGATTTTTACACACTTCAAGTTGAATGGAATGACGGGAAATCCTCAAATTTATCTTTGAAAGAGTTGCAAAAGAAATGTCCTTGTGCAAATTGTCGTGAGGGAAAATCCATTGATTCAGGCTCACAGGTAGGTGCAAAGACTATTAGCAAAGTGGGGCGCTATGCCTTGCGGATCGAATTTTCCTCGGGTTGCTCATCTGGAATTTATAGCCATGAAATGCTCAGGAGCTTGGCGGGTGTATGAAAAATTATTTGTTTGTTGCTTTATTATTGCTAGCAAGTTTTGGGTGTAACTCCAATGGACCTTCTACACGTCATCAAGAAACTCGAAATTGGATGGAGCCCAATGGAAAAATAAAGGTTTTGTCTACAGTAGCGATGATCAATGATCTGGTCAAAAGAATTGGACAGGAACATGTCGACGCCATCACTTTGATTAAAGCTGATTTAGATCCCCATTCCTATCGACTTGTCAAAGGAGATGATGACAAGATTGCTGCTGCAGATATTTTGTTTTACAATGGTCTCGGTCTAGAACATGGCCCAAGTTTAAAACAAGCTCTAGAAGTAAACTCTAAGGCGGTTGCAGTAGGGAATAAGATTATTGAGCAAAATCCGGAAAAATTACTCCATTTTAAAGGACAGGTAGATCCCCATATTTGGATGGATATTTCGCTATGGATTCAAGGCATCCCGTTGATTGTTACTAAATTAAGTGAGCATGATCCAGAGCATCATGAAGAGTATGAAAAGAATGGCGAAGAATTGACGCAGTTACTCAAAAAAAGTCACGAAGAAGTTAAAAGTTTGATTCAATCGATTCCCTCATCTAAGCGCTATTTAGTGACAAGCCACGATGCATTTAACTATTTCGCAAGAGCCTATATGGCTACAGAAGATGAAATAAAAGAAGGAACATGGGGCGACCGTTTTGCAGCTCCAGAAGGATTATCCCCTGAAAGTCAACTGAGTGTGCGTGACATTCAAAATATCATTGATCATCTGCAAAAATACAAGATCGAGGTGTTGTTTCCTGAAACTAGCGTAAGCCAAGATTCCCTAAAGAAAATTTTATCTGCGGGTAGGGAAAAGGGGATGAACCTTCAAATTGCTAAAGACCCTCTTTATGCGGATAGTATGGGATCGCGGGGCACGGATGGGGATACATATCCACGCATGATCAAGCATAATGCTGAAGTGATAACAAAGTACTTAAAAGAATGAATGCATTAAACATACGACAACTTACAGTCAATTATGATGCGACGCCTGCGCTTTGGGATGTATCGCTAGAAGTGCCTTCTGGGAAATTGGTGGAAATTATCGGCCCCAATGGTGCCGGGAAATCAACCTTGATCAAAGCAATCTTAGGTAGTGTAAAAACCCTATCAGGAAAAATTGAAGTTTTGGGGCGCACCTACAAAGAGGCGCAGTCATCGATTGCCTATGTTCCTCAAAGAGAAAGCGTCGATTGGGATTTTCCGATCACAGTCCGCAACTTAGTGATGATGGGCCGATATGGCAAATTGGGACTATTTAAACGTCCTTCAAAAAAAGATTGGGAAGCTGTCGATCGCTGTTTAGATTTGGTTGGCATGACACCTTACGCCCATCGTCAAATTAGTCAACTTTCCGGAGGACAGCAACAAAGGACTTTTATCGCTAGGGCTTTGGCGCAAGAAGCACAAGTCTACTTTATGGACGAACCTTTTGCGGGAATCGATATCGCTACAGAAAGCACTCTTATGAACATTTTTAGGGGCTTGATTAAGGAAGGAAAGACATTATTTATTGTTCATCACGATCTCACTACAGTCGAAAGTTATTTTGATTGGGCGATAGTGCTCAATATTCGTCTAGTGGCCTGTGGTAAAGTTTCAGAAGCTTTTACTCCCCGCACTCTGAATGCTTGCTATGGCAAAAGTGCTGCGCTTTTGGACGAGGCTTTACGCCTATCCCGTTCAAAGTCTTCCGGATTGGAGTAATCAATGGGGTGGAATTTGATCCATTATCTCACCGATCCTGTTCTCAGGGCACCTATGTTGGGTACGATGTTGATGTCATTTGTAGCGGGATTAGTTGGTGTTTTGGTCGTTTTACGCAAACAGTCTTTAATTGGAGAAGCACTCTCCCATGCCGCATATCCCGGTGTGATTATAGGGGTGATCGCCCTTGGATTGTTATGGGAAAATCCTCAATATATGGACGGTGCACTTTTCATCCTTTGCGGTGCTTTTGTGAGTGCCTGGCTTGGGCTGTGGTGTATCCACTTTTTAGAACGAAAGTTGAATGTCAAGACTGATACTGCCCTTTGCTTCGTTTTGTCTGTATTCATTGGAATTGGAATTACTTTGGCCAGTGAAGTGCAATTTAGTTTCACTTCGCTCTACCAACAGACACAGATTTATTTTTATGGGCAGGCAGCAACAATGACAGATTCCCATATCTATGTATATGCAGTATTGTCTCTGATTGTGTTAATTGCAGTTGCATTAACATACAAAGAATTGCAGGCTTTAATTTTTGATCGAGAATATGCCGTAGCATAGGTGTGCCGGTATTGAAGCTCGATTTCCTCATTTATACACTCATCGTTTTATCGGTGATCATAGGAATCCGATCCACCGGAGTGGTTTTGATGTCGGCAATGCTGATCGCTCCAGCAGTGGCGGCTCGTCAGTACACTCATCACTTTGGAACTATGTTATTGCTCTCGGGTCTTTTCGGATTAATGAGCGGATTTTTGGGTAACGTTCTTTCTTTGGAGTTATCCCGAGAGGTATCCTTACCAACGGGACCCACCATTGTTTTAGTAGCCGCTTTCATTTGTCTAATTTCTCTTCTGATTGCTCCTGATCGGGGGATATTACCCCGTCTTGCTAGGATAAGGCGGTTTCGTCACAAATGTCATGCAGAAAATATCTTAAAATTCATGTGGCGCTATGGGGAAAAAGGGGATGTCCCTTTGAGAGATTTAGAACAGGCTCCCCATTTTTCTTAAAGCCCTT
>CAVPVT010000052.1:0-56425 GCA_963709145.1 Parachlamydiales bacterium
TAATCTCAATGCCGGCGTTAATACCCAAATTGTTTCGATTAATACTCCAATCACATTCTCAACGGGCACAATCCAGCTCTCGGCCGGCACTAATCTGACGATCAATAGCAATGGGGGCAATGTAACCTTAAGTCCTTTAACCGGTTCAAATCTGAATTTGACCATCACAGCCAATAATTTAGCCTATACCCAAATTGGAACTCCTGCCCAGCCCCTCAATACCGTGACTCTCACGGCAAACTCATTTACGACGGCTCCACCCATCCAAATCTACGCAAATAGTGTTCAAGTCAACTCCTCTGGCACGATCGTTATTACTCAAGATGTTAATCAAACCGGCGCAATCACCTTCAACGCTCCTGTCGTTATTGCCGCCACAAACGTCACAATCACAAATTGCAGCGGAGGTGGTGCAGACATTACATTTAATAGTACCTTGGATGGAGATTCAGCCTCAAATACGCGTAATCTCACCATCAATCCTTGCGGACATCAAGTGATCTTCAATGGTCCGGTCGGCAGTAACGTTCCATTGACATCGATCACTATCGGTGCAGCAAGTAATGTCTCGGTTAATAGTAGTATGAATGTAGGGTCCTATACCCAAACAGCCGGTACAGGGACGACAACATTTTTTGCTGGAATAACCTCCACAGGTGCAAATGGGATCAACATCGCTACTGGCAACATTACAATCGCAGGAATTGTCTCCACTGCCAACGGGGGTATCTTAACGCTCAATAACAGTGGTACCTTTACAGCATCATCGGCTGCGTTCAATCTCGACGGGGGCTTGCAACAAATAGGCTCAGGTTCTGTCATTGTCGGAGGTTCTATTTCAAGCAATAACTCCCTTATAGAATTCACAGGCCCAATAACAGTAGGCAGCAATCTGAATATCTCTGGTGGTGCTATCTCTTTCGTTAGCACCATTGATGGACTTCAAAACTTGAATCTTACAGCGGGCACTAATCCGATTACCTTCGGTGGAGCTTTAGGAGGCATCACGCCGCTTAACAATATCACGATCAACAGCGCTTCCAATGTGACTGTTGGAATTGTCAACGCCGTATCTTTCACCCAACTTGCTGGTAGCGGCACCACTACCTTGAATGGTTCTGTGAACACAACAGGCCTCAACGGTGTTTCATTGGCAGGAACGAATATAACAATCAACAGCAACATTACGACCGGAAGTACCGGACCTCTGATATTAACAAATTCTGGATTATTGACCCTGAATTCAAATCACACGATTGGAGGGATGTTTACCCAAAACGGCACTGGAGCTGTTGCGTTAGATGGCAGCATCACCTCCGGAGGGGCAATCTCCTTTACGGGCCCGATCACGATCACGGGCACTACAGTCCTCAACACTTCGGCCAATAATCAAAATATGTCCTTCGGAAATACGATCGATGGTTCCTCGGCATTGTCTCTTATTCTCGGCAGCGGAAATTTGCTATTTGACAGTGCGGTTGGTTCCAATCAGCGTCTCGGCGTTCTCACCATTACCAGTGTAGGGAATATAGCTGCTCTAGGCATTGCAGCTAACTCAATTACACAAACGGCAGGCAGTGGAAATACATTCATCAATGGCGACCTGAACACCAATGGAGCTAATGGTATACATCTGAACGGTCATGCTTTCACCATTACCGGCAACCTAATCACCACCAATGGGGGACCAGTCGCCATTGTCAATAGTGGCTTACTCACCTTGACCGGTGGCTTGAATACCTCCATCAATGGAACATTTTCTCAGACTGGCGCAGGAGCTGTATCATTAGCGGGTACCTTGTTAACCTCTAATAACAACATCTCTTTTGCAAGCCCAATTACCTTGGCAGGCGCAACATCGTTATCCACCGGGACTAGTGGTAACATCATTTTCTCAAGCACAATTGATGGTGAACAGAACTTAACCCTGACGGCCGGCACCGGTAATATCATCTTTGGTGCTGCGCTTGGTAGTAACATTCCTCTCGGAACTTTAACCATCCAAAGTGTTAATAATTTGACCTATCCTTTCGTGAATGCCGCTTCAGTCTCCCAACTCGGAAGCAGCGGCACGACAACGATTACAGGGCCGATTAACGCCTCTGGCATTAACGGGATCTCTTTAATTGGAACGACGATCACCCAAAACGGAATACTAAATACCCTAAATTCTGGCCCTATCGTCATTCAAAACTCAGGGCTTTTGACGATTAATGCTAACACGACTTCAGGAGGTGCCTATACACAAAGTGGTTTAGGACCGATCAATTATGACGGTTCGCTCCTTGCAACAAATTCCCACATCACCTTCGACGGACCGATTACTCTGATTTCACCTGCGCAGTTCAATTCCGGACCCATTGGCGGAGATATGACTTTTGCAAATACGATCGATGGCGCCCAAACATTGTCTCTGACTGCTGCGGATGGTTCCATTACTTTTGGAGGCGCGATAGGTTCCATTACACCGATCACTTCCATAACCATTGTGTCGGCAAATAATGTTTCAACCCAAGCTATTACTGCCGGTTCAATGACTCAAATTTCAGGGACAGGCACAACGACATTTAATGGAGCTATTCAATCGACTGGTAATATCAACCTTACAGGAAATGCTTTCACAATTGCTAATGTGTTTAATACGACTGCGGGTTTACTCAACATTGTTAATTCGGGACTTCTCAACCTAACATCTAATGCAAACCTGAATAGTGCAGGAGCCTTAAACCAAACTGGCTCCGGTACTTCGAATTTAAGTGGCACAATCGTAACCGGTGGGGTCATCTCCTTTGTCGGGCCCGTAACAGCCACAGGTACAGCCTCTTTAAATTCTTCCTCACAGCCAATCACTTTCTTAAACTTTGTCGATGGGCCGGGCAATTTGACTCTGGCTTGCGGCAGTGCAAATATCAACTTTAAAAAAGATATTGGAGACACAACACGCCTCGGTGCTTTGACCATTACCAGCGCGAATAATGTTAACATTTTGTCAATTACTGCCACCTCGATTGCACAATCTGCCGGGACCGGCACAACCCTCTTTAATGGCAATTTGAACACCAACGGTGTTGCCGGAATAAATTTAACAGGATCCGCATTCACACTATTGGGAAATGTGACAACGACAAATAGTGGGCCTTTCGTCGTCAACAATAGTGGCTTGTTTACAACATCGGCAGGTCAAACCATTAATTGTGGTGGCGCTTTCAACCAAACAGGAACTGGTAACGTATCAATCGCCGGGACTCTCGAAACCAACAATGCGAATATCTCCTTTGCAAGCCCAGTAACCTTAACAAGCCCCACCATTATTAGTACAGGCTCTGGAACAGGCTCAATTACTTTCTCGCAAACGATCGATGGCAATCAACCGCTGACTCTCAATGCAGGAGGGGGAAATATCACTGTCTCAGGAGCAATCGGAGGCACAACACGGATCGGGGCCCTCACTATCCAGAGTGTTAACAATGCCTCCTTCCAAGCTATTACCGCCTTGTCTCTGCAACAACTTGCTGGTTCCGGGACCTCTTCCTACCTCGGCAATATAAATACCAGTGGCGCGCAAGGCGTAATTTTCATTGGCACAAACTTTGTCCGCAGTGGATCGATCGTCACAACAAATGGTGGCCCTTTAAGCGCCAACAATTCAGGCTCTCTGACCGGTTTCTCTGTTACAGCTACAACTATTAGCGGCAGCATCGATCAAATTGGATCAGGTCCTGTTCATATCGGTGGACTCATCAGTTCCGGAGGATCAATCACCTATACTGGACCTATAACGGTTGTTGCACCTCGAACGCTCGATTCCAGCGCAAACTCCGGCAATATCGCTATCATGAATACGATCGACGGCGCCAACTCGATCACTTTCAATGCCGGCTCTGGAAGTGTTTTCTTGAATAGCACTATAGGGTCATCGATACCTGTGTCAGCTCTAAATATTTCCAGCGCTAATAATGTCACCGCAACAACTCTCAACGTAGGATCGGTAAGTTCAGTAATATCGTTGGTACCGCGACGCTTAATGGCGTGATTACAACGACAGGAAATGCAGGAATTGCCTTTGCAGGATCCACTTTCAATATCAACAACAACATCAACGCATTGAATTTAGGCCCATTGACGATAACGAATTCCGGCGTACTTACTTTAGCCAGTGGAATCACCCTTTCTTCAGGTGGCGCCTTTAATCAAAATGGATCAGGTTCCGTGTCTTTGGGTTCGACTATCAATAGTGGAGGTACGATTAACTTTAACTCTCCAATTAACCTGATAGGAAATTCCACCTTAAATAGCAGCTCCAACGGAAACAACATTACCCTCGAAGGCATCATTAACGGAGCTTTCTCCTTAACTTTGACAGCCGGAACAGGGAATATCCATGCTTTTGGAGCGATCGACCACACAATTCCGTTAGCAGCTTTTACCGTCAGTGGTGGTAACGCTCAATTCGATAGCTCCATCAATGTGGCTGGTCCGATCACTGTCAACTTAACAGGATCCGCCATATTCAACGGACCTATTACTACAACTACTCTGAGCGGAATTACGGTTTCTGGAACTGTCATCACCTTTAACGGTTCTGTAGGCACTTCGAACGGTGGCCCAATTGTGATGACGAATTCAGGTCTATTGACGATTCCTGCTGGCATTACCTTCACCTCCAGTGGAAGTATTACTCAATCTGGTAGTGGAACTATCTCTCTTGGATCCAACATCATTTCCAACGGAAACATGCAGTTCGCCGCGCCGATCAGTCTGACACAACCGATAACTCTCAATACCAATGGGGGAGATCTCATCCTTTCTGGCACAGTGGACGGCAATTTTAACTTAAGTCTTACTTCCGGCACAGGAAATATCACGTTGGGAGGAGCGATAGGTGGTATTACACCTCTTGCTGCTGTTACCATTCAAAGTGGCAATAATGTTACAACACAAGCGATATCTTCTTCTTCTATCACTCAAGTAGCCGGTACAGGCCTTACTCACTTTAGCAGGGCACCTTTTGACATCGGGAATCAATGGGATCATGTTGACCGGTAACCAATTTACATTTGATCAACCGGTCACAACCACAAATAGTGGCCCTGTCTCTCTCACACACTCTGGCTTGCTCACTATTAATGGTGGTGCAGTTATGAACTTGAATGGGTCTTTCACCGAAAACGGAGGGGGTAACGTCTCAATAGGTGCGAATATTACATCCACTTCCAATAATATTTCCTGGAACGATCCGGTATTGTTGACCGGCAATGTCACACTCGATACAAGCGTAGGACAAGGCGATATCACCCTTTCAAATACCGTCAACGGACCTTTTTGCCTCACCTTAAACGCAGGAGCAGGCGAAATTGTCATCAGCGGTCTCATCGGTTCTGTCACACCATTGAACTGCTTGAATGCTTCAGCTGCAGAAATTTCTAATAACGGCTCCATCCAAACATCGGGTGCTGTCCAAGAAACGGGAGCTATTAATCTTGGTGCCAATATCACCACCAACGGTAGTGCCATCACTTTGACCGGCGATGTTGTCGTTACAGCTATCGCCTCTATTCTATCCACGAACAGTGGCAGTGGAGACATCGCAATTACAGGAACAATTAATGCTGGCGGAGCTAACAATAGTCTTTCCCTCTTAACCGCTACAGGCAACGTAACCATCGGTGATACTATCGGTGGAGTTATTCCGATTAATAACCTAACCATTGCCGGCAACAACATAACCTGGAATAACTTAGGTTTTACAGCCCCAGGATCCAGGGGAGCTGTCAATCTTAATGCATCAGCCGCTATCAATTTCAACGGTACCTCTTATATGGGTGCCACACAAAATTACACAGCCGAAACTAACTTCAATTTAGAAGGGGGAGCTACAACTTCGATTATCACTAATAACTTCCCAGTCACATTTACAAATGGAACAATTCAACTCGCTCCGGCGACCGACCTCACTATCAATACTAATGGAGCCAATGTTACCCTGACCGAACTACTTGGAATCAATCGAAACCTCACCATCAGCGCTAACACCCTTGATTATGTCCAAATCGGAACTCCATCCCAATTCTTAAATAATGTCACGCTGACAGCCAATGCTTTCTCACCTATTCCTCCTACTCTTATCTACGCTAATAACATTGTGGTTAACTCTTCCACTACTTTGGTCTTAACAAATGATGTGATCCAATCAGGAACTATTATCTTTAACGTTCCTGTGCAAATCGGTGCCACAACCGTAACCATTTCCAATTGCACTGGCGGTGGCGCAGATATCATCTTTAATAAAACTCTCGATGCGGACAATTCAGGTCTTCCACGCAATGTGATTATCGACTCCTGCGGTCATCAAGTCAGCTTCAATGTCCCTGTTGGCAGCGGCAACCCACTAACCTCCATTACCGTTGGTCCTTCCTCTAAACGTCAACGTCAATAGCACCATAGTTGTTGGAGATTTCATCCAAAATGGAGGTACCGGAACAACCACTTTCTCGGCAGGTATCACTTCAACAAGTGCGACAGGGATCACGTTAAATACCAATAATATTGTTTTTGAAGGGATAGTCTCTACCGCAAACGGAGGAGTATTAACATTAAACAATTCGGATTCTTTAACCGCATCTCCAATTGCTTTTAGCTTAGATGGTGGCCTACAACAGATTGGAGCCGGAGCCGTCACCATTGGAGGTAGCATAATGACCAATGGCGCACCCATCCTGTTTACCGCACCGGTCGCGCTCAGTAACACCCTCAATCTAAGTGGTTCTAATATTACCTTTAGCAATACTCTAGATGGGAACCAAGATCTTAATCTTACAGCCAGTGGAAATATTCTTTTCATTGGTAATGTTGGCAGCCTAACACCTCTGAGCGATATAACCATCAATTCGCCGCCAATATAACCTCTGCCGCCATCAACGCCGACTCGATCACACAACTTTCCGGTACAGGCACAACCATATTTAATGGTCCTCTGTCCATCACAAGTCCTCTTGGGATCGTTTTAAATGGAAATGCCTTCACCCTAAACGACACAACAACTGATTTAGGCTCCGTTTCCATCACTAATTCAGGCCTACTGACCCTCACGGCTAATGCTAATTGGTCGCTTGGGGGTGCCTTCGTCCAAAATGGAAGTGGTGCAAACTCACTCTCCGGTCTTATCACCACGCATGGCGTGATCACATTCACGGGACCTGTTTCCATCACTAATGCAACCAGCTTAGACACTTCTGCCAATTCTCAAAATATTACTTTTAGCAATACCGTCGATGGACCCAGCACACTCTCTCTGACTCTGGGAGCTGGGAACCTTACATTTGCAAACAATGTGGGTTCTGCACAATCTTTGGGAGGATTAAACATCAGCAGCGTAGGTGATTTCACATCACAATCGATCTCCTCGTCAGGCATCACTTTGGTGGACGAAACCGGTGAAGCCAATATCAATGGCAATCTCGTAACGGCGATAAACGGCATTCAACTGACCGGCAATAGCTTCAATATTAACGGAAACCTGATCACCACCAGCGGAGGCCCAGTCACGATTACCAACAGCGGTACTCTCTCCTTGACCGCCGGACCTGCCACCTCGATTACCGGTCCATTCACACAGAATGGAACAGGGCCAGCCTCGATCGCTGGCACATTCACAACCGACGGTACTCAAATTACATTTGTAAGTCCTGTCACTCTTATTGGGAGCACAACCATTTCGACAGGAACTGGCGCTAACATCAGTTTTGGTGACACCATCGATGGAAACGAATCATTAACCCTAGCTGCAGGAACTGGCGATGTCCTCTTTGCTGCGCCTCTTGGCTCTAACGCACCTCTTGGAGCTTTAACCATTCAAACAACCGCTAATATTACTTATCCACAAGTCAATGCCTCCTCCATAGATCAACAAGCCTGCACAGGTGCAACCATTATCAATGGTTCACTGACCACAGCCGGCGGCAGTGGAATCTCCTTGACTGGGAATACGATCACTCAAAATACCCTCATAACAACTCTCAATGATGGTCCTGTCACTATTAACAACTCAGGATTGTTTAGCATTGCCGCGAATACCGATGCCTCTGGTCCCTATATGCAAACAGGAACCGGTCCAGTAGATTTCGGGGGGACTTTGCTGGCAACCAATTCTCATATCTCTTTTGCAGGGCCCCTCCTTATGACATCCGATGCCACCTTTAATGCGGGACCGGTTGGCGGAAATATCACCTTCCTCAATACTATCGATGGGGACTTTAATCTGACTCTCGTTGCAGCAGATGGCTCGATCACATTTAGTGCAAATCTTGGTGACAACACTCCTCTAAACAACGTCACGATTACCTCTGCAGATAATGTTTCCACTCAGGCAATCACCGCAAATACCATTACGCAAGTGACAGGTACCGGAACAACCACGTTCAATGGCCAGCTTCAAAGCACAACTGATATCAATTTGACCGGTAATAACTTTACGATCGCAAATAGTGTGATGGGCTTAGGCTCCTTAAATATAACGAACTCAGGTGTATTCAATTTAACATCGAGTGGAAACATCGTAGTTACCAATAACTTTAATCAGTTAGGATCCGGGTCTAATCTTTTAAGCGGTGCGATCACCGCAGGTGGATTTATCTCTTTTGTTGCACCCGTGCTTATCTCTGGATCTGCAACTTTAGATCCTTCGGCTATCACCTTCTTAAATACGATCGATGGACCTGGCAATCTAACCTTAACCTGTGGAACAGGCGATATCGTTTTCCAAAAGAATGTCGGCGAAACGACACCGCTTGGGAATTTGACCATTAGTACCGTCAATAATTTCACCGCTCAATCAATAATCGCAAGCTCCATCACTCAATCTGCTGGAATTGGAACAACCTTGGTGACAGAAAACCTTGCCACAAGTGGCATTAACGGTATCAATCTCACCGGCAATATATTCACTTTCAATGGAAATATCACAACAACAGGTGGCGGACCGATCATTATTGATAACACCGGATTACTCACAACCGCTCCTAATAAAATAATTTCTAGTAGTAGCGCCTTCAGTCAAACAGGGACTGGGATAGTAACTCTTGGTGGAGCTGTGCAGACCAATGGCGACCTCTCTTTTGCAGGACCTGTAAACCTTGAAGCACCGACAATTTTGAATACGGGATCAGGCACAGGATCTATCATCTTCTCCCAAACGATCGATGGAAATCAACCTTTCACGCTCACAGCCGGAGGAGGAAATATTATCGTCAATGGAGTTATCGGCGGTACAACTCCACTGGGTGCCATCGTTGTCAATACCGTCAACAATGTCTCCATCGAAAACTTAAACGCAGCCTCATTGACACAACTGTCGGGAACCGGGACTTCTAGCCTCCATGGTGATATCACGACAACTTCTCCACAAGGGATTCTCTTAATCGGTAATAACTTCGTCCGCAGCGGTGCCATCATCACGACCAATGGAGGTTCTTTAGTCGTCACTAACTCCGGATTAATCACCGGCACTTCGATCAACACCACTTCGATCGATGGTTCCTACATCCAAAACGGACCTGGTCCCGTAGACTTTGCCGGATTAATTTCCACCAACAATAATCCGATCTCCTTTTCTGGACCGATCACCTTACTTGGTCCCTCCTTCTTTAATAGCGGCACCAGCGGCAGCAACATCACGTTTTTCAACACGATTGATGGGACTCAAGATTTGACGGCGGCGGCTGGAATTGGAAATGTTACCTTTGGCAATACTCTTGGGGGTACAACCGCACTGAATTCTCTAACTGTGACAGGGGATCAAATCTTAATCAATAATATCGGCAACCTTTCTCCTGGAGTCGTCGGCGCGATTAATTTAACCGGATCCACAGATATCAATTTTGCAGGAAATAACTACAACGGCATGCTCCAAAACTACAATGCTGGCTCTCTATTTAATATGCAGAGCGGCGTCAACACTCAATTCCTATCTAATGGAAATAATCTGACGTTTATTGGCGGTAATATTCTTTTAGCTGCCAACACAAATCTTAATATGAATTCCGCCAATGGTCTCATTACTGTCACCAACATCGATGCCGGACCGGATGATCTCCTCAATCTTATCCTTAACGCCGGTACAGGCAATATTTTGGCTCAGAATATCGGCACCGTTGGTAATTCTGAATTTACCTCTATCGATCTTATAGGGAACAACTTAACCCTCGGCAATATAACCTCCAACAGTGCCACTTTCAATTATTCTGGCACTCTCTTTGCCGGCGGCAACATCATCACTGTGAATACGCCGTTGACATTTGCAAATCCCGTTGTCTTAACTTCAACGAATTTCTTCTCAACCGGAGTCCCTGGGGCTGATATTACTTTTGGAAGCACACTAGACGGTAATACTGATGACACACAAGGTCTTACCATTTCCTCAGGTGGAGGCTCTATCATCTTTGCCGGTGCTATTGGAAGCAACCACAGACTTACTTCGCTTACAATCGAGTCTGCCCTTAATGTGACTGCTCAAAATATCTCCGTTGATGTCCTTGTACAATTTAGTGGGTTCGGGACCTCAACTTTTAATGGTTCCATCATTGTTCCTTCCGTTGCCGGTATCGAACTTTTCGGCAATAACTTCATCTTCAACAATGGGGTTATGACATTGAATAACGGATCATTTGTCGTGAATAACACCGGCACCTTGACCTTTAATGGAATCGCTTCTATTTCAGGTGCTTTCACTCAAGCGGGTACAGGGCCCACAATACTTTCTGGCTCCATAACTGCAGGACAACCCATTACCTTCAATGGTCCTGTCCAACTTCTTGGAACACCCACAATAGATAATTCTTCAAGTTCACAAAACATTGTTTTCAACAATACTGTGAATGGTCCAGGCAGTTTAACCTTGAACGTAGGCAATGGAGATATCACGTTTGCAGCCGATGCTGGCTTAATCACCCCATTGGGAGCGCTCTTGATCAATAACGCTCACGATATCTCGGCCACAAACATGGAGGCGGCGTCGATTGATGTTGCTACTTCTAGCGGAACCCAGTTTTGGACCGGTTTAATAGAAACGACCGCTCCTGCAGGCATTCAACTGACTGGCAATAATTTCCAATTCGATGGTGCCATTATTACTACGAATGGAGGATCCTGCACTATTACAAATTCAGGGATTCTTACGAACAGCACAACTCCTGCGACTTTAATCGATGGCAATTACACACAAAATGGGACAGGCCCGGTGAACTTCTCCGGTACAATCAATACTGTGGGTGGTGACATTTCCTTTGCCAGTTCGATCACCTTAGAAGGGGCAAGCGTGTTCAGTACAGGCATAGGACCTGGTAGCATCCTCTTCTCAAGCACGATCGATGGTACTGAGAACTTAACTCTCACTGCAGGAACCGGAAATATCACTTTAAGTGCAGCCTTAGGCTCCGGTACACCTTTAGATGTCTTCACCATCACCTCTGCCGATAATGTGACCGCTCAAGCCATTAACGCCAGTTCAATCACTCAGCTCGCCGGCTCAGGAACATCGACATTCAACGGTAACCTCGCCACTAACAGTCTCGGTGGCATCCATCTTACCGGAACAAATATTGTACGGGACGGAAATTGGACAACAACAGCTGGAGGGCCCATTATCATTAATAATAGCGGCAGTTTGACCAGCACCGCCCCAGGATCTATAAACTCCACCGGCAGCTTTATGCAAACGGGAACTGGACCTGTCACCTTTGAAGGCTCCCTCCAAACTATTGGCGATATCGGATTTGCCGGACCTGTCACTTTGATCGGAAATTCATCCTTTAATGCAAGCGGTACCGGATCGATCACCTTTGCCAATACAATTGATGGCGCTCAAGACCTCACCTTCCTTTGCGTGAATGGGAATCTCCAACTCTTAGGAGCTGTTGGCAGCATCACCCCACTCGGTAATGTCACCATTGAAAATGTGGTCAATGCAACGATGAATGCCTTTAATGCCGCTTCCTTAACGCAAATTGCGGGGGTCGGCACGACTACTCTTAATGGACCCACGAATGTCAACGCCGGTATTCAAATAACAGGAAATTCCGTTACGCTAAATGATTCAACTAATGGTGGACCTGTACAAATTAATAACACTGGCACTTTGACCGTCGCCGCCACATGCACTGTGGATGGCGCGTTCTCTCAAATTAATTCTGCGGGATCTACAATTTTAAGCGGAACAATTTCTGCAACGGGTCCAATCATCTTTGCAGGACCTTTCTTCACCTCAGGAAGCCCATCGTTGATGACTTCTTCGCAACCGATCAGTTTCTCCAGCAATGTTAACGGGCCAGGAAACCTTACTCTTAATTCTGGCAACGGAGATATCATCTTCTCAGGGACGATTGGCTCGCATATCCCGCTTGGTAATTTCGTCATCACAAATGCCAATAATGTGACAATGAACAGCGTATCCGCTTACACTTTGACCCAGGCGGCTGGCACAGGCATAACAACTCTTGTCGGGTCACTCAACACCACAGGTCCTAGCGGCATCGATCTGACTGGCGCACAATTTAACATTAACGGGAATATCATCACGACCAGTGGAGGGCCTGTCTCCATTGATCATAGTGATACCCTCACATTAAATGGAGGGGTATCTACTCAAATCGGAGGAGCTTTCACAGAAGCAGGCACCGGTAATGTTCTCCTGTCCGGCAACATCGTGGCCAATAACATCACCTTCAACAACCCATTGACACTGACCGATGCCACCCTTCTTAATAGCCACCCTGCGGGCAATATCCTTGTGGCCAATACCATCGATGGAGCTTCTGACCTCACCCTTGAAGCAGTAAATGGAAATATTACCCTCTCCGCCAATGTCGGGAGTACGACACCTCTTAACTCGGTCACCATCGAAAACGCAAATGACGTCTCTACTCAAACCCTATCCTCTGGTTCTTTCACTCAAAATAATGGCACAGGGATATCTGTTTTCGGTGCGATCAACACTAGCGCCCCCAATGGAGTTGACTTGACCGGCAACGTGATCACCTTGACCGGCCCTGTCAATACACTTTTGGGAGGTGCAGTTCAAATCGATAATGCAGGCCTACTGACGATTTCAAGTGGCGCTTCCATTAATTCCAATGGAGCATTCTCTCAATCTGGGAATGGGGCTGTTGATCTCGGTGCAGATATTACTTGTTCCGATGGCAACACGATTCTTTTCACCGGACCGGTTACTCTGATTAATAACGTCGATTTGATTACCGAAAATGCTTTTGGAAATATTCAGTTCTTAAGCTCTTTGGATGGTGATTTTGATATTAATTTAAATTCAGGAGCCGGAAACGTGATCCTTGCGAATGTAGGTCAGAATGTGCCTGTAGGTAACCTGCAAGTCCAAGCTTGCAATAACTTTACTGCCCAAGCGATAACAGCAGCTTCTGTTAATCTTACTAATGTGACTCTTTTGACCACCTTTCTAGGCGCTCTTACGACAAATGGCTCTGGTGGAATTGCTATCAACAGCTCAACAGTCACCTTTGGAGGGCCTATCACAACAACCAACGATGGACCTTTAGTGATTACCAATACCGGCACAGTCGAATTTGAAACCAATCAAACAATCAATCTAAGTGGACCTTTCACTCAAAATGGAACCGGAGGAGTTTCCGGCGGCGGCAATTGGACAACTTCCAGTCAAGATATCTCCATTGAGGGACATGTCACCCTAACAGGAAACTTAAATATTAATACCGGACCAGGTTCTGGCAATGTCACCTTCGCAAGTTCAATCAATGGACCTTATTCATTAACCGTTGACACTGGATTGGGCGATTTCACCTGCGATCAAACCATTGGAGCGATAACTCCATTGAGTAGCCTGAGTATTACAGCGGATAACATCATTTTAAATAGTGTGGGAACGCTCACTACAGGGTTGCCTCAAGCTCTGACACTGACTGCACAGAACACGATCACTTTGGATGGCAGCTTCTACACGGCCGAAACTCAGACTTATTCGGCGAACACCATCACTGTCACCACCGGTTCATTGACGACATTCACTTCGATTGATGCACCAATTACTATCACAAGCGGAACCCTCCAATTGTCCGATGGTAGCGATATCTTAGTACAAACGAGTGGGGGGGCTTTCTCTTATGTAGATATTCAGGGTACGACTCTGCAAAACGTGACTATTAACACGGGATCTGGGACAGCCTATCTTAATACCATCAGCGATCCCGGTTCGATTAATAATGTGACAGTGAATGCTGGATCGATCATGCTTGTGGGTCCTGTGGCTGCTGTGAATACCAGCCTAACATCTAATACTGGCATCTCTAATGAGGGAACTGCTGAACCGATCAATTCACAAAACGATATTTCTTTGAATGCTTTAAATGGAGATGTGGGTTCTCTCACAAGTCCGATTGAGGTGAATACATCCAATCAAATCTCTGCAGGATCAACGCATCTTGCAGATATTAATGGAACTTCTGGAGATAACACTGTACATTCGATTCCGTCTAATCCTCCCTGCGAGATTATATTCAACGGTGTGACTATTGTTGATACATGCACCCCACCACCACCACCTCCTCCTCCGCCTCCGCCTCCACCACCTCCGCCACCGCCACCCCCACCGCCTCATAAACATAAGCATTATATCGTGGTGAAAAAGCACTTGCCGTTCAACGTTCCCGGCTTCGATTCCTCCTACTTCAATCTTGCTAGCGACTTCTATTTCCTGCCCGATTTCTTCACCGTCTCTGACTGCCAATACGCAAGCGTTGGATTAAACACAAAGGCACGAAGTTTCTAAGGCACAAAGAAAGAATTACACGGAGAAGGCAGAGGGCGCAGAGTGCGCTGAGGAGTAATCCAGAGCCATCCATATCGCCTTTTGCTGTCGCAAAACCGTATAAGGATGCACTGGTTTTCTGAACAATATGAATCCATACTCGCATAAAATTGTTTTGGCTTCTTGTTCAGAAAAACCAGTGCATCCTTATACGGGCTTTGAGAGGAACTCAAAGCGACGATCTTAAATTTTCCTGACTTGTGCCAATTAGTGCGACAAAGTTAGTTTAGACTACTAACTACCAAGAAAATTCAAAAGCGCCGTACAGCAATGATTTTTGTCCTTACTGAAAAAATGATATGATGATATGAATGATAAATTTTTTAAGAATTAAAATGGAACGGGTTCCTCAGACTGCATTTCCCCTAGCTCATCACAAATTTCTGCCCCATGCAGTCTCTTGTATTCCAATTTTCTTCGTCTAAAGTTTACCAATAGTCCCACATGAAGGTTCGAAACTCTTAAATAGTTGAACAATTGCGCTTGATGTTCGCTAACCAAACTCTCACAACATTTCAATTCAACAACAACTGTTCTTTCACCAATAAGGTCAGCTCTATATCGGCCAATCACTCGCCCCCGAAAAACCACCTTAAAAGACTGCTCAGTTTCTACTTGCAAACCTTGTTCTCTCATTGCAATTAAAAGGGCGTTTTTGTAAACATTTTCTTGAAAACCAGGACCGAGCTCTTTCATCACTTCAAAGCAGGAGCCCAAAAATTCTCCAGTCAATGCGAAATGTGGCAACTCTTCTTCTTTATCATTCATATCATTGAATCATTTCTTCATTACTTGTCTGAAAATAGCTCATTAGTGCGACAACGCGCACTAAATATTTTTGCAACTTCTTGTATTTCAACAGTTTTTTATTTACGTTAGCCCAAATTTCTAAAAATGGCACAAGTCAGGACTTGCCGTTCAACGTTCCCGGCTTCGATTCCTCCTACTTCAATCTTGCTAGCGACTTCTATTTCTTGCCCGATTTCTTCACCGTCTCTGACTGCCAATACGCAAGCGTTGGATTAAACACAAAGGCACGAAGTTTCTAAGGCACAAAGAAAGAATTACACGGAGAAGGCAGACGCGCAGAATGCGCTGAGGAGTAATCCAGAGCCCTCAAGATCGCCTTTTGCTGTCGCAAAACCATATAAGGATGCACTGGTTTTTCTGAACAATATGAATCCATACTCGCATAAAATTGTTTTGGCTTCTTGTTCAGAAAAACCAGTGCATCCTTATACGGGCTTTGAGAGGAACTCAAAGCGACGATCTTAAAACTTTTAGCTTCAAATTGCTTTGTCTTGTCGTATCAGCGATTCACAGAGAGTTCACGACTAAGAATTCTAAGATCGCTGCCTTGAGAGCAACTCAAAGCGACGATCTTAAATTTTTTAGCTTCAAATTGATTTGTCTTGTCGTATCAGCGATTCACAGGGAGTTCACGACTAAGAATTCTAAGATCGCTGCCTTGAGAGCAACTCAAAACGACGATCTTAAAACTTTTAGCTTCAAATTGCTTTGTTTTTGCAACTCCCTCTATATTTCTATTTTATTTAATATTTCTAATCGCTCAACATATTCTTTGACCATCATCTTATGTTCTGGGAAAATTTCTAATCGACGACTCATCAGAAAAACTGATTCCTTGACCCTTTTAAGCGCACTCATAATTTTTGAAACAAGTCTTAAAAATTGGGGTGAGCTAGATTTTGCTTTAACATTTTTAGACTCAACCATCCATTGACCATTTGGTGTCAATGATACATTCCCTATTCCCAATTGACGAATGCAAATTGTTTGTAAACGGCAAATTTCATTTGTCAGAGCTTGAATACATCGCACTCTGAAATTAGCCATAAGTAATCTGCTTTTTATAGGAAACCAAGTACTGGCTTGCGTTGCATTTAACAGTAATATATCAATGTAATGCATATTGAGGCTTCGAGTAGCTGCTAAACTAGGAAGAATTTTTTTAGCAACAAACGGAACGCTAAAGATTTTGCAGATCTCACTCTCATGATTATCGATCCAATCTTGCCCCTCTTTTTCCCGCCTGAATATTATGAACAATTCAAATAAACCTTCCAGATCTTCTTGATGAGGTAAGGCCTCCCCAAAAAATGTTCCCAAACCACCTTCAGTAAGTTTATTTTATCATTAATATTTAAATTAAACTGTCGGAACACAGCAACCAGACCTTCAATTTGATGGGTTAGACCAAGCGGTGCATAAAGAAAACAGTCTCGAAAACGTTTGATCAACTCTTCATTAGGAGATTTTTTTAGATCTCCCGAAACTTCGAGGGCTCTATAAAAAAAATACTGAGCAAGCTTAGAGGATGGCGCACTCCGCGCCGCTCTTAAATTTAAAATGGTAGTTAAATAGGTTAAATATTGAGAGTTCACCACCATTCTTTCCAATAGATATTCAATACTCGATTCGAAAAAATAGGTTCTTTGATTGAAATCCACATAAGTATTGACAAATTGAACGAACCAAAGCTCTGAAATACCCCCTACCAATAACATATAGTCTGTGTACGCCCGCTTATCATCGAGATTTTGCAAAAAAAGATTTGAGTAAGCTTTTAAAAATGTGAATCTAAAATTTTCTTTCTCATTAATCTCTCCAATCGTGAGCTCACACCAACTTAAAGCATTTTTAACTTGAGGCCATTGACAAGGTTCAACGACTGCATTGCCTAAGTAAAACAAAAAATCATGCGTCAAAGTCTGTCGATAATCTGACTCTGATACCCCTAGAATTTTATAGGAATTACACCAAAAATCAAAAAACTCATTTTGATCTCTAAAAAAAGGAGTCTCATAAATTAATGTAAAAAACTTCATTTCGTAATAGTCAATTGAACTTTCAAAAAGATCATCCCCTTCAAGTAAACCTGCAGATTTTTGCAAATAGGCAAAAAATACGCTTGGATCGACACTCCTTACTCTGAAAAAGAGCGCATCACACATTTTTTGAAATGCCCTAAGTTTTAAACTCGTATCAGAATAGTCTGTAATCCCTTTCTTACACTCTACAAATATAGATTTTAAAGGGATGGAAATGTCTGCCACATCAAGGGTCGCTAAAGACGACTTTTCCAGATTCCCTACGAATCGATTAGAATCTAAATAGTCCTCAACTCCTCTTTGTGAAGAAACAAAAGGCGTTACATTCATAAGTTTCTCCTTTTAAATGGACAATGTTTAAAGTCGAAGTATCGAGATAGGAAAGATCCGCAGAAGTTTTGATAAAAGAATTCGCTTATACCGAACGTGATTCAAATTGGATGAAAAGGATTTTATTTTCGATCCCTTTTTTATTTTAAGGGGAGCAGTGCTTTTTTTCTTTCTTTTTTTCTCGTGAGTCTGATAGTCTCTTAGATTTAGCGCACGTCATCTATGGCAACGACTCGTCTTTCCCGATTTTGCTTCGTTTGGTGTCCATTTGTCTAAAGGCTAGTGTTTTCACACTTTACGCCTCTTAAAACAAAAGATGCCTCGGCTTAAGGCTTGGCGATCAAGGCGACGCGCGTGATTATTATAAACCAGGAGAAACCCTTAAATGTCTAACCATCCACAACATACTTGGAACGAAAGCAACATTGTTGACGATGTCCAATTCCAGGCTCAGATGCCGAAATTTTTAAAAGCCTTCGTTTAAAACGAAAAAGGCGCACTAAGCGAAGAATCTGTCTCTTCGATGGCACCAGGAAGCATTTTAAAGGGCAGAATTGTCGAAATTACCAAAGATCACGTCGTTGTCGATGTTGGCCTAAAATCTGAAGGCCTTGTCCCCATCAAAGAATTTTCTGATCCCGCGCGGTCGACCTCGATGGGGAAGTAGAAGTCCTTCTAGATCAGCCTGAAGATGAAAAAGGACAAATCGTTCTCTCTCGTGAAAAAGCTGAAAGACTTCGTCAGTGGGAATATATCCTTGAACATTGTGAAGAAGGGTCATCGTTAAAGGGCGCGTTCTTCGGAAAGTCAAGGGCGGCCTCATGGTCGATATCGGGATGGAAGCCTTCTTACCAGGCTCCCAGATCGATAATAAGAGAATCAAAAACCTGGATGACTATATCGACAAAACATTACGAATTCAAAATTCTCAAAATCAATATTGAGCGTAAAAATGTCGTTGTTTCCCGCCGCGAACTCCTCGAAGCTGAAAAGAATTTCTAAAAAAGCCGAACTGCTTGAACATATCCAACCCGGCGATATCCGCGAAGGAATTGTTAAAAATATCACCGATTTCGGTGTTTTCCTAGATCTCGATGGGATCGATGGCTTGCTTCATATAACCGATATGACTTGGAAGCGGATCAAGCATCCATCCGAAATGGTTCATCTCGGACAAAAGCTTGAAGTCATGATCCTCAACGTCGACAAAGACAAAGGTCGCGTAGCTCTTGGCCTTAAACAAAAAGAAAGCAATCCTTGGGATCAAATCGAAGCAAAATATCCTCCAGGAACTCGCGTCAAAGGGAAAATCGTCAACTTACTCCCTTATGGCGCCTTTATAGAAATTGAACCCGGAATCGAAGGACTTATCCACGTCTCCGAAATGTCTTGGGTTAAAAACGTCACCGATCCTAGCGAAGTCGTTAGTAAAGGGGATGACGTGGAAGCGATTGTTCTCTCTATCCAAAAAGAGGAAGGGAAAATCTCACTAGGGATTAAACAAACCGAAAGCAATCCATGGGATGAAGTTGGTCAAAAATATCCTCCAGGAACTAACGTTAAAGCCGAAATCCGTAATCTCACCAATTACGGCGCTTTTGTAGAATTAGAACCTGGGGTGGAAGGGCTTATCCATATTTCCGATTTAAGCTGGATTAAAAAAGTTTCCCACCCCTCTGAAGTCTTGAAAAAAGGGGATGTGGTCGACGCAGTTGTTCTCTCTGTTGACCGTGAAAGCAAAAAGATCACTCTTGGCGTGAAACAATTAGCGATAACCCTTGGGAATCGATAGAAAAAACAATGCCTGTCGGCGCTTTAGTCAAAGGAAAAGTCACTAAGATTACAGCATTTGGCGCTTTTGTCGAACTCGAAAGCGGCATCGAAGGGCTAATCCACGTGACCGAACTTTCGGATCAGCCATTTGGCAAAGTAGAAGATGTCGTTTCAAAAGGAGACGAAGTCACTGCAAAAGTGATCAAGCTTGATCCGGAGCACAAGAAGATCGCACTCTCGATCAAAGAGTATATGATCGATCAGAACCAATTCAATCGCGATGATATCGTCATGACTTCCGGACGTCGCAGAAAGAAAAAAGAAAAAGATAAAGACGAAGAGAAGGAAGAACATACATCCAAACGCAATAAGCGTAAGGATAACGAAGAAGACGACAACGAATAAAGGAATTCGAATCAGAATAAACTTGGATACAAAAGCTTTAGGGTGCTGATAAGAAACACCTAAAAGCCTTAACGAATAAAGGAATTCTGAATTCAGAATAAACTAGGACACAAAAGATTTAGAGTGCTAAAAAGAAACTCCTAAAGTCTTTGTCTCCGGCTAGAACTGTAAAAATAGAGTTCAGGGATCGAAGGATCCTAAGAATCAGTCAATGCGGATTTAAATAAAATTATGACTGCTGAATCTTAAATAAAGAGGCACCTATACATGAATAAAGATCTCATTGCTATCTTCGAATATCTCGAAAGGGAAAAAGGGATCAAAAGGGAAGTCGTTATTGCTGCGATCGAAGATCGCTAAGAGCCGCTGCACGCAAAAGCATCCAGGGCGCATCGAACGTCACGGTGACGATCAACCCAAGACAGCCAAAATCGACGTATACTGTGAGAAAGAAATCGTCGAAAATGTAGAAGTCGCCGCGCAGGAAATCTCACTGGAAGAGGCCCGCGCCATCGATCCTGAATGCGAGATCGGACAGTTTATCGATGTCATTGTTACCCCAAAAGATTTTGGCCGGATTGCTGCTCAAAAAGCGCGCCAAATTATCACGCAAAAGCTAAGTGGTGCAGAAAGAGATGTGATTTATGAAGAATATCGTCATCGTATCAATGAGCTGATTTCCGGAACCGTTAAACGATTTGTTCGCGGAGCGAATCTAATTGTCGACTTAGGAAAAGTCGAAGCAATCATGCCGATGAAACATTATCCAAAGACAGAAAAATATCAGATTGGCGCGAAGGTATTAGCCCTTCTTCTAGAAGTGAAAGACACCGAAAATGGGGGTGCTGAAGTGATCCTATCCAGGAGCCACCCTGAATATGTCAAACAGCTACTCATTCAAGAAGTTCCAGAGCTTAACGATGGTACGATCATCATCGATAAGATAGTCCGGGATCCAGGCTACCGAACAAAGCTGACCGTCCGCTCCCTCGATCTGAAAGTGGATCCTGTTGGTGCCTGCGTCGGCATGCGCGGCATGCGGGTGAAAAACGTCGTGCGGGAACTTCATAATGAAAAAATCGATATTATTCCTTTCACGCAAGATTCAGTAGAACTTCTTCAAAATGCTCTACATCCGATCGAAATTCGAAAAATCAGCGTCAATAATGACGATAAGATCATTTCTATTGTTGTCGAAGATGACGATTTAGCCACTGTGATTGGAAAACGGGGAATGAATGCCCGTCTAAATGGCGAACTGATCGGTTATGATCTTGAAGTTCAGAAGATGACCGATTATAATAAAACTATGGCGATCCAGAGGACCGAATTGGCAACCTCCGATGATCCTACCCTTGATGAAACCTTGGAAGGTATTGAAGGAGTTCCCAACCTCATATTCGAGCACCTGAAAGATAAAGGCTACAGCACTCCCCGCAAAATATTGGTTGCTTCCCCTGCAGAACTGGCCTCCATACCTGGAATCAGTGTGGATACCGCCGATAAGATCTTGGAAAAAGTACAGACAAGCAAAGGATTTAAGCGGTTGGCCAAAAACCTAAAAATTAACATTAAAAACACGCAGATTGCGCAAGCGATCAATCTGAGTGGAGTCAAAGATAAGCTCGCAAAACGCAAGCAAGAACCGTCCCAAGGTGAGGTTGAAACACCCACCATTCACCATCTTAAGGATAGTAAGCTCTCCAAAGATGAAGCTGTTAAAGAAGAATCTCCACGGATTCGCGCCCGCTCTAAATCTGCATTTGCTTCCCCCAAGGTCGCTGAAGGTTCTGAAGTGGAAAATCCTGTCCTAGAAGAGGGCCTAATGCAAGAGCCCACTTTTGTGGAATCTCCTGCAGCATCTGTTGAAGAGTCTATCGAAGAAGAAGCCAAGTCTAAAAAACGATCTGCTAAATCTAAGGAAGAAAAGTCCTCTGTGTCCCTTCCTGAAATTGAGGAAGAGGCTTCTGTTTCATCTGAGGCCCGTGAAGTTGTGCCCCAGGAAGAAAAAAAGAAGAGGGAATCTGTCCACGATTAAGCCGATCGTTGAACCACCTGCTGTAGAAAAACCTATTGCGGCGACCCGACCCCAAAACATGAAAAAATCTATGAGACTCCCCCTGCTCATACCCCTAAAGTCCACGAAAAATTAGGACCTACAGGACGCCACATCAAAGACTTGCTCCCTAAACCCCCACAACGTCCAAGCGCTGCAGCCCCTAGAGAACGGGAAGCAACCCGTCAAGAACCAAAACAGACCCAAGAAAAAGCCCAAGAGCCAAAAACTTTGGAAGCCAAAGAAAAAGCGAAAATTAAAGGCAAAGGTCGGGAAGACGGAGTTGCTGCGGTAGAAGAAGCTGGACGCAAAAAGGGTGTGAAAGTCAAAGAGTTTCGAGATCTTAAGCCTGCTCGAAAACAGGAATCTGATCGTGGATTTGACGCCCGCGACCGCCAAGGTTTGAGGGATAATGATGATGATAGAGGATGGCGAAAAAAAAGAAACGCAAAGGGGTTGAGAGAAATTGAAGAGGTTATTCCCGATCGACCAACTCATCTCAATGTTCGCATTCCGATCACTATCAAGGATCTTGCTGTTGAAATGAAATTGAAAGCTTCTCAGCTTGTTGCCAAACTCTTTTTACAAGGGATGATAGCGACACTGAACGATATTTTGGAAGATGAGACGACCATCCAATTGCTTGGACAAGAGTTTGGTTGTGAGATTACTATCGACACAAGTGAGGAAAAAAGGATCAGGGTTACCGATAAAAGTGTCAAAGAAGAGATCAGCCAAAGTTCGGAAGAACAACTCCAAATGCGTCCTCCTGTTGTTGCGTTTATGGGTCACGTTGATCACGGTAAAACCAGCTTGATCGACTACATCCGGAAATCCAATCGCGCTGCGGGGGAAGCAGGGGCAATCACTCAACATATTGGTGCATTCCGCTGTTCTACAGCAGTCGGGGATATCGCTATCTTAGATACACCTGGTCACGAAGCCTTTTCGGCGATGCGCGCACGAGGTGCTGATGTCACCGACATCGTCGTTTTAGTTGTCGCAGGAGATGAGGGGATTCCGGCAACAAACCCTCGAGGCAATCCAACATGCCCGTTCGGCGAATGTCAGTGTCGTTGTCGCGATCAATAAGATGGATAAACCTAACTTTAATCAAGAACTGGTTTATCGACAATTAGCCGACAATGAACTCCTGCCCGAAGCATGGGGTGGTCAGACTATTACTGTTAACTGCTCTGCGACAACGGGACAAGGGGTACAAACACTTCTTGAAATGTTAGCATTACAAGCAGAAGTTTTAGAGTTAAAAGCCAACCCGCATGACCGAGCAAGGGGACGTGTTTTAGAATCGGAAATGCATAAAGGAATGGGTTCGGTCGCAACGGTTTTAGTCCAAAACGGGACCCTGAAAAGAGGGGATTCACTGGTGTTTGGACAACATTTGGGACGGATCAAGACGATGCGGGACGAATTCGGTAAAGAGATCCAAGAGGCCTCCCCATCGACTCCCGTGCAAATCACCGGGCTATCAGGATTGCCTGAGGCAGGAGAAGAGTTTATCGTTGTCAAATCTGAAAAAGAAGCTCGGGAAATTTCAGAAGCCCGTATGCAAGGACAACGCTTGATTGCGATGCAGCAAAAGAAAAAGCTGTCGATGGACAACTTGGTGCAACAAGCCTCAGAAGGGATCAAAAAGGTTCTCAATGTTGTATTGCGCGCCGACGTTCAAGGCTCACTGGAAGCTATCAAAATTGCCATTCAAAAGATCCAATCTCAAAAAGTTGAGAGCAATATCATCTTTAGCGGGGTTGGTGAAGTATCTGAATCAGATATTCAGCTTGCTTCCATTTCCAAGGCGGTGGTGATCGGTTTCCATACCGCAATTGAAAGTCATGCTGAGCAGCTTCAGAAGCAATTTGGTGTTCAATCCGGATGCATGATATCATCTATCATGCCATTGACGATGTCAAAGCGCTGATGACAGCGCTCTTGGATAAGATTCCACAAGAGACTGACAAAGGGAAAGCTGAAGTTAAAGCAACCTTTAAGTCTTCCCACCACGGCGTCATAGCTGGATGTCAAGTGATTGAGGGAGTTATCCACAGGAATCATCACGTTCGTATTAGAAGGGACAAAGATGTCGTTTGGAAGGGGCAAATTGCCTCACTCAAACGGGTCAAGGAAGATGTTCGCGAAGTTGCTAAAGGAATCGAATGCGGTATACTTCTTTACAACTTTAATGAGGTCTTGCCTGGGGATATCATTGAAGCTTATGAGATCACCTATCTGACCCAAGAAATTTAGGAGTCGCCATGTCAAAACAACGTGTAGATCGCCTGAACTCATTGTTGAAAGAAGTTATCTCCGATGTGATTAAGACCCAAGTCCGTAATCCTCATGTCAACGAACTGCTTACTGTGACAAGGGTCGATATCACTAAAGATTTGCACCATGCTAAAGTGTACATCAGCGTGATTGGGAATCAACAGACCAAGAATGATACTCTGCACGCGTTACAATCCGCGGCAGGGTTTATTGCCAGCCAAGCCTCGCAGCAAGTTGTTATGGACCATTTCCCTGCACTCAACTTTATTTTCGATGATAGTGTTGAAAAACACATGAGGATTGAAGAGTTGCTTGGAAAAATCACTGAGGAACAAAGTCCCGCAACAATGAGTCAGCGACTGAAAATGAATAACCTTCAGGGACTTCTTTTGGTTGATAAGCCGCGCGGCAAAACATCGTTTAGGCTCGTTGCTACTTTACGACGTATTTTAGGTGTAAAAAAAATTGGCCATGCCGGAACTTTGGATCGAATGGCCACTGGCGTGATGGTGATGCTCATCGGAACTCATTTCACTCGGCTTTCCGACAAGTTTTTAAATGATGACAAAGAGTATGAAGCAGAAGTCACTCTAGGGAGTACAACCGACACTGTGATGCTGAAGGAGTGATCTTGGAAAAATCGGAGATCATCCCGACACCTGAGCAAGTTAAGCAAGCTATAGAGCTAGTCAAGGGGAACTTTTAGAAATTCCCCCCATGTACTCAGCGAAAAAAGTGAATGGTAAAAAACTCTATGAGCTTGCAAGGCAAGGGCGACAAGTTGAAAGAGAACCTGTTAAAATCCAGCTCAAAACTCAATTGCTTTTTTATCAATATCCTTTGCTCAAGCTCCATGTTAAATGTAGCAAGGGCACCTATGTTCGCAACTGGCCTACGATCTTGGTCAAAATTTGGGATGTGGTACCCATTTGAGTGCGTTAAGCCGAGTTAGAAGTGGCAAGTTTCACTTGTCCGAATGTATCGATGGCGCTCTTTTAAATACACCGGGAGTGGATCCCAAGCCTTTACTACAAAAAGCTTTAAGAATGCATTTATGACGTTAACGATCGGGAAATTTGACGGAGTCCACCGTGGCCATCAGGCCCTATTGACATCCGTTCTTTGTTCCGATAAGCCGTCGATCATCTTATTCCTTCTCGAATCATCCGGGTGAGGTTCTCAATCCTGGGAAAACATATACTCGGATTTATACACCTGAGCATCAATTAAAAATCCTGACTGAACTTGGATTTGATCAAGTGGTTGGAGAACCTTTTACTGCAAAAATTGCCAACCAGTCGGCGCAGCAGTTTCTGACTGATCTTTATCAACGTTTTAAATTCCACACATTAATATTAGGGTATGATGCCAAACTTGGAAAAGGAAGAGGAGGAACTCCTGAGGTCATCCAAGAGATTGGCAAAAAATTGGGATTTAAAGTGCTTTATATCGCTCCTTTTTTCTGGAAAAACCAGATTGTTTCAAGTTCACTTGTCAAAGAAGCGATTGGCAAAGGCGATTTCGTTACCGCGTCTGATTGGTTAGGACGTCCCTATTCGATCTATGGCTGTTACACTACCCATCTTGATCTTACTGGTCTTTGCCAACCCCCTCCCGGAAAGTATGAAGTTGAAGTGGACCAAAAGACATACCCAGCAATCTTTACCACCAACAAACTTAGTGTAGATGGGGCAGAATGGATAAATCAGTATTTAGAATTCATCCCAACTCTTAGCTAATTTCTAAGGCATTCGGACCAAACTTGAATTTTTTGACAAAAATTTATCCATCCATTTTTTCTAAATCTATAAAATTTATCCCCATGTTTTTTCTAAAAATGATTGATTTACCCCTCTATTTTCTCTAAAAAACTCATGTTACGCAGCCGCTGACGCGGCCGCATCATATGATCCTTGCAAGCAATCAATTAAGTTAACGCGAAGAGAAAGAAGACTAATTCTAGTTTGTCTTCTCCTAGCAGAAAATTAAGCAGCTTTGAATAGGCGAAAGATCGTAAAAGACGACGAGCTTGCGAGGAGACTTTTCAATCTTTCGCATATCCAAAACTCGCATTAAATAAATAAGTTTACAAATAATTTAGTAGTAAATAAACTAATTAAATGGATGGGTATAATATTATTCATCCTTATTTAATGAATTATAATTCATGGAGCATAATATGAATAAAGAAAAATTAGTAAAAGAAAAAGATCACGAAAAAGAGTTTCTACATCTGAAAAAAAGAAAATTAAAGGGACAGGTGAGATTGTACACAAACCACCAACACTTTAGTCTCATATACTCGGGTATTAATTGTCCATGATAGGTGCATAGATATATGCACCTATCTCTTCGTGCATTTCGCGATGAAGTTTTTCTAGCCGCCAAAGAGGAAAGAAATAATAAATTGGGGTACTTTGTCCCACAATTCCCTTAACAATACAAATCGTCCCCGTCGAAATGGGAATATTAGGTCCTTGGCCGATGGTCCACTGATAGCCTGTTGGTGTTGAAGGATTTAAAAGGGGATCGATGACCAATTGCACAACCGGTTTATTCTCCTGGGTTAAATAGTTAGCAAGCCCTTCGTTTTGAAGGATATTTTGAATATGTTCACGCGATACCACATAAGGCGTGATTTCTTTAATGACCCCGAACATATAACCATATTCCTTAATTCTCACACTAGAGGGTTCAATAAACACTTTCGTTCCCGCTTTGATTTCTTTACCCAATTCTGCCGGAATGAATGCATAAACAACATGCTCAGCTTTGATCCGTGACTACATACTCTAGGCGCATCAAATTTGTCCCAGATTCAACTCGATTACCCGAATTTACTAAGATTTCTACAACCTTGCCCATGTAGGGGGCATAAATTGTATTTTGCTTTATTTTAAGCTCTAAGAAATTATTTTCCTCCTTAGCCAAATAGAGTTCTCTTTCTTTCTCCCTAATTTCTTGTTCACGATAAGTTTTTGTGAGATTGGCTTGAAGAGTCGCAAGTATTCCTTTAGTTGTTTCCAATGCTATCTTTCTCTGGGGACAAAAGGGCTTGGGTTTGATAAACGTCTTGGGATCCGATCAATTGCTCTTGATAAAGACTTTCTTTGGTTTTCAACTCCGCCTCCAAAGGAGGGATGCTTTTCTCTAAATTGGCAATAGATTCTTCTGCTGCTGCAACTTGTTGAAAGAGTGCTTCCCTTTGAGCTACCAATTCAGTTTGAACTTGTTTCTCAAGGGCGGCTAAATCTGATTCTATGTCGGCTACTTTCATTTGAGAGGCCTTATATTGCAATGCTGTTTCCGGATCAACGAGTAGCGCCACTTTTTGTCCTTTCCTGACTATTTGTCCTTCATGAACAATTATTTTATCAACAACCCCTCCGTTTTGAGTCTGAATTGCAAATAAACCTTTCCGATTTTCCAAGATTCCTACCCCGTCTAGAGTAATGGGAATCGAGCCTAAAAAAAGCCATGCAATAATACATGCGATTAACCCTAAAAATACCCACCACGCGAATCGAGTTCTCACCGTAATGGGGGTAAAAAGAAGTTGGTGCTCCTCGGGAGCGGCAAGCTGTTTTAGCGCTTCTTTTCGAAAGCGTTCATTTGCTGTTTTAGGTTCTTTTTCTTGATCCATAGAGAGTTTAATCTAGCTTTTGTTGTTTCAAATAAGAATAGAAACTGCCTTTATTTTTGTAGAGATCTTCAAATGTTCCAGATTCCTTGATCTGCCCTTTATCAAAGACGTAAATGCGGTCCGCGCTTTTAATAGTACTAAATCGGTGTGCTAAAACGATTCTTGTAACGTTTAATTTAGCAATATTTGTAGAGACAATATCTTGCGTCTTATTATCTAGAGAGCTTGTCGCTTCATCAAAAAGGAGAATTTTAGGTTTTGCTACAAGTGCCTTTGCAATATGAAGTCGCTGTTTCTGCCCTCCAGATAAAGTAGCGCCCTCATTGATAATCAGCGTCTCCAACCCCATAGGAAAATTCTTTAAATCTTCTTCAAAACCGGCCATTTTTATTGCTGATAGAACCTCCTCTTCATTGTAAAATCCCTCCGATACGATGTAGTTGCGAATGGAGTCCCCAATGATAATTTCATCCTGCAGAACAGTCCCAATTTGCTTTCTAAGATGCCTTAATTCTAAAGTGGCCAGATCCTTGCCGTCATAATAGATAGCCCCTTTTTCAGATGTTTCAAAGCCCAACAACAAGCGCATCAATGTAGATTTGCCTGAACCCGAATGTCCTACGAGAGCTACAAATTCTCCTGGTTTAACCTTGAGGGAAACATCATTCAAAACCAAAGGATTATTCGGATTATACCTGAATGAGACATGGTTGATTTCAATGTCTCCTGTCAATGGCCCAGGAATAGCTTTTGAAGCGTCAATTTCAGTTTGTTCTTCTAAAGAACTCGTCCATTTTTCCATTGATTGAAAGAAGTGCTAATATCGAGAACAGATAAAGAAAAATCTCCAATGGCAAGAAAAAAAGGAGAGATTGAGGCGAGGAATGCAATGAAATTGCCTAAACTTAATCCATCAGTTAAAACATCCTCTACGAGAAATAAAAGTGCTGCATAAATTATCAGGTAATAGGCACCCGTAATCAAATAATTTACGACCTTCACATAATCGCTTAACTTATGGAGATGCCATTGGATTTTTTTAATCTGATAAAAGATTTTTTCCCACAAGACAAATGAAAGATTTTCGGCTCCAGCAACGCGAATCTTGGAAATCCCATTCAAAAATTGAAGTGTCAATCCATTGGCTTCGATTTGAAGGTTAAATATCCCGCTTGTCGCTATTTTACAACCGACAAACAACGCTAAAGTTACTGAAACAAATCGAAACCCTACGCTCACTAAGGCTAAAATAGGGCTAAAATAAAACATGGGGATGAGAAAAAAAATGGCAAAAATAGCGTTGAGTATAACCCTTAAATTGGGCCTAAATTTTTTGGCGTATAAAATCTACTGTGAATGAGCGTAGAATTAAATCTCCAACCTCAAAATTTCAAAAAAAGCGGACAGGAAGATCAAAGATCCTTTCCCACACTGCAGATTGCAAATCATGTCCTACAAGCGCTTGAAAGCGTAAAATGATAGTTTCCCTTACCAAAATAAAGATGGGAAATGCCAGCGCAATAATAAAATAACCAACAAGCAGTTCCAAAAGCAAAGACGAGTTAGAGTAAGGAATCACATCTGTGAAAATTAATTTTGTAATAAATGGAAGAAAAAGAGCATTTAAAACCCCTAACAAACCCCAAATAAGGGCGCCGAATAGTGCCCTTTGCTGATTCTTCAAAGAAAATTTAATTAGTTGCGAAGTCTTTATCTTTTTAACTTCTGGCAAGGATCGGTAAAACATATAAGATTGTAGAGCAAGAGCATCATCAATTTTTTGATCGACAACTTCGATTTTTCTTTCTTTGAGGTCAATGATCTGATACCCCTTCTCATTCATAGGGATTAAGGCGACAGGCTTCGCTTCAGATCCCAAAAAACCTAAAAAAGGCCCTAAGTTTTTTTCCACCAATACTCCTTAAGCTTCACTTTCCGATAATAAACATGTGAATTAAAACAAAGACGTTCTACCTTTTCCTGAACGGAAATCGGGGATTCTTCTAAAGAAGGGGAGTGAAAGTTAAACCTAACTTTTCGCCAATCAACTGACAAGTTTCAAACAAGAGATCCCTCTCAAAGGGTTTAAATAAAAAATCCTGATCCGCGACACTTTCCAATTGCGTAATCGAACTTTGAAGGTTCTGCTTATCAATCTCACGCGCTCTAATGGCCTTGCTATGTTCTTCATTCGTTTTTTGAAGCTCATCCCCCTAAAAACCGATAATGCATGGCCATGAAAGAGATTGAGTCCGTCCCAGTATTCTTTTTCGTAGTTAATTTCGCTATTTTTTAAGGCGTGGATTTCTGAGTTTCAGAGCTTTTAAGCCACAATTCAAAAGGCAACGGATACAGCAGATGATCTTTTTCTGAAAGTTCCAGGCCAGGCAATCCGTAAATCAGGAATTTGCCCTTGATGACTTTGACCCATAGTACACTATAAATATCCTCAACCTTATGTAGGGAAATCAAAATTTTAATCTTTTGGTATCGATAGAGTTTTGCCGTCAGCTTGAAGTTTTCTGAAGGATAATCGAGCCTGTGGAGACGGAGTGCATTTGAAAAAGAAGCAAACCAATGATGAAAGATCTCATGGAGTTCATCAATTAAGTGAGGGAATTCCTTTAACTTTTTTTCTACGTGTGCCTTGCTCAGTTTAAATAAATGGCACTCTCCATTGGTTCTAGCTATCACATGCGTTGATCTATCAATCTCGCATGGAAAGGGAAAAATGAACTCTCCTGAATTAATTTCATTAAAAAAAAGCAGATTGCCTTCCAATTGTTCTGATGTAAATGCATATGATTTTTTTGCAGCTTCTTGAATCCATTCTTTTTGGGTTTCTGAAAGATTATGAAATGATTGGACAATGAAAGATCTCAATTTCCCCGATCGACATAATAAATGGCTTCAGGGTCTTCAACCAAAATACGATAATGATTTTGAACAATAATGCTTTCTCCAAAATCCTTGCATAAGGTTGCCAGGTTAATATTTTTTTCAGCTCTTTCCATGTGTTTTGTGTCCGAAGTCTTTCTCTAATTTAATAAGTTCTTGGATAAATCCTGCAATCTTTTAACTCATCAGGCGTTCCTCTTTGAACAATGGAGCCTTCGTCCAGCACAATAACGTCATCGCAATAACTAATTGTGCTTAATCGATGCGCAATCACAATGCAAGTGCATCCCAAATGACGGATATTTTGCATCACTTGAATTTCCGTATCGGTATCTAAAGAGCTTGTTGCCTCATCTAAGATTAAAATAGAAGGCTTCTTCACGAGCGCGCGTGCAATTTCCAGACGCTGCCTTTCACCACCGCTGAAATTCGCTCCGTTTTTAATTAATAGTAAATCGTAAGCGTCATTCCGCTGTACAATTTGGTCATGAATACAGGCTTGCTGTGCGGCATTAATAATTTCTTGCTGAGTGATAATCGGGTTAAAGAGAGCAATATTATCCTTCACAGTACCTGGAAAAAAGTAGATTTCTTGCTCAACTAATGCCAATGAATTTGTGATCACCCCTCGCGGTAGGGATTTTTTGGGTATCCCGTTAAAAATGACTTCCCCTTCTTGAGGCTCAAAGAGGCACGATAGGATTTTTGAAAGCGTCGATTTTCCACTTCCAGTCGCTCCTACTATGCCTACAAATGTACCAGGGGCAATGTGTAAATTTATATTTTTAAAAATAGGATCGCCCATCGGATCAAATGTAAAGGTCACATTGCGCAATTCGACAGATCCCTTCAATTTGGAAAAGGGAAGCTGTTTGAGACGCTCTTCTTCCTTTTCTTCTTGCGTGGCTAACCCCGGGTCGACTTGATTTTTTAAAACATCATCAATACGCGCTATATTTACTTTAAGGAATTGAGCAACCTGATTGAAATTAACCAATCGTGTCATGGGATTTAGCAAATTTGACATGAGGATCATGAGAGCAATTAACATCCCAATCGTCAAATGCCCTTCCATGACACGCCATGCCCCAAAAAACAAAAGGAAAATCAAAATCAGATATTGGAAAAAGTTAGGCAACACGCTGCCGATGATGTCCTTTTTTCAATATCTTGCAGAGTATTTATAGTTTTAGTGTAAAAACCCGCCCAACGTCCGAAAAAGTATATTCGGATCCCGAGACGTTCGATCGTCTCGATGCCTTTTAAGGTATCTATGGAATAGCTCATACTTTTGCCTATCGTCTGTTGATAATAAGCATAAGCATTTTCACGAGATTCATAGAGATAGCGCAATAAAAAAAAATCTAAGCAAAGCAGCACTATACCCATCTCAGCAATGATCGGGTCATAGTAAAACATTGCAGCAGCAAAAAACACTGCTGTTGTCGCATCAATCACCATCGGAGTAATGCGATCAATGAGCGTGCTAGAAATATCTTCAATTAAGTTCATCCGATTGGCCGTTTCACCGCTGCTTCGTTGAACATAGAAAAAATAAGGAAGACGCAAAATGTGCCACAAAAATTTGCTGAAGAAACGGGTTGAAAAGTGTATGTAGAGACGACTAAGGATCCTGTTTTGCAGAAATTTAAAAATGATTAATAGCAGAGTGACAACTCCTATCGCAAAAAGAAACCACTGGTTCCAACCATAAATACGATTGATCAAAACATTATCAACAAAAATCTGAGTGAAAGCTGGAATTGCCAATTGCGTAAACACCAGACATAAGCCGTAATAAAAGCAAAAGCAAAAGCCGCTCTGTTTTTTTTAGTTAAATTGAGGACGATCGTATACAAATTTTCAGGGTATCCTGATTTTTTAAACTCCAAAGACTGTTCAAAAATTAAAACAACACCGGTAAAAGAATTGCTTAGATCTTCATAACTAATTGAATGACGGCCTTCAGCGGGATCATTGATAAAAACTTTATTTCTAGAAAACCCCTCTATAATGACAAAGTGCTTAAATTCCCAATAGGCAATAAGGGGGAGTGGCATTTCATAAAGATCCTCCAGATCAACCAAATGGGCTTCGCTTAACAACCCGTATTTTTCGGCTGCATTTAGAATACCTAACACACTCGCGCCATCTCGATTGACGGAACACGCTTGCCGCAATTCTTCCAATGTCAAATATTTGCCATAATAAGCGAGAATGCTGCAAAGTGCCGCGGCACCACACTCCACAGCCTCCATCTGAATGACCCTTGGAGTCTTTGTCAATCGATAGAAAGGCGCCTTAGGAATATCTTTCTTGTATTTACTTTTCATTTTTATCAGAAACTTTAAATTGCTCTAAAGGAAGTAAATAATAAATCGGCCTGAACCTTTCAACCGTCGCTTCAATAGTACCTACAGTTCCTGTCGTTGTGCGTATAGGTGGAGTAAGCCCTGAGGTCCATATTAAATTTTTTGGATTGCGTGGGTCATGCTTTGGCTGAATCACCACTTTAATCACTGCAGAATGGGAGTTGGTCAAATATTCAGTAAGTGCAATATTTTGAATCTCATTAAGGACATTCTCTTTTGACAAGGCATAAAGAGAAACAGCAGTTACCTTTCCCTCAATAGTTCCATATTCATTCCTGTTTATTGCAGGGAGCGCCATTTCAATAGGTGTATCTATGTGCAACATCTTTCCCGATTCGATAGGAAAATAACCGTAGATTAATAAATTCTCTTCATGACTGTCCGCCCGATATTTTTCCATCCAAATCAAGGGTGTACCTACCTTGACAATCTGATTTAAATTGACCATGACATCCAATACTTTACCATTGTACGGGCTAAAGATTTTGCCTTGCTCTCTTGAAACCTTTAATATATCCAACTGATTCTTTTCTGTTAGCCATTGGAGTTCCGCATTTCTTAACTCTTCCGACCGATAAACCTTCATAGATTCAGAAATCAAGTTAGCCAACTCACTTTCCTTATCTTTCAACTCAATTTCTTTCTGGACTATATTCTGCTGGTCCGTTTGCCAGGCTGTAACGCTGATTAGCCCCTCTTCAAGTAATTCTTTCCGTTTTTTTAATGTATCATTCAAAAAGTTAAGTTCATCTTGGAGTTGGCTAATACTAAATTTGACGGCATTGATTTTAATTTGAAGCGCACTGTTTGTTTCTTCTCTCTCATGGGCAATTTGCGTTCTCAGCTGCTTTAATTGTGCGTCTAAAGTCGATACCCGAGTCTCAGCTAAACGAATTTTTATTTCCAATTGAGGATCATAAATTTGAACTAATAATTCCCCTTTTTTGACAAAATCATCGGGTTTTACAAAGATGCCTAACACCTCGCCTGCCAATTTTGACTGAAGGCTTGCAAGGCCACTTTCAGGAACAATCACTCCTTTCCCGATCACATTGACTGTGATAGAACCCAAAAACGACCACAAAATAATAAGAATTAAGGCGATAATCGATAAAAGAAAAAGAACCACGCTGTCCAAGAGATTGTAGATGGCGCTGGAGGGTCAGAGGTATGTCGTTTGAAAAAGGATGCCATTGATGATCATTAAAAGTTAAAGTTAAAGTAAATCCCTAATAAAAAATGAGCTAAAACCACACCAATTAAGTTTTTATGCCGCAAAAACATACATCCGAAGTACAAATTGGAAAATAAAAATGAAAATTAAACCAACCCAGCTGTAATTTAAAATATAAAAGAAAGGAACGCAGGTAAGAAATACGCTGGTGGATACCACCGTCGCCATGCCAACTTCGTCACTTAACATATTTTTGACCGAAGTTTGAAGTATCCCGCGCCCTATAAATTCAACTGCACAGCAATAAAGAAAGTAACCGATGACTAAGATAGGAGTCATAGCCATACTTTGAGAAAAAGGGACAAAACCTCTCCATAGATAAAGGGCTAAAAATCCGACAATTAAAAAAATAGGCGTTTCAATCAAAGTCTGTTTAATATTATTGAAGGTTACACCAAATTGATTTAAATAAGGACCCAATTTCTTGATTACAAAAATTGCAGGAATTAAAAGGATTATCCAATATGCAAAAAAGCTTAAATTATGATTTAAAGTCGTTCTCTGGTTAATTAGCATTGATGCAAAATTAAACAAGCCAAAAAAAAGACCTAGGCTAAAAATTAAAATTCCCTGATCAATACGTGATTGCAAATAACGAAATGATGAGCGCAATGTCTTTGAATAAATGACATTGTTTGCCCGAAGACGGTTGAAATTGATCGAAAGGATATTTGCAACGAGCTTGTTATAAATGTCTTGGATTCCAGGCAACGCGCTCTTTATTGAATCTTGCGATAACGCGTAGAGGATTGTGTGCTTTACAGTTTCAATCGAAGTCGATCTTGGTGAAGAATCAACAAATGACATTTCACCAAAAACTTCCCCCCTTCCAAGCTTGCCGATCGTTAATCGAAAAAGCTGAGCCTCATCCCACTTTAATATTTTAACCTCTCCCTCTTCAATTAAATATAAGTCATTGGTTAAGTCGCCCTCTTCAATAACTTCCTCATTGCGCTCGAATTCCATTCGTTTAAAAAAAGGTTGGATTTTAGCCAATTCATCATCTGTTAGCCCTTTTGTCAGCAATTGAGTTCTAAGAAATTCGATTGAAGGTTCCATATAATGATCTATAAATTATTTGGAAGTTTAGTCGCATCTGTTACGTTGACTTTGTATTGGTCAAAGTCAAATTGTAGCAGAATTCCAGTCTGAAATCGTATTAAAGCAATGTTTTGCAACACCTGCGTGTTTAAATCGATTTCTTCAACCAGGGAAGAAGTCAGATCCTCTTCATAGGTCAGTAGCTCAAATAAAGTGGTTAATCCAGCGCCCAATTTCTTTCGCTCATTTCTTGTGATTGTTTCATTGATCCTAACCACCTCTCTCGCTTTCTTTAAAGCATTAATTAATTGGATTTGGTTAGACAAAGATTCACGAAGATCCCGTATCGTCTGCTGCATGAGTTGCCGCGTCGCGTAGATCGTTTGCGCCAATTGTGCATTTGCCTGCCGTCTAAATCCAATCGCTGCATCATTGAAAAAGGGGGTTGAAATATGCACTCCAATTTTATAATCGTGTTCTGGACGGGACGCTCCATAGCTGTTAAACAAACTCTCTGCGTTATGGCTTAAATTAAAGTTGTCGATAGACATACTCCCCAGAATATCCAGTTGAGGAAGTTCATTGTTATATGCACCTTTTAAAATAGCATCTGCTGCATCTTCGATGTTCTTTGATGCCAAAATGTCATAGCGATTTTCGAGCGCATAGGAGATATAATTCTCATATAACTGAAAAAGTGATTCTAGAGGCATATCGACTTCGGGAAAATCTTCAACATTGATCACTTTATCTATACGAAAATCAACCTCTTCAGTTATACCCATCGAGAACTTCAAGTTTTGAAATGCATCCAAGAGATTTTGTTCTGCCAGAAAACGATTAATCTTCTGATTTTCAAATTCTGCTAACGTCTGATTGATATCTTCCCTAGCGAGAAGGCCTTGATTGATCAACTTTTCCGTAAATTTGAGGATTTGAAATATTCTTTTTTCTGATTCTACTCGCACCTTAAGAAGTTTTTTGCCCGCTGAAAAGTTCCAGTAATTATTAACCGTATCCAGAATCAGGCTTGAAGTTTGTTGTAAATTGGTCCAGCTGGCCGCATACTCTAAAAAAATATTCGCTCTTTCTTGCATCGTATCCAAACCGTAAATAAATCCCCGCAGCAATGGCTGAACAATGGCAAAAGTAATGGTCGAAGTTTGCGTTTTGTCAGAATGTGCAAGATCCACTATTGGCAAGGGTAAAATTTTGTTAAAAACCTGCTCAACTTCTGTCGTTAGGCTAAACTGCGTACCCGCTCGCGTCTTCTTAGTTAACGAACCCGTAAAAAGAGTTTCTTGTTGACTTACATTTGATTTGACGCCTGATTGAGGAACCTGAAAATCTTTTGAATACGTGTGTTCAAGACTTACATCCACCAAAGGATCAAAAGGACCCGCGGATTGCTCGGGCAATTCCCTGTTTAATCTCGACATTTAATTCAGAGATTTTAATAAGACCCTGATATTTCAAGGTGACTTCTATCGCTTCATGCAGAGGAAGAATTCTTGTGCTATCAATCGTTTCTAATAAAGGTTCTTCTTGACCAAACGAAAACAAATTTTTAAACAAATAAAAGAAAAAACAAATTAAAAAAAAGCCTTTTTGTTGTCTTTTAAACATACGGCCTGTATAGCTGTCAAATTTTTTTTTATCAAGATTGAACTTTTTTGAAGACAAAAATTATGCCAAGTCGAGATTCTTGACGAATCTATCGTTAATCTTTATGATGCAACTGATATCTCTCACATAACCTATTGATTATCTGAATGAAAAAAACAATTGTGATGAAATTTGGTGGAGCCTCTGTTGCATCACCACAACACTTTTCAAAAATTGCCGATATCATTTTAGAGCGGTTGACCCATTTTTCCCGCCTCGCGATCGTTGTGAGTGCGATGGGTGACACCACCAATCAGTTGATCTCGCTTGCCAAACAAGTCCACCCAAACCCACCCACACGTGAATACGCTGGCTACATAATCAGCCGCCTAGGCTTGCTGGAGCCGGTACCAGGCTCCCCCCCCCCCGCGCGCGCACCGGGTACTCTCCTCTGCATACCGCTCCAGCAAGCCTAGGCGGCTGATTATGTAGCCAGCGTATTCACGTGTGGGTGGGTTTGGGCGGACTTGTTTGGCAAGCGAGATCAACTGATTGGTGGTGTCACCCATCGCACTCACAACGATCGCGAGGCGGGAAAAATCGGTCAACCGCTCTAAAATGATATCGGCAATTTTTGAAAAGTGTTGTGGTGATGCAACAGAGGCTCCACCAAATTTCATCACAATTGTTTTTTTCATTCAGATAATCAATAGGTTATGTGAGAGATATCAGTTGCATCATAAAGATTAACGATAGATTCGTCAAGAATCTCGACTTGGCATAATTTTTGTCTTCAAAAAAGTTCAATCTTGATAAAAAAAAATTTGACAGCTATACCAGGCCGTATGTTTAAAAGACAACAAAAAGGCTTTTTTTTAATTTGTTTTTTCTTTTATTTGTTTAAAAATTTGTTTTCGTTTGGTCAAGAAGAACCTTTATTAGAAACGATTGATAGCACAAGAATTCTTCCTCTGCATGAAGCGATAGAAGTCACCTTGAAATATCAGGGTCTTATTAAAATCTCTGAATTAAATGTCGAGATTAAACAGGGAATTGCCCAGCAATCCGCGGGTCCTTTTGATCCTTTGGTGGATGTAAGTCTTCAACACACGTATTCAAAAGATTTTCAGGTTCCTCAATCAGGCGTCAAATCAAATGTAAGTCAACAAGAAACTCTTTACGGGTTCGTTAACTAAGAAGACGCGAGCGGGTACGCAGTTTAGCCTAACGACAAAGTGAGCAGGTTTTTAACAAATTTTACCCTTGCCAATAGTGGATCTTGCACATTCTGACAAAACGCAAACTTCGACCATTACTTTTGCCATTGTTCAGCCATTGCTGCGGGGATTTATTTACGGTTTGGATACGATGCAAGAAAGAGCGAATATTTTTTTAGAGTATGCGGCCAGCTGGACCAATTTACAACAAACTTCAAGCCTGATTCTGGATACGGTTAATAATTACTGGAACTTTTCAGCGGGCAAAAAACTTCTTAAGGTGCGAGTAGAATCAGAAAAAGGAATATTTCAAATCCTCAAATTTACGGAAAAGTTGATCAATCAAGGCCTTCTCGCTAGGGAAGATATCAATCAGACGTTAGCAGAATTTGAAAATCAGAAGATTAATCGTTTTCTGGCAGAACAAAATCTCTTGGATGCATTTCAAAACTTGAAGTTCTCGATGGGTATAACTGAAGAGGTTGATTTTCGTATAGATAAAGTGATCAATGTTGAAGATTTTCCCGAAGTCGATATGCCTCTAGAATCACTTTTTCAGTTATATGAGAATTATATCTCCTATGCGCTCGAAAATCGCTATGACATTTTGGCATCAAAGAACATCGAAGATGCAGCAGATGCTATTTTAAAAGGTGCATATAACAATGAACTTCCTCAACTGGATATTCTGGGGAGCATGTTTATCGACAACTTTAATTTAAGCCATAACGCAGAGAGTTTGTTTAACAGCTATGGAGCGTCCCGTCCAGAACACGATTATAAAATTGGAGTGCATATTTCAACCCCCTTTTTCAATGATGCAGCGATTGGATTTAGACGGCAGGCAAATGCACAATTGGCGCAAACGACTCACCAGCTACGCGGCAACTCATGCAGCAGACGATACGGGATCTTCGTGAATCTTTGTCTAACCAAATCCAATTAATTAATGCTTTAAAGAAAGCGAGAGAGGTGGTTAGGATTAATGAAACAATCACAAGAAATGAGCGAAAGAAATTGGGCGCTGGATTAACCACTTTATTTGAGCTACTGACCTATGAAGAGGATGCTGACTTCTTCCCTGGTTGAAGAAATCGATTTAAACACGCAGGTGTTGCAAAACATTGCTTTAATACGATTTCAGACTGGAATTCTGCTACAATTTGACTTTGACCAATACAAAGTCAACGTAACAGATGCGACTAAACTTCCAAATAATTTATAGATCATTATATGGAACCTTCAATCGAATTTCTTAGAACTCAATTGCTGACAAAAGGGCTAACAGATGATGAATTGGTCAAAATCCAACCTTTTTTTAAACGAATGGAATTCGAGCGCAATGAGGAAGTTATTGAAGAGGGCGACTTAACCAATGACTTATATTTAATTGAAGAGGGAGAGGTTAAAATATTAAAGTGGGATGAGGCTCAGCTTTTTCGATTAACGATCGGCAAGCTTGGAAGGGGGGAAGTTTTTGGTGAAATGTCATTTGTTGATTCTTCACCAAGATCGACTTCGATTGAAACTGTAAAGCACACAATCCTCTACGCGTTATCGCAAGATTCAATAAAGAGCGCGTTGCCTGGAATCCAAGACATTTATAACAAGCTCGTTGCAAATATCCTTTCGATCAATTTCAACCGTCTTCGGGCAAACAATGTCATTTATTCAAAGACATTGCGCTCATCATTTCGTTATTTGCAATCACGTATTGATCAGGGAATTTTAATTTTTAGCCTAGGTCTTTTTTTTGGCTTGTTTAATTTTGCATCAATGCTAATTAACCAGAGAACGACTTTAAATCATAATTTAAGCTTTTTTGCATATTGGATAATCCTTTTAATTCCTGCAATTTTTGTAATCAAGAAATTGGGTCTTTATTTAAATCAATTTGGTGTAACCTTCAATAATATTAAACAGACTTTGATTGAAACGCCTATTTTTTTAATTGTCGGATTTTTAGCCCTTTATCTATGGAGAGGTTTTGTCCCTTTTTCTCAAAGTATGGCTATGACTCCTATCTTAGTCATCGGTTACTTTCTTTATTGCTGTGCAGTTGAATTTATAGGGCGCGGGATACTTCAAACTTCGGTCAAAAATATGTTAAGTGACGAAGTTGGCATGGCGACGGTGGTATCCACCAGCGTATTTCTTACCTGCGTTCCTTTCTTTTATATTTTAAATTACAGCTGGGTTGGTTTAATTTTCATTTTTATTTCCAATTTGTACTTCGGATGTATGTTTTTGCGGCATAAAAACTTAATTGGTGTGGTTTTAGCTCATTTTTTATTAGGGATTTACTTTAACTTTAACTTTTAATGATCATCAATGGCATCCTTTTTCAAACGACATACCTCTGACCCTCCAGCGCCATCTACAATCTCTTGGACAGCGTGGTTCTTTTTTCTTTTATCGATTATCGCCTTAATTCTTATTATTTTGTGGTCGTTTTTGGGTTCTATCACAGTCAATGTGATCGGGAAAGGAGTGATTGTTCCTGAAAGTGGCCTTGCAAGCCTTCAGTCAAAATTGGCAGGCGAGGTGTTAGGCATCTTTGTAAAACTGATGATTTTGTCAAAAAAGGGGAATTATTAGTTCAAATTTATGATCCTCAATTGGAAATAAAAATTCGTTTAGCTGAGACTCGGGTATCGACTTTAGACGCACAATTAAAGCAGCTGAGAACGCAAATTGCCCATGAGAAGAAGAAACAAACAGTGCGCTTCAAATTAAAATCAATGCCGTCAAATTTAGTATTAGCCAACTCCAAGATGAACTTAACTTTTTGAATGATACATTAAAAAAACGGAAAGAATTACTTGAAGAGGGGCTAATCAGCGTTACAGCCTGGCAAACGGACCAGCAGAATATAGTCCAGAAAGAAATTGAGTTGAAAGATAAGGAAAGTGAGTTGGCTAACTTGATTTCTGAATCTATGAAGGTTTATCGGTCGGAAGAGTTAAGAAATGCGGAACTCCAATGGCTAACAGAAAAGAATCAGTTGGATATATTAAAGGTTTCAAGAGAGCAAGGCAAAATCTTTAGCCCGTACAATGGTAAAGTATTGGATGTCATGGTCAATTTAAATCAGATTGTCAAGGTAGTACACCCTTGATTTGGATGGAAAAATATCGGGCGGACAGTCATGAAGAGAATTTATTAATCTACGGTTATTTTCCTATCGAATCGGGAAAGATGTTGCACATAGATACACCTATTGAAATGGCGCTCCCTGCAATAAACAGGAATGAATATGGAACTATTGAGGGAAAGGTAACTGCTGTTTCTCTTTATGCCTTGTCAAAAGAGAATGTCCTTAATGAGATTCAAAATATTGCACTTACTGAATATTTGACCAACTCCCATTCTGCAGTGATTAAAGTGGTGATTCAGCCAAAGCATGACCCACGCAATCCAAAAAATTTAATATGGACCTCAGGGCTTACTCCACCTATACGCACAACGACAGGAACTGTAGGTACTATTGAAGCGACGGTTGAAAGGTTCAGGCCGATTTATTATTTACTTCCTTTAGAGCAATTTAAAGTTTCCGATAAAAATGAAAAGTAAATACAAGAAAGATATTCCTAAGGCGCCTTTCTATCGATTGACAAAGACTCCAAGGGTCATTCAGATGGAGGCTGTGGAGTGTGGTGCCGCGGCACTTTGCAGCATTCTCGCTTATTATGGCAAATATTTGACATTGGAAGAATTGCGGCAAGCGTGTTCCGTCAATCGAGATGGCGCGAGTGTGTTAGGTATTCTAAATGCAGCCGAAAAATACGGGTTGTTAAGCGAAGCCCATTTGGTTGATCTGGAGGATCTTTATGAAATGCCACTCCCCCTTATTGCCTATTGGGAATTTAAGCACTTTGTCATTATAGAGGGGTTTTCTAGAAATAAAGTTTTTATCAATGATCCCGCTGAAGGCCGTCATTCAATTAGTTATGAAGATCTAAGCAATTCTTTTACCGGTGTTGTTTTAATTTTTGAACAGTCTTTGGAGTTTAAAAAATCAGGATACCCTGAAAATTTGTATACGATCGTCCTCAATTTAACTAAAAAAAACAGAGCGGCTTTTGCTTTTGCTTTTATTACAGGCTTATGTCTGGTGTTTACGCAATTGGCAATTCCAGCTTTCACTCAGATTTTTGTTGATAATGTTTTGATCAATCGTATTTATGGTTGGAACCAGTGGTTTCTTTTTGCGATAGGAGTTGTCACTCTGCTATTAATCATTTTTAAATTTCTGCAAAACAGGATCCTTAGTCGTCTCTACATACACTTTTCAACCCGTTTCTTCAGCAAATTTTTGTGGCACATTTTGCGTCTTCCTTATTTTTTCTATGTTCAACGAAGCAGCGGTGAAACGGCCAATCGGATGAACTTAATTGAAGATATTTCTAGCACGCTCATTGATCGCATTACTCCGATGGTGATTGATGCGACAACAGCAGTGTTTTTTGCTGCTGCAATGTTTTACTATGACCGATCATTGCTGAGATGGGTATAGTGCTGCTTTGCTTAGATTTTTTTTTATTGCGCTATCTCTATGAATCTCGTGAAAATGCTTATGCTTATTATCAACAGACGATAGGCAAAAGTATGAGCTATTCCATAGATACCTTAAAAGGCATCGAGACGATCAAAGTATCGGGATCCGAATATACTTTTTTCGGACGTTGGGCGGGTTTTTACACTAAAACTATAAATACTCTGCAAGATATTGGAAAAAAGGACATCATCGGCAGCGTGTTGCCTAACTTTTTCCAATATCTGATTTTGATTTTCCTTTTGTTTTTTGGGGCATGGCGTGTCATGGAAGGGCATTTGACGATTGGGATGTTAATTGCTCTCATGATCCTCATGTCAAATTTGCTAAATCCCATGACACGATTGGTTAATTTCAATCAGGTTGCTCAATTCCTTAAAGTAAATATAGCGCGTATTGATGATGTTTTAAAAAATCAAGTCGACCCGGGGTTAGCCACGCAAGAAGAAAAGGAAGAAGAGCGTCTCAAACAGCTTCCCTTTTCCAAATTGAAGGGATCTGTCGAATTGCGCAATGTGACCTTTACATTTGATCCGATGGGCGATCCTATTTTTAAAAATATAAATTTACACATTGCCCCTGGTACATTTGTAGGCATAGTAGGAGCGACTGGAAGTGGAAAATCGACGCTTTCAAAAATCCTATCGTGCCTCTTTGAGCCTCAAGAAGGGGAAGTCATTTTTGACGGGATACCCAAAAAATCCCTACCGCGAGGGGTGATCACAAATTCATTGGCATTAGTTGAGCAAGAAATCTACTTTTTTCCAGGTACTGTGAAGGATAATATTGCTCTCTTTAACCCGATTATCACTCAGCAAGAAATTATTAATGCCGCACAGCAAGCCTGTATTCATGACCAAATTGTACAGCGGAATGGCGCTTACGATTTACTATTAATTAAAAACGGAGCGAATTTCAGCGGTGGTGAAAGGCAGCGTCTGGAAATTGCACGCGCGCTCGTGAAGAAGCCTTCTATTTTAATCTTAGATGAGGCAACAAGCTCTTTAGATACCGATACGGAAATTCAAGTGATGCAAAATATCCGTCATTTGGGATGCACTTGCATTGTGATTGCGCATCGATTAAGCACAATTAGTTATTGCGATGACGTTATTGTGCTGGACAAAGGCTCCATTGTTCAAAGAGGAACGCCTGATGAGTTGAAAGAGGTTCCAGGATTATACCAAGAACTTATTAAATTAGAGAAAGACTTCGGACACAAAACACATGGAAAGAGCTGAAAAAAATATTAACCTGGCAACCTTATGCAAGGATTTTGGAGAAAGCATTATTGTTCAAAATCATTATCGTATTTTGGTTGAAGACCCTGAAGCCATTTATTATGTCGATCGGGGAAATTGCGATCTTTACATTGTCCAATCATTTCATAATCTTTCAGAAACCCAAAAAGAATGGATTCAAGAAGCTGCAAAAAAATCATATGCATTTACATCAGAACAATTGGAAGGCAATCTGCTTTTTTTTAATGAAATTAATTCAGGAGAGTTCATTTTTCCCTTTCCATGCGAGATTGATAGATCAACGCATGTGATAGCTAGAACCAATGGAGAGTGCCATTTATTTAAACTGAGCAAGGCACACGTAGAAAAAAAGTTAAAGGAATTCCCTCACTTAATTGATGAACTCCATGAGATCTTTCATCATTGGTTTGCTTCTTTTTCAAATGCACTCCGTCTCCACAGGCTCGATTATCCTTCAGAACAACTTCAGACTAACGGCAAAACTCTATCGATACCAAAAGATAAAACTTTGATTTCCCTACATAAGGTTGAGGATATTTATAGTGTACTATGGGTCAAAGTCATCAAGGGCAAATTCCTGATTTACGGATTGCCTGGCCTGGAACTTTCAGAAAAAGATCATCTGCTGTATCCGTTGCCTTTTGAATTGTGGCTTAAAAGCTCTGAAGACTGAGAAATCCACGCCTTAAAAAATAGCGAAATTAACTACGAAAAAGAATACTGGGAACGACTCAATCTCTTTCATGGCCATGCATTATCGGTTTTTAGAGGGGATGAGCTTCAAAAAACGAATGAAGAACATAGCAAGACCATTAGAGCGCGTGAGATTGATAAGCAGAACCTTCAAAGTTCGATTACGCAATTAGAAAGTGTCGCGGATCAGGATTTTTTATTTAAACCCATTGACAGGGATCTCTTGTTTGAAACTTGTCAGTTGATTGGCGAAAAGTTAGGTTTAACTTTCACTCCCCTTTCCTTAGAAGAATCCCCGATTTCCGTTCAGGAAAAGGTAGAACGTCTTTGTTTTAATTCACATGTTTATTATCGGAAAGTGAAGCTTAAGGAGTATTGGTGGAAAAAAAACTTAGGGCCTTTTTTCGTTTTTTGGGATCTGAAGCGAAGCCTGTCGCCTTAATCCCTATGAATGAGAAGGGGTATCAGATCATTGACCTCCAAGAAAGAAAAGTCGAAGTTGTCGATCAAAAAATTGATGATGCTCTTGCTCTACAATCTTACATGTTTTACCGATCCTTGCCAGAAGTTAAAAAGATAAAGACTTCCCAACTAATTAAATTTTCTTTGAAGAATCAGCAAAGGGCACTATTCGGCGCCCTTATTTGGGGTTTGTTAGGGGTCTTAAATGCTCTTTTTCTTCCATTTATTACAAAATTAATTTTCACAGATGTGATTCCTTACTCTAACTCGTCTTTGCTTTTGGAACTGCTTGTTGGTTATTTTATTATTGCGCTGGCATCTTCCCATCTTTATTTTGGTAAGGGAAACTATCATTTTACGCTTTCAAGCGCTTGTAGGACATGATTTGCAATCTGCAGTGTGGGCAAGGATCTTTGATCTTCCTGTCCGCTTTTTTCGAAATTTTGAGGTTGGAGATCTAATTCTACGCTCATTCACAGTAGATTTTATACGCCAAAAAATTTCAGGGCCCAATTTAAGGGTTATACTCAACGCTATTTTTGCCATTTTTTTTCTAGTCCCATGTTTTATTTTAGCCCTATTTTAGCCTTAGTGAGCGTAGGGTTTGGATTTGTTTCAGTAACTTTAGCGTTATTTGTCGGTTATAAAATAGCGACAAGCGGGATATTTAACCTTCAAATCGAAGCCAATGCATTGACACTTCAATTTTTGAATGGGATTTCCAAGATTCGCGTTGCTGGAGCCGAAAATCTTTCATTTGTCTTGTGGGAAAAAATTTTTTATCAGATTAAAAAAATCCAATGGCATCTCCATAAGTTAAGCGATTATGTGAAGGTCGTAAATTATTTGATTACAGGTGCCTATTACCTGATAATTTATGCAGCACTTTTATTTCTCGTAGAGGATGTTTTAACTGATGGATTAAGTTTAGGCGATTTCATTGCATTCCTCGCCTCAATCTCTCCTTTTTTTCTTGCCATTGGAGATTTTTCTTTATCTGTTCTCGATATTAGCACTTCTTTCAATCAATGGAAAAATGGACGAGTTCTTTAGAAGAACAAACTGAAATTGACGCTTCAAAAGCTATTCCTGGCCCATTGACAGGAGACATTGAAATCAACCATGTCTCATTCAGGTATAATCCGAATAGTCCTGTGGTTTTGAATGATGTTTCCCTCAAGGTTAAACCAGGAGAATTTGTAGCTCTCGTAGGACATTCGGGTTCAGGCAAATCTACATTGATGCGCTTGTTGTTGGGCTTTGAAACATCTGAAAAAGGGGCTATCTATTATGACGGCAAGGATCTGGCCACTTTAGAATTAAGGCATCTTAGAAAGCAAATTGGGACTGTTCTGCAGGATGAAATTATCATTGGGGACTCCATTCGCAACTACATCGTATCCGAGGGATTTTACAATGAAGAGGAGGTTCTTTCAGCAATAAAAATGGCCGGTTTTGAAGAAGATTTAAAGAATTTTCCTATGGGGTTGGAGACACTGATTATCAATGAGGGCGCTACTTTATCTGGAGGGCAAAAACAGCGACTTCATATTGCAAAGGCACTTGTAGCAAAACCTAAAATTCTCCTTTTTGATGAAGCGACAAGCTCTCTAGATAATAAGACGCAAGATATTGTCTCTACAAATATTGCTAAATTAAACGTTACAAGAATCGTTTTAGCACACCGATTTAGTACTATTAAAAGCGCGGACCGCATTTACGTCTTTGATAAAGGGCAGATCAAGGAATCTGGAACATTTGAAGATCTCTACAAAAATAAAGGCAGTTTCTATTCTTATTTGAAACAACAAAAGCTAGATTAAACTCTCTATGGATCAAGAAAAAGAACCTAAAACAGCAAATGAACGCTTTCGAAAAGAAGCGCTAAAACAGCTTGCCACTCCCGAGGAGCACCAACTTCTTTTTACCCCCCATTACGGTGAGAACTCGATTCGCGTGGTGGGTATTTTTAGGGTTAATCGCATGTATTATTGCATGGCTTTTTCTAGGCTCCATTCCCATTACTCTAGACGGGGTAGGAATCTTGGAAAATCGGAAAGGTTTATTTGCAATTCGGACTCAAAACGGAGGGGTTGTTGATAAAATAATTGTTCATGAAGGGCAAGTAGTCAGAAAGGACAGAAAGTGGCGCTACTCGTTGATCCGGAAACAGCATTGCAATATAAGGCCTCTCAAATGAAAGTAGCCGACATAGAATCAGATTTAGCCGCCCTTGAGAAACAAGTTCAAACCGAATTGGTAGCTAAAGGGAAGCGCTCTTTCAACAAGTTGCAGCAGCAGAAGAATCTATTGCCAATTTAGAGAAAAGCATCCCTCCTTTGGAGGCGGAGCTGAAAACCAAGGAAAGTCTTTATCAAGAGCAATTGATCGGGTCCCAAGACGTTTATCAAACCCAAGCCCTTTTGTCCCCAGAAAAGTAGCATTGGAAACAACTAAAGGAATACTTGCGACTATTCAAGCCAATCTCACAAAAACTTATCGTGAACAAGAAATTAGGGAGAAAGAAAGAGAACTCTATTTGGCTAAGGAGGAAAATAATCTCTTAGAGCTTAAAATAAAGCAAAATACAATTTATGCCCCCTACATGGGCAAGGTTGTAGAAATCTTAGTAAATTCCGGTAATCGAGTTGAATCTGGGACAAATTTGATGCGCCTAGAGTATGAGTCACAGATCAAAGCTGAGCATGTTGTTTATGCATTCATTCCCGCAGAATTGGGTAAAGAAATCAAAGCGGGAACGAAAGTGTTTATTGAACCTTCTAGTGTGAGAAGTAAGGAATATGGTTCTATGTTAGGGGTCATTAAAGAAATCACGCCTTATGTGGTATCGCGTGAACATATCAAATATCCTTCAAAACGAAGGGCTTGCTAACTATTTAACCCAGGAGAATAAACCGGTTGTGCAATTGGTCATCGATCCCCTTTTAAATCCTTCAACACCAACAGGCTATCAGTGGACCATGGGCCAAGGACCTAATATTCCCATTTCAACAGGAACGATCTGTATTGTTAAGGGAATTGTGGGACAAATTACCCCTATTTATTATTTCTTTCCGCTTTGGCGGCTAGAAAAACTTCATCGCGAGATGAACGAAGAGATAGGTGCATATGTCTACGCACCTATCACGGACTATTAATACTCGAGTATATGAGACTAAAGTCTTGGTGGTATCGTGTACAATCACACCTGTCCCTTTAATTTTCTTTTTTTCAGACGTAGAAACTCTTTTTCGTGATCTTTTTTCTTTTACTAATTTTTCTTTATTCATATTATGCTCCATGAATTATAATTCATTAAATAAGGATGAATAATATTATACCCATCCATTTAATTAGTTTATTTATTACTAAATTATTTGTAAACTTATTTATTTAATGCGAGTTTTGGATATGCGAAAGATTGAAAAGTCTCCTCGCAAGCTCGTCGTCTTTTACGATCTTTCGCCTATTCAAAGCTGCTTAATTTTCTGCTAGGAGAAGACAAACTAGAATTAGTCTTCTTTCTCTTCGCGTTAACTTAATTGATTGCTTGCAAGGATCATATGATGCGGCCGCGTCAGCGGCTGCGTAACATGAGTTTTTTAGAGAAAATAGAGGGGTAAATCAATCATTTTTAGAAAAAACATAGGGATAAATTTTATAGATTTAGAAAAAATGGATGGATAAATTTTTGTCAAAAAATTCAAGTTTGGTCCGAAATACCTAGAAATTAGCTAAGAGTTGGGATGAATTCTAAATACTGATTTATCCATTCTGCCCCATCTACACTAAGTTTGTTGGGGGTAAAGATTGCTGGGTATGCCTTTTGGTCCACTTCAACTTCATACTTTCCGGGTGGGGGTTGGCAAAGGCCAGTAAGATCAAGATGGGTAGTGTAACGGCCATAGATCGAATAGGGACGTCCTAACCAATCAGACGCGGTAACGAAATCGCCTTTGCCAATCGCTTCTTTGACAAGTGAACTTGAAACAATCTGGTTTTTCCAGAAAAAAGGAGCGATATAAAGCACTTTAAATCCCAATTTTTTGCCAATCTCTTGGATGACCTCAGGAGTTCCTCCTCTTCCTTTTCCAAGTTTGGCATCATACCCTAATATTAATGTGTGGAATTTAAAACGTTGATAAAGATCAGTCAGAAACTGCTGCGCCGACTGGTTGGCAATTTTTGCAGTAAAAGGTTCTCCAACCACTTGATCAAATCCAAGTTCAGTCAGGATTTTTAATTGATGCTCAGGTGTATAAATCCGAGTATATGCTTTCCCAGGATTGAGAACCTCTCCCGGATGATTCGAGAAGGAATAAGATGATCGACGGCTTATCGGAACAAAGAACGGATGTCAATAGGGCCTGATGGCCACGGTGGACTCCGTCAAATTTTCCAATCATTAACGTCATAAATGCATTCTTAAAGCTTTTTGTAGTAAAGGCTGGGATCCACTCCCGGTGTATTTAAAAGAGCGCCATCGATACATTCGGACAAGTGAAACTTGCCACTTCTAACTCGGCTTAACGCACTCAAATGGGCACCACATCCCAAATTTTACCAAGATAGTAGGCCAGACTGCGAACATAGGTGCCCTTGCTACATTTAACATGGAGCTTGAGCAAAGGATATTGATAAAAAAGCAATTGGGTTTCCAGTTGGATTTTAACAGGTTCTCTTTCAACTTGTCGCCCTTGCCTTGCAAGCTCATAGAGTTTTTTACCATTCACTTTTTTCGCTGAGTACATGGGGGGAATTTGCAGAATTTCCCCTTGAAATACCTCTATAGCTTGCTTAACTTGCTCAGGTGTTGGGATGATCTCCGATTTTTCCAAGATCACTCCTTCAGCATCATAAGTGTCGGTTGTACTCCCTAGAGTGACTTCTGCTTCATACTCTTTGTCATCATTTAAAAACTTGTCGGAAAGCCGAGTGAAATGAGTTCCGATGAGCATCACCATCACGCCAGTGGCCATTGGATCCAAAGTTCCGGCATGGCCAATTTTTTTTACACCTAAAATACGTCGTAAAGTAGCAACGAGACTAAACGATGTTTTGCCGCGCGGCTTATCAACCAAAAGAAGTCCCTGAAGGTTATTCATTTCCAGTCGCTGACTCATTGTTGCGGGACTTTCGTTCCTCAGTGATTTTTCCAAGCAACTCTTCAATCCTCATGTGTTTTTCAACACTATCATCGAAAATAAAGTTGAGTGCAGGAAAATGTTGCATAACAACTTGCTGCGAGGCTTGACTGGCAATAAACCCTGCCGCGGATTGTAACGCGTGCAGAGTATCATTCTTGGTCTGTTGATTCCCAATCACGCTGATGTACACTTTAGCATGGTGCAAATCTTTAGTGATATCGACCCTTGTCACAGTAAGCAGTTCGTTGACATGAGGATTACGGACTTGGGTCTTAATCACATCGGAGATAACTTCTTTCAACAATGAGTTCAGGCGATCTACACGTTGTTTTGACATGGCGACTCCTAAATTTCTTGGGTCAGATAGGTGATCTCATAAGCTTCAATGATATCCCCAGGCAAGACCTCATTAAAGTTGTAAAGAAGTATACCGCACTCAAGGCCTTTAGCAACTTCGCGAACATCTTCCTTGACCCGTTTGAGCGAGGCAATTTGCCCCTTCCAAACGACATCTTTGTCCCTTCTAATACGAACGTGATGATTCCTGTGGATAACTCCCTCAATCACTTGACATCCAGCTATGACGCCGTGGTGGGAAGACTAAAGGTTGCTTTAACTTCAGCTTTCCCTTTGTCAGTCTCTTGTGGAATCTTATCTAAGAGAGCTGTCATCAGCACTTTGACATCGTCAATGGCATGATAGATGATATCATGCATCCGGATTTGAACAGCAAATTGCTTCTGAAGCTGCTCAGCATGACTTTCAATTGCGGTATGGAAACCGATCACCACCGCCTTGGAAATGGAAGCAAGCTGAATATCTGATTCAGATACTTCACCAACCCCGCTAAAGATGATATTGCTCTCAACTTTTTGAGATTGGATCTTTTGAATGGCAATTTTGATAGCTTCCAGTGAGCCTTGAACGTCGGCGCGCAATACAACATTGAGAACCTTTTTGATCCCTTCTGAGGCTTGTTGCACCAAGTTGTCCATCGACAGCTTTTTCTTTTGCTGCATCGCAATCAAGCGTTGTCCTTGCATTCGGGCTTCTGAAATTTCCCGAGCTTCTTTTTCAGATTTGACAACGATAAACTCTTCTCCTGCTTCAGGCAATCCTGATAGCCCGGTGATTTGCACGGGAGTCGATGGGGAGGCCTCTTCGATCTCTTTACCGAATTCGTCCCGCATCGTTTTGATCCGTCCCAAATGTTGTCCAAACACCAGTGAATCCCCTCTTTTCAGGGTCCCGTTTTCAACTAAACCCGTTGCGACCGAACCCATTCCTTTATGCGTTTCCAATTCTAAAACACGTCCCCTTGCTCGGTCATACGGGTTGGCTTTTAACTCTAAAACTTCTGCTTGTAATGCGAACATTTCAAGAAGTGTTTTACCCTTGTCCCGTTGTCGCAGAGCAGTTAACAGTAATAGTTTGACCACCCCATGCTTCGGGCAGGAGTTCATTGTCGGCTAATTGTCGATAAACCAGTTCTTGATTAAAGTTAGGTTTATCCATCTTATTGATCGCGACAACGACACTGACATTCGCCGAACGGGCATGTTGGATTGCCTCGAGGGTTTGTTGCCTAAGCCCCTCATCTCCTGCGACAACAAAACGACGATGTCGGTGACATCAGCGCCTCGTGCGCGCATCGCCGAAAAGGCTTCGTGACCAGGTGTATCTAAGATAGCGATATCCCCGACTGCTGTAGAACAGCGGAATGCACCAATATGTTGAGTGATTGCCCCTGCTTCCCCCGCAGCGCGATTGGATTTCCGGATGTAGTCGATCAAGCTGGTTTTACCGTGATCAACGTGACCCATGAACGCAACAACAGGAGGACGCATTTGGAGTTGTTCTTCCGAACTTTGGCTGATCTCTTCTTTGACACTTTTATCGGTAACCCTGATCCGTTTTTCCTCACTTGTGTCGATAGTAATCTCACAACCAAACTCTTGTCCAAGCAATTGGATGGTCGTCTCATCTTCCAAAATATCGTTCAGTGTCGCTATCATCCCTTGTAAAAAGAGTTTGGCAACAAGCTGAGAAGCTTTCAATTTCATTTCAACAGCAAGATCCTTGATAGTAATCGGAATGCGAACATTGAGATGAGTTGGTCGATCGGGAATAACCTCTTCAATTTCTCTCAACCCCTTTGCGTTTCTTTTTTTTCGCCATCCTCTATCATCATCATTATCCCTCAAACCTTGGCGGTCGCGGGCATCAAATCCACGATCAGATTCCTGTTTTCGAGCAGGCTTAAGATCTCGAAACTCTTTGACTTTCACACCCTTTTTGCGTCCAGCTTCTTCTACCGCAGCAACTCCTGTCTTCCCGACCTTTGCCTTTAATTTTCGCTTTTTCTTTGGCTTCCAAAGTTTTTGGCTCTTGGGCTTTTTCTTGGGTCTGTTTTGGTTCTTGACGGGTTGCTTCCCGTTCTCTGAGGGGCTGCAGCGCTTGGACGTTGTGGGGGTTTAGGGAGCAAGTCTTTGATGTGGCGTCCTGTAGGTCCTAATTTTTCGTGGGCTTTAGGGGTATGAGCAGTGGATCTCATAGATTTTTTCATGTTTTGGGGTCGGGGTCACCGCAATAGGTTTTTCTACAGCAGGTGGTTCAACGATCGGACTGACTGCGGATCACGATTTCCTCTTCTTTTTTTCTTCCTGGGGCACAACTTCACGGGCCTCAGATGAAACAGAAGCCTCTTCCTCAATTTCAGGAAGGGACACAGAGGACTTTTCTTCCTTAGATTTAGCAGATCGTTTTTTAGACTTGGCTTCTTCTTCGATAGACTCTTCAACAGATGCTGCAGGAGATTCCACAAAAGTGGGCTCTTGCATTAGCGAGAGATTCCTCTTCTGTATCAAGTTTTGCTCAATTGTTTCAAAAGATTCTTTAGAGACAGGCTCAGAATGAAGTTCGGCAAAAGCAGATTTGGAGCGAGCTCGAATGCGAGGCGCTTCTTCTTTGGCAATTCTTGTCCTTACTATTTTGCTATCCTTTAGGAGCATGGCGATTTAGCTGCGTCTGTTTCTTTTTGTTTTGAGACTTTCATCTTTCTTTTTGCCAATTTGCCTTTTAACCCCGCTAAGATTAATAGCTTGCTGCAATTTGTGCGTTTTTAATATTTAACTTAAGATTCTTGGCCAAGGCTCTATATCCTTTGTTTTCTTATTTGTTCTAAAATTTGTCTGCCAATTCCGAGACTAATGCCGGGGATGGTTGCAAGCTGTGCTGGCGTTGCCTGGAGCAATGAACGGCAGAGTGTTATATCCTTCTTGCCACCAGATGCTCGAATAGGAGGTTGTTAACCCCTTCAATATTTGTTAAGGGTAGATCTAGAGTTGGATCATCCGTTGAAGCCAGTTCTTTGACGCTGAATCTCCATAGTGCGATTATAGTCGGTCATGCGCTGAACCTCTAAATCATAGCCAATCAATTGGCTATTCAAACGAGCATTCATCCCCTTTTTTGCCAATTACAGCTGCAAAATCATCATCATCAATGACAATGGAAATGACTTGATCGTCTTCGTTTAGATTAATTTTGCGAATTTCAATTGGGGCTAACGCATTTTGTAAGAAGCTCAATTGAATCGGCTGAAAAAGGTATAATATCGATTTTTTCATTGTGCAGTTCCCGCATAACGTTTTTGACCCGCATGCCACGCATGCCGACGCAGGCGCCCACAGGATCCACTTTGAGATCGAGGGAGCGGACAGTTAACTTAGTTCGATAGCCTGGATCGCGGACTATCTTATCGATGATAATCGTACCATCGTTAAGCTCTGGAACTTCTTGAATGAAAACTTGGCTGACATATTCAGGATGGGTTCCGATAAAGATCACTTCGGCACCTCCATTTTCGGTGTCTTTCACCTCTAGTAGCAGGGCTAAGACCTTCGCGCCGATCTGGTATTTTTCTGTCTTTGGATAATCGCTCGTCGGCATAATTGCTTCGACTTTTCCTAAGTCAACGACGAGATTCGCTCCGCTAACAAATCGTTTAATCGTTCCGGAAATCAGTTCATTGGTACGATGGCGATATTCTTCGTAAATCACATCTCTTTCTGCACCTCTAAGTTTTTGAGTGATAATTTGTCGCGCTTTTTGTGCAGCAATCCGTCCAAAGTCTTTTGGAGTAGCGATCACGTCAATAAATTGTCCGATTTCACATTCTGGATCGATCGAGCGGCTTCTTCCAGGGAGATTTCTTGTGCGGCGACTTCCACATTTTCGACAATTTCTTTCTCGCAATAAACGTCGATGTTGCCTGTCTTAGGGTTAATGGTAACCGTGACGTTCGATGCGCCTGTCATGCTTTTACGAGCAGCAGCCTTAGGGAGTCTTCGATCGCGCAATAACGACGTCGCTTTTAATGCCATTTTCTCTTTCGAGATATTCGAAGATGGCAATGAGATCTTTATTCATGTATAGTGCCTCTTTAATTAAAGATTCAGCAGTCATAACTTAAGAAATCAGCATGACTGATTCTAGGATCCTGATCCCTGAACTCTTATTTACAGTTTAACCGAACAAAGGCTTTAGGAGTTTCTTATCAGCACTCTAAAGCTTTTGTCATAGTTTATTCTGAATTCAGAATTCCTTTATTCGTTAAGGCTTTAGGTGTTTCTTATCAGCACCCTAAAGCTTTTGTATCCAAGTTTATTCTGAATTCAGAATTCCTTTATTCGTTGTCGTCTTCTTCGTTATCCTTACGCTTATTGCATTTGGATGTATGTCTTCCTTCTCTTCGTCTTTATCTTTGTCTTTTTTCTTGTTGCGACGTCCGGAAGTCATGACGATATCATCCCGATTGAACTGATTCTGATCGATCATATACTCTTTGATGGAGAGTGCGATCTTTTTATGCTCAGGATCAAGCTTGATCACTTTCGCAGTGACTTCATCTCCTTTTGAGACCACATCTTCTACTTTGCCAAATGGCTGATCGGAAAGTTCGGTCACGTGGATTACCCTTCGATGCCGCTTTCGAGTTCGACAAAAGCGCCAAATGCTGTGATCTTAGTGACTTTTCCTTTGACTAAGGCGCCAACAGGCATTGTTTTTTCTATCGATTCCCAAGGGTTATCGCTAAGTTGTTTCACGCCAAGAGTGATCTTTTTGCTTTCACGGTCAACAGAGAGAACAACTGCGTCGACCACATCCCCTTTTTTCAAGACTTCAGAGGGGTGGGAAACTTTCTTAATCCAGCTTAAATCGGAAATATGGATAAGCCCTTCCACCCCAGGTTCTAATTCTACAAAAGCGCCGTAATTGGTGAGATTACGGATTTCGGCTTTAACGTTAGTTCCTGGCGGATATTTTTGACCAACTTCATCCCATGGATTGCTTTCGGTTTGTTTAATCCCTAGTGAGATTTTCCCTTCCTCTTTTTGGATAGAGAACAATCGCTTCCACGTCATCCCCTTTACTAACGACTTCGCTAGGATCGGTGACGTTTTTAACCCAAGACATTTCGGAGACGTGGATAAGTCCTTCGATTCCGGGTTCAATTTCTATAAAGGCGCCATAAGGGAGTAAGTTAACGATTTTTCCTTTGACGCGAGTTCCTGGAGGATATTTTGCTTCGATTTGATCCCAAGGATTGCTTTCTTTTTGTTTAAGGCCAAGAGCTACGCGACCTTTGTCTTTGTCGACGTTGAGGACATGACTTCCAACTTTTGTCCGAGATGAACCATTTCGGATGGATGCTTGATCCGCTTCCAAGTCATATCGGTTATGA
>CAVPVT010000053.1:0-92304 GCA_963709145.1 Parachlamydiales bacterium
GCAGACGTATTCATACACGAATGAACCTGCTATTGGATTTATATCCATTTGCATCCTGATGAGATATTCAAGAGTGTCATTAGGAGAGTTGAAGCCTAAAGGCACGAATCGATCAAGGCCTCGAGCTAACTCCTTATCGCACGGCTTCCATTCAGCCCAGAGTCGCCACTCCGGAAATCCTATGTCCAGGGCTCTCTGGGCTTCCCTATATCCGAGGACTATAGGGAGCCTTGGCCTGGCTAAAACTGCTGAGAGCCATCCTGTAACCCTCCAGGCTTCTATCCACTGAGAAGAATCCTTTAGAAATCCAACCCACCTCCTTAGCTTGGGGGCGTTCTTCTCTACCAGCCTAAGGACAAGCGGATACAGCGGATACATAACCGCATCACTAGGAAAACCAGCTACCAAACTCTTAACTAGGTGTAATGGCAACATCAAAAACAACATCAGAATAAAGAGTGGCAACATCCGTTCCCTCTTTGAGATGCTCTGAGAATTAGATAATTCCCTGGGCTTCACTTAAAAGTCCAAGTTGTCAGATGCACAGAGCATTCCACACGATTCGACGCCACGCAGTTTGCTTTGTTTGATGGTAAAGGTTTTTCCATCAGGACTGGTAAGAGTACTTCCTACTTTAGCGAAAGCTGTCTTAATACCAGCACGACAATTAGTTGCGCCGCATACAACAGTGTAATTCTGGGTGCCATCATTGACGGTAGCAACATTCAATTTATCAGCGTTAGGATGTTTTTGCACATCGAGAACTTTGGCGACAACAACCTGAGTAAAACCGGGCGAGATTTTTTCAACACTTTCGACCTCAAGCCCTAACAATGTTAAGGTTTTAGCGATAGCACTTGGTGAAAGGTTAAGATCGATATAATTTTGAAGCCATGAAAGTGGAAATTTCATACATTTTGCAGGGGGTAGTATAATTCCCTCCTAGTTTACCAAAACTGGAATTGAAGACAAGCAGTGACTTTTATCCTAAGCTAAACTATGATCGATCCACAAAAAACCAAGGGGTGAATTCATGGCCACAGAAAGAACATTATCAATCATTAAACCTGATGGGGTCCAAAAATCATATTGGAGAGATCATTACCCGTTTCGAGAAGGGGGGCTAAAATTATTGCTGCCAAGATGCTTCATTTGACAACGACGCAAGCGCAAGAGTTTTATGCTGTCCATAAAGAACGCCCATTCTACAAAGACTTGGTTTCATTCATGACGACTGGACCTGTTCTGGTTATGGTTTTGGAAGGAACCAATGCGATTAACAAAAATCGGGACATTATGGGTGCTACTGACCCTAAAAAAGCTGCTCCAGGTACAATTAGGGCCGATTTTGCGACTTCGATCGATGAAAATGCGGTCCATGGATCCGATGCGTCTGAGACAGCTACAAAAGAAATGCTTTTTTCTTTAAACCCGAAGAAATTTGTGCAAGAATCGTTAATCATGCTGTTAATGATCGATAATCACGATTCCTTTACCTACAATCTGGTCCACTCTTTTCAAAAGCTGGGAGAGAATGTGGAAGTCGTGACCAATGATATCAGTATAAGGGAATGCTTTAACCTTAAGCCTAATAACATTGTGATTAGCCCTGGCCCTGGGAGTCCTAAAGATGCTGGTGTCTCCATTGAGCTGATTTTAGCTTGTGCAGGCAAAATTCCCCTTCTTGGAATATGCTTAGGTCATCAAGCACTTGCTCAAGCATTTGGGGGGAACATTAGACGAGCGGCTAATGTGATGCATGGCTTTTTAAGCGAAATACACCATGTTGGTCGTGGTGTACTTTGAAGGACTCCCCTCCCCTTTCTTAGCCACGCGCTACCATTCCTTGATTGTTGATCAACATACATGTCCTACTTGCATGGAAGTGACAGCAACGAGCATCACAGGGGAAATTATGGGTTTAAAGCATAGAGACTATTCCCTTGAAGGAGTGCAATTTCACCCTGAGGCGATTTTGACAGAGTGGGGTTTAAAATTATTAAGCAACTTTTTAAAAAGGAAACAACATGTTGAAGAAATCTATTTTTGTTGATCGCAGCGATTTGCCCTCTAGTCTTATCCGCTGAAGGTGAGCGCACATTATCGATTATTAAACCTGATGCAGTCGCTGGTAATCACATTGGCTCGATTATCGACATCTTCGAAAAAGCGAATCTAAAAGTCATTGGCCTTAAAATGGTAAAACTTTCTCCCGAAGAAGCGGGACGATTTTACGCGGTTCATAAATCTAAGCCTTTCTTTGATGAGCTTGTTAAGTATATTTCTTCAGGACCTATTGTGGCGCTTGTCCTTAAGGGAGATGGAGCTGTTGCAAGGAATAGAAATTTAATGGGAGCGACCGATCCTACAAAAGCTGAAGCAGGAACCCTTAGGGCATTGTATGGTAAATCGATTGAAGCCAATGCAGTGCATGGTTCAGATTCTGCGGAAAGCGCTGAGAAAGAAATCGCTTTCTTTTTTAAACCAAGCGAAATTTATTAATACGAAATTAAGCTTTAGCTAAGAGTTTGGATTCCACTTCGTGACGGGAAAACACATATAAATATGTCAAAATAGAAATCGCTAAATACACCGTCACCATTACCCAGTTAAAATCGGCTGTGGCTCCAAACTTATAGGTGCCAATGTAAATCGGCAAGATTGCAAATAACCACACCGTAACCGCACTGGTCCACATCACTACTTTTGTCGCTCCTTTGGCTGTCATGATTCCCACCATGACCCAGTTGACCCCATCAAAGAAAAATGCCACCCAAATCAAAAAGAGGGTGTTTATCAGGACTTGATGAAGATGGAAGTCCAGGGCTTGATTGAGAAAAAATAGATCTATTAAGACATTTGGAAAAAAAACAAACGGGATCGATAATGCCGATAGGAATAAAAGCATTAACTTTACACCCGATTTGATCAAGGTCCACAAACTCTCCTCACTGCCGGATCCAATCATATTCGAACCGATTGCGACAACAGCTTTGCTGAGTGCTTCACAAACAAAGCAAAACAGGACAAAACAACTCGTGGCGATTGTTGCAACTATGATATGTTCTTCACTGAGTGCGGTCATCATACGCATATAGACAGTCCACGCGAAAATTTCATTGGCGAATGCTAGAGCACTGGGTAATCCAAGTTTTAGACTTTTGAAGAAAATGGGCTTTTGAAAACTAAATAAACCGGTCCCATAGGTCATCCGATTTTCTTTTTTTAAGAATAGATAAAAAAGAAAAGCCACTTGAAGGGTTTGGGAAATACCCGTGGCCAAGGCGGATCCCATAGTTCCCATACCAGGCAAAAATCCATCAACTCCAAAGATAAAAATCGGGTTCAGAAGGATATTAATTAAATTACTAAATACTGTTGACCACGTAATGACTTTAACATCTCCACGGGCAATAAAAAATCCTTGAAGAGCTGTGGCTAAGGGATACATTCCGCCAAAAATCATCAACGTGGAAAAATATGGGGATGCATCAGATTCAAAGGCAGGTTCACTATAGGTCCATGCCGGTATCGTAAATGCTCCGATGATCATTAAAATCATGGATCCGAAAGAAAACCAGATTAACTGCCAAACAGGCTCCCCCATTTTTTCATACTGTTTGGCTCCATTGTACTGTCCTACAAAAACTTCGGCAATTTGGGTAATCGCAATCGAAAAAGAAATAAAAAGCCAAACGACAATCCCAGCATTAGCAGCGGCTGTCATTGAATGAATGGATAATTGTGCCAAGAAAAGGCGATCTACAAAGAACATAATGCAGCCAGAGGCGAACGATAAAATAAGTGGCCAGGTGACACGCCAGAGCTCCGCGACAGTCCCTTGAGGCCTCCCGGCAAAAGCAGATGACATAGAGTTTCTCAGTAGAATTTTTAATAATTATAAACCAATGATTATTATAATTCAAGTAATTTTTTTGATAGAACTTGCATTAGCATTATATCATTATTTATTACGTAAGAATAAGTTTACCGATAGTTTTTCCTGATTCCAAATCTTGTTGTGCTTGTGCGGCAGCTTTAGAGGATAAGTTGTAATTCTAGGAGGGACAAGCTTCCCTTGTTCAAAAGCTTGAATCAATTTTTCCATGATTTCATAAAAAAGGGCTTGTTTCTTAAATAGATAACTTAAGTTGAAAGCAATGACACTCTTGTTGTCTTTTGTCATTTCGAGGGGATTAAATCTAGGTGTTTTAAAGTATTCCCAAATTAGTTTTGGCCAAAATGGTTTACCACTATTTTGGAAAAGCTGGAGTGAAAACATAGACCACCAATTTACCTCCGGAAGACAAATGTCGATAGCTTTCTTTCAAAGTTTCCCCTCCATTGGCATCCAAGATAACGTCATAGCCTTCAGGAGCACATTTTCTGGCTTCTTCCCATAGGTTTTGAACAGATTTATCGATCACAACGTCTGCGCCTAGACTTTTCACGTAGTCAACTTTATGTGGGGAACCCACAATCCCTATTACGTGACATCCTATTAACTTACCAATCTGAATGAGAGCGCTACCAACTCCTCCTGCTGCCGAATGGACAAGAATTTTATCCTGGGGTTTCAGGATGCGTAAGCTCTACTAGACCATAAAAGGCCGTGAGAAAGATTGTTGGTAAAGATGCCCCTTGCTCAAAAGTCAACTTATCACCCAATGGGAAAATTTGCGATTCGGAGAGAGCAATTTTGGTGGTATAACCTCCAAAAAGGGTGATGGCAATCACCTTTTGACCTGGCTTAAATCGACTAACTCCTTCTCCTACCGATTCAACGACACCGGAGACTTCAAATCCGGGTGTAATGGGCCAGCCTACAAGCTCTTTTGCTGAGCTGTAAAGTCCCATTCGGATAATGCAATCAGCAAAGTTAACTCCAATGGCTTTGACATCGATCAACACCTCCTCTTTTTGAGGTTTAGGGTCGGGATACTGCTTAACCTTAATTTGCTCAGTAACTGCCTGGCTTTTCAATGATTCTCTTTTTTCCATTATCTTTTAACCTCTTACACGTCCATGATATGCTAATTTTTATCCCATCTACGTCTTATTTTATTTTTTCTTCGAATCAATCGAAGCAGTTGAGATTATCTGTCGGAGGAATCGTCGCAGACGGCAAACTATAATTGGATAAGATAAAGGAAATTCACAGATTGAGGCCAACAACAACAATAAAAAGTCAAAAGAAAAAAAACAGATAAAAAAAGTACTCAACGAGTTCAAATGTCGGAATGCATGGCAAGTATCATACCATCCGAAATAAAGATATCCTCTAGCAGTGTCTAAAGCCATCGATTGGAAACCACGGTTCAGCAAAATCGGACGAAGAAATATCGATAGCATTCGACCAAGTTTGAGCATTATCCCTCGAAATGGCAAAGGACAACGCATATTTTGAGAAAAATTCGGAAATCTTTCTGCAACGAGTCCATAAAGCGCTTGCCGTTTATCATCATAAAGATTGGATTGAATGGAGTTAAAAAGATACCCTCTAACAGGTTGAGAATTAATCCACCCAGGAGGCGGAAGTGAACTAATAAATAAAGAAAACACATTGACCAATGCATAATTCCAAACTCCCGCATAGTTGAGATCGATGCTGCCTGGCCGATTTGTAAGTCATCCCTAAGACATCAAACGATGTTGTCAGATTCACCACTCGCGATGCCGTAATTCCAAACACACCATCCAACGAAGCGGTAATTCCCGCAAACGTAATCGTATTAAGAAAGCTATTCAGAGTAGCGGTAGAAGGAGTAGAATAAGATCCGAGACCGGAAATCGGAATAAATCCAACAAAAGGAACAATGTCCCCTAATAAATTATCCATATAATCCGCGGTGAACTGGATCCCATAGTTGCCAAATCCATCGCCTCCAAAGCAGAACTGTGGATAATCATATATAAAATTTACAGCTGGCAAAGGAAAAGTATAAGCGACTTGAAAATTGACTCCCCCATCTGTACTTATTGCAAAGAAGGGTTCGATTGATCAAATTGCCGGCATTGTCGTTCAAATTGGTCGATAAATACCAAATATTCCCGTAAATATCGGCAGCTACGCCACGATTATCCCAAATGAATTGCCTAAACCAGTTGGTTGGATATTGGTAGGACCATTTCTGGCCAAGTTTTTCCGCCATCAAAAGAAACCGCACGATACATGATACTAGTATGTACGTTAGGATTACGGTCTAAAACACCATAGCTGACCACGATATTATTTTTATTGGTCAAATTGTGCTGGCTACGGCAGTATTCCACGCAATAACATTATCGGGTAGCTAGTCCCATTGTATGGGTTTACGGTTCAAGTTTTCCATTTTTATCAAGTTTGCCAGTAACAACCATGAGATTTAATATCGACTCCGTTTTGTCGGCAATCATGGAATTATCACTCCAAGCCCAAGCTGCAAGGCCCTCAAAAGCGTCATTGAAGTGGGGATCGCGTAACGCGTTGTTTTGTTGACTAACGTTTGCAAATTGTGTCGTATTCGTGGGTCCATTGCTTAAGACTGTATTATTTTTTAGCCTTACTTTGGGTTCGACAAAGTAAGTAATATCAGTGGGTAGCATGATCTGTGCTGAACCAGGAATATAATTAGAGACGGTTCCAAGGCCCTGTACGATTAAAGCTCCTGCATCAGTGATTTGGAGCATATACCCCGCAATTGGAGGAGGAATAGTTGTAAAATCTTGCGAAAAGGAAACAGGAATTGTTTGACCATTGTTGGTACCCGCGAACCATGTCCGATACACGAGGTCGTTAGGGCTTAAATGACGGGCAAAAAACCATCAGATGTTATAAGAAACCCGCCCGAAACTGGGGGAATAAACCCCAAATCTGAAGTACCTACGGTCTCAAAGTTATTCAATGGAAGTTGAATGGTAACTCTTGGACCTTCTTTATAGATATTTAAAGTAATCCAAAATTCAGTATTCGCAACAGGGTAGCCGAAAAAATCCGCTACTTGTAGTTGGATGTTATGTTTAATGCATTCCGCATTGTAAATACCGTTGGGCGCTTTGGCATGTGTTTGACCAGGGAATAGGCTGACAAGTATAAAACTTGTTAGCCAAAAGAATTTGCCGAACATCTTCATAGGTCCTCCTTTTTTTGGAATTTACAACGAATAGTAAAAATTTTTTTACATTAAAAAGGAATTCGCTTACAGCCAAATCTGAATATCACATTCTAAAGTCGGTACCTAAGTATGTGCGTCGAGCTTCCTCATCGTGGATGAGTTCGTGAGGAGACCCTGAACGGATCACTTTTCCTTCACAAACAAGTAGTAGCTGCGATCGACAAAAGAGAAGATTTCCCTCGCATTATGATCGGTGATAAGGATACTGATCTTTTTTTGAGAGAGATGGCGGACAAGCTCTTTAACTTCATGAACTAGGAGATCGGGTCGATATTAGCAAAAGGTTCATCTAAAAGAAGAAATGTGGGGTTGGTGACCATGGCACAGGATAATCTGAAGACGGCGCCGTTCTCCTCCAGAAAGTGTCGCAGCAATTTTTTTGGCGAGTTGCGCTAAATGAAGTCTCGAGAAGTTCGGTGAGTCTTTGCTTTCTGGCCAAGCGAGAAAGGGGCAAACTTTCTAGAATACACAAAATATTATCTTCCACAGAAAGCTGACGAAACACAGAGGGTTCCTGTGCAAGATCCATTTCCATTTGAGCGCGCCTGTGGATGGGAGCTTTGGTGACATCCTGTCCATTAAAAATCACTTGTCCCCCCATCGGGACGAATCAATCCTACAGTCATGTAGAATGCGGTTGTTTTTCCGGCACCATTAGGACCGAGAAGACCCACAATTTCCCCTTGTTTGACCTGAAAAGAAAGACCATCAACAACCCGACGCCCTCCATAAACTTTGCTTAAGTTGACGGTTTCAAGGCAATATGGAGTCTTCTGCATAGTTTATCCTTCAAATTGAAAATGGGACTTAGTCTGCTTCAGTTCATGTTCAACCAGATGAAACGGACATCTCCCTGACCTTTAATGGAATCTTCACCTGTGGCAACATCTCGTTTAATTTTCAAACCGGGTGCACTGACTTCTAAATGACTATTTTTATCGAAAAACAAAACCCGTTGATTTGGTGCAGCGGTAAGGTTGAGTTCTCGAGTGATAAAATCATATTCAGCATGATCGGCAAGAGCATATCGATTTTGAGGATCTAAATCAGATGTGTGATTGATAATTTTTAAATGACCTTCAATGTAGAGTTTTTGAGGAATCTGACGATCTTCCTGTTTTATGTATGTGATGAAAGCTTGGTCAGCATAGATAGTTCCCATAAAATCCTCAAAAACCATTTGAGGATTTCCAGGATTCGTTGTCAGCATGATGGTCCCCTTTTCATTGTCCAAGGATAGATTTCCGTGGCAAGTAAGCGTATGCTTCGTCTTCTTTCCATCGTCTGTATATGTTAAAAGGGTATTACCTTTACTTTGAATATTTTGTAGGGTTTTGCGACCATCACTTTGAGATTTACGGGTCAATGTGAGAACATCATCCGTTTCGATCGTTCCAAATTCCAGATCCGATACGGTCACTTTCTTATTTAAAGTAAGTTGTTCTTTATCATTTTGCCACAACAAGGTATCCGACTTGAAAGTTAAAGGTGTCGATGTGGCTGAGGTTCTTTGGATTTGCAAAGAGCCTTGAGGATGAAGCATAAAGACTGTCGATTCGACCCTATTCAAATCCATTTGATCGGCGTTGATATAATCTCCTTGCGAATTGGTGATTTGACATCGATTTCCCTCAGAAGGGGTCACCTTAATAATCGGCTTCTCTAAATTGTATTCTGCATGTTCACATTTTAAGACGACATCTTGTTTCAATGTAAGGATAACATTGTCATCAAAATGGCACTTCTCCTGATCGTAAAACCCAGTATCAGCAGAAAGAGTGATGTTTCTAAAATCCTTTCCTTTAAAGCCAGTGACGTTCAAGTGAGGCTCTTTTCCATCCATAATCAGATTTGCATGCTCCGCAACCCCCACGATGATGGGAAGGGTATTTGGGCGTTGATCAGGTAAACGGAAACCGGGAATTTTATAATTGTATATGTGGAGGTCATTAGCCTCGAGGAGTTTTGTCCGATAATTGAATTTAGCATGATCAGCTTCTAACCAAATAATACTCTGTTCTTCATTTTGGGGATCAATCTCTTCTTGGTACACACAGGTAAAAGGGTGAATATTTTCGACAAGGGTTGTGGTCTCCCCATCCTTTTCCATGAGGAGTTCTGCTAAATCCCCTTCTAGATGGATTTGCTTACGTTGGTTACCATCAACAATAAAAATGTCTTTTGAAACTTGTTTTCTTGCTTGTTTCACTTTATGGATTTCGGGTGCATTAGAAAGCTCTTTGCCCATCAACTCATCGTAGGCTAAACGATCTTCGTTCGTGACGACATGATAACGGTAAGCAAATCCCCCAATCGCAATTGCTAGTAAAAAAGATGTTAAGATCAAGGGCCTTTTGAACACATCGCCTCGGATTTTTGGATCAGTTCATAGAGTTGTTCGAAAACACGGAGCAAGTGGGGAAGATCCTTAAAGTCGAGTACTGATGATCATCGCTTTTAGCTTGGGAAGGGATTGGGATGTGCTTCGATAAAAAGGCAGTTGGCGCCTGCCGCTAAGGCGGCTTTGGCTAAGATGGGAATAAATTCCCTTTGTCCACCGGTAGTTTCACCAAGGCCTCCAGGAAGCTGAACAGAATGGGTGGCGTCAAAACAAACCGGATATCCCAATTTTTGCATAAGCGGGATGGACCGCATGTCGCTGATGAGATTGTTATACCCAAAGCTGACCCCTCTTTCCACAAGGATAATGTTTTCGTTCTTAGCCTCAGTGATTTTTTTAATCACATTGGACATATCCCAAGGAGCCATGAACTGCCCTTTTTTAACATTAATCACTGCACCTGTTTTGGCAGCAGCAAAAACGAGATCAGTTTGGCGGCATAAAAACGCGGGTATTTGCAACACTTCACAAACTTCTCCAGCCATTTGAGCTTCTTCAACGGTATGGACATCGGTAACGATAGGAAGATCGAATTCTTTTTAGCTTTTTGCAAGATTTTAAGCCCTTGTTCAATACCGGGACCTCTAAAGGAGTGATAGGCAGACCGGTTGGCTTTGTCGTATCTCGATTTAAAGATAAAACGGATACCGGTAGAATCAAACGTTTTCTTCAACGTTTCTGCAGCACGCAGAGTGTGTTCTTCACTTTCAATGACGCAAGGACCACACATAATCGTTAATGGTTGTCCTAGGCCGACCAGCCAATCTTTAATGGGCACTAGACGCATATTAGACTCCTAAAGGGGGATAAGGATCTCTTTATGGGGATTAGTAAAACTCTTAAGTAAAGTAAACACATCGAAAAGTATTTTTTGGTTGGGTCTGGGGGACCGAAGCTGGCTGACCAAATCACTTAAGGGTTGAAGAACAAATAACCTTTCTTTCCACCGAATATGAGGGATTTGGAGCCCTTCCGCATTGAACGCAAACTCCTGACCGAAAAAGAGAATATCTAGATCGATGATACGGGGTGCCTCTTTCGTTTTTGGAGATTTGCCCAAGTTCTTTTCAATGTTCTGAAGATGGTTAAATAGCTCAAAAAGGGGAATAGCTAGTTTCACACAGGCAAACGGCATTTGTATAATTCCCTTGAGGAATCGGGCTGACTGGAGTGGAGTTGTAAAAACGGGAAATTTTAAGTGTATAGATGCGGGGCAGCCCTCAATCTGATTCTAGAGCAAGCTTTAAAGTGGTCAGGCTATCACCGAGATTTCCACCCAAACCTATAAAGGCTTGCACATGTTGCATAATCCTCATTTGCAAAAACTTGCACTCCTATTTCTCAAGAATTACTATTTAATCATGTCTGATATTGAATCACAAGAAATTCCCTTCTTTCACAGCAAAGATTCCTTGAAAATAAGGGAGAGGATGGGTAACATAATGTTTTTTCTTCCACGGACCGATAGCTCAGTGGATAGAGCACCCGCCTTCTAAGCGGGTGGTCGCAGGTTCGAATCCTGCTCGGTCCGTTCTTTAAACCCAACATACTCCAATTGCGCGCAGCATCTTAGCGCGATTGGAGTATGTTGGGTTTAAATTAAAATTGAGGGGGGGTGTTGCCCCCCTCGAAGATGGAGAAGGCTATTTCTTTGTCTTGGTCTTTTTATTGCGCATGAGGGTGAGATAGTAGATCATGAAGCTGTTAAGCATATTTGTCACCTCACGGTTGTCCACAATTGGCGCCGTCCCTTAATTCATAATTCTAATAAAAATTTCAGACAAGTTTTTTATTTCATCTCAATCCCTTTTAAGTTTATGATGCCGTTAATGTGCAGGTGGATATGGCTACAGAAAATACACAGCCTAAATTACTTGGGGAATATAGCTATACTCCGGAAACATTTCCTTTTATCGAGCAAACTTTAGCAAAATTTAATACGGAAGAATTTAGCAAACTGACGGGGCGAAGAAGATACCGTATTGTGAATGAGTCTCTTATAGATCTAATTTTGCATGCTCCCCATGAATCTTTCCTTTTCTCTTCGGTCATCGATTTTATCGATCGGGTCAATAAAGTTAAGCTACTCGATGATCCATGGCATTTGGGGGCATTTGAATTTTGGCTTAATACTTTTGCACAAATCAGTGAAGAACAAAATTATTGGATTCGGGGAAAAATCATGGGGAAACTGATTCCCCGCGATGATTTTCAAGCTTTTTTCCCCATTGGAATGGGTAAAATTTTTTACGGCACCCATTTTGTCGTGGCCCATCTTTCACCCGATGTAGATACAATGATTGCTTCTTTTTTTGGATGGATGGATGCGTTTTGCACACGTGTAGGCACTGCGCAACATTTATGGAGCTTACCGGGCGGGCCTCCTAATTCTCCTGTGACTGCGATGATCAGGGAGTTTTTTGGAAATAATACTTTCGATGTTGCTGCCCGTTTTGCTGGAACTCTAACCCTCGCTTCCATTGATCTTGTGACCCAAAAGAATTTGATCAAAGAAAAAGGAACCACCTCTATTAGTACCCTTGACCATGGCTCAAACGACAAAGCCGTGATTTTAGTGGATGAAAACGGACATTTTGTCGGAGATTGGCACACTTCAGATGTTGAATTGGTTAGACAAATCATCATTTTATTCAAATCCTGTTTGAGGTGGTTTGAAAATAACCTACATGTCAAACTGATCACCCTCTTTGCACGGGAGGAAGTCAATATTAAAGATATTCCCCCCTTCTTGACCTCAATCTTTGATATTAAAATTCGGGACTGTGAACCGGCGACTGAGTTTACTCCCAAGCAAAACGAAGATCTCCATCTATTTTTTGTTGAGGTCCTTCACATCCCAACTGGCCTGAATAGTTCATTTGCAGAACTCAATAAAGGTTTTGAAAAATTGGGCATTCCAGAACTTGCGACTTTGCAAAAAGAAGTGGAGAGGCTGGTCGATCGGACACTCTTTGACGCTGAAGGTAAATTGCATGAAGACAGACCCCGAATTTTCAACCGGATTGAGAAAATCATTTCTGAACTCGATAAAGCCATTCTTCATGCCAGAAATTATGGGGAAAGACTTGCTGTTTCGATCTGACATCAAAAATAAGGTTTTGAATCGTCCCTCTCAATACGTTGCATTACGGAGTGATGTAGAGGATATCCGTTTAAAAATCAAAACTCACGATTATATTAGTGTTGCTGTTCCTGAAGGTGATAAACTATTTCCCGTAGGTGTGATCTGGGCATCCGACTTGCGTCGTCCTTACTTAGGAACGGTTACATTTCGTGATTTTTGCAATTTTGATGAAGTCAAAATGGCTTCTATTTGACCGTCATCAGTGTTGTCGACCACCATAAAAGTTCCCTCAATACTGGCTCTCCTCCAATGGCCCTCATTGGGGATGCGCAATCTTGCAATGTGATCGTCGCCGAACAAAGCTTTCTCATCAACGATCGGCAGAAAAAAAGGAACCAAGCAAAGACTAAAGGGGGATATTTTATCCATCCCAACCGGGAGTTTACAGAATATTTCTGTTTTTTACAGGCAATTTTGGATGATACCGACCTTTTAACCAAAGTAAGTGCACGTGATGTGGAATGTGTGGCTGAACTTCTTAACAGGATGAAATCTTTAAAACAAAAACAAAATATTGAAATTATCAACTTAGACGATATCCCTAGAGATGGAAATTTCGCTAAAGCTGCCGCAAAGCAGATTTTACATAACCCTGATATGTATTCGATTTATCAAAAAATCTACAGCTATAAAGAACGGGAACTTGAAAGCAATTTGAAAAAATGTGCAGAGGGAAAGCCACATGAACTTTTTAGCGATACTAAAGAACAGAATGGGTGCTGCCGAATCGGTCAATTAAAATTGTTTACCGCCAATGTTCCCACTTATGAAGGATTGCGAGAAAAAATTTTGGATGAATGGCTGAAAGAAGCAGCTAAAATGAACAAAGAGCATCAGGAACTGGACCTCCATCTCTTTATGATTAGCACCATCGCAAGCGCCGAAGAGGTCTATGAAAACGCCAAAGGTAAATACCCACACGAGGATGAATTGTGGATATGGATAGGGAACGCTCAACAAGCCGGAACTCATTTAGCGAGTTTTCTAAACGCATTTCAGAATGCCCCCGAAATCCTCAAGAACCAACTTTCAGTCAGTTTTGTCGGAGAAAAGACACAAGATCTAAGAGAATTATTTACCCATAACTTTTTAGCAGTACCAATAAAAGAAGGGATAATCGACGTGAAAAACGGCTCAATGGCCATTCTTTATTACGACGCAGGCTCGATCAATTCGAGAAAATCGATGATATCCCCTTACCTGCCACGGCTCCTATCTTAGAACGATTACTCGTGTCTAGTGCCGTTTTCTTCTAGAATTTCCAGATTAACCCGGATCCCGTTTCGGCTAGCTACCGACATCAGAAGGGTACGAATGGCATTAATCGTTTTCCCTTTTTTGCCGATGATTTTGCCGATGTCCGACTTTTCTACCGAAAGTTCAATGATCAAGGTTTGAGTTCCGCCAATCTCGTTGATTTTGACTTTATCCGGGTGGTCAACAAGATTTTTGACGATATATGCAACAAATTCTTTCATATTCTGTTCCTCATTAGAAAGTGAAATGTACCCTAAAATGCCTACGCAATCGCTAAACGCCAGAGTAGCTTATAAAATGATATTTTATCTAGAAAAAAATAAATTTTTATTATTGATTACCGTTTAAAGTCTTTTGGAATGGGAGCTTCTAAACTTAACAATTTGCCACTTTTGGGGTGGTTAAACTGCAACCGATAGGCATGCAAAAGCTGCCTTGTGACCCCCAATTTTTCATTAAGGGAGGGCTTACCATAAATAGAGTCTCCTAAGACCGGAGTCCCTAGATATTGCATGTGTACTCTAATTTGGTGGGTCCGCCCTGTAGCCAAAATCACCTTAACGAGACTCAACTTTCCATCAAAATGAAGGGTCTCATAGTGAGTAATCGCTAATTTCCCTCCTTCTTTAAGGACTGTCATTTTTTGACGATGGGTGGGATGGCGACCGACAAGGGTTTGGATCTCCCCTTTGCCGGGATTACCGCAGCAAATAGCCAAATATTCTTTATACATTTGGCGTCCCGCAAACATTTCTACTAGGCGTTGTTGAATAAGTGTATTTTTAGCGGCAATTATCACTCCCGAGGTCTCTTTATCTAGCCGATGGACAATCCCTGGACGTAAAGAGCCAGCAGTTTTCTCGATCCCTTTGCAATGGGCTAAAAGAGCATTGACGAAGGTTCCACTCCAATTTCCCGGAGCAGGATGGACGACCATTCCAGGGGGTTTATTGACTCCTATAATATCATCATCTTCATACAAGATATCAAGGGGTATGGGCTCAGGAGTTAAATCCATTTCTGCAGTGGCAGCAAACAGTATTTCGACTTCATCCCCCTCCGCTGGCTTGATCCGTTTTTTCACTGGGGCACCATTGAGGAGCACCAAATGTTCATCAATCAGGTATTGGAAGTAGGTTCTGGAATAATTATCCAAATAGCGTCTGGCAAGGATTTTATCCAGCCTCTCACCTGCTTCTTCTGAAGTGACCATTACCGTTTCAGAATCTTCTTTCATAGGGAACCAACATAATAGGATGTAGATTGGGATTAAAATCGGGAAGCAACTTCTTCAAAATGCTATAAATATTGGTTTCTTGAAGAGTTAGCTCAGAATAAGGAAAGGTGGAATCTAGAAATTTACCTAAATAAAGAACCTGATTCTTTTCAATTTGAGACAAATGATTTAAATCAGACCCAATATACTGTTTATAAAGTTTAGCCGGAAGATGCGCTATGGCATTTTCCATAGATAAGGTGAATTTTACACCGCAAAATAGAGTTGGCATTTTACGGATTAAGTATTCTCTTGACTGTGTTTCATCATTTGGATCAGTTGATTATTGTCGTTCTGCATTTGGCTGATCATCGTTTGGGCGATCCCTTGAAGGATTGCATTCCACACTTGAGGAGCTTTTTTTTGCAATTCGGAGACATTAGCAACGGTCTCATTCATGTCGATGCTGGAACCTTGAGAATTCGCTTGCACCGATTGTTCGGCTGTCGTCGCATCAACGGGGACAGAAGCACCCGTTGAGGAGGAAACAGACATATCTCCACTAATTCCGCTACTTGAACTATTACTGCTCATAATATAACGCCTTCTATATCCCTATTTATAAGTATATCAATAATTTAATATATTTTCACTTATAAATTTAAAACTTCTCGGATTTCTGAGAGATTAAACCCTTTACGTAAGAGGTTAGCGATCAGTTTGTCACGCTGGGAGCGTTCATTCAAGTCCATCGATTTGCTTTTTTTAGCGATTAAGTTACGGATAGAGCTAGTCCGCGTCTCTTCACCGCAAAGTCGATTTAAAGCTTCTTGGATCAGTTCCTTAGATATCCTTTTTTGCTGGAGTTTAAAGGCGATCGCTCTAGGACTTTGATTGCGGGATGACTCCCTCTTAACAAAAGCATCAATCCAAGCTTGATCATCAAGATAACCGGCGGATTGACATTCCTTGATCACCCGCTCAATAATTGACTCCGAGTAGCTCCTATCCTCTAAGTGTTTCTTAAGTTCAATTGTGGGTTGATTCTTCCGTGCGAGTCTTTTCCAAGCATAAATTTTTGCTTTACGGTACTCTTCTTCTTCGCTCACGCTTTTTTGCTCTCTGTGGTTTTAGGAGTTACAGCATCGTCTTTGGAAGTCAACACCACAACCTTTTTAACTTCTCTTGGCGATAATCTAACCCCCTGAGCGGAGACACCTTTAACTAGATAAGAGCTTAAGCTAAGATTGGCTTTCCCTGTTTTTTGTTTGACTTTGGGGATGAAAATCAATTCGATTTCAGGGTTTGATTGGGTATTGATCATTTCCAGATACATCCCTTCATCCATAAAACGATACACTTTTTCCAGGATAAAGGCCGATATGATAAACCGTTTGACAAAGCAAAGGTGAGTTTTCGGATTTTTATAAACCACATTGAAGACGGTTTTTTTATCAGCCACCCCCACAAAAACTACTTTTTGTCCTTCGTGGTGCACATATTGTTTTTCGGGGATGTTGATCACTTGATAACTGCCATCTTTGAACATCAGCAGAATCTTATCAAAATTTGTGCATTCCAACAGGTGGCCATTAAGAACTTTGGTCCCAACGAATCCTGTCGTGGGGTCAAATCCAACTTGAATAGTGCGAGTTTCAATGGCACGTAAGTCGATCTGTTCGATCGCTTGGACTTCAGTTAACCGGGGAAATTCTTTTCCGTATTTCTGAATTAGCTTTTTGAGGTAATTGATTGTATATTTTTTGACCTGTTTTAAATCTTTTTCGACCCGATGAAGCTCCGTCTCTATATCTCGAATCTCTTGCTCGTTTTTATCGATATCAAATTTAGAAATCCTACGGATAGGGATGCTTAAAAGCCTTTCCCGATCATCTTCTGTGGGGATTCGGGGCAACTGCTTATGAAATGGTTGCAAACTCTCTTCGATAGTTCTATGGACTGCTTCGTAAGTTTTTTGGTTCTCAATATTTTTATAAAGTCTATTTTCGATGAAAATTTGTTCCAAGGTTTTCTGGAAAATCTTTTCGGTGAGCCTATCTCGTTCGAGCTCCAGTTCTTTTTTGAGGTACTCTTGCAGTTTGTGGGCGTAGTAGGTGATGATCTCATTGACATACATTTCACAAGGGAGGTCGTCCTTAATCACCACGATTTGGGAATTTAAGGCGACTTCACATTCCGTATATGCATATAGGGCATCGATCAACTCTTCAGCATATTGACCACGTGGTAATTTGATCTCGATCTCTACTTTTTCCGCGGTATAATCATTGATCGATTCGATTTTGATTTTCCCTTTTTTAGCGGCTTCATCGATCGATCGGATCAAAGATTCTGTCGTTGTGCCATAACAAATTTCGACAATCACTAAAGTTTTGGGATCCCGGATGTCGACCCGAGCGCGTAATTTGACTTTCCCCCTGCCTTCATCATATTGGGAGGCATCCATGATCCCCCCTGTTGGGAAATCGGGAACAAGGTTAAATTTTTCCCCTTCCAATACAGCGATTTCAGCTTCTAAAAGTTCGATAAAATTATGGGGAAGGATTTTTGTGGCCATTCCCACAGCGATCCCTTCAGCTCCTTGCATAAGCAAAAGAGGGATTTTGGCGGGAAGAGAAACCGGTTCTTGATTACGCGCATCGTAGGAAGGGATGTAATCAGTAAGGTCAGGGTTAAACATCGTTTCATGGGCGAGTTTGGAAAGGCGCGTCTCAATGTAACGCGCAGCAGCGGAAGGATCGCCGGTGTAGGGATTACCAAAATTCCCTTGTCTATCTAAAAGAAAGCCTTTATTTGCTAGGGTCACGAGAGCTTCATAGATCGGGGCATCGCCGTGGGGATGGTACATCATTGTCTGCCCAACGATGTTGGCGACCTTATGGAGTTTTTCATCTCTTTGGTTAAACAGGGTGAACAGGATACGCCGCTGCACAGGTTTCAAGCCGTCGATCAATTTGGGAATAGCGCGTTCAAGGATCACATAGGAAGCATAATTCAGATAATTTTGCTGCATCAGCTGTTTAAATTCTTCCATCGTTAACTCCTTTTATTGGCTAACGTTGCAAGCTGCTGCATTTCGGCTTCTTCATTAATGAGGTTTTGCATGATAAATTGCTTCCGTTCAGGAGTATTTTTGCCCATGTAGAATTCTAGAGTCGGTTTGATATCGGAAAATGTATTGATGGTCACTTGTATAAGACGCATATTTTTACCGATAAAGGGTTTGAATTCATCGGGAGAGATTTCTCCCAATCCTTTAAAGCGGGTGACTTCAATCCCTTTTTTGAGTTCTTTTGAAGCTTGATCCCGTTCCTCTTCAGAGTAGCAGTAGATAGTTTTTTCTTTGTTACGCACTTTAAAGAGCGGGGTTTCGAGGATATAAAGATGGCCATTCATGACCAACCCTTCAAAGTAAGTGAGGAAGAAAGTGATGAGCAAGTTCCGAATGTGCATCCCATCCACATCTGCATCGGTGGCTAGGATCACTTTGTTATAGCGAAGGTTGTTGATATCATCTTCAATATTTAAGGCGCTCATTAAGTTGAACATCTCTTCATTCTTGTAGAGCTGATCAAGTTTCATTCCATAAACATTTAAAGGTTTACCTCTTAAAGAAAACACCGCTTGGGTCATCGGATCGCGGGATGAAACGATGGAAGCACTCGCTGATTCCCCTTCTGTCAAGAAGATCATCGAGCTGTCCCCTTTACCTGAGGTGTCTTGGTAGTGGTATTTACTATCCCGTAATTTTGGGATTTTGAACGATATTTTCTTTTGCTTCTCTTTGGCTTCTTTTTTTACCGCAGCTAACTCTTTGCGAAGTTTTTCGTTAAAAACAATCCTTTCAATAATTCGATTTGCAGTATTTGGATTTTGATAAAGGAGATTGACGACAGCATCTTTGATCTCTTGAACAAGAGGACCTTTGAGATCGGTATTCCCCAGCTTGTTTTTAGTTTGAGACTCAAATATTGGGTCTTTCACTTTAACGAGGATTGTTCCTACCATCCCCTCACGCACATCAACCCCTTGGAAGTTCTTTTTACTGTACTCGTTTACTCCTTTTAATATCCCTTCACGAAAGGCTGTCAGGTGTGTTCCTCCATCTGCAGTATATTGTCCGTTGACAAACGAAAAATAAGTCTCCCCATAGCTGTGAGTATGCAAAAAAGCGAATTCAAGCATTTTCCCGCGATAATGCAAAGGCTCGTAGAGTCGATCTTCGGTGACTTCGGTGTTGAGCAGATCTAAAAGGCCATTTTCCGATTGGATCGCTTCTCCATTGTAAACAAGCTTCAAACCTGTATTCAGGTAAGCATAATGCCACATCCGTTTTTGGATGTATTCTTTTTGAAATTTAAATTTTTTAAAGATCGCTGGGTCAGGAATAAATTCAATGAACGTTCCATTATGTTCTTTAGAGCCCCCTTTCTTTTCCTTGAGCAGTTTTCCTTCGGAAAAGATAGCTTCCGCGTACTGTCCGTCCCGATGACTTCGGACAATAAAATGGGCTGAAAGTGCATTGACTGCTTTGGTACCGACTCCATTTAAACCGACAGAAAATTGAAAAACGTCGTCATTGTATTTGGCACCCGTGTTGATTTTGCTGACGCAATCGATGATTTTACCTAAGGGAATCCCTCTTCCATAATCTCGAACCGATACCTTACCGGTTGCTTCATCGACATCGATATCGATCTGCTTACCATGCTTCATAATAAATTCATCGACACTATTATCGACCACTTCCTTTAGCATAACATAAATCCCATCGTCGGGATTTGAGCCATCCCCTAATCTCCCGATATACATCCCGGAGCGGAGACGGATGTGTGTTAAAGAATCGAGTGTCGCGATCGTACTTTCATCGTATTGTTTAGTCATGTCCGAAAACCACTTGAAAAGATGGAAAAATTAATGATACTGATAATGATAACAGTACTAAGGCAAGATGGTATGAAAAATTCCCCTATTTTTAAAGACAAAACTGTTCTTATCACCGGAGGTACGGGAAGCTTTGGTCGCGCATTTGCTAAAAGATTGCTCTCTGAAAATGACTGCCAGAAAGTCATTATATTGAGTCGGGATGAATGGAAACAATGGGATATGCAGCAAAGTGATCCGATTTTTAATCATCCTAAAATCAGGTTTTTCCTTGGGGATGTCCGGGATGTGAACCGGCTTATCCGAGCTTTTAATGAGGTAGACTATGTCATCCATTCGGCAGCGTTAAAGCAAGTCCCTGCAGCTGAGTATAATCCAACTGAATTCGTAAAAACGAATGTGAGTGGCGGAATGAATGTGATCGATGCCGCAATTACTTGCGGTGTTAAAAAAGTGATTGCACTTTCGACCGATAAAGCGGTCAATCCTGTAAACCTCTATGGGGCAACGAAACTTTGTTCCGATAAACTTTTTATAGCTGGGAATTCTTATGTAGGTAAACGGGGATATCCTGTTTTTTCGGTTGTAAGGTATGGGAATGTGGCTGGAAGTCGAGGTTCGGTCGTTCCTTTTTGGGGGAAAATGATTCGGGAAGGAGTTAAAGCTTTGCCAATTACAGATCCCCGCATGACCCGTTTTTGGATCACTCTGGAGGAAGCTGTGGGGCTCGTGATCAAGGTTCTCAAAGAGGGAAGAGGGGGAGAAGTTTACGTACCTAAAATCCCCAGCTTTAAAATTGTGGACTTAGCCAAAGCAATGGCGCCCAACCTACCTTATGATGTGAAGGGGATTCGGGAAGGAGAAAAGTTGCATGAGCTGATGATTGGGGTTGATGATTCACGCCACACGTACGAGTTTGATGACCATTTCATCATTACGCCTGAGCATGTCACCCATGATCCGGCGTTGCTAAAAAAGTTCCTTGCAGGTCGTCAAGGAATCCCTTTGCCAGACAATTTTTCGTATACTTCCGACAATAACTCCCAATGGCTGACCGCTGCCCAACTTAAGAAGCTGGTTTCTCTTTATTTGATTTAGGATCCTTGGCAAGAAAATGAGGATTGATCTATATATTTTTCTTTAATCTTTGATCGGGAGACAGGATGCGGGTCGGCGTCATTGGAATTAATCATAAGCTTGCAGACTTAACGTTGCGCGAGAAACTGGCAAAAGCAGCCCTAAAAAAATTCACCTTAGGGATTCTTGATATCGATCATCACTGTATTGTCCTTTCCACTTGTAATCGCACCGAAATTTATTTTAGCTCAGATGATTTATCTGCCACCCATTCCTATATTCTCTTTTTGCTGCGAGATGAAATCGGAGAAGAATTTGATCAGAAAATGTACTCTTTCTTTGGCCAAGACTGTTTTCTGCACTTATGCCGAGTGACAACGGGTCTAGACAGCGCTATCCTAGCTGAAACGGAGATCCAAGGTCAGGTCAAAGCGGCTTACGAAAATGGATGCAAAGTAATGGAACTTCCCAAAGATCTGCACTATCTCTTTCAAAAGTCACTCAAAATTTCAAAACAGGTGCGCGCAGACTTGCCCATGGGTCGAGGTATGCCCGATATCGAGGACGCAATCGTTAATACTGGCAAACACCTATTTGAAAACCTTGAAAATACCTCCATACTCGTGGTAGGAGCCTCGGCTATCAATTTAAAAATCATCTCCTTTCTCCAAAACAAGCATCTACGCAACATTACCCTTTGCAATCGGACTATCCCCACAAGCAATATTGTCGAATCGATTTTACCTTGGGAAAAGCTTAATCATTGGCATATGTATGAATGGATCATTTTTGGCACCAAAGCGCCTCATCACTTGATTGAAAAAGAGCATTTACCCAAAGATGTCTGTGGACGAAAACTGATCATCGATCTAAGTGTTCCCCGCAACGTGGATCCTTGCCTTGCAAAGGACCCCAGAGTGACGTTGCTCAATATCGACCAAATCAATCGGATGTTGCGGATCCGCCGCAACAAGCTCAGGTCTTCTTTAGATCAAGCTGAGCTCATGATTTTCTCGCTTGTTTGCAAACACACTGATCTTTACCAACAAAAAATATCCAAAGTTGTAGCCTAGAACTTTAGAAATCGGCTTTGCCAGGAAATCGGGGAAATGGGATCACATCCCGAATGTTCTCCATACCAGTCACGAGGCGGATCAACCTTTCAAAGCCCAAACCATAGCCAGCATGAGGAACTGTCCCATATTTCCGAAGTTCCAAATACCACCAATAATCATCAATATTGAGTCCTTGCTGCTTAATTTTGCGCTCAAGCTCATCTAACCTCTCTTCACGCTGACTCCCCCCGACAATTTCCCCTATCTTAGCGACCAAAATATCCATCGCAGCCACTGTTTTGTTGTCCTCGTTGGAACGCATATAAAATGCTTTAATCTGCTTTGGATAGTCTGTAATAATCACAGGCTTATTAAAATATTCTTCCGTTAAAAACAATTCATGTTCCGATTGCAAATCTGCACCCCAACTGACTGGAAATTCAAAAGGCTTATTGGCCTTCTCAAGCACCCTTACTGCATAAGTATAAGAAGCCCTTTCAAAAGGTGTCTCAACAATTTTACGAAGACGCTCCAATAACCCTTCGGAGACATGCTTATCGAAAAACTGCAAGTCTTCCATGCAATGGTCCATGGTATACTTGATGACATACTTGATATAAGCTTCGGCATTGTCCATATTATCATTTATGTCAGCGAATGCCATTTCAGGTTCGATCATCCAAAACTCTGCAAGATGGCGAGCTGTATTGGAATTTTCAGCCCTAAAGGTGGGGCCAAATGTATAAATGTCCGACAAAGCACTCGCAAAGATCTCCCCATTCAACTGGCCCGAAACTGTCAAATAGGCAGGCTTCGTGAAAAAATCTTGGGAAAAGTCGATCTTATTTTCAGGTGTTCTCGGAAGATTTTGCAAGTCTAAGGTAGTGACCTGAAACATTTTTCCGGCACCCTCACAATCAGACGCAGTGATTATCGGCGTGTGGATATAAAGAAAACCCCTTTCTTGGAAAAATAAGTGAGTAGCAAACGCAAGGGCATTGCGCACACGGGTAACTGCTCCAATCGTATTCGTTCTAGGACGGAGATGGGCAATCGTACGCAAAAATTCGAATGTATGCCTCTTTTTTTGCATCGGATATACTGTTGGATCGCAAGTTCCAATAATCTGGATCGAGTGAGCATGCAGTTCAACATCGTTAGGTTTCCCCGGCACATTGGTCAAGGTCCCTGTGACAGACACAGACACCCCTGTCGTTAACTGGTCCATCAAACGGTCGTAATTAGGAACTTTTGGATCAGCAACAATCTGAAGATTAGAAAGGGTAGACCCATCGTTGATTTCGATAAAACTGAAAGTCTTTTGGTTTCGTGCTGTCCTCACCCATCCTTTAACAACTATTTCTTTGTTAATTAAAGAAGTAGGGGTGTTCGATTTCTGCTCTTTTAAAGTTTTAATACGAGTCCGCATAATGCTCTCTATGAATGTTTAGATTGTTCTTAGTTTGGCGATTTCATGAACCCAAACCTCTACTCCACCAGGAGTTTCTAGATATTTGGGAAGATGGCGTGTCCTAAGGTCATGTACAAGGAATTTAAAACAGTCCCATCCGATTAAACCTTCACCGAGATTGGCATGTCTATCGACTTTTGATCCCAGCGGTTTCATCGAATCATTGATGTGGAATCCATATAGATGTTTGAGTCCGACAACTTGGTCGAACTCTTTTAAGGTTTTATCCCAACCTTCCGGAGTCCTTACATCGTAACCAGCAACAAAAATATGACAAGTGTCGATGCAGACACCGATAGGGATCTTAGTGTTGACCCTCTCAATGATATAGGCGAGTTCTTCAAATTTCCAGCCGACAGCCGATCCTTGTCCAGCGGTAGCTTCTAAAAGGAGACGAGTGGGTCCTTTGGACAGAAGCTTTTCATGCTTTAGAAGGCTAGCCACAATGGTATCTAAACATTGTTGCGGGGATTCCTTGATGGCCGCACCTGGGTGGAAGTTAAGATAATCGATTTTAAGGTTTAAACAACGCTGAATCTCCTCTTCAAATGCATTGCGACTTTTCGCTAGCATTTCAGGGTCGGGAGACCCCAAATTGATAAGATAGCTATCATGACTCATAAGGTGGGTGAGACCGGTGTTATGTCGGGCTTCATTCCACAAGTCGATCGTTTCCTTGGAAAGGGGTTTACTTTCCCATCTTTTTTGATTGGTGGTAAAGAGCTGGATAGTGGTGGCCCCGATCTTTTGCCCTTCGAGCAAGGCGTTATGCACCCCTCCTGCTGCAGAGGTATGGGCTCCGATTAAGAGAGGGTGCATATTTTTTGACATTTCTTTACGAAGTGTGCGCTAAGAAGTCGCAAATTCCGGGTAGATCGATTTCGATAGGCCAAGGCATTTGCTCAAGAGAAGGAGGATTGAGGATTTTCCCTTCAAATTTTTCTGCTTCAAGGGAAAGATACTCAGGCACATTACGGTTGCCATTATCTAAAGCTTCCTTGATAGTCTTCATGTTGCGCGATTTTTCCTTGATCGAGATCGTCATCCCTGGCTTGACTTGGAAGGAACGGATGTCCACTTTTTTGCCGTTAACCATCACATGCCCGTGGGAAACGAGTTGCTGAGCGCTAAAAATTGTAGGGGCAAATTTAAGACGATAAACAATTGTATCTAAACGACATTCAAGCATTCCAGCGAGGTGGTGAGCGGTATTGCCGGGAATGCGGAGTGCTTTTTTATAGTAGCGGACAAGCTGCTTTTCGCTCAGCATGCCGTAAACAGCCTTAAGCTTTTGTTTTTCTTCGAGTTGCAAACCGTAATCGGACTTCTTACGGCGACGTGCGCCATGTTGTCCTGGGGGATTTTGCTTGTGCAAAAGAGGATTGCGGGAGCGACCGAAAATATTTGCGCCAAAACGTCGCGCAATGCGGTTTTTGTTACCTGTAAAACGAGCCATTTGTTCTCCGATTTGTTAACAGTAAGAGCGAATTATGACATACGTATCAAATTTTCTGCAACATGGATTGTTTTGTCACTTTGTTAGTGTTAGTTAAGCTATTTTTTCATATGGTAAAATTACAGACTCACCTTAGGCTGAGTTACAAAGTGAGGGTGAATGGAGCAGGTGGAGACAGGGCAACTTAAAGAGCTGGAGGAGACAGTCCATACGCTCAATCAAAAGGTTGCAGAGCTAGATTTAGTCAAACGTTATCTTGAAAGCATCTTGGGACACATCAGGCAAGGGATCATATTCATCGACACCCAAGGGACTCTTTCAACATACAATCCCGCTGCCGAGCGGATGCTGGGTTATAGCCGAAATCAAGTGTTGCACCGCCCTTTTTGGGAATTTTTCGAAGATGATTGTTTCGGCTTTTCAATCCGGGAGTCCTTAGAATCAAAGCAATCCCTTTCCACTTCTGTCGCCGCAACTGTCGAAGCATCGGGTAGACGGCGCGACTTAGAAGTTTACGCCACCTATGTTTCTCCAGTTCCTTCAGATGATGACAACGAGAATTTCCCACAAGCTCTCGAGGGACTGATTTTGATCGTCAGAGATGTGACCGAACTGCGCAGGTTGGAAAATCAAGCGCATCGAAACGATCGAATGAAAGAGATTGGGGAAATGGCCGCTATGGTGGCGCATGAGATTCGCAATCCTTTAGGAGGAATCAAAGGGTTCGCCTCCCTTTTAAGTCGAGAGCTAAAGACCCAGCCAAAATTGAAACAGATGGCCGACTATATTTTGGAAGGGACTGAAAGTTTAAACGATTTAGTAACCCAGGTATTAAACTATTCCCGCCCCCTCGATCTTCATTTGGAATCGGTCGATCTTAAAGTGTTGTTGGAAGATGTGCAGGCTCATGTTCAAGCCGACGAGACTTTAAAAGGGAAGGCAACACTAGAGCTTATTCACCCCAAAGATTCAGTGATCGTCCCCGTTGATGCTGCATTAATGCGTAGGGCCATTTTAAATCTTGTAGTCAATGGTATTCAGGCAACTCCACACGGCGGAACCGTGAGGGCTGCTCTTAGTTGCGATGGAGAATACGCCACCATCAAAGTTATCGATAAAGGAACCGGGATTACCCCTGAAAATCTTAAAAAAATATTTACCCCATTTTTCACAACAAAGCCGCAAGGAAATGGATTCGGCCTTCCTGAAGTCCAAAAGGTTGTACAGTGTCATGCCGGGCATATCGAGTTATCCTCTAAAGTCGGCGACGGTACGGTATTTACAATAAAAATCCCTTGCAAGGTGTCGCATGGCTATTGAAAAAGTTTTAATCGTCGATGATGAAAACTTAGTGAGAAAGTTTGTCGCTGAAGTTTTGCGCGGTAAAAATCTTGATGTTGCAATGGCTTCAAATGGGCAAGAAGCCCTAAAACTCATTAAAGATTCTGTGTTTGACTTGATTATCACCGACATGAAAATGCCCGATCTCACAGGGATCGACATCATAAAAAAGGTCAAAGAGCTATCGCCTAGCTCCATCGTTGTCGTTTTGACAGGTTTTGGCAGCATTGAAAATGCTGTGGAAGCGATGCGGGTGGGGGCATTTAACTACTTGATCAAGCCCGTTTCTCCTGACATGATTGAAACTTTGGTGGACAAGGTTGAAGAGCATTTGACGCTCGTCAATGAAAATCAATATTTCCGTTCCGAAGCCAGAAAGAAAGTGGGCAGCAATATCGGTGTCATTGCCCGAAGTCCGACAATGCAAGCCGTCATGAAACAAGTCCAACAGGTGGCTAAAAGCAACGCAAACGTATTTATCACGGGTGAATCAGGGACCGGTAAAGAAGTGATTGCCCATGCCATCCACTATCAGTCCCCCAGAGCCATTGCACCCTTTATCAAAGTCAACTGTGCGGCGATTCCCGAAACACTGATTGAATCTGAGTTTTTTGGACATGAAAAAGGAGCTTTTACAGGGGCGAATGCAAAACGTTTGGGGCGTTTTGAACTTGCGAACACTGGAACTTTGCTTTTAGATGAAATCACTGAAGTGCCGCAAGGGCTGCAGGCTAAATTATTGCGAGTGATCCAAGAACAGGAATTTGAACGGGTAGGAGGCAATAAACCTGTTAAGGTCAATGTGCGACTCATTTCCACTTCCAATCGGGATATCCAAGCCGCAATTAGAGAAAAAATATTACGCGAAGATCTCTTTTACCGATTAAATGTCGTGCCGATCCATTTGGCACCTTTGCGAGAAAGAAAGGAAGATATCTTGCCTTTAGCCGATTATTTTTTGACAACATTCTGCAATGAAAATCATTACCCAGTCAAAAAACTATCTAAAGATGCTCAAAAAAAGCTTTTGGCCTACCATTGGCCAGGAAATGTGAGAGAGCTTGGCAATATTATTGAACGGGCTGTTGTAATGGATACGACTGGCACGATCAACGCAAGCCAATTGTACATCGATGATTCTTCTTTAGGTACTCCCCGCCTTTCTTTGCAAGACCTTGAGAAACGGTTGATCATCGAAACCTTAGAAGCGCAAAACCATGATCGGATTGAAACTGCAAAAGCTTTGGGGATGACTCTAAAGACATTGAAAACTAAATTAGAACATTATTCCTTAGAATAGACTTAAAAAGCGCTTTATGGTCATTATTTTTGATCTTGATGACACCTTGTATGATGAGTCACAATTTATCCGAAGCGGCTTTAAGGCTGTCGCTAAATATCTTGCCCCTCTACTCAACCTTAACCAAGAAAACATTGTTTCCGACCTTGAAAAAGAATGTGCTCAACAACGCGATTTGGTGTTCAACCGCTTTTTAGCCAAACATAAAATCACATCGGAGCAAGTGATCGATCATTGTGTAGGCATCTACCGCTACAATGAACCCTCTCTTTCCCTTTATCCTGAAGCGCTCCCCTGCTTTGAACGATTGGAGAATTATCCCCTTTATGTTCTCACAGATGGGAATCGGATTGTTCAATGGAATAAATTTTTGGCCCTCGGTTTGCAACCGATCATGAAAAAATGTGTCTGCACTGATGAATATGGGCTATACCGCAACAAACCGTCTTCCTACTGCTTTGAAAAAATTTGCGAATGGGAAAAAATTTCCCCCTCGCAAGTTGTATATGTCGCGGATAATCCCTACAAAGATTTTATTGGAATAAAACCTTTAGGTTTTCGCACAGTGCGAGTGCTGACAGGAGCCAATGCCAAAGCTTGGGTATTTCCACGCTGGGATGGGGATATGAAAATTATGAATTTAGGGGCACTGGATGTCCCGATGTTGAAAAAATTAATTAGGATTAACAATGCTTGAAATCACAATCGGATCGCGCAAGGTAGGGTCAGCTTACCCCCCATTCATCACCGCAGAGATATCTGGGAATCACAATGGTTCCTTAGAACGAGCTTTAAGCTTAGTCGATGCAGCTAAAAAGGCAGGAGTGGATGCTATCAAGCTACAAACTTATACACCGGATACAATGACTTTAGATCGGAAAGATGGGGATTTTTTTATTTCTAATCCCAAGAGTTTATGGAAAGGTAAATCGCTTTATGATCTGTATAAGGAGGCATATACTCCTTGGGAGTGGCATAAGCCTATTTTCGATCGATGTCAGAAGTTGGGGTTAATCTTTTACAGCTCTCCTTTTGATGCTAGTGCGATCGATTTTCTCGAAAAATTCAACGTTCCTTGTTACAAAATTGCCGCCAATGAGCTTGGGGATCATGCTCTAATTTGCAAAGCGGCCAAAACAGGCAAGCCGTTAATTCTTTCAACAAGCACCTCGACGTTTGCGGAAATCGATGAAGCTGTGAGAGCCGTGCGTGAGGCAGGGTGCAAGGAACTTTTACTCCTCAAAGGCACCAATGCTTATCCAGCACCCCCAGAAGATATCAATCTGCGGACCCTTCCTCATCTAGTCGAAAGTTTTAACGTCCCTGTAGGCCTTTCAGACCATAGTTCGGGGATTGGAGTGGCCATTGCTAGTATTCCGTTTGGCTCTTGTGCGATTGAAAAACATATGACACTATCGCGGACAGAAGGAGGAGTCGATGCAGCCTTTTCGTTGGAACCGAAGGAAATGGGAGAACTGGTCAGAGAAAGTCGACGAGCTTGGCAGGCACTTGGAAAAGTGTATTATGGGGTGCTGGATTCAGAAAAAAGTTCCCATTCGCATAAAAGATCCCTTTATTTTGTGAATAAGGTTAAAGCGGGGAACAAAGTTAAAGCTTCCGATATCCGTTCCATCAGACCAGGGAGTGGCCTTCCTCCTAAATTTTTTGATATTATAGTAGGTCTCAAAGTCTCCCATGATGTGGAAGTTGGGACCCCGGTTCAGTGGGAATTATTCCATTGAATTAAAACTTAAGTGTTTGTATGATATCCTCTTAATAAAAAGGGTATAATATGAGTCCATTGAATCCATCTGCAAAAATATTAGATGCCTATGATCTAGAAACCTTAAGTTTCTTTGATTCTAAAAAAAATTTGTTAGGCGTTTTAACACTTCGTAATGGCAGTCAACATTTAGTCACCATTCCTCGTAAAAATGTGACCTATTGGACAAGATTTCAAAGCATATTTAATTATGGCCCTCTAGCCGAATCGTTTAGGATTGGCAATAAAAACCTATGCGGGGACGTACAAGTCAAACTCAAAGCAGTGAAGAAATATTTTAAAGGGGTGGAGATTAAAAGCCTGGAAAGCTCAACTCAGAAAACGGTTTATGAGCTTGCTGGGAAATGGTTAATGGTGCAAAAGAAAAAGATCCCGCAGTTCTGGAAAAGAGCTTCGGAAGGTCCATATAAAATAGGTGGACGAAAAATGTGGATTAACTCTGCTTGTAAAGTAAAACATGTTAAAAAGATGTTCTTTCTCGGGGGTAAATATAAATCCAATGAAAAGAAAGGAAAATATCAGGAAGTTCGCACTGAGGACATTGTTGTTCGTAGAATATTCACTCTACAAGATGAATATATAAATCCAAAAATTAGAGCTTATACGATTGACGAATCTAATCATGGGGAAGAATCAGGCTTGGGAGATGATTATCTGATTATGGGAGATGATTATCTGATTATGGAAGGTCCTGCATCCATCGACTGGAGCACACGTTACGTCATCGAACTTCCAGATTTTGGAATTCTGTCTTAGTTATGAGATAGGTGGATGTCCAAGGTGAGGAAAAACTGAGACTCTTGGATTTGTTCCAATAGTTTGATCATGTGTTTTGATTTAAATTTAAGAACCAGTTTTCTAAATAATTCTATCTCATGTTGAATCATAGATGCAGTTTCATTTTCTTCTCCTTTTGCCGAAATCAGGACTGTAAACACGCGATCTAGCAGCTGGTACAGCGAATTCATTTGGTAAAAGAGAGCGAAGTTTAAATGAGATAGATATGTAAAAGGTGTGCCCTTAACCTGTTTATAAAGTTCTGAAAAATTAGCGAGATTTGTTTTATAAAAGTTAGAACTAGGCTTAAAGAAAACCTCCAGCCATGTTTTAAAAAAACTGAACTGTTCTTGGTCTAATACAATATCCTGATTCGAATATGATTCTTTAAAACTGCCACCCAACATCGCTTCAAAGTAGTCGGAGGAACGTTTCAAGATGGCAGAATTGAAGAAAAGGGTATTTTTAAGATCACTCAGTGTACAATCTGATAAAGGGGAATTTTGACTGCAGTCGAAATTAACGACCTCTATTTCAGGGAATTTTTGAATCAATATATTCAGTCCCTCATAAGTAAGTTTAGGAAATTGTGTGACATCAATGCAAACCCTCTCCGGTACTTTTGCGTGAAGTTTTGTGGCATCTAAATCGCGGACAAGCGTGAAAAAAATTTCATCGGGTATGTCAAAGATCGGTTTTGGTTTCGATTTATCCTGTTCGTCTAGTGATGATATAAGATAAGAAATAAGCCAATCCTCAAGAACTTCAAAGCAAATCTCCATTAAATCACTATTATTTGCTTCTTTTGCCGCAAGCAACAATTTCACATAATTGAAAGAAGAAAAAAGAGTGCTGAAGGCCATACGAAACGATTGAGGTAAAGGATTCAATTGGGCGAGCCTTGGGATTAAAACATCCGAGACGGCGGTATCTTCAGAATGCAAAGCCATTAACAAAAAATATCGGGGATAATCGAGTAAATCGGGGCCTTTTATAAAGCTCATATAATACATACGTTTTGGATGATCAGAAGGAAATGATTCAAAAGGAAGAAATGCAAATTTCACAAAATGGGAGGGATTGGGAATTAATTCTTTCACAATTTTTTTCCAACCATCTGATATGGTCCCCGTTTTCTTAACCAAAAATCCCGTTTGATGAAGCTCATCTATTTTTAACTTTTCCTGCTTTGGGTCTGGATTATAATCTGAAATACGCATGATTAAAAGAAACAGCTGAGATTGCATGCTGCCCATGGTATCTACAAATAGACAGATTCCTTTTAACATCTCTTTTGCTTCTTGATCCTCGATCAGATTAGGAAGATGAGGTAAAAGCTTTCGCAAAAGGTCCTGTTTTCGAGACTCAAAAGGGTCTGAAAGAGGCTTTTCAGAAAGTCGGAAGTTTTTAAAGCGTTGGCCCACTTGGCATAGACTATGAAAAGTAGACAATTTATCCTTAGGACTATCATAGCTCTCCACACACTGCTCTAAGTTAGAAAGTATATAGCCATCAAACGAATCGGCACGGTATCTTGAACTTTCGGAAGTTACATAGATAAACTCTAAAAATCCCCTTTGATCAGCTCTTAAAACAGGAAGATTAAAAAGATTAACCGTAGTCTTATAAATCAAAACATCTATTTCATCTTTTCTATTACCATGACTCCAAGCATCAAGACGGTATAATATGTCTAAGAATTCAGGATCCGTTCTTTCATCTGATTTACTTGAAATTTCGCTCAGAAGAAAATCTAAACACACTGCATGCTCCTGGCGCATTTGAAAAGGCAGAATCTCATCTCTGAAATCCATCACCACTATAAACTTATTAAAATAAGGATTGAGTACCGGTCCTTTTTCGTTTAAGGAAAGAGGGACATGCGACAAAATAAGGCTGCGCAGTGAATCAATTTTTTTTCGAACTCCATTTGCTTCTTCAAAGGTTAGTAGTTTCCAAGCCATTTTCCTTAAGTTTCTCAATGCGTACGGTAGGCAGTCGCGAAGTTCCACATCCCGTAATAAGGCATAGTCTGTGCGTCGTATTTCTGTTTCTAAAGTGTTTACTGCTTGAGTAAACTCTTGAATTTGTGAAAAGTTCGTTTGCTCTGTTTTTTTAGAAAACAAGGAATTAAAAAAAGAATTTTTCTTACTTAGACTTAAATTTCCATGCAGATGAACCGAATTAAAATCCTTTTCAGGGAGTCCTGCAAGTTTGTATAAATTAAATATGACAGGATTTATTTCTGGTTCCATACAATTACAAATAATAATTATAAAAAATATTATACCATAAAATTATGATTTAATACAATCTTACTATTTTTTACTATTTTAAAACTAGAAAGTTGCAAACTGGATGATCAGAATATCGCAACTCTGAAGTCTTAATTTTTTTTTGGTCGGATTTAAGACAGATTTTAACCAATAACGAGTGTGGCGGAGTTCTCCCGTTTTCACTAAAGCTCCTTTTCCACTAAGATCCTCCCAATTCTACCATTTCCATCCTCGAAAGGATGAATGCTTTCAAAATAAACATGGGCAATAGAGGCTCTTACGAGTATGGATTCAGATGATCGTGTTGAATTAAACCAATCAATAAAAGCAGTCATCTGCGCGGGGACATTCGACGACGGAGGCGCCTCAAAAAAAACTTTGCGTGAGTCATATCGATGCGAAATAATCTGCATAGGCTAATATCGATGAGTCAACGTCTTTTAGTTGATGAAATAATTCATTATGATATAATAATTAATGAATCAAAGAGGATTATATTAAAAAATTAATTAATAAAAAAATATTTAACTGGAGCATTAGCTATGAGCAATCTTATAAGCCCGGAAAGTCTCTCAAAACAACCACAAGCTACTCCTATTGAAGGAGAAACAGCTCCTCAAATAAACCGAGCGTTACCTGACTTACCACCTGAGCTCTTTGATCACGCATTATCTTATTTAAAAGACATGGATTTGCAGAATACAGCTAGGGTTAACAAAATTTGGAATGCAGCAACTATAGAACAGCCGAAACACGAAGAATATGCACTGATAAAAGCTTACATAAATTTTTTAGGCGATCATTTGAAGAAGAATAAAAAAGATGACCCTAAGTTTGTTGATTTTGTTAATGAACTAAAAAATCTTGTGCGTGAGGACACAAAAATTTTAGGTTCTATTGACCTCATGCAAGTTAAGACATCGATCTCTGATTTAAAAGAAAAACTTTTGAATAAATTGAAAGAACTGTCAGAGGACGACTTAACAAAGCTAAGCGATGCAGCAAAAAATGAAAGAAAACCAAGGTTTTTTGAAAATCTATTTGATTTGGCCAAAATTTACCGTCAAATCGATGAAGCCAATAAAAAAACTGATGAAGATGAAAAGAATAGCGATCTTAGAACGGCTTGTGAAGCTCTGTGCAAAGAGAATGCTCTCGATAAAGCCTTAGAGGTTTCCCAAAGCATAACTAAGGAAAGCACGATAAGCAGTGTACTTGAAGATATCTCTAATATATATGTTTACAAGGGCAATTTAGATAAAGCACTTGAAATTGCCAATACAATTCCCAAAACAGGTACACGAGACACTGTTTTGTCAACCCTTTCACGTAAATGGGCTTCACACGGTGATGGTGATAAGGCAGAAGCGATTGTCAATACAATATCTGAAAAGGATTCAAAAAAATACGCTTTTAGCCTGATTGCTCAGTTATTGGTTAAATATGGAGCTGCCGATAAGGCAATAAAGATTGCCAGAAACATATCCAATGTCGAAGCAAAAGAGAAGGTTCTTTTCGATGTTTATCTGGAATTAATGAAGCGGGGTGAAACAGCTAAAGCCAATGAGATTGCTCATGAAATACCCTTAGATTTTTTTGGAAAGCTTAAACGAGACGAGGCTTTAGTAGAGATCTCAAGGGACTTTGTCAATAGTGACAAAATTGATAAAGCCCAAGAGATTGCACTTTTAATATCTGATCCTCTTACCAAGACATTTGCTCTTATGAAGATTGGCGCGAAATTGATTCAAAGCGGTGATCGTGCTCAAGCAAAAGAAGTTACCGGATTAATACCTCTGGATGTATATAGGCAGTTCATGCTGAGTGTTATACAAGCTTAAAAACCCGGTGAAGTCTGGGTGGTTTCGGTCTTTTTTTTGCATGAAGTCGGGATTTCGCATGAAGGTCAAGAATATCGAAACTCTGAAGTCTTAATTTTTGTTTTTTTGGTCAGATTTAAGACAGGTTTTAACCAATAACGAGTGTGGCGGAGTTCTCCCGTCTTCACTAAAGCTCCTTTTTCCACTAGATCGGTTAAATCGCGCGTTGCTGTTGCTCTGGAGGTCTTTGCAATTTTAATATAATTCTCAGCACTTAATCCCCCTTGAAAGCCCCTTAATCCCTCTGCAAACATTCTTAATAAAACTTTTTCCTGACGCAAATTGAGTTGCCCAGAGAGCTCTGTAAGTATCTTTGATTTTTCAATCAAAAAGTAAAGAAGTCTCATTGATTCGTCTTGAGCCTGTAAAATCACGTCAGAAAAAAACTCTACCCAATGTCCAATCTCTAAGGTGCGATTACATTTTTCCAAGGCGGCGTAGTACTCTTTTTTTCGCTTTTCTAATACCTTAGATACTGCAATTAAAATAGGTTGTTCAATCCCTTGAGACAGAATTTTTTCAACTAAGATCCTCCCAATTCTACCATTTCCATCCTCGAAAGGATGAATGCTTTCAAAATAAACATGGGCAATAGAGGCTCTTACGAGTATGGATTCAGATGATCGTGTTGAATTAAACCAATCAATAAAAGCGGTCATCTGCTCGGGGACATTCGACGACGGAGGCGCCTCAAAAAAAACTTTGCGTGAGTCATATCGATGCGAAATAATCTGCATGGGTTCTTCATGAGTGCGATATTTGCCACTATTCGCAAGATCAGATTGACCGTCAAATAGCTCAGAATGCCATTTGAAAAGCATTTCGTGATTCAAAGGTTTATCAAAGGAATCATAAACACTGCAGAGAAGTTTGGCCATTCGAGATTCTTTATTGGCTTCTTGCTTTCGAAGAGTTTTCAAACCAAAATGCTGCTTGATTGAGGATTGCAAACTTTCTCTATCGAGGATTTCGCCTTCAATTCTGGAGCTTTTAAGTCCCTCCGTACTAAGGATCTCGACAACAAATCCCTGGTAATCTTTCTCATCTATACTTTTTAGGAACGCGAATGCACCGCCAATACCCAATAGAAATTGCCTTTCTCTTCGGGATATCCTAGCCGGCTCATAATTAAAGTGGGGCCAATCTGGAAGCTCCCAATTCCAAGGCATGAGTTATAGACCTCTATTCTATAACTCAAATTTATACATAAACGTGAGTTATAGAGCAAGGCTCTATAACTCACGCGCTGCTTTTCCATATGCCCTGATAGCAAAAATGTGGGGCCAGGCGTGGCCCCACATTTTTTAGATGAGCTATTAGCTTGGATTAACTTTCCTGTAAACAAGATAATTAGCAAGAATCTTAAATTCAGTATTAGAAGGTTCGACCACTGTGATTACTGAATCATCGCAGAATTTCCATTTACTATTCTCCTTTACTACCGATGTCCAATGAACCTGACCATGATTCTGGCAAAAGCCCACAAGTTCGTATTGAGCAACTTTAATTGTTTTATCTTCAAACAAGCTTGCTAGATTAACAATGGAGTCAACAGATGGGTTCACCTGAGATGATCAAAACGAAATACTATCAACTCGGGAGGGGTTCCGACAATTTTAGTTTCTTGTGTCACATTTTTCGCCTGCATAGGAATTTTCTTAACTTCAAATTTCCAAGGATCCTTAAGTACTACTTGCTTGCTAGATTTGGCTTGATCAACTGCTTGCTGCACAGAAGTATGATTTCCCCGCAAAATGAAAACTCCCTGAGGATTTATTTCAATAAAAACCAGAAAAAACCAGAAAAAAACTAGGGAATTCATTCAAAACTAATAGTCTTGAAGCAAAAAAAAAATAGGTATTGCTAGAGTTAGATAAATTAAAACAAAAATTACTATGGAACTCTGTACAAAAAGCCAAGAAGATCGAGGAGGTTTGTCTAGGAAGCCAGCGAAATGACCAAAACATTCTAGAAACTCAGATCTTTTGAAATTAGCTATCTATTTGCCTTTTTTCCTTTTGACCAATTCGGGAAATAATTCCTCAAATAACCAAGGACATGCTTCTGGGAAAGTTTTTTTGTCTAATCCCGTTTCAGAGGATGCCTCTAGCTTAGCAGAATAATAAGCATCCGGCATGAATTCAGAAACATTTTTATTAAGGCTAGGATTTTTCTGGACTAATCTTCGTATTCTAAATTTTGCATTTTCAACGGAGTTTTCCCAAGAGTTGCTTCGCATGGCTGGTTGGAATTTTATCTTTAGAAGATATACAAAAAGCACAATAAGGTGGTTTTCAATGGCATTTTTCTCTGAATTCCCCAAGGATTCAATCTCCGCTATCAAATTTCTTAAATCCAATTTTTCGTATTCCTTTTTCTTTAGAAAAGTGACTTGAGTTCTTGTCCATTTGTAAAAATCATCATCATGTGATAATGCTTCCAACTTTTCAGGGGAAACAACCGACAGCCTTTTACAAGACGCATGAATAGCTTTTTTTTCGTTTTCATAAGCTTCTATTATAGCTAATCTTTTGTTATTTAAGTTTAAGCAATTTGTATTGTCAAATTACATTTACGCTCGACTTGCGACATCAAAATTGCTTACATCGAGACCCATTGATAGGCATTGCCGGAATGTACCACGTGTCCAAATCCTGGAGCGGGCACATGAGCACCGCCAATTAAGATGTGTCTGTCCGCCGCTAAATCAAAGATGCGAAGCCGGCTTTCGACTGCTTTAGGTCCATTCGCATCAAAAAAGGTATAAAGAAAAGGATATTTAAACTGGATTCCTGCGCTATGGACAAGGTCACCCCACAAAAGAAGCTGTTCTCCTTCAGATGTAAACAAAAAAGCTGTATGACCCGGCGTGTGACCAGCTGTATTGACAGCTTGAATTCCTAAAATACCCGTCTCTTCAGTATCAAGAAGACGTAAGTGTCCTTTTTCTTCATAGGGAGCTAACATTTCCCGAGCTAAAGCAAAACAAGGCTTAGCATCGTCGATAACATCCGTTTCGTTAGCGGGATTACGCCAAAAATTTGCTTCAACACTCGATAAGCAAACAGTCGCATTAAGAAAAGCGGGCTGTCCTTCAGAAGTAAGCAAACCACACATATGGTCCGGATGCAAATGAGTGATCAAAACGAAGGAAATATCTTCCGGCTTATAACCCACTTTTTTAGACTTTCATTGAGAAAGCCTGTGTTTTCTCCACAGCGCAGTCCACAGCCTGAGTCGACGAGCACCAAATGCTCTCCAGTATCCACGAGAAATCCAAAGACAGGTGTTCGTACTACTAACGGACTTATGCAGGCTATCCCAGCTTCATCCAACAATTGTTGAAAATCATCAGGATTACCATTCACAAACATATGTTGATCAAGGTCAAAGTATCCATCATACAAAGAACACACCGACCATTTTCCAAATGGGATTTTTTCTTCAGCTGTAAGATTCACAATAGAATATGTAAAAAAAAAACCAGAAAATCTTCATCCAATTTTGCAACATAAAGAACCCCTTTTGAAACAAGGAATTCTATGCAAATCTAGAATAAAATGCTCAATAAATTAATTCTCTACAGTTATTTGACGAAGAGGTTTACCTTTGGGGGTAAAGAGCATGGCTGTACCACGGAGTTGACCATGGTGGTAGTTAAGGTTTGTTTTTGGAGCGCCATTAGGATAAAAGTAGCTTTGTGGACCGTCAAGGATTCCATTGATATAATTTTGAAGAGAATAGAGTTCACCTGTTTCATAATAATAACGGAATTCCCCATGCCGCTGTCCGTCTTTGTAGAGGCGACCTTCCACTAATAACTAATGAGTAAGACTAAAAAAGCGGGACGGCCCATGAAGTCGACCGTTGCGGTAGTAAGTTTCTTGCCGGATTTCCCCCTTAGGATAAAGGAGAAGACACTGTCCATCTCTTTTTCCCTCTTTTTCAAGCCACCATTCAGATTCGGAATTATCCTTAGTTCCTCCACGGAGTGTATGCGTTTTCCCCACCTTCGACCCATGGATTTTTTTGTGGGGAATTTTAACGTCCATCGCCTACCTCTTTCAAAGCATCTTGAATAAAAGCCCTATTGTTTTTAGCGACATTTTGCAAGAAGAGGCACTTTTCCGCCTGCAGTTCCAATTTCTGGTCTGCAATTTCCTTTTCTGGCTTGCTTTCACGGGAAAGTCGCAGCATCTTCAAACGTTGTGTCATGAGTTGCCCATAGACTGTATTAAATAGATCCAAAATATAGTTGTATGCGGGTTCATCTGCTAGCTCTGTTTCAGCCAATGCGATCCGTCCAGTCAATAATTCTTGCGGGACTTCATCAGTCTTCTTAATCTGTTCACGTAAATTTAAGGATTCATCAATCAAGATTTGTAGGTGCTCCACCGACCTATCCAAACTTTTGAGCATTTTCTTCATCAAGTTAATGATTCTTCGCTGAGTCACTTTTGGCATACGGGTGTTTTCGATTTCTCCATGAACACGACTGCGTAAATCCTTTGGGACTTGTAGATACTTTGCAATCACTTTATCTAAAGGACGATTCACGATTTCAGGAATACCAATCCCCCCTTCAGTGGCATTGACAATAACAATCTCTGGATTGTTCTTAGAAAAATCGGAGATCCATTGGGCCTCGGCCACCCATTTCCAAAGGGTATAAACAGGCTTCCCATAAATATCGAGGCGTTTTATGGGTTGATTCACCTCTTCATCAATTTCAAAAATGGCTTTTTTTGTCACACCGGCATCCTGTATTACCCCAGGAGCATACGATTGCATATCGGTATATGCGAGGTCCATGCCGACAAATATGATCGGATTACAACCTAAAGCTTTGGCAATTTCTACACACATATTGACGACGTTAAAGCCTTCATCCAATTCAATACTTTGCAGTCCAAGTTCTTTCTCAAACCAAAAGGGTGTGTCATATCCTCCTGCGCCAGAAAGGAACAATCTAGGACCATGGATGAGTTTAAAGGCTTCATGATACATCCGATTTCGGTAGAAAAATGGAACCTCATAAGCCCGATTTGTGCTGAGACGCTCAAGTTGAGCTGAAAATGGGTCGATCCCTGCACCAAAATGGGGCAGGATATCTCGGGAGCTTAAAGCATTGAGTGAGGAACCTCCCGCGAAAATCAAGGCGCGATCCTCGAGCCCTTTTATTTTTTCATATGTTTCGCTAATGAAGGACCTGCACCACAAATGATGGCGGGGACTCTGGAAAATTTGCCGAAGAGTGCGTTGCCATTATAAGAGCTGCCAAGTTGAAGTAAATTTCGGTAAAAATTTTGATAAAAATAATTACCTAGACCTAGAAATTCTTGAATGGCGACATTTTTTGTGTGAGTGTCGAAAAGAAGTTTGTTTTGAAGTTCAGTAAAGCGAGTTTCTTTATGCTTTTGATAGACGGGGAGCGCCGCGACGGCGATAGTATTGGTCATGAAAGACCAGACAAGATGCTCCAAAACCCTATCTTGGTCTTTTAGGTCAGCAAAATAATAGAGTTGCACTTGAGGATCTTTTAGAATTTTAGCGGCTTGTGCCGTCTCCATTAGCCTGCGGATCACCCTCAAATCATCTTCAAGGAAAATCAAATGATGTCCGGGATGACTTTTGAGCCAAGGTTTTGCAGCATCATACCAATACCCTAAGCCAGACCCATAAACGTAAAGAACTTGCACTTTATCTAATGAAAGCTTGCCAAACCTTTCTTTGGCATCTTGGAGCGGGTCTTCCGAATCATGATAAATCACTTTTTTTCCATCGATCTCCCCTTTCAAATTCAACGCTTTATTTTTTGATTCAAAAAGGATGAAATTTTCTGGATCTACATAAGGAAGCATGACAGCCGCTTTAGGGGATATCAAAGCCCACTTTTCAATATTGTGATGAAAGGCATTAACGTTTGTTTTCATTTTGAATGTACTGCTTTAAGAAGCTAACTTGACTTTGCATTTGGGTAAAGGCGTCCCGTAACTTGGCGCTCATGAGTGCGATCTGTTGATCTAGGGTTCTTCGCATAGCGGGAGATTTCCAGATCTGCTCTTTATTGGCATCCCCCTTCAAGCCGGTCAATTCTAGCATGGTGGCCGTTGAACCTTTAAGCGTTTCTAACTCCTCTTTGACTTGTTCTACAGCGGCTTTCATCTCTGGCAAACTATTGGGGTCTTTAGACAGGGTTTCTGACAATTGGATGACCTGCAATAGTACAGATTCTATCGCATCAGTCAAAATTTGTATTTTCTTGGTCATTTTTTCGAAAAACCCTTCTTTTTCAAGTTCTTCTAAATCCAGTTCTTCCCCTTGCGTACTCCAGCGACGTTCCGCTTTCACCTCTCCCGATTCATTAAATTCGATTTCTTTTCTAAGAGCACCATTTTCATGCCATTCCTTGGTGCTTCCGCTGGGTGTGTCATTTTTATAGTAGGCCTCAAAAAGTTTTTGTCCTGTAGGTAAAATATACCGGTCGACGCCGTCCCTTTTTCCCTGGGAAAATTGGATTTCCCTTTAATAAGTCCGGAAGGGTAATGCAACTTAACCGTCCCATCTAGAAGGCCGTTAACGTAAGGGATAACACTCTTGAGGTTGCCATCAGGGTAGAAATAGCTTGCACCCCTTCTTTTTGATTATCCTTATAAACTTCCCGTGCGATAAATTGGCCATTAAGATAATAGAAGAAGGCTTTTCCTTGCGCCTTAAGCCATCCACGAACCATGTACGGCTTAATACTTGCCCACTTTCACCATAGGCAGTCGAATGGCCGTTAATTTGTCGTCAGTGTAATATTCTTCTAAAATGATTTTTTAAGCCGGTACGTAGCGGCCGAACTTCCATTCCAAGGCTTAGGGCGAATCCCATTTTAGATCATCAACGGCAATAAAGGATTGATATTAATTTAAGTCCAAGTTCAGCTTATCTTAAATCGGCCTTGTATATCATTCAGGTGCTCAATGTCGAAGTCGTTTTTGGGAAATTCATATTGGACAGGAGTATTTTCAATGGATTGCTTTAGATAGCGAAGATGTGAAGGCCATCTTAATATATTGTGCATGCATACATAAATGTTTGGTAATGAAACAAGACTCGCGTAGGATGTTCAGACTGGGGATCTGTCTTAGTTTCGGAGGCTTCTTGGATGATATCGATAAATATGTCTAATTTTTTAAGCAGTTCCCCTGCCAGAGCTTTGTAGGCATCTTGACTGTCAAGTTTTTTAAAAGTTCTTCAGGAACTCATCGGTCGCTTTATGATCATCGATCATTTTTAAGACTTCAATCATATTAATACGTAGATCGTCGAGATTTCCGCGAGATTGGCATTTGTCATTTTTTCAGGCGGCGGTTCCGTTGAGCGGCTGCATGGATCAATGAATGGATATCGATCGAACGGGTTAGGTAGGTGTTAATCGCCTCTTCAAAAGCGATATTTTGAACATTCAGGAATCCGATCCCTCCCTCGGTACAATTGATAAGCTTGAAGTAGGGATTTTGTTTCGAAAACATGGTAAACCAATAAGATTCTGCAATCCATTTCCAAAGGGTTAAGGTGTCTTTGCCGTAAATATCTTTATGGATAATCAGTTCTTCAGATTCCGATTTTGTGGTGATCGTCGATTTTTCCTTGTGAATGGCATGGGATTCGATTCCTGGGGCATAAGAAACTCCTCCAGTATAGGCCAAGTCTTGTCCGATAAGGATAATGGGATTGCAACCGAGATGTTTTGCTAAGCTGACAGAGAAATTCACAACGTTAGCGCCGGTATCGAGTAGCTCAGTTGACATTCCTAATTTGGACTCTAACCAAGCCCCTGTCGTATAACCTCCGCTATTACAGACATAAAAAGTAGGGCCGTGCACAGCATTAAAGGCTTCCACATTTACCCTTAAAGTATAAATAAAAGGGGTTTCAAAGGCAGTATTCATAATGAGTCGGGTAAATTGCGGTGTAAAAGGGTCGACACTTATGCCAAAATGGGGATAAAGGTTATGGGCATTTAAAGAATTCATAGCGCTCCCTCCACCAAAAATCACAGCTTTATCGGAGAGCTCTTTTAAATGGTCGAACTGTTTTGAAAGAGAGGGTCCAGCTCCACAAACAATGGCAGGAATATCCTTAAAGTAGTTTTTCATGTCGGAAAAGATATAGGAAGCAGGGAACTTAAACACATTGCGAAAAAATTGGCTGTAAAAGATACGTCCGTAATCCAAATATTCCAGATGTTGAACTTCGAGCCAGTGTTTGTAGAATTCAAACTTAAATTGGATAAGAACATAGGATTCAGATCGGCGCTGAGAATATTCTCGTAGTGCTGTGATATGGACTTTTTTTAAGAGAAGCTTTTTAACCGCATTATAAAAATCTTCATCCGTCGAATATTTGGGATGGATGGGTAAAAGAAGAACTTGAGGGTCATCCAGCAAGTCTGTGGCTTCCGGAAGCTCAAGAAAGGTTCTTAGAAGGAATAAATCATCTTCAACAAAAAGGATTAAGCGGAAGGGTCTTGCCCTTAGCCATTCCTTAGCAACTTTATAATAATAGCCCAAGCCTACTCCGTAAATGACAATGACTTCAGTCGTGGCAAGGTCGATAGAATTTAACCATTGTTCGGCTTCGGCGAATGGATTTTCAGGGCTATAAAGATAATAATCTTTTCCTTCAATGGTCCTTTTTAAGTTGCGGATTTTGAAAAATCCTGTTTCACAGATTTTCCAGAAAGAGGGTTTTAAAGTGTCGAAAACAGGTGCAAATTTCGGGCAATTTTTTAAAAATAACTCGTAATTTTTTTTATAAGTAGGATTTTCAGCCATGATAGACCTACATCCTTTTCCACTTGTCGCCGCCCATTTTCCGAAATTTACTTCGTCTTTTTACGACGGCACGTTTTTTGCCCTTAGGAGACTTTTGAAAGACTTTTACGGTATCACCCGCTTTTATTTTATCGGCAAGCTTTTGTAAAACAAAACGGATCCCTTCCGCGTCCCAACGCAATTTGACGGCTTTCAACCAGGTTTCTTTTTGTTTTTCTGTAAGATTTTGGGGGATCTTGAAAGGATTTCGATTTTGCGCATCGACGTTGATTCCGATTTTTTTAGCATCGCTTTCAACTTTTTCTTTAAATTGCAAAACAGCATTTTCGAGAAAGTTAAGCCTTTCAACAACATCGGGTGGAATTTTTTTAATCGGTTTGCTTGCATTCTCCTGCGCCAATTGCATAAACTCAGACATCTCGCGGAGAATGTCATCGATAGGATCTTTTTTCATTTGAAATCCTTATAACTATTTTAATGATATCTTATATTTATTATACTTTCAATTTTACTTATATACGTAGCTTGAGCATATGGCTGTTAAAATTGCTTCGGTAAATGAAATCCCTGAGGGAAAAGGGATTGTTATCCAAGTTGAATCGGGAAAAGAGATGGCCCTTTTTAAAATTAATGGGGAGATCTTTGCCCTGGATAATTTATGCCCTCATATGGGTGGTCCTCTAGGGGAAGGTGAGCTGGAAGGGGCTTGCTTAACTTGTCCCTGGCACGGTTGGCAATTTGATGTCCGTTCTGGCACTTGTGAAAATATGCCTGGAGATGATGCTACAAAAATCGAGATTGTCGTTAAAAATGATGAGGTGTATTTGAAATGAGCGTTTCATACGTAGACAATCCGTTCTGAAACCGGTATTTCTGTCCATCATACCAGCCTAATCGAATTTCTTCCTGATTGGCTACCGCAATGTAGTAAGCTTTGACAAAGTGGTTATAGCTGACCACTTGGTTAATAACGGCTTGATTTAAGGGCACTGCTTTGCATTCTATTAAGAGTAATGGATATAAAGCATGTAAAGGGTGGATGCCAGGAGCAAAACTGATAAGATCTGCGCGTCGAACGGGAAGTTTTTGTTTGGAATTAATATGAGGCATCTGCTTTAAGGCTTTTTCCACAGCGATGCCTGAAGCAGGATACCCCATTTCATCGATTAATTGTGTTAAAAGGGCCTGCCTTACCTTTTCTTCAGGTAAAGCGGCAACCCATTCCTTCCGTAGCCGGCAATATAGTTTTTCAAGCTTCGGTTTCAATAACTCCATAATGGCCATCTTTACGTCGGTAGATTACCTTGATTTTACGGTCTTCTTCAGAACGATAGATATGAAAAACATCGTGCGAAAGATCCATTCTCATTACGGCTTCTTCTTGAGTCAAGGTTTTGAGAGGCATGTTTTCTTGATTGACAACCTTATGAGGCTGATAAGACTGCAAAATGACTTTATCCGTTTCCTCTTCGATGCCGTCATTAATATCATTGATTTCATCGGAGGATTGCCTTTCGATAATATTCACATTCATAGAACTGCTGGCAACATTGCGAGCTTGATGGTCCCTCAGCTTGGTTTTATATTTAAGCAATTGTTTTTCTAGCTTATTCACTGCCATATCCACAGAAGCATACATATCAGTGCTGACAGCTGAGCCGAATATTTTGATATTATTGACTCTAAGGGTAATCTCACATTTTTGATCGGCGCGCTGTATATCCAAGATGACATTTACATTGATGATTCTATCTGTAAACTTTTCAATCCTGGAGATTTTATCTTGGACAAAATTCTTGATGGCGTCAGTCAAAACCACATTGCGCCCTGTGATATTGAATTGATACCCTTCTTGTACAAATTCAGCAGCTTTAGCTTTGCGATTCATAGACACACCTCTTTTTAAGTTGAATGTCTTGTAATTCTTATTATAACTCTCTTAAAAGGTTAGGACTAGAAAAAACGCACCGAAGAGGGCTCGAACCTCCAACCACCCGGTTCGAAGCCGGGTACTCTATCCATTGAGCTATCGGTGCAGAACTTGGTATAATAGAGGATTCAACGATTTATGGATAGCTCAGCAATTGCTGGGTAATAGAATGAGTTCAGTTAGCCTGGAAAATGGAAAGAGCTTCTGATATCATCATTAAATGAATGGAAACGGTCAGAAGGGATTGTGATGAAAGTGTTGCCTTCTCAGGGATGGATAACGCAAAGAATCAAAAAAAGAAAGTATCTATCTAATTATCATTGGCTTTTAAAACCCTTTGCGTCTTTGCGTTTTATTTATCTGAATCTAAATTAAATGCCTCGTTCAAAAGTATCCTCAGTCGGTGGGTATTTGGCGAGGACTAATATGGTCATTAAATTTTGAGCAGCAATATGACATCATATGAATGGAAACGGTCAGAAGGGATTGTGATGCAAGTGTTGCCTTCTCAGAGATGGATAACGCAAAGAAGCAGAGACGCAAAGGCGCAAAGAATCAAAAAAAGAAAGTATCTATCTAATTATCATTGGTTTGTAAAATCCTTTGCGCCTTTGCGCCTTTGCCTCTTTGCGTTTTATTTATCTGAATCTAAATTAAATGCCTCGTTCAAAAGTATCCTCAGTCGGTGGGTATTTGACGAGGACTAATATGGTCATTAAATTTTGAGCAGCAATATGACATCATATGAATGGAAACGGTCAGAAGGGATTGTGATGCAAGTGTTGCCTTCTCAGAGATGGATAACGCAAAGAATCAAAAAAAGAAAGTATCTATCTAATTATCATTGGTTTGTAAAATCCTTTGCGCCTTTGCGTCTTTGCCTCTTTGCGTTTTATTTATTTGAATCTAAATTAAATGCCTCGTTCAAAAGTATCCTCAGTCGGTGGGTATTTGGCGAGGACTAATATGGTCATTAAATTTTGAGCAGCAATATGACATCATATGAATGGAAACGGTCAGAAGGGATTGTGATGCAAGTGTTGCCTTCTCAGGGATGGATAACGCAAAGAAGCAGAGACGCAAAGGCGCAAAGAATCAAAAAAAGAAAGTATCTATCTAATTATCATTGGCTTTTAAAACCCTTTGCGCCTTTGCGCCTTTGCCTCTTTGCGTTTTATTTATCTGAATCTAAATTAAATGCCTCGTTCAACAAGTATCCTCATTCGGTGGGTATTTGGCGAGGGCTAATATGGTCATTAAATTTTGAGCAGTAATATGACATCATACGAATGGAAACGGTCAGAAGGGATTGTGATGCAAGTGCTGCCGTTTCAGGACGCTGACGCAATTTTTACGGTTTATACCCACGATTTGGGTTTTGCGAAGTTTGTGCTTAAGTATGCTTTATCTTCCCGCCAAAGGGGGAAAGGTGTGCCTTCCCCTCTCGCGTTAACGGAATTCATTTATAGGCCCACAAGTGGAGAGTTATTGTCGTGTAAAGAGGCAACAGTTTTAGACTCCTTCCATGCTTTAAGAAAGAATCTGAGTCTAATAGAAGCAGGAGGAGCTCTTTTAAAGGCGTTGTATCAAACGCAACCTTTAGGAAAAGTTTCCGATAAATTGTATAAGCTGCTGCTCGTTTATTTGGATAAACTTCCTCAAGTAGAGGATCCTAAAGTGTTGGTTGCCAGCTTTAAGCTTAAAATTTTACGCTACGAAGGGGTGCTTACCTTCCACAACCAAAATTTAGATCACCTTGAAGGGTTTCATCCGGAAGAAGCCAAAATGTTGTTTGTAATGGCTCTTACACAATCTTTGGGAGATCTGAAGCCACTGCTCCTGACTGCCCCATTGGAAGAAAAAATCGATCAACTGTTCAAAGAGTTTTCTGCAGGCTAATTCTTCTTGCCATAAAGCATAGGAAATTGCTAAGATCGTGCTCTTCCAGGCGAAAGTGGCGGAATTGGTATACGCGCTACTTTGAGGTGGTAGTGAGGGAAACCTCGTGGGGGTTCAAGTCCCCCCTTTCGCATCTTACGTGCTTTTAATCTCCTTTTCTGATAAGCTTTTAAAATATGGAAACTTTTGCCTACTGCACGGCCGCTTCGTATCAATTGAAGCCGCTCTATGAAATGCTGCGCAGTTTATATAAATCAACACTATATCGGGATGTGATTCACATCGAGGTCCCTACGACCGGATTGGTGGGCGATGTATTTTTCTTTGCCTACGGTGCTTTTGCTTCTTGGGGATTATCCAAAGAGAATACATTGCAGTTTAGGGAAATGATTCGTACTTACGAAAATTTACCTCTCGAAGAAATTGAAGCCGATGAATTTACTTTTCAATATGGGGAGATCGCCAAGGTTGAAGAGGATGACATCACACTCCCTAACCCCGAAATACTTACAAAGTTAGCGATTTCTCACGGGATTGCCCAATCGGTTAAACTTGGCTCATTTGAAACAGCGATCCAAAAAACTTTCAACTCCACCCGGCAAATTCCTGAAGATTTGGCCAAACGGGGCAAGATTGCCCTTTCCAAAAAGGAGATCCGGCGAAAAATGGGTGAGCTTTTCATTGAAAGGAGCTCGATCAGCGTCCACGTAGATGTTTTAGATACGCCAGAGTTTTTTTGGGAATATCCGGAGCTTGAGACCTATTATAAGATGATTACAAACTATTTAGACGTTTCCGCTCGTGTGCAGGTGCTAAACCAAAGGCTAGATATTATTCATGAACTGTTCGAAATGCTCGGTAATGAGTTGAATCATCAACATTCGAGTCGATTGGAATGGACCATTATCTGGTTAATCATCATTGAGGTGGCATTGACCATCTTCCTCGATGTGTTCCGAATTTTTTAAGTCTTTTATTCTCTTACTCATCAAAATTTATAAATGGACCATTAGTCCATTGCTTGGGAATTGTTGCCGCTTCTATCCAACTTGTTCTTCCTTTGCGCAGGAAGCTGTCGAAAAGTATGGATCGGTTAAGGGAAGCTGGCTCATCTTGAAGCGGATTCTTAAATGTGCGCCTTGGCATCCAGGCGGCCACGATCCAGTCCCATAGATTTAATTTAAAATATTTATTGTACAAATTTTATAATTATTCCATTGTGCAATTTCATATTTTAAATTGTCAAAAGGTGATGCGATGAAGCGTTGCACATTTAAAAAGATCTACTTTCAACTTGCCTTTTTGATTTTGTCGGTAAGTACACAAGTGGGGGCGAATCCCGCTGCTCCAATTGTGATGTCAGGCAAGGCGCAATTTGAAAATACGAATGCCTCAACCCTGACTGTGAGGACAGGCGATCGAGTCGTTATCAACTGGGATAGCTTCTCAATTAATCATGGGGAACTGACCCGTTTTGTCCAGCCTGGTAAAAATTCAGCCGCCCTCAATAGAGTCACAGGAGGCTCTCGTAGCGAGATCTTTGGAGCTCTTGATGCAAATGGTCGAGTTTATTTGATTAACCCAAACGGTATCTTAATTGACAAAGATTCTCAAATTAATGCAGCCGCGTTTTTAGCTTCCACATTAGATGTGACCGATTCTAGCTTTATGCAAAATGGGGACCTCTTATTTTCAGGCTCAAGCGATGGTACAGTCGTAAACTTAGGCACAATCAATGCCTTTGATGGAGATGTCATTCTATTAGGCTTCCAAGTCGACAATCAAGGTAAGATTATTGCTCCCCGTGGAACTGCAGGGTTAGCGGCAGGTCAAGAAATTCTTCTTCAGGTGGGAGGGGATAAAAAGTTTCTGATCCGTCCTAAAAAAGAATCGACTAAAACCGATCTCACCGGAGTCAACATGGGTGGGATGATTCAGGCGTTAAGGACAGAAATCCAGGCGGACGGCCATGCCTATAACTTAGCTATTAATCATACGGGGATGATCGATGCCACAAGTGTGATGAGCAAAAATGGACAAGTTTATCTTTGCGCCCCTGAAGGCAATACCTGCATCAACGGTGCCATTCATGCTCCGCAAGGTGAAGTGCAAATCTTAGGAAATGTCGTTGGGATGTTCGACAATACGAAAATTGATACGTCCTATGCAGGTGGAGGAGGAAATATTTACATCGGGGGAGGCTATCAAGGCTCAGAACCCGAAAAAATCAATGCAGTCAAAACTTATATCAGCTCCGGCGTCGAAATTGTCTCAGACGCCCTTGTCACAGGTGATGCCGGTCAGGTGATCGTTTGGAGCGAAACCTCGACCCAATTTTATGGAGACATTTCTGCTAAAGGGGGCACTGAGTCAGGGAATGGTGGATTTGTCGAAATTTCCAGCCACGGCGACCTTGGATTTAACGGAACAGCGGACAGAACCGCATACAATGGTGTAGGAGGAACGTTACTCCTCGACCCAAGAAATATCACGATTTCATCCACCGCAACTGCCAATATCTCACAAAACTTTGCGGGCCCTGTTGATATTTTCACAGTGACGAATCCTGCACTACCTGCGAATGTCGGGACAGCGACAGGCACTCCCAATATCGCGACCGCGCTTACGACGGGAGATGTAGTTATTCTAACCCAAAACGATGGTGGTGCTGGCAACGGAGATATTTCGTGGGTAGAAAATTCTGATCTGACAGTCAATACACCTTTTAATCTGACTTTGAATTCGCTGAACAATATTTACATGTCTTCTCTTTACACCAATAATGGAAATGGAAGCTTTTTCTTAACAGCTGTCAATGACATTACTTTAGTAAATACAGATCCAGCCACCACAAGTGTAGGGGTAGGCGCCAATCTATTAGGTACAGGGGGAATTACCCTTACAGGTAACAATATCTCCCTTCTATCTTCAACGATCCCTGTTGAATTAAATAATGGTGGCAATATCTTGAATGGGAATATCACCATCAATGCCTCAGGAGGATATATTCAGCAAGGAGGTTCAGTTTTAGCGGCGAATGCTTTGGTAAATTCGACAAATGGAAATATTTATCTAAATGCTTTGGGAGGAGATGCGTACATTCAAGGGGGCTCGGGGGGAAACACTAATGCCAGCTTGGTCAGTACGAATGAAAATGTCGTTGTCAATATCGCAACAGGATCCTTGTATTTGGAAGGGGGAACAAATCTGGTAGTGGGATCATTCGCCCAAATCTCTTCAGGTCTGGAAACGTCCATTAACACCGGACTCGATCTTAATTTATACGGAACAGTAGGAACCGGTAGTTCCTCTTCTATTAACGGTTCATCTGTCATCATTACAACAGGAAGAGATCTTAATCTTGTAGGCGGCAGCGGAGATTTTAATTCTGCAACTATTGCAAGCGTAGCAGATGGAAGTTACAAAATTGGGAATAATTTATTGCTGCAGGGTGGATCACTGGATGAATCCTTCGCAACCATTACAAGTGCGGGTGGTAATCTTACATTTGCTGTCGTCGGAGATGTCAATTTAATTGCGGGAACCGCTGACAACACCTTTGCGCAAGTGGGAAACAATACAACGACAAATCCGGTCAATATCTCCTTCAATTCGATTGGAGGGGATTTAAATCTCCTCGCTAACTCTAATGCCTTAGGATTATTCAATAATTACGCTGTGATTGGAAATGGTTCAACTAATACGTCGTTGAATTCCGAAATAGGCAATATTTCCATTAGTGGCAGCAATGGATCAAACCTTGTGTTACAAGGTGGAGCCCTCGATAACAGTAACTTTGCACAGATTGGAAATTTTGCTTTTTCTACTGCGACAACGTCACTCTCTGGTAATGTTTCGATCAATGGATTTGGTCAAGCAGTCTCCTTAAATCCGGCCGGCATTTATGCTTTGATTGGGCATGGAACTTTAATAGGCACTGTCACTAATATTTCTGGCAATATCGACATCGATTTACCCGGAGGCGATTTAAACTTAAATCCCGGTGTGAATATCAACTCCTTTGCAGCCGTCGGCTTTTTAAATCCAACCACCAGTGCTACAGGGAATGTGGATGTCAACTTAGGCACCGGTGAACTATTCATGCAACCCTTTGGATTAAGCACGGCGTCGAGCTCTAATGCCGGCTCTACGATCGGTTTTTTAAATTTTGCAAATACACCCAGTGCGTTCGGACAGATCAATGTCAACGCCGGAACAGTCGAACTTATGGGATCGATAAGCCCAAACAATGGGGCCGTTATTGGTTTTGTAAATACAGGCAGCATCCTAGGAAGTTCTTCGATCTCGGTTACAGCCAACGATAATATCCTATTAGAAGCGGGAGCAGGGACAACGTTTGGTTCAAGCAATGCAGTTATCGGTCAATTAACGGCAATCTCTGGTCCCAACTACATCGATTCCATTGCCGTTACATCCATTGGTGGTAATGTCACTCTCGTGGGGAATTCTGCACTTAGTGGTGGAATAGCTTTAATTGGCAGTGAATTCCTTGGCACTGCTTCTGACTCCAATCAGGCGCAAAGCGCTGTGACTGTCTTGGCTCCCAATGGTACGGTGGGGTTGTATGGATCACCTCAGAATAGTAACTCACCAGGTGGACTTGCGATTATCAGTACAAATGCACTGACCCAACCCTATGATTTAAACATCACTGCCGGCGAATTAACATTGATAGGAGGTTCAGCTTTAGGCGGAACAGGACAAGCGTTAATTACTAGCGCTAATAATACCTTTGTGAACGCAACCGGTGATTTTGAGCTAAACGCTCAAACAGGATCAGCCGTGTTTCAGACAGGCACAGGTCAATCCTCTTTCAAAGTAGGAGGAGATCTTATACTTAAAGGAGGCTCAGGAGCCTCCAGTATTGCATCAATCGGTACAAACCTGCCTCTAACCAATTCCGCAGATCTCACATTTGTAAATGTAGGAGGAGATGTTTACCTGGAAGCGGGTTCAGGATCGTTTGCGTCGGCTTTGATTGGACATGGACCTTTACCAGGGCAGGGATTTACAGGAAACCTCATCGGTAATATTGTCTTTGATAACATTGGCGGCAATGTCACTTTGTTAGGAAATACCTATTATGCGCAGATAGGTCACGTAGGTTCAACTGTTAGTGCTGTTCCTCTTTCCGGAGACATTATTTTCACAAACGTAGATGGGGAAGTCAGTTTAACAGGCGGATCGGGAGCCGGCGCCACAGCCATTATTGGACATGGTAATGAAACTACTGCCAATGGGGCGACTTCCGTTGCCGGTTCGATCGCCATCAATGCTGGAGCAGTGAGTCTTCAAGGAGGGTCCAATGTGGCATCCAATGCGGTGATTGGATTTGACTCAGCTATAGGGGCCCCCCCGATCATCCAATCGAATGGGATCACAGTCACCTCAGCAGATGGGGTTAGCTTGACAGCCGGTCTCGGCAATGGAACAACGATTGCAGGGGGTTCTGCAGTCATTGGGTACTACAATCCCAACCAAACTGCTAACGTAGTTATTGATACCATCAATGTCACGGCCAAGAGTGGAGATATCACGCTAACAGCCGGCTTTGCACCTGCAGCTCCTTCGACAGCTGCCTTTATCGGAACCTACGTAGCACTTGCTGGAACTGGAAATAGCGAAATTAAAGTGACCACTCCCGGAAACCTGATTTTAAATGTTCCATCTAGTGCAAGTTTAGGATTAGCGGCCATATATAATTCTGCTCCCAATAGTAGGACAGCGTTAGATGTCTCAATTGATCCTGCTGAAGTGATCCTTTTAAGCGGAACAGCGTCACCTCCAGGAACAGCGGCGATTTATTCCAGCAATAACCTGAATCTCGACTTTGTCGACAGTTTAGACATTAATTATGACAAATCCAACCCAACGATAGTGCAGACAGGGTCAGCTTTTGTCAGAGCAAATAATAGCGTCTTCATCAATACAGACAAACCTTCGCTCGGGACCGTCACAATACAAGGGCCTTCCTCTTTAGCTCAAGTCTCCACCATTGAAGCTTTGAATGGAGATGTGATCATCGGAACACGTCATGCAACAGGTGCAGGCATTGTCAATGTGGGAACAGGAATTCAAGTAGGGCCTGCGGCAATTTTATCAGACTTTGGTAATCTCGCTGCAAATGTTCAGGGACCTGTCAATGTCATGGGAGGAGTTCCAGTTGGGTCTAATTCAACGATCGCTGGTTTCAAAAACTTAAATTTGAAGGCTTTTGAAGATATTAACTTGATATCGGCGGGTTTGGGGGGATCTACAATCACTTCCACATCTGGTAATTTGACAGTGGCAACAGAAAACGACGTGAACAATTCGGGCATCATCTTTAATGATGGTGGCACAAATGGAGAGGCTAACATCTACGCGAAAGGTTCCGTAAATGTTCCTGGGGGATCGATTGAAAACTTTGGTAATGGTGATACCAATGTGAAAGCTGGCCAAGATGTGAACATTACTAATGCAGGAGACATTTTTGCCACTGGAACCGGCGATGTGAATGTGACTGCAGGGCGTGACTTTGATCTTTCAGCTTCAAACCTCAGTAGTGGGGGTGGAATCAATGTTAACACCGGAAGAGATATCAATCTGACAGATGGTTCGATAATTTCTCAGACGATTGCAAATACAAGTGGTATCGAGATGAACGCCGGCCGCAACCTGACGATCACAACCACAACGGGACCTACAACAATTTCTCAGCTCGGTACAGGTGAAACAGCACTCCACGCAGGACAAGATTTTGTGATGAATTTAGGCTCTTCTCTGACGACAGCTGGATTAGATACATCTGTAACTGCCGGCAGAGATCTCAGCATCACCGGCAGCGCTATCACTCAAACTGGAACTAGCACTTTTACTCTGAATGCAGGGGAAGATGTCAATCTCTTAGGAGCTACCACCATCACGACTGCGGCTGAAAGTGCAAACTTCAGTTCCGGACAAGATTTCAATATTGCTGTCAGCACAATCACCCAAACTGGGACCAGCACATTTACTCTGAATGCAGGGGAAGATACCAATATTTCAGCAGGTACCTCCATAACCACGGCTGCTGAAAATGCTTCTTTGAGCTCAGCACAGAACTTTAACCTAACAGACAGTAGTATTACGCATACAGGCTCCAATACTTTTGCACTAACCGCAGGGGATAATACAAATCTGAATGCAAGTTCGATTACAACATCCGCGCAAGAAGCCTCCATTGCGGCTGAAGAAGATATCGTACTGACTGGTAGCGCTATTATCCATACGGGTACCAGCAGCTTTACCGCTAATGCGGGTGAAGACCTTACACTCGCCGATTCTTTCGTAAGTACGGCTGCTAATGATACGACACTCGCCGCTGGACAAGATGCCAACTTTAGCGGTAATTCAAGCGTTGTTCAAACGGGAGTCAATAATTTCCACTTAAATGCAGGAGATAATGTCAACTTCACAGATACTGCTTCGGTATATACTGCAGCTGATAATGCATTTGTGAAAGCGGGACAAGATATCAACTTTACTGGTGATAATACCTTTGCTCAAATAGGCGATAGTATCTTTAATTTCACCTCTGGGGAAAATATTAGCGTTGGAGGCTCGACTACGATTACCACCAACGCGGAAAATGCATCGTTCAACGCTGCTGATAACATCACCTTCAGCGGAACCTCTTCATTGACCCAGCCGGGGAATCAAAACATCTTAAATTTCAATTCAGGGGGTTATCTAACATTCACCGACTTTACTAAGATTACAACCTCGGCTAATGCGGTGAATTTGGCGGCTGCTCTAGATGTGACATTCTCTGGTAACTCGGTTTTAAATCAAACTGGAGAAAGCACCCTGGATGTGAGCGGTGAAAACTTGATTATGAGTCAAAATGGACGTTTGACAACCAACTCTCTGGCAGCGACTTTTGATATCGATGTCGATATGATCCTGAGCGGCAATGCGGAGATCAATTTCAATAGCGACGGTGTCCAAATTTACAATGTAGGACAAGATATCGAGCTGCATGACAATTCCTTCATTTCAACCATCACAGGAACCTCATTCTTCAATGCAGGAAGAGATTATGTGATGACTGGCCGCAGTAAGATCTTAAACTTTGATAGTCGCAGACTGGAAATCCACGCGAAGGATAACATCGATCTAAGTGACCACGCTTTGATCGATTCGTTTGGCGGGGAACTTCTGGCCGTGGCCAATTACAATATAACCTTAGACGATTATGCCCAGATCAACAACACCTTTGGCAATATCACCTTGGTTGTAGATAACCAGTGGCCAATCTCACCTTCCTTTGGGGATGGCTCTTTCAAATTGCTTCGCCACACCGAAATCAATGCACCCCATGGAACCATTCGGGTCTTTACTTCGAGAAGAGCGTTCAATCAAATCCGTGGAACTTTGAATGGTCACCATTTTCATCCAGGGATCTTATTCTTGAACTCTCCAACCGAACAATGGTGTACCTACTTTGACCATGCGATTAAAGGCGTTCCATTTACCATCTTCTACAAAGACTGCGGGGTTCCCCATTTCCCACCCAAGCCGTTGACTGCGGCTCAACTTGAACAATTTTTAGCTGCAATCTCTGAAGGGTTCCATGATTGGAAATACTACGACTACTTCGATTATGCCCTTCTTTGCATGGATATTATCGACGACTGCTATTCCCCAGGAACTTGCTGTGTCGAATACGATGCGATGCATTTGAAACTTCTCCGCGAAGTCTTTCATAATCGCCACACATTAAAATACAACCTCCCATTCTAGAAGAGGAAACCTTAAATGAAGACAACGTATACAAAACTCATTAAGATCCATCACCTGGCAGCCATTGCGTTAGCATGTACAGGACTCAATGCGGATGACTTTGAAGACTCTTACGTCTTAAAAGATGGTCAGGCTGTTTACGTAGTTCAGGATGATACGATCTCATCTTCTGATCTCATCGCTCCATCTGATAATGTGCAGATGCCCGTCGAAGAGATGACATCCAGTCAACCATTGATCCAATTAGATGATAGGGCTAATCGGGAAACATTCAATAGCATCAAATCGGCACAGCAAGAAAATTTGGAAATCCCTTCTCAAAATATTCAGAACTTACAACTGAACCCAGACGTGGTTAATTTTAATGCACCCGCTGCTCTCCCTCCCCTTCCGCCTACCAATCCGCAACCCCAAGTTGAACAAAAATCTCAAGTGCAAACGATGGTGCATGGAATACACATTATCAATAATCCTGAGCACTTTAATCCTAACGGACGTTCAGGCGTTGATGGAGTGCACTATCATGATGTCGATATTCCAGGATCCAGAGAGGATCTAACTACGCATTTGCAGGACAACTTCTGCGGAAAACCGATTGATGAAACTTATGTTCCCCGATTGAAGTGTGCCATTCAAAACCATTATGCTGACGAAGGACATCCCTTGGTTATGGTGTGTGTGCCACCTCAAAATATCACTTGTGGATGTGTTCAAATTTTAGTGCAAGAAGCTACCTTAGGTGAAGTCCGTACGGAGGGCAATTGCTGGTTTTCTAGCAGGCTCCTCAAGAGTTATATTCACATTTGTCCTGGCGACACGATTTCTGAAGATGAGTTATTGAATGATGTGGCTTGGATGAACCGCAATATTTTTAGGTTCACCCAAGTGACTTTCACACCGGGTTCTCAACCTGGGACTACCGATATTGAACTTGTCACAGTCGATCGAAGACCTTTCCGAATTTATGTAGGGGTGGATAACGCAGGGTCTGACCAAACTTCCCAAACGCGTCTCTTTACCGGTTTCACTGCAGGAAATATTTGGGGTCTCGACCATATCCTAGGCTATCAATACACCTCATCACCCGATTTTCACAAATTTCAAAGTCATACATTGAACTACCAGATTCCTTTAACGTGGCAACACATGCTGATGTTTTACGGTGGATACGCTAACGTGCACCCCCATCTTCGCGATTTTCATTCGCATGGTAGATCGTATCAAGCCAGTACACGTTACATTGTTCCGATCCGTCCGTTGTATGGAGATTCATTGAATGAAATTAAGTTTGGATTCGATTTCAAATCCACGAATAATAACTTGCAGTTTACCGATTCAGCCAAAACTAGCATTATCACCGGCACTGTAAACTTGTCCCAATTCATGCTTGGATACAATTATGGGGGTAGTTACGGTCGCCATGAATTATTGGGAAGCTTACAAGTCTATGTTTCACCCGGTGAGTTATTCTCCAATGAAACCAAGCGTGATTATCAACATTTGCGTTACAAAGCTTATCCTACCTATTGCTACGGGCAATTTACTGGAGGGTATAATTACGATTTTTCTTGGGGAAGTGAGATCTCTTTTCTAGTCAGAACACAATATAGTACGACTAACCTTCTGCCCAGCGAACAGTTTGTTCTTGGGGGGTACGATACTGTGCGCGGTTATAAAGAATTTGAGGTCTTAACTGATAATGGTCTCATTGTCAATGTAGAGCTGCGTACACCCGCTTGGAGTTTGTTAGGCGACTGCGCCACATTCTGTGGACATCCGATCCATGATGAGTTGCGATTACTTGCCTTTGTCGATTACGGCAAAGGGTTTAACCACAAATTATTCCGTGATGAAAGGAGAGATTATCAGTTGTTGAGTGTTGGCCCAGGACTTAGGTATAAGCTCGCTAACAATCTTTCTGTCAGGCTGGATTGGGGTATAAAGCTAAAGAAAAGCAGTCGTTTATTTGGCTGGGGCAGCAAACTTCACTTTGGGGTAATCGCCGATTATTAACCGCTATAGTATACGTTTATTACCGCCTGTTTGGAGTTCCTTCGTTTTGGCCTTACAACAATGTCAATATCTTGTCCTAGTGCATTTAAGAAATGGATTAGTCTTTCCACAGAAAAGCCTTCTAATTTGCGTCTAATAAGGGCCGAAATTTTAGGTTGACTGATACCTATCACCTGGGCTTATTCAACTTTATTAATCGCCTTAGGCTAATTTGCTTCCATTGGGAACTTTTTTTTCCGGCACAGCCAAAACAACTTCATCTCCAAGAACCAAGCCAGTCGTCAAAACTTCAGAAACAAATGGACCTATTTTTTTAGGTTTGAAATTGACTACACAAAAAACCTGTTTTCCCACTAATTCCTCTATGGAATACAACTTTGTGATCTGAGCACTGGATCGTTTTATACCTATTTCAGGACCGAGATCTATTTTAAGTTGATAAGCAGGCTTGCGTGCTTCAGGAAATTCCTCAACTTCAACAATTGTTCCTACAAGCAACTCAACCTTTTCAAAATCATTCCATTCAATGGTTTCCATTTTATTTTCTCATTGATTATTAAATAAAGTTTAGTTAGATTATTAGCATGAATATTTCTGAAATAATTTGTCAACCTATTTTAAAGAATGACAAAAAATTAAAAAAGATCTGTGACCCTTTGTCCCAAATGTTTGGACTAGACACTTTTTGGTATTACACACTGACCGATCAAGGAGAACTTTCTTACATTTGTAATAATCCGAGTGCTGCTGAATACTTTTATTCAAATAAACTTTACAACGGACATCCCTATTTTAAACATACGACTTTATTAAAATCGGGCTTCTTCTTTGCTGACAAAACAAAAGATACTGATTATGTGCAAACTCAGGGAAAGTTGCGCGACTTTACACAAATATTCATGGCAATGAACGTTGACGATGGAAAAACGGAAGGATATGGCTTTGCTACAACGGGGCACCTTCCTGATCTGTCAAACTGTTTCATCAATAACCTTTACCTTCTACGACGATTTATCCAGTATTTTCATAAAGAAGCTGAGGATCCAATCAAACAAATGAAGAAATGCTCTGTGGATATCGCCTCCGAATGCCACAAGAATTTCTATAAGCCTACGCAATATTTCGATACTCTTACATCTCAAGCAAATACAGGAGAATTCCTTAAACAAATCGATCCTATGCGATACCAAGCGTTGCATTCTTTATCTCTACGCGAAAAAGAGTGCTTAAGATGGTTTTTAAAAGGAATGTCTGCTGTGCAAATCGGTAAAAAGGTCCATCTATCAAACCGCACCGTAGAGTTCTATCTCGAAAATGTAAAGAACAAGCTAGTTTGCAATACCAAACAAGAGTTGTTTGAAATCCTTCTCAATTCTCGCGATTTCTTAACCCTTACTTTTTTTTAGTAACTTTTACGGTATTTCAACATCAGCGGTCACTCCTATTATGATGTATTCTTTTAACAAAGGAGAATCAAAATGAGCAGTCTTATAATTAAAGAAGTTGATTATGGCTATATCGAACAAAACATAACGAGAATCACAGAATTAACGACCACAGCGTTTTTAGAAAACCATAAAATCACTCAGGATGCTTTCCAAAAAACTAACGGGGATCATCGTTCAAAGTTTATCGATATCTTAAATGCTTACACACCGGATACAATGACTCAGGTTCAACAGCATGGTGGGATGTATTTTGTCGCAGAATCCTACAGTAAAATCGTTGGAATCTCGATAGGACGCCCCTACGGAAAAAGCGCTCTTTCAGATAAGTTTATCCAAAATGTCTTTGATTCGAAATGCTGCTTTAAAGAAGTTATGAAAGGATGGTGGGATTTGATGGAGAAATATCAAGGGAAGCCGCCAGGAAAGATCTACCACCAGGCAACAATGGCAATTGATCCTGATTATGCCGGCAAAGGGATCGGCGCCAAAATATGCGCTCTAACAGCTAAACGTATCCTCGAAATGGGATATGATGGCTACGCTACAGAAACCTCGAGTAACTCGGCGGATCAACTTGCTGAAAAGATGAAGAAGAATTTTAAAGTGATCGATCTTGATTCGAATGGTGCAGGATTGACACTCAGATTGCATCTTCAACCCAATGCACTTTCAGAAACGATACATCAATGGTTTTTAGCCAAGAATGATGTGCAAGCTGTTGCAAAAGACATTGATGTCCGACAAATCTCTACAGTTGGAGTTCACTATCACGTTGGGAATATTGCTGTCTGGGATTCTAATCCCAATAGCAAACAGCCTGTTTTAGTCATGCTGCATCCGAATTCCCTTAGCCGTCTTTGCTTTAAAAAACAGATGGAAGATCATAGATTGACAGATCACTATCGCCTGATTGCCTTAGATCTGCCAGCACACGGCGACAGCAAAGTGGTCGAAAATCCAAAAGCCACTTACACTTTTCAGGGCTATGCAGGAGTCGTTACCCAAACATTGCATGAACTCAATGTGCAAGATTTTGTCCTCTTAGGACATTCCTTGGGAGGCCATGTTGTGTTGGAAGCAATGAATCAGGCTCCTGGCATTAAAGGTATTATTTTGACGGGGACTCCTCCCGTTGTTGTTAGTGATGAAGGATTCAAACGGGGATTTAAAGAAATTTCTATCGAAATCGCTAAACTCATGAGCAAACGCCATTTTACTCGCAATGAGGCAGCAGAATTTGCAAGCGCGGTTGGCAATGAACCTTGGATGGTTGAATACGCTCTTAAAACAGATGGACGTGCACGTCAGAGATTGATGGAGTGGATTCATGAAGGTGTAGGGGGCGATCAACGTAAATTAGTCGAAGAAACAAAGCTGCCAACAGCCCTCATTTTTGGGGATAATGATCTTGTAGACATAGAATATTTAAAAAGCCTAAAGTATGGAAATCTCTGGGCAATGCGCATCATAAAAAATGGCGATCATGGTGTCATTTATAAAAAGTCATCTATTTATAATGGGATCTTGCTTGAGTTTCTTAACTCAATTTATACATAAACAGCGTTTTAAAATGATTGAACTAGAAGGCATTGCGAAATATACTGAACTTTTACATGCAGCCAATTTAAGTAGAAGAAATTTATTGGTAAGTTAGCGGTTGAAAATGAAGACTTCTCTCGAAATCTCTGAAATAAATTGGAATCAAGAATCGGAACAGAAAAATCTTATCGCCTATCTTGAACTGCATGAAACCCAAGCACTATTCCTTCTTGGCAATATCCAAAGTCATTTTCAACCATCTTTTGTCTATGTTGCGAAGGAAAAAAAGCGAATAGTCGGGGTGTGCGGTTTCTATCCAACCTTTCAATCCTGCACCATTTTTTCTGAACACTCTGGAGCATCGAAAGCATTTGCGCAAATTGTGTTGAAAAAGCATGCCTCCGTGAATGCATTGTTGGGAATGGCTAATATGATCAAGCCTGCTTATCAAGAGTTTGTGGCTCAAGGGCGCAAGCCGATCAATTCTCCAGAAATGGATTTTTTTGAACTATCCATGAAGAACTTCAAGCCTTTCTTTTTACCTGACGCTGTCATTCACCCGGTCACTGAAAAAGATGTAGATTCTGTCGCAAGATTGCAGCGTCTTATTCACAATGATCCTATTGATGATCCACTCACAGAAGAAGAACGCGTGAAGGTGCGGTCAAGTTTGGTTTCATTTTGCCTGGAAGTCGATGGAAAAATTGTCGCAGTCGCCACTAGCAATGGACTTGCTATCCACGCCTTTCAAATTTTAGGCGTTGCTACAGAGCCTGCTTTTCAACGGAGAGGCTATGCAAAAGCACTTTGCTCGCATCTAATTGATTTCATGCAAAAACAGGGCGCAGAAAAAGCAATTATCTTTACTGATGAAGAAAATGTTGCTGCTCAAAAATGTTATCGCGATTTAGGATTTCAAATCACCGATCGGTATTATGTCGGTATTTTTCAGCCAGTGGCTCAATAATGGTGGTTTGATATGCACAGAGGAATTATTCAAAGAATTGAAGTTAAACTGCACTGTCCTCATTTGTTTGAAAGTTTGGTCGAAAGCGGGTTGGAAAGGGAACGATTGCTAGTTTGCACGTAATGGATTAACTCGACTTTGCACAATTTTTGCCATCGGCTGCGAGAGAGAAGCAAACTGCAGCGTAATAAATTTTGAAGGAAGGGGTATTTTTACCCCTTCCAAGAAATTTATTTAGCTGCGGGAAGCTTCTCTCTCGTAGCCGATGGCAAAAATTGTGCAAAGTCGAGATTAAGTGTCTTATAGCATTTCTTTGGGTTCGCTGCTTGTCAGTCCACCCGAACGATTTGTGGGGATTTGAACATTGTCTTTAGAAAAAAGGACATCGAGGCTCCAATTTAGCGCCACCCGGAACCTTTTTTCAAACCGTGGTAACTTAAACAAATAGATCATCCTCCATAGCCACCAGGCCATAAAACCCGAAAAACGGAGTCCAAAAATTTGAGCTATCCCTTTTCTATATCCTAACGACGAAAGTTGTCCGACGGTCTTATAACGAAATTGCTTGAGAGGTTTGCCGCGAATTTCTGCAAGGATATTATGAGCTGCAATTTTAGCCTCTCTAATGGCATGTTGAGCTGTTGGAGGATGCGATCCTTTGCCATCTAAATTTGGAATGCTGGCGCAATCACCGATTGCCCATATCCCTTCCCAATTTTCAACTTTGAGAGTGGGGGCAACTTTTATTCGCCCTTTGTCATTATTACAAGGAAGTTTTGACATGACTGGATTTGACGATAGGCCAGCTGTCCAAACGAGGGTACAACTTTCAAGAATAGTCCCATCACTTAATGCAACTTTGTTATCCATGTACCCTGTCACCTTAGTGTTGTAAAAGATTTCTATGCCTCTCATAGATAAAAGATCCCCAGCATATTTCCCAAGCCGTTCATCAAGTTCTGGCAAAAGAATCTTATTCGATGAGACAAGAACAAACCGCACATCGCTTTCTTTGAGGTTTCTATAAAAAGGCAAAATACTTCTTACATAGTCGTGCATTGAGGCCATGGTTTCAACTCCAGCGAATCCTCCTCCAGCAACAACAAAAGTTAAAAGGCTATTTCGAAAGTTTTTAGAACAATCGAAATCGGACTCCTCAAGAAGACTAATGATTTGATTACGAAGATGTATGGCATCGCCCAGTGATTTCATTGTGAGGGCATTTTTTTCCAGCCCTGGCAACCCATAAAAATGGGTCACGCTCCCTAATGCAAGAACTAAATGATCATAGGGGATTTTGTGAGAATGCTTATTAGCGCCATGAGAAGCAATTACACATTTGTTTGGGAGATCAATCGCATCGATTGAACCGCAGAAGAATTCCACTTTTTTTAAAAGCTTATGAATAGGGTTAACGATGTCTGTAGGATCCAGGTCGCTAGCGGCAACTTCGTGGAGCATTGGAGTAAAAAGAAGGAAATTTTCTTGATTGATGAGAATGACATCAATTTCATCTTGGCGTTTGATTAATTTTTCGAGCTCTAAGGCAGTATAAACGCCTCCAAACCCACTTCCAAGAATGACTACTTTTATTTTGTTTGCCATAAACACCCTACTCATAGATTATTAGGATAATTTAGACAATGAAATTCTTAACACCGGACTATCCTGGATTTGGAGAAAGCAGCTTTCCTTCATAGAAAGATTTTTCATACACGTTTGACAATTTGTCTTCGGTGATAGAAATCTCGACTTCATGAAGATTTCCCGGCGGCCAACATGACGTTCAACTCGCTTTGTTTTATGATACTATATTAAAATAATTGATTTTTAATCTAAAAAAATTATATAATATATTAAAAATTATAGAAATATATTATGAGTTCTTTTAAAATAAATGATTGCGCAAACTCTTCAACTACAGATTTGCCATTGATTTATGGATTTAGCGATAAAATTAAAATATATTTTGACTTGGCGAAAAACGTACTTTCATTAAAAATTGTAAACATTGCTTTAAAAATATTTAATAGCGAATATTTTCAAAATCTTCAAATAAAGCTGCAAAATTCGAATCGCCATATCCTATCGAGCTTAAATCATTCAAAATTACCTGAAGATTTGAAACAGTACTTAGTTGTTAGAACAACAAATTTGCCTTCACTCCACACTCTTTTAGAAAAAAAAATTAATCCATCTATGATTCAGTGTTTTGATCAACTCAAAACTCGAATTTCACAGGACCTTAAAAATTCAAGCGCTCATTTCGATGAAAAATATTTTAATCGTTTGAATGAATCATTTGATCAAAAAGAAAGCGATCTTAAAAACAAAAAGAGTAAACGCTGTTTATCGGGGGTTTGTCATGCAATGGTTGGTGTGGTTGCAAATGCTTTTCTTGAAAACCCTGAACCCGATACGTCGTTATCAAAGATTGCAAAAATATACAATAGTGGAGTGGATGGGAAAGTAGCTGGAATGCAAGCCTTTTTTAATGAAATAACGCGTAGAAGTTCTTTTATTTTCCGTAATCATTTGCAAACTATTGATAGTCTTTTAGAAATCAATGCAGTTTCCATTCAACCCAGTCAATTAGATCTTGCTCAAGAAGGCCTCTTCCATGTTGCTTTGCCTTTTGGTCTTTTTTCAAATCATTCTATATTATTAAAATTAGAAAAAAATAAAACTCAAATATTGGATCCTAATTTTGGAGTGTTTGAATTTCCTACATTAAAAATTAAAGATTTTTTTAAGAGATACATTTCCTGTTATGAAAGTATATATCATATAAAAATAACTAACTCTGAAATAGATTCGCTGATTTCAAAAGAAGACTCAAAGATTTTTACCGAAGCCGCAGAGAAGTTTGAGGTACGTCAAATGCAAAGATCTGATAATTTCGAATGGAACTTTACATATTCAGGAAATCATGTAGACCTTATCTGGAATCAAAAAATGAAAATTGATATCGTAGAAGGTCAATTGGTTTCAATCCCGGTTTCAAATAGAAGTACAACTATCAAGAATAGTCCTATCACTTAATGCAACTTTGTTATCCATGAACCCTGTTATCTTAGTGTTGTAAAAGATTTCTATGCCTCGCATAGAAAAAAGATCCCCAGCATATTTCTCAAGTCGTTCATCAAGTTCCGGCAAAAGAATTTTATTCGATTGTTTGCCATAAAAATCCTACTCATAGGTAATTAGGATAATTTATACAATGTGAATATGTCAGTTCACTATTGAAAGAAAAAAGACGAAGCAAATAATCTACATTAGATAAGAAATTATATAATTGGAGGCTGTTTATGGTTCGGTTACAATCCGCTCCTGTTGAAGAGCGTTTAGCATATACTCCAGTGCGTTATGGAAAGCAGAAAGTTGGTAATCTGGAAATTTTTTATCGTGAGGCCGGTGATCCTCGCAACCCTGCTATTATTTTACTGCATGGATTTCCAACTTCTTCTCATATGTATCGCGAAGTCTTATATGCCTTGGCTGATAAATACTATTTGATTGCGCCGGACTATCCTGGATTTGGAGAAAGCAGCTTTCCTTCACAGAAAGATTTTTCATACACGTTTGACAATTTATCTTCGGTGATAGAAAAATTTTTAGAGACTCGGGGATTAAATCAATTTGTTTTGATGATTCAAGATTATGGAGCTCCTATCGGCTTGAGGATCGCAGCAAAACATCCTGAAAAAATTCGAGGTTTAGTCATCCAAAATGGGAATGCCTATACCGAAGGCTTTGGAGAACAAGCTTGGGCTCCAATCTTCAAATATTGGAAAAACAAAACGCCTGAACTTGAACAGGAAATCATAAAACAGGTCTTCAGTCTCGAAGGACTGAAATGGCAATATACACATGGAACTCGTAATCCTGCGGGGATTTTACCTGACAATTGGAACCTCGACTTTATGAAGATTTCCCGGCCTGGCCAACATGACGTTCAACTTGCCTTGTTTTATGATTATCAAAATAACCCCAAGCTCTATCCTGAATGGCAGAAATATTTCCGCGATCATCAGCCACCAACATTAATTGTCTGGGGTAAGAATGATGCTTTTTTTCCTGTACCTGGGGCAGAAGCTTATAAGCGAGATTTAAAACATATCGATTATAACATTTTGGACACAGGACATTTTGCTCTTGAAGAAGATGCTTCTTTCATCGTTAAGAAAATGCGCATCTTCCTAGACACCTTAAAATAAATAAATGTTGATACTATTAAGTATAAAAAAAGTTTTTCAAGAATTTGGCTAAGAAGTTCATATTTTTTTGATCTTTTTAAAAAATAGAATACAGGTTAAATCATGCTAATTCGTAGATGTTTGCCAACAGCAGCTGCTGCGTTAATAAGCGATCGGATATTTGATGATTTACTTGGATCAAGTAAGCGGTCAAGGGCTGATCTACTTGTCCCGATCCGTTTGGCAAATTCTTCTTTTGTAAGTTGTTGCTTTTCCATCTCATCTTGAAGTTGCATTACAAAAGCGTATTTGGCTCCTACTTCTTGACAATGCTCAAAAATGCCTTCTTCTTTAAGAAAATCATCAAAACTGGAGCCTGCATGAATATTTTCATTTTTTCTTTTCTTGCTGCTCATAATTTTTTGCCCTCTCTTTGGCTATATTAAAATCTTGTATAGGAAGCTTCTGCGACTTTTTGATGAATCCATGAAGTAAGACCATCGTTTTATTATTTACAATAAAAAGAATCCGAATAATCCCATTTGGGATACAGCTTCTTAGTTCATGAATTCCTTGACCAAGACTGCGCACTAATGGCATTCCTAAAGGCCATCTAAACTGCACTTTACTAATGTCTTCGCCAAGTATTATTTTATCGATTTGTCTAAAGACTGCAGCCAAACCCTAACAGGTTCATTTCCTTTTGATTCTCTATAGAATTCGACGCTCAGGTTCGGCTTAATCTTTTCCATGCGCTCCCTTTATCTAACTCTAATTGTACCTTTTTTAGTACATAAACATAATAAATTTTTTGCATGGAATCTGAGGGGACACTGGTAAAACAGCAACAGATTAAAAAGGCAATTTAAAGCACTAGATTCCAGTGGATAAATCTCGCTAACATGTTGCCTAAAACCATCTGTAACCGGCTCAAACTTCTAGAAAAAGACGTTGGCATGTCTCAAATCCTAGCAAGAAAAAATACTTTCAACCTTTAAAAAAGTAGAGTAAAATCCAAAGAAAAAAACTTTTCATGAATCATATCTCGAGCTCCTTAAGGTTGCAAAATGATTAGGAACGCACTTTCTACCACAGACTTCGACCAAATATATTTGGCATTTGACATCCATGACGTACTGGCGGAAGAAAAAGCTAATGAAGTTGCAGCCCCTATTTTTCAAGAATACGGCATGTTATTGCGGGTGCCTGTAGAAGGCTATTCTAAACCCATCCGTCATTACGTCTATCCTTTTGTAAAAGAACTGTTTCAGCTATTAACAGAAACTCCTGGCGTTCATATTGCTTTTGCGACTTCTTCTAAAGAAGCTTTTGCAAAGCCATTTGTTGAGCAATTACTCATAAATGCACTTGGTCAAGAAAAGTATACCAAAATTGCTGCTGATAAGGTTCTTATCAGCGCTAAAGAACAGTTAAGAAACAATGATAGTTATAACGAAGTTCCACATAGCAGATTCAGCACCTTTGGAAATAACCGAAAAGATTTAGATGATGTTTATCCCCATTCCAATATTCCTAAAAGGCAAAGATTACTAATCGACGATTGCTCATCTTTTGCAGCCCCCCATCAAATTAAAAACCACTTTAACGTTTCGGGTACGCGTTGGACTGAGAAGTTAGAAAGATATCAACGCTTTGGTCTTGGTCTTCATTTCTACCCTTCCAAAGAGAATTTTGAAAAAATTCAAAACAGTATCGAATCTGAAGAATCTATAGCTCTTTATGCAAAACAAGCGAAAGATAAAGAAAACGTTTGGCCCGTTTTTGTAATCGTTTACTACAATAGAGAAGGAAAAAAAGAGCTTGAACTTAGCTCAGAAGAATCAATTAAAATTAAAGAACTCTACGAAAAATCTGTTCTTGAAAGCATAACATGTATTAGTGCAAGTTATTATTCTAATAATGATCAAAAAGCTATTATTGATGAAATTGAAAAAATCAGCCTTGAAAAGCCCTTAGATCCTGAAAAAAGCTGGCTCATTTTTGTCTGTGGTGAGGGAGTTAGTCCAAAGGAATGTGCAGAAAAAGCTTCTTCTGGAAATATAGTAATCCTTCTTGGCGAAAATGATGCTAACCTTTATTTCCCTCAAAACCCTGAAAAAACCATTTCTTTAACAAATAATGGTTCTTTAAAACTCATAAAACTGGCAAGAGAATATTGGGCAACAAAGTGTAAAAATTTAACTTATTTTACAAAAGAAAGAGATATAAAAACTGCCAAAGCCCAATTATATGAGACAATATGGGATAAGGTGAAAGATCTAGTTTGGAAAGAGAAGATAATTCACCAAGCTAACCATATTTTATTACTGACAGGAGCGATCTTTTAGCGCTTGGGAAGAATCAAAAACATCCCAAAAACCCATTAGCAAAATACTCTTTAATTGGCAGTGCGAAGGTAAGAAAGAAAACAAAAAATTTACCCCAAGTATCTTAGGAAAACGGACAGAACTTTACTCGAAAGGATTAGAGCTTTTGCGAAAAGTCAATTCTAACTTAGAACCTATCACAATTAAAAGCTTTGAATCCGCTTTAGAAAAACATCCTAAATTACCTGAGGATGGAGCACAAGAATATGACAACTGTGTTATTTCTTAAAATTTCTCTAATAACTACATCCAATTGCTAAATAGCCTTTCATTTTCTCCTGTTATGCAAACTTTATTAGGGTTTGCGTCATTATCTAAAAGCGTATTCACCACATCCCATTTATTGAGACTGGCTGCCACAAAAAGGGCTGGGCTGTCTCTTTATTTTTTTCCCTTTTCAAAATGAAATCTAAGCACTCTTCATCCAATAAATGACGGACACCATAATCTTTCACAACCATATTCAAAAGGCTATCAGGGCTATCCTTTAATAAAAGATTCACAATCCCAAATTGTTGATTTGTCAATGCAGTGATAATAGGACGTTTGGCTTTCGCAGATACAGCTGTGCGGTCGGCACCTAATTTTATTAATTCTAAAACGCAAGCTTCATTATCTTGAGAACAAGCCCAATGGAGCGGCGTGAGTTTATCTATTTTATCCGCATAATTAACGTTAAAGCCTAATTGCCGAACCAAAAACTCTAAATCGCTTAGCCTATAAGGTGCATTATCTCCAATATTTGCTGCAACGTAATGAAGCAGGTTACAGTTATTTCCATTTTCATCAACATGATTTTCTTTATTGATATGTTCCTTAAAACCATTTACAAACCACTCTGCATTTCCATTTTTAACATTTCTTTGATGCATATCTAAAAGATTTAACCAGCCTACTTCAGAAGTAAGAAGAGAATATAAGGGTGTTTGTCCTTCCCAAATATTCTTTTCATAGGCATAACAATAGAGTTTAATAATTAAATCCTGATTATATCCTGGTCTAAAAATCTCCACTAAATCTCCACAGTCAGGCCGAAGGTCAATGATAGCTTTAGCTAATGCTTCATTGTTTGTAGAAACTGCAAATTTCAAAAGATTGTAAGGAAGATAATCAGTACCACTTGGTGCAAAGATTCGCTTTGGATCGTAATCTAAATTTAATAATTTTGTCGCTACATCATGAATTTTTTGAACGTCCTTTGGCTTATAATTATTGAGACTGCCATGGAGGTTTTCAAACTTCTCTATCGACTTGATTTTACGATTGGCGGTCAAAAGAACATAAATGGGATAAGAAAAAACAATCAGTCCACAAAGAGAAATTAAAATATCCGATACCCGAACATTAAGTTTGACTGAACGGTTTTGCCAAAAACCGTCTTTACCAGATATTGAAAGTGCTTGCACCTCAGTAAGCGTGTTGGGGGCCTTCCAATGATCAAAACTACTTAAAACTCTACCTAACGCCATAAAAACTTATTATTTAGGAATTTTTAGGGATATTCCTGGTTTAAGAAAGTCATTTTGTACGTTATTATATGATTTTAAGGCATTTACATCAATATTAAATTTTTTAGCGATCTTCCAGTAGGAGTCCCTTCTTGAACGACATAAATCTGCTCTTTTTTGGCAGGTTTTGTTTTTGGGAGGGGTAAAGGCTTAGATGATTTGGCATCCGCTATAGGTTTAGGAGCGGCTTTTTTAGGTGCTGCATTCCATTTAGGGGTTTGAGGGGCAAAGCGGGCAAGAATTGTTTGGGGATCATTTCCTTCAGGCAAAGCTTCCCCCACATAATCATAAAGACGTGCAGAGGCTTCTTTCCAAACACTATCGCTTCGGGGATTGCTCAATAAGGCGATCGCGAATCTTTGCGAGGAAGGTGTTTTGGTCGTCAAGAGTTCAAGCATCTGCAGGATCGTATTATCATCCAGTTTTTTGACAGAAAATTCGAAATCCGTTTTGAGCAACACATAGGCAGCTGCTTTAGATTTTTTGTGGATATACTCTACTAAAAAACGTTGTCTTCTAGCTGGAGATAGATCTTGAGAAATGTTTTGCTTTTCAGCAAAGGAATTTAACATATTCCAATCGCCATCTCGCAAAATGGCGAGGATTTCTAATTTATCGATAGCAACCTCAGAACGGTTGAAAAGCAATTCGACAGCACGGTATTGGGATGAAAGGATAAAAGCGTCGACTAACGAAGTGTCGAAAGGCAACGGATTTCGACGCAAAACCTGAAAAAGCCCTTGCGAAGTGAACGGCCATTTCTCTGTATTTGCAAAATGAATAATAGCTTGGTATTGCGAATCCGCAAGACCAGGATAAACAGTGATTTTTTCATTCCCATACAACAAAGCCCTTTTTTGCAAAGGCTGAGTCTGATGAGTGAGAGCCCGATTTAAATCGAAATGGTAATAAGCGACTAAAGTTACCAGTGCAATATCTCTTTGCGTATATCCATTTTCAATGAGCTGAATGTTATTCAGCTTAGCCTTAAGTTGCTCGTAAGGGAGTGATTTAAATGTCCCAATGACTTCTGAATTGGTTTGGTCCATGGCTAATGGTTGCTCAGGAGAATTTTTAGAAGGTTTTAAGCTGTAGTAAGGTGTTGGTGGACGCTCTTTGAGAATCCAGTAGCTAAATCCCCCCAACAGGATAATATTTAAACTTCCACTGACGATCAAGGCTACGGTAAGCCTCTGGATCCTGTGAAGATAATGATTATCTTGATTCATGATTTAAGATTTTCAGTAAAAGTCTCCAGCTGCTTTGCGATAGGAAGTGGAAGACGATCCCCAAAGAGTTTGAAGTATTCACGTAAATTATTCAGATCGTTCAGCCATTCTTGATTGTCAACCTTAAGCAACTCTTCCACCTGGGCTGGGGCTAGATTGAGGCCGTTAAGATCTAAACTTTTTGCAGTAGGGACAATTCCTATAGGAGTTTTCAATCCCTGTGATTGTCCATCAATTCTCTCAAATATCCATTTAAGGACCCTACTATTTTCCCCAAATCCGGGCCAAAGATAATGCCCATCCTGATCTTTGCGAAACCAATTCACCTGATAAATTTTGGGAAGCTTGGAGGGGTCAGCCATCAATCCGATGGTGAGCCAATGGGCAAAGTAATCGCCCATGTTATATCCACAAAAGGGTAGCATTGCAAATGGATCATGCCTCAATTTTCCAACAGTCTCCTGCAGCAGCGGAAGTCATTTCCGAAGAGACATTGACGCCCATGAAAACACCATGTTCCCAATCCAACGCTTCAGTAACCAGAGGCACCACGGAAGCCCTTCTCCCTCCAAAAAGGATGGCTGAGATGGGTACCCCTTTTGGATCTTCCCACTCAGGTGATCGATCACGGGACATTGTTTTGCGGGAGCTGTAAAGCGGGCATTGGTATGCGCAGCTGGATCTTTTGACTCTGGTGTCCAATCGCGTCCTCTAGCCAATCGATCAGGTGTTTGGAGGGTTTATCCTTTGTCATCCCTTCCCACCAAACATCCCCATCATCTGTCAAGCGCCACATTGGTGAAAATTGTATTTTTGGTAAGGGACTTCATGGCATTGGGATTGGATTCCATCGATGTACCAGGAGCAACTCCAAAAAATCCTGCTTCAGGATTAATGGCGTAGAGGCGTCCATCAGGCCCAAATTTCATCCAGGCAATATCATCTCCGACTGTTTCCACTTTCCAACCTGGCAGAGTCGGATGTCAACATGGCAAGATTTGTTTTTCCGCAAGCACTAGGGAAAGCGGCTGCTACGTATTTCTTTTTCCCTTGTGGGTTGGTAATGCCTAAAACCAGCATATGCTCCGCCATCCACCCTTCATCGCGAGCCATCACAGAAGCAATCCGGAGGGCAAAACATTTTTTGCCTAAAAGGGCATTCCCCCCGTACCCGCTTCCATACGACCAAATGGTGCGAGTTTCGGGAAAGTGGACAATGTGTCTTTTCGGTGGATTGCAAGGCCATGGAACATCCTGTACCCCGGGTTTTAAAGGATGACCCGACCGAATGCAAGCCAGGGACAAAATGGCTCATCTCCAAGGACATCCAAAACATCTTTACCAATGCGGGTCATAATTTTCATGTTGCAGACCGCATAAGGGGAATCGGTAATTTGCGACTCCTATGTGAGAAATCGATGATCCAAGAGGCCCCATGCAATAAGGGATAACATACATCGTGCGCCCTTGCATGCTGCCCTTAAAAAGCTCTTTAAGTTCGACAATCATTTCCTTTGGATCACGCCAATTGTTGGTGGGGCCTGCGTCTTCTTTCCGAATAGAGCAAATAAAGGTATATTCTTCGACTCTTGCGACATCTTCAGGATTTGACCTGGCAAGGAAACTGTTAGGACGAAGATCTCGATTTAGTTTGGTCAGCGTCCCCTTTTTGACCATATCCTTGACAAAGCTGATTGTATTCTGCTTCACTTCCATTGCAAATGTGCACATTTTCAGGTAAACAAAGATGCTTTTACTTCGGCAATCCAATCTTTCAGCTTTTTATTTTCGATGTTCATAGCCCTGACATAAAGTGCTTTGCGTTTCTTAAACTTATCAAGGTATTCGAGAGCTTTACCTGTTCCCAAACAAACTGCTAGCAGTGGATGTGGTGCAATAATAACAGGAAGACCGGTTTCTTTGATCAACGCTTTGTCCAGTCCTTTAATCAGCGCTCCCCCACCGGCAATGACCATTCCCCTTTCGACTAGGTCAGCAGCCAATTCAGGAGGACATTTTTCAAGAGTCAACTTCACACTTTCAATGATCTGCTGGATCGGTTCCGCAAGGCATTCCCGAATTTCGACGGAATTAATCCGTTTTGTGACTGGCAACCCTGCCACTTGATCGCGCCCCCGCACTTCCATTTCTAATTCATTACCTCCGAGGGGATAGGCAGAGCCGATCGTCATTTTGATCTCTTCTGCCGTTCTTGGGCCAATCATTAAATTATAGGTGCGGCGCATATAATTGATGATGCACTCATCAAATTCATCACCTGCAATTCTTAAAGAGCGAGATTCAACAATGCCGCCAAGAGAGATGATGGCGATTTCGGTGGTTCCACCGCCGATATCGATGATCATATTAGCCGATGGTTCATGCACAGGGAGATCGACACCAATCGCTGCCGCCATCGGTTCTTCGATCAGAATGACCTCCTGGGCTCCGGCATGGAGAGCAGAATCTTCTACAGCACGTTTTTCCACGCCGGTAATCCCGGAAGGAACGGCAATTAAAATTTTAGGCCGGAAAAGACTTCTAGAAGGGGTGACACGCGCTATGAGGGCCTTTAGCATCCCTTCAGCGATTTCAAAATCAGCAATCACACCATCTTTCATGGGGCGCACGGCATGGATTTTTCTTGGGGTCTTACCCAACATTGCCTTAGCCTTATGGCCGACGGCCAGCACTTCGTTGGTCATCGAATCGACGGCCACGACGGAAGGTTCCGCTAAAACAATCCCTTTCCCCCGCACGAAAACAAGGGTGTTAGCGGTTCCTAGGTCAATGCCGATGTCGTTTGAAAAGACACCTCTAAATCGGTTTATCTTTTCGAACGCATAACGGGACAATTGGTTCAGGACCGCTTTGGCCCCTATTTGCTGTTTTTTTGTCATAATTTTCTTTATGTTTGTAACAATTCTAATACTTCTTCCCAGGTTAATTTTGCGATAGCTTCTTCATCGCAAGCCACGACCTGTTGAACTAACTCTTTTTTACGGTTTTGGAGTTGAATAATCTTCTCTTCAATGGTGTCGAGTGTCACTAGTTTGTAAGAGGCGACAGAACGTTGTTGTCCTAAGCGGTGCACCCTATCCGTAGCTTGGTTTTCAACAGCAGGATTCCACCACATGTCGTAGTGGATCACAGTATCTGCTCCGACGAGGTTTAAACCGGATCCTCCGGCTTTTAGCGATACCAAGAACACGGGTATCGTCTCATCTTCATTGAACTTTTTAACGATGCTTAGCCTGTTTTTGCTCGAACCGTCTAAATACTCAAATTTAATCCCCATCCGTGTCAAGTCAGCATGCATAATTTGCAGCATCCGGGTATACTGACTAAAAATGACCGTCTTATGTTTGCCTTCGATTAAGGTTTGCAAAAGTTCCATCAACATATCGTACTTGGCAGAGTCGCCCGTTTCCGGTTTTTCTTTTGCAAAAATTGCGGGATGGCAACAGATCTGTTTTAAGCGGGTTAATGTGGCCAAGACATGAATTTGAACTCTGTCGAAACCTTCTTTTTTAACGAGCTGAGAGAGCTCTTCCCTTGCAGAATTAGCATAGGAACGGTAGAGGTCACGCTGCACTTCGGTCAAATGGCAGTGGTAAGGGATTTCGGAAACAGGGGGAAGTTCCGCCAAAACGTCCCTCTTCATCCTGCGTAAAATAAATGGGGAGACTTTGCGGCGCAAAACCTCCAGACTTTTGGTTCGAGTCACATTGGGATTGCGTAGGTAACGCTCGATAAAACGATCGTAGCTGCTCAGCAAACCTGGCATCAAAAAATCGAATAAGCTCCAAAGCTCCTCTAAAGAGTTTTCGATCGGCGTTCCGGTTAGGATTAGACGGTGATCAGCTTGGATCATTTTTACCGACTTGGCATTGCGAGTGCCTCGATTTTTGATATGCTGCGCTTCATCTAATATGGCATAGTTAAATGGAATGGTCTTATAAAACTCGATATCTTTCTGCAACAAGCTATAGGAAGTGATGATGACATCATAATGATTGATGTCGTTCAACAATTTTTTGCGCTGAATTGGCGTGCCATCGACGGGTAAAACACGAAGCTCGGGGTTAAATTTATTGAACTCTTCTTTCCAGTTGTAAACAAGTGAAGTAGGGCAGATGATTAAAGCCACTCCATTGGGACGATCGATTTTATTTTGAGTAATGGCAATGATCGCCTGTAATGTTTTGCCCAATCCCATATCATCGGCTAAAATCCCATTTAGATGCATGTGGCGCAATCTTTCTAACCAGTGGACTCCTTCCAATTGGTAAGAACGCAATGTGGCTTGCACGGCCTTAGGCACTTCTTCGGGATTAAATTCACTGAGACCCAACATCTGACGCTGAATCAATTTAAGTTTATCACTCATTTCAAACTTGATAGGCAGCCCTTCAAATTGCGCTGCGTCGATGTTGGCTAAACTCCACAAAGGGCGTAATTCTTTATGATTGTCCAAGATGTTGATGCCAATCTCATCAAAAATTTGCACGACCGGCGATAACCTTTCTAGATCGAGGACTAGGATTTTGTGGTTTTTCGATCCTTCAGACTCATTTTTCTTTTTGGGGATTTTTTTGGATGCCAATTCGATAAACGCGCGACGCGATGATAAGCATTCCCAAAGCAAATCAAGAGTCACCCCTTTCAAGTGGCCCTCCACCGTTAAATCTACTTCATAAAGATCGATCCTATCGGACTCGCGCAGAACCATTTTGAAAGTCGATTCGTCATAAATAAATTGATCGAGAAGATTTTCAGGGCAATGGAATTTAACCTTGTCCTGATTTCGGGGGATTACTTCGGTCATGAACTCAACAATCTTTCGATCGTTCTTAGCCAAATATGCCCCTAAGGACTCATCATAAGTAAAGTCTTGAAACAGGTCTTGGATGATTTTTTGCTCTTCTGTCAAATTGCGTGCTAAAATTCCTTGCTCTGTCGCGAAAGTTAGAATGTGCTCGACACTCAAATGGGAATGGGATGCCGGAATTTTAACACGGTCGTAGACAAATTCAAGGGTCGCTTCAAGTTCTCCATTTAAATAATGGATGTTACATTCCGCTCCAACTCTTCCTACAAAAGGCAAAGTCACGAACCGTTCAATAATATCCTTATTGGCAACTTCCACAAAACGCATCAGCTCTGATAATGAATTTTCTACAAATGTTCCAAATAATGGTTGTGGGATTGTGACATCTTTAATCGCTTTCAAATGGCGCAGATGCCTGCGTCGAATATTCACTGGAAAACGGTAGTAAGTCTGCTGATGGATAATTCCCGGCTGTGCACACTCAAAAAAATTAACGTCCGCAGGATCGGCAATATTTCCCCCTTCGAGAATCAGCTTGGGCTTTAGAAGTATTTTAGGACTGGATGCTACTACATATTCCAATTCAAAACGGAAACGTGCGGGACTGCTAGCAAGACGCAAAGGCTCTTCCAATGTGCCTTTGTAGAGACAGGGCAAAACACATCCCTCTTCATTGTTATCGGTGACCGGAGGAACACCTTGACGCTTAGCTACCAACTCACTTGCAGCTGCCAAAAGAGCCCCAAAAGGCTCCGCGTCTATCAAAGCTGTGCGCAAATTGCGCTCCCCTTTATTGTTGGGTTCAGGTGGGCGGACATAGTCCATCAATAATTTCAAAATTTGTCCACTTTCTGGATCAAAGGATCCAATTCCGAAAAAGTACCTTTTCGAACCTAAGTAAATAGGTTCTTCAAATCGAACCGCATCTAAAAATTCTTTGAGATTAAGAATGGCTAACGGCTTCGAGCGGTAGGGCAACCTTAAAGCCAACTGGATCTCTATATTTTGCTTCTGGTCAAAAATGACTGCGAGTTCAGCTTTATCTTGAGGTAACTCTTCTTCGGGCAAGAAAAATGACAACTGCCCCAACACTTTGGAAGCAGAAATATATTCGGTCAAAAGTTCTTTTTGATTCTTTTTACCCCGCCTGACCGTCTCTTTCGATTCTGCTTCTTTAAAAATGCGCGATAACTCGTGCTTATCTTCATCATCTTCCTGAGGTTGTTTACTCATATCGGGATCTTTTGAAAAATTGACAACTAATTCGTCCAATCTTTCTTCTAAGAAAAACAACACAGCTGCTAAGTGGTGACAATCATATTTATAGGTGCAATCACAATCGGCATCAATAGTGGCTGAAGCATGCCGGTCAACTTCAATTTCACAAGTATAAGTATTTTCAAAATTGCCTGAAACACGACTGCTAACGCGGACACTGTTCGCATTCAATTTCACGATTTTGGCTGAGACAACCATTTTTTTATCGTGGAGGGAACGCCCTTCTTTGAGGATGGATGGAGAATAATCTTGTCGCAATTTGCGAAAATTCAGCATGGGACCCAGCCATACATTTGAATAAAAGCGCAGTATAGTACCCCCCCTTCAACTTGTCACCAAAAAAAAGAAGAAAAAAGGATGAAGAAGGTGCTTGCGGAAAATAGGAGTCCAATCCTATACTCTGGCCTTTTGAAATGCGGGTGTAACTCAGTTGGTAGAGCGTCACCTTCCCAAGGTGAATGTCGTGAGTTCGAACCTCATCACCCGCTAAGAGATTACGATTGTTTTATTTAAGTGCGGGTGTAGCTCAGTGGTAGAGCATCACGTTGCCAACGTGAGGGTCGTGAGTTCGAACCTCATCGCCCGCTTTGTGAAATTTGAATTCTTATCCGCGGGCGTAGCTCAGCGGTAGAGCATCACGTTGCCAACGTGAGGGTCGTGAGTTCGAGCCTCATCGCCCGCTATAGTTTATAAAGCGAGGTTTTTGTGTCGGACACTGAAAATAAAGTTGAAAATGAGAATATCGAGGTCAATTACGAGCGCAAGCCTGGAAGTATTGCTAAGTTTCAGGTGCATATAAAACCTAAAGCCTCACAAGCTGCTTATTCTAAAGCCTTAAAAAATGTGACTAAAGAAGTGAGTTTGCCTGGATTTAGAAAAGGGAAAGCTCCTCAATCCCTCATTATTCAACATTATAATAAAGCGATCGACCAGGAATTCCGCGATATCCAAATCCAAACTGCTTTTATGGAAGCTGTTCAACTCACCAAAATCGCTCCTTACGATCGCAATGATATGCGCCTTAAAATTCAAAAATATTCGTCAAATCCCGAAAACGGAGCCGATATCGACTTTGAATTTGAAGCTTTTCCATCAATTCCGGATATTGATTTAAATATCCTCGAAATTCCTAGGATCGATTTCGATGAAGTGAAAGCAGCTGATGTCGATGAAGTTCTCAATAATATAAGGCTTCAATTTGCAGATTGGCAAACAATCACCGATCGACCAGTGAAAGAAGATGATTATGTCCAAGGGCAAATTTTGACGAATGATAATAAGAAAATCTCAGAAAAATCCAGGATGTATCTCAATGATCCTTCATTCCCCGGAGGGTTAAAGAAACAAATGGTGGGAATGAATCCTGGGGAAACAAAAGATGTGACCCCATCAGATTCAGAAGAAGATAAATGGTACCCCCAGCCTTATCGCATCGTAGTTGAAAACATTGAACTGCCAAATCTACCTCCTATCGATGATGAATTGGCTAAAAAGACCGGTGTTCCCAATGTCGATGAACTTAGAAAATCGATTGAAAATCAACTTGTTCAACGACGAAAGCAAAACGTATTAGAACACCAACGTCATCACATGCGGGAATTTTTGTTGGAACGATATAACTTTGACCTGCCAGGTAAGGTTGTGGAAAATGTCACCGGTAGAACTTCAGCAGCTCCTTCAGATGCCAATGAAAATGTCAGCCACTATCTCACAAATCAAGCAAGACTCGCATTTATGATCCATAGAGTTTCTCGTGATCATCAAATTGAATTATCAGAGGAGGAACTTCGATTCGGAACAATGCGGCTCTGGTTAAATCACGTTTCTCAATATGGTGAAGACAATTCCCAAGAAACTTTAAAACGGATTCAAGAAACTGCACCTAACACCCTCCTTTCACATAAAGTTTTGGATTTTCTAATTTCCAAAGCCAAAGTGACGGAACCTTGTGATGGAGAGCATCACGAGTAGAGACGTCAGGGACGCAAGGGACCTTATTCTAAATTCTGAATCCTGTCTTTCTCCTTGACCAGGTGCCTGGTAAGTGTGTATAAAATAGAAAACAACCCAAGGTCAGCGATGAGTAGCAAAATGAGAGCACAGGACTCTTTAGCCCCCTATGTAATCGAAGATACAGGCCGTGGCGAACGGTCTATGGATATCTTTTCTCGTTTACTGAAAGACAGGATTGTCTTTATCGGCACTGATATTACCGACCATGTCGCCAACGTTGTTGTTGCTCAGTTACAGTTTTTGAGAATGGAAGATTCTAAGAAAGATGTGCACATCTACATCAACTCGATGGGGGGGTACATCTCTGCAGGTCTAGCGATTTTCGACATCATGCAATGGATGACCTGCAACGTTAACACCTATTGCTTTGGGCAAGCATCCTCAATGGGTGCCCTACTTTTAGCTGCAGGCACGAAGGGGAAACGTTTTGCATTGCCGAACAGCCGGATTATGATCCACCAACCTTCGGGAGGAGTAGGTGGGACTTCTGCAGATGTGGCTTTGCAAGCCAAGGAGATCCTTTATTTAAAAACACGACTCAATGAAATCCTGGCAGATAGGACCGGACAAAGCATTCAAAAGATTGCTATCGACTCAGAAAGGGACTTTTATATGAGTCCTTATGAAGCTAAGGATTACGGCTTGATCGATGAGATTATTCTTCCCAAAAGTAAAACAGGGCCAGTTTCCCAAGAAGGCAAAAAATAAGATTTAGACACATTTTACCCCCTTTAATTTATGACCAAAAAAACAGCGAGTTTACGGGAGCCTCCATTATGTTCCTTTTGCGGGCGCAATGAAGAGGCTGTTGAAAAATTAATTTCAGGGCCACAGGCCTATATTTGCGACAAATGTGTACGTCTTTGCTCGGGGATTTTAGACCGTAAACAGCCCACTCCTTTTGAATTGAAAATTTTAAAACCAAAAGAAATCAAAGAGCGGTTGGATGAGTATATCATAGGGCAGGATGCTGCGAAGCGTACAATTTCTGTTGCAGTTTACAATCACTATAAACGGATTCAGTCGCTAGGCAAAAAAGGGGATGTCGAATTCAATAAGTCGAACGTACTACTTTTTGGTCCTACAGGATCGGGAAAAACGCTTATCGCCAAAACGCTGGCGATGATCCTTGATGTTCCTTTCGCAATTGCGGATGCAACGACTTTAACAGAAGCAGGGTATGTGGGTGAAGATGTAGAAAACATCATTCTCCGCCTATTGCAAGCAGCCGATTTTGATGTTCCCAAAACAGAACTGGGGATCATCTATATTGACGAAATCGACAAAATCAACCGCACCACTTCCAATGTATCGATAACGCGAGATGTTTCCGGCGAAGGTGTACAGCAAGCTCTATTGAAAATTGTAGAAGGGACGATCGCGAATGTTCCGCCTAAGGGAGGTAGAAAACATCCCCAGCAAGACTATATCAAAGTCAACACTGAAAACATCCTCTTTATTGTAGGGGGAGCCTTTGTGAACTTGGATAAAATCATCGCGAAAAGGCTTGGACGTACAGCTATTGGTTTTGGCACTGGAGACAAAGAGCTCATCGATCCGAACCAAAAAAATTTGCTTCTCTCAAAAGCGGAACCTGAAGATTTTATCCAATTTGGGATGATCCCAGAATTCATTGGTCGTTTTAACAGTATTGCAAATTGCAACGAACTCACCCATCAAGACCTTGTCAGTATATTGACAGAGCCAAAAAATGCAATTATCAAACAATATGCCGCCTTATTTGCATTGGAAGGGGTTAAACTGGCGTTTCAAGATGATGCTGTTCACGCCATCGCCACTAAAGCGATCGAGGCAGGCACAGGGGCAAGAGCATTGAGGATGATTCTGGAAAAAACGATGCGTGATCTGATGTTCGATACTCCATCCGATGATACAATTGCTGAAGTGGTTATCGAAAAAGATACGATCCTCGATAACAAACTGCCTATTATCAAACGGGGAAAAGAGAAGATTGCGTGATTTGAGTCCCTTGTTGTATCAACCGCTCGATCTACAATCCCTTGATTCATCTTTCGAAGGGCTGCTTCCTTATCGGGTGTATCAACGTCTTAAGTCGAGCAATTCTATCTTCGGATTTGGAGCATTTGAGAGGGGAAAACCTATTGGTTGTATTCTGGTAGAAACCTTCGAAGAGATACCACCCACCGCTCAAATCTTAGCATGGACTGTTTTAGAAAATTATAGGAATAAAGGGATTGGCTCAAAGCTGTTTGAGCAGATCCATACGTATCTCATTGAAAAAAAACGGTACCTATTTTTAGAACTTTTCTATACGCCTTCCCCGGCAATGCAACATCTCTTAAAAAAGTATGGGTGGTCTAATTCGATTTTAAAGCTCAAAAATTACTATTTTACTCCCAAGCAATTTGACGCCCCGTGGTTTGTAAATGATGTCGCTAAGCTTCCAGCTGGCTATCAGATCCTTCCATGGAACAAAATCCCTCCTCATCTAATTGCTCCCATTAAACGGCAAGAAGAGCAATATACCTTCCATATCAGTGTCTCCCCCTTTAATGACCCTCAAATTTTTGAACCTCAAAATAGCTTAGGTCTTCTCGCAGATCATCCTTTAAGGATCGTGGGATGGATGATGTGTCAGCGGTTTGATCGGGAGACGATCAATTATGCGGCTCTTTATATTGAAAAGGGATTTCGCCACAAGGGTGCAGCTATCGCTCTGCTTTCACAAGCTATAAAACTTCAGCAGCAGTCCTCGATTCCCAGAGCAGTTTTTGAGCTGCGGTTTGATATGGTTGATAAGCAATGGCTCAATTTCGTCAAAAAACGTCTTGAGCCCTATGCTGAAAATATAGAAGAAGTTCACGCTGCAATTCTTACTTTAAAGTGAGCAGAATCATTGACATCACTAGCAGACTCACGAGGCTAAATATTGTGTCGATAATATAGGACTTTAGCGGTCTTTTTGCCCATAAAACGCCTGAAAAATGGGAAGTTGCAATAAATCCTAACCAGATCCAAAAAGCCACACTTGCTCCTACAGAATAGGAAGTAATATTGAAATGATGGAGCAGTATATCCAATACCCATGCTGTCAGCAGGGAAACAATGAGTGCCCCCACGTAATGAAGAGGTGTCCCCACTAACGACTTCATATCAAATTTGTTTGCATCCACCCAAGCCTTGCCAAATAGGTAGGGGGAATACCAAAATGATCCTAAGATCAGATTGACGACCGCTGCAATAATGATTCCTAACCAATTCCAGTGAAGATCCCAAATAGACATAAATTAACCTCCTATTTTTTTTCTCAGAATACAGATCCAAGCATTTAATTAAATATAATCGTGGAATTCCCCTGTAAATTAAATAATTGTTTGCTATAATTATAAATAGGGATTTATGCGTATATACTTAATTATTCGGCAATTCAAATGATTAAGTAGAAACTGAAAAACAGGAGTTTAATATGGGAATAGATCCTATCATAACGCCATCCCCTTCGCCGAGTTCAGGGAGTCCATCCGCATCGCCTAATTTTGCTTCCCCAAATGTCTCCTCCGATCCCATCGATTCCACGGCAGCTGCTGATTTTATCGCCTCGGGTGCAGAAACATTTAATGTCGGTATAACTACCCCAGGAACTATCTCTGCGCAATCTTTTTACAGCACAACCACTTCAGCTCAAATTGCGCAAAATGAACAATCGGGACTGGAAGCGCAAAATTATGCTTTGTACTATAACGGCTTTTCATCGAGTCTTGTGTCTTTCCTTCAACACGCTGAATTCTTGGATGATAACATCAATAATGTAGTTGCGGCTTCAAACGCAGCAAATACAGATGAGACTAATCTTTTTGGTCCGGGAACAAATATTACTAACTATGTCAGTTCAATCAGTCAAGATATCAATTCGGTGATTCCACAGGCAGTCGCAACCCTTAACCAAGCGGCGATCGCTTATCAGCAAAATGGGGATATCAACGCATGGAATGCTGCCGTGGCCAAATACAATACAACGATTGCGGGAACTAATAATGATCTTAATAATTACAACGGTGTAGTTCCCAATTATAACAGTCAAATTTCAACAATTAACCCTAATATTGAATTGGTCAATCAATATGTCACCAATTTCTCGCCTCCCCTTCCCGCCTACCCCACAATGACCGCATTACCCACTTTGGCAACGCTAAATGCTCCTCCTGCCCCCTCAACCCCAGGTCAAGAAATTGCTTATACGCCCCCCTCATTTACAGCTTCAGTGCCTTCATCCATTGTTCAACCGCTTACATCCACCCAAGTCTCTCAAGGCCTCACATCGGTAGACAGTGCCGCTCAACAAGCCAACTATATCCTTTCGCAACAAAAGGGCAATATCAGCACATTCTTCAATATACAGCAGTTTGGGTTCAGAGTTGGTGTTCCATTGAATCCTGCACCCACCCAGGTCAATACAGCAACTTCAACAGGTTCGACCTCAGCTTTTGCAACCGGCAGTCCAGATCCAAAAAACTCTTCCAAAACTTTGGGTTCTAGCATTTCTAGTGATATTGTCAAAGCGGCGACCCACTCCTTAGGTGTTGCTACAGGAGGGACTCTCACTTCTAATACGGGTTATCTTGTGAGTGGATTATTTCAAAATACAGGAATTTATAGCACGAGACAGGCCCTTCAGCTTGCCGGCTTCAACGTAGGGCCCATTAACTTAGGTCAAATTGTCAATTCCCCAGCCGTCGAAGACGTCACAAATGCCCCCGTACACACGAATGCTAGCGACCTAGATGCTGAGGTTCCAGCAGCGGGCACAGCCCCTTCAGGACAGGTTGCCGCCGATGCAACAGCAGGTGCCTCTCCTATTGGCGCGACTGCAACAGCCCAATTTTCAACGAGTGTCGCGGGTGCAGGCTCAACTCCGATTCTTGTGCCGCAACCTCCAGCAAATAACGGTGAAACAATCTCATCGGTCACCCCAACCTCTTCACAAGTCACGGCAGGAATAAGCACGGCTGCAGCCTTAGCGACTGTAAATACAACCAATACCCTTAATGGAACCAATATTATCAACACGACAGTCACTAACTTGGTCAATAAGGATCCGAGCTTGGCAACCCTTTCCCCTAGTGATAAAGCCAATTTGATCAACGCTATCGGTTCCTCTGTTAGCTTGGATTTATCGTTGACCAGCTTGTACTCTCTATCCGTTGCTTTAGGTGCTCCGAGTCTGCTCCAGCAATATGCAGCTAACGTTTTGCCTCTGCAAGATGCGTTCCCAATTACCAATAATGACTCTCCCCTTCAAACAGTGATCACCAATCCGGCCTATCAAGCCTTTATTGAGGCTTCTATTTCCTCTAGTTTGTCCAATGCGTTAGGCCTTTCGCAAGCTCAAGCTGACAACACTGCGTCATCTGTACTGAGTGCAGCTATCTCTTCAGGCAATATTCAAAACGCTCAGCAATTGTCGGATGAATTAAATACGGAAATTCAAAATGGGCTAGTTTCGCAAGGGATTAATGCTGTAGATGCTCAGAATGCTGCTAATCGTGCCCTTTCCGATTTGGAAAATCAGCAACTATTCAACTCGATCCAAGAAGCTGTCATTCAAAAAGATCAGACTGAAGATGCCATTGCTAATAGTTTTATTCAAGCAGGGATCGCCCAATCGCAAGCGGAAGAAGTGGCAAAAAAAGCCACTGACCAAAATCGGGATTTGTTCACCCAATTGGCTAATACCTCTGATCAACAAGAAGCGGCTAAACTGAAAGGAGAAATTCAGGCAAATATCGAAGCGGAATTAGCCCAAAATGTCAATGGCAATGCCGCTTTGGCAGCCTCTCAACAGGCTTATAATGCGTTAAATACAATTGGCCCTGCCAACCTTGCTATCCAAAAAGCCAATGCCAATACTGTTATCCCACCCGAACAGCTGCAAGGGGAAATATCTACCTTGGTCTCTTACAACCTTGCACCTTTAATTGGTTCTCAAAATGCATCGTCCCAAGGGGCATATTTCGCCGATCAAATTGTGGCATCCAATTCCTCATTGAGGAGCCAAAATAGTGACCATGTCAACGCCATCATCCATTCCACTAACAACCAAAACTCCGATACATTGGCAGCCAATATGAATGTATATCTGCGACCCACAACTGAGGGTTATGTGGCCGCACAAAACTTTATGGATCCAGGTAAAACTGTGACCCACAATGCTTTAACTGGAGTGATGTACTCTGAACCGGTCGCAATTAAGAATACCCCCTCGGTTGTTCCGGTTTAAAAAAGTATAGTTCATTTCATTGTAAAAAAATATTACATTTTGTAATATAAATAGTATAGGGATTTTAAATTTTAGTTGTAATAGTAATCTCGCCATAAATAATTTAATACTATCACGAGGTTGTTACAACTAACCTTCTTAGCAGGAGTTAGTTATGACAAATCCAATAGTTGAAGCCGCCCTTTCTAATAATGTGCAAGCGACGACGGTTTCAGTAGATCTAATCAATCAGCCGATATTTGCCAACTGGGAATATACCGATGGTTCGATATCTGCTGCCTATTCAGCGGATTTCCAAGCATTTGCCAATATCTTTAATCAAGGATCAAATTTTGGAAATCTGTCTGCCGCTGAACAAAATCAGTTAGCTGCCGCAGCAGAACAAGCGATTTATGCCCCCATCGTTACTGATCCAACAACCAATCAAGTCATCTCGGGCGGCCTTCTTGCTTTGGCCCAAAATCCGCAACTCATTAATGGATATTACAATGGCTTAACCGTTTCCATGGCTAATAACCTGGATCAATTCTTACGTTCTTTACAGGCAGGAGGCTGGAATGGCCAAGATCCTGGAACATCTTCAAGTTCCTCTTCATTTCAAACTTGGATTACTAATCTTGAAAACTGGATCACTTTATCCCAAACAGGGCCTACTGTCCAAAACGTCCTTCAAGGAGCTGCTTCTGCTGTTCAAACGAACACCACCTTCCAAGCTTCACTTGAATCTATATTCGTAGGAACAGCCAACAATTTGGTTGAAGCCCAATTATCCAATTTACAAACCGCCTTGCAATCCTCTCAAAATGCGCTCGATTCGTTAACCAGTGTCCAAAACATCCATAACGATATTACCGTCAGTGGCAAAGGCTCGATTAACTTTGTCTATTTAAGCGGTTCAAATGTGTATAATGGAGATAGCGGATTTGCTAGTGCGTATACACGAGCTGCAAGTGCCCATTTTGGACAACCAATCATCCCCCACATCCCCAGCTCGCTTGTGACCTTTGGAACGCCTCCAATCACCAACCCAGCACTACAAGCTATTGAAACTCAAGAAGCTCAGTTGAAAGCGACAATTGATGCGAACTTATCGGTCATGAATAATTCGTTGGATTCTATCAATTCCGTCATTAACAACACGGCAACTCAAACGGCTATCTCAACCTATGAAGCCGCTGTTAATCAATATAATAGTTTTATTTCGAGCGCGACCCAAAATGGGCAAACCTTAAACTACAATGATCTTTTGAAGGCGCAACAGCAGTATATCAATGCTGCGAATCAATATAACTCCGTATTCTGGCAAGGACGTATATGGCCGCCTATCTTAGACGAGAATTCTATCAATACCAATGGAAGTTATGATCAGCCGAATGGCTACCAAGGGTTGAACGGACAGATCTTTGTCGCCAATGAATCGGAAAACCCGGAGAACCCGCTTCCTCTCTTATCTCATCAATCGGGCAAAATCAGCGGAATTTAAACTCACTTGTCCCCTCAAATCAACAAGTGAATTATGGCCCTCCTGACGGTTACACATTGCAATGGACAGTGATTACCAATCCTTTTGCAACTGATGTCAACAGCCAAGCTGATCCTACGACAGTATCTTCTGTGAACTCAACAGATGACCCGGGGAATTTGTACCAAACCTATACCAATCTTGGAGACTACATCAATGCGGCTATTAATGCGTATAATGGAACGGGACCAGATGGCCCCTCATTTCCATCATTAACCACTAACGGTATTATCTCCAATTATAATAGTGTCATTGATCAGCTGAACACTCAAATTACCAGTCTGAACACTCAGATCTCAGCTTATAATCAAGCCAATCCCAATGGAATGCAAGTGTCCGCGTTGGGAGCGATTCAGCATTATGCCGACCTCGTGCCTGGTCAAGGGTCAAGTGGTACTCAAGTGAATGCCACTAATATTTGGACCAATTCCAACAATAATGGAGGAACAGGCCAACCGGTTATTGATGGTTCAGAAACTGTTCAGATCAATTCTTCCCCTGCAGGCGACAATACCTACAGCGGAATTGTTAACCCTCAGGCTTCGGGCTTAGGAAGCAATTATGCTGGCCCTTCTTATCCAACCACCTTTGGCCAACTGTACTCAAGTTTATATAATGGGGGTACGGCTGTCGGAGGCGCTGGGATAGTGACTCAAGGAAACGTTTATTCACAAAACCCTTATTCCTCTGTCGACCAAACACTTGTGGGAGGATCCACCTCCGATGAAACCAATCCTACTAGCCAAGATACTCTTTATCAAGACATTCAAAATTCCGGTTATCCTACTGGGGGTTTGCCTACTTTTGGCTTAACCGCGAAAGGTCAACAAGTGACCGATCCTGTCTCTGGGTTTGCTTTTACCGACAAAGAAGGAAGACCTATCTTAGCTCCGATCTCGTTTACTCACCAAGGATCGCTTGCATTCCAGCAATTGTTAGCCGATAGATCGGCGCTTTTAGGAGAAATTTCTGGTTTACAACCTATAACACCCAAGGTTGCTACACCTAGCGGGGGGACAACTTTTGATCCTAGTAGCTTACTGGTTCAGCTCCGCACAGTGATTAACGATATGAATACTCAGTTAACATTCAATGGTTCACCGGTCACGTTGACAACGCCAATGTCTGGGCAATTGACCGCTTTCAACAATTGGATATTGGATGATTATCAAGCCACGACGAGCAGCTTATCTGCCAATGCAGGTTTGATCCAACAAAATATTACTAACGCCGTGGTTGCTGCGCAATCCGCGAACAACTCTCAGCAAACGAGTGTTCAACAGTATATGTTCGTTTCCAAGAGTACTATCAATCAGCGACTTCAATTCTACAAGCATTGACCCAGCTGATTCAACAGATAGCGCAAAATATAGGACAATAAAGTTTGGCATTAGCCTTGCTTTATTAAAATAATTAATTTGGAGGAAACCATGACCAGTAATAGCAATCCTCAAGTCAATCTGCCAGCTGATTACAATGGTGTGGGTTATCCAGGCAATGTTCCGTTTGTCCAACTCCTACCCGACTTATTTTTAGGCTATTTGACCAAAGCAGGTGGATTGGATTCATCAACTAATGCGACCTCACCTACCAACCCTGCAATTGCAACCGCATTAAAAGCCGCTTTAAATACGACGCAAGGTAGCGGATCCATATCGATGCAAAATTATTTAACCATTTTTTTTACTCAGCCGCAAAATATTAACACTGCCTTCCCATCCTCGATCCAGCAGTTTATGAACACTTTCTTGAATGCCAATGGACTACCCTCTGAAACGGAAACACAATTACAAAGTAATCCCATCTATGTGGCCTTTAAGAATTCGTTTGATACGGTATTGCAAACAGGAACCGATTTTTCATCGCCAAATGAGACCGATACGCAACTATTTGAAAGCGCCTTTGATGACTTTTTAAATACTTACCCGGTTACATCTTCCCGTTCTTATACTCAACCCCCAGCCAGCGCTGAAACGAATTCATCTGGACAACTTATCAATCCTAATCCATCGACACCTAATCCCAATGCTATCGCTCAGTTTGCGCAAGCATGACCAACTATCTGACTAAACTTGCCCTAGTCCAATCGCAATTTGTCGATGTTTATAATGCTTACTTCCCTGGAAGTTCAAGCGGCGCATTTACGCAAAACTTGGATACTTTTATCGAACAGCAAGAAAGCCAAAATAGTGGAGTGTTCATCCCTTCCCAATCTTACGGGAATTGGCTCAATTACATCGCCATCCAATATTCCCAAAGCGTGGGAGGAGCAGGATCAACGACATCTACAGCCGATGATACTAATGATAATGCGAATGGCCCTCTGATCATTAATAAGATCATGTCCCTTTTGATTCAGCTCTTAAACACAGTTCAGAACATGGCGGCTGCCCAAGCGAACCGATTGACTTTCTATACAAAGTGGCAACAAGCCTATACCGACCTGCTTAATCAGGTAAGGAGTTTTACTGTCCACGGCCCTGAAGGCTTGAGCTGCGGCAATATTGTTAACCAACAATTGAACCCGGAAAACCAAAAATACACCAGTGAAATCCAAGCCCGGCAACAAGTGGTCGGCGATGATGCAAAATCGATGCAATCAACAGTCCAAAATAGTCAAAGTATTGCCCAACAACAAGGCAATACTGTAACCTCATTCATCCAAGAACTGCAGTCGATTTTGTCAACGATGTACAAATAACAAAGGAATTTGGCGGTTTGAACAAAATATTAAATGATAAAGCCTACATATCACGCTACTGGACACAACACATGGGGCACTCAATGATAGGAGGACGTCCATGAAAAACCCTAAACAAGGCATAAAAAAAGCCGTGGAAAATGTAGGTTCCGAATTAAAAGCCCGAAAGGAAAAAGATTTAAAAATTTTGTCAGGGAACCTATTCAAACGGGATTACCTGATGAAAGATATCCTGGGCATGAGCGACAACATGGTCGAAGGGATCTACGGGCAAGCTTACCGGCTCTATAATAATGGAAAATATAAAGACGCTGCCCATCTATTCCGTTTATTGATCATGCTGAATTCGACTGAGCCTAAGTATTTAATGGGCCTGGCGGCCTGTTTCCACATGATGAAAGAATATAAGAGTGCGACCGAAACCTACACCTTATGCGCGATGCTGGATGGAGATAATCCACTTCCCCACTTCCATTCTTCAGATTGCTATTTGCAAATGAAAGATGCCGGCTCTGCCATCATCTCGCTCACCATGGCTATCAAACGGACAGAAAACAAACCTGAATACAACACATTAAAAAGAACGAGCATCCAATAACCTTGGAAGCTTTAGAGAAGGAACTTTCTGAACGGTACAATATAGCAGAAAGTCCGGGTTGATGCTACCTGCATTTTTTTTGAATTCACTAAATTGAGGTTCTTATGGCTAGTTACGATTTTGTTTTCAACGCATTTACGCAAAACCAAAACCTAAACACCTATTCAAGTCAACAGTTGATGACCTTGGCGCAAAATATTGATAAATTGACACCCAATAATACTGTCTCGGTCACTTCAATTTACGATCAGCTATTGCAATACCAACAAAGCGGTACCGAATTAAATTCGGCTTCACTTCTCCAATTCTTAAGCATGGAAAACCCCAGCTTGCCATCCCCTTCACCCAATATGGATTCGGCACAAACGAATTCAGATATTCAGGCATGGGTGCAAGGCAACACTGCACTGATCCCTAACGGAAACGGAACCGCTGTGTCTAATGGAGCAACATTGAATTCGACAGAAAGCTTTGCCTACATGATGGGTGCGATCACCTTTACAAATAATATGGCAATGCAAGCCGCAGCCTCTCAATCAGCGGGGATTTGGAATTCCTCCGACAGCGAATCGGATACCCAAGAGATCCCTGGATCAAGCGCCGCAAATATCAACGAAGAATTTGATGCTGATTTAAACTTAATCTTAGGTTCTGGATTACAATCAATTTCTGGAAGTGCCGGAGTCAACTTAGGCACATCCGGAATGACTTTGGACGAGGCCGCTAGCTTGATTATGTCCAACGCCTATGCTCTTCCAGGACAAACCCTGCCCTCTTCGAGTAATGTTGCGCTTAATGAAAATACCACCCTTTCTGAAAATCTCGAAGCTTTGGCAAATCCTAACAGTTCCGCAGCAGGCGCTACAAACACTGCGAACGTCACTTCAACAACTCAAATCCAGAATACCGAATTCGCCAAAAAAATCATGAACAATACGAGCGCTATGATCGATGATGCCACCTCGGCTGCGCAAAATCTCTTAAATTCTATTCCACCTAATTCAACCAATCCTGAAGTGCAAGGGGCAGCAGCTGTAATTGGGCAAATCCTACAAGCTCTCGCTAAAGGCCTAAAAAATTTCTTAGGAAGAAGCTGGAAGCGGGAAACGTCAAAGTTGCTAATGCAGATGCTCAGATGCAATTAGGAATGAATATGCAGCAAATCAATGATCAACAAAAAGCTGAAGAAGCAGCTCGCCACCAATCGAAAGCCCAAAAAGTGTTGGGCATTTTTATGAAAATCATTACCCCCATATTGATGGTTGCCGCTGTTGCCGCAACAGTCCTGACAGGAGGTCTTTCCGGGCCATTTTTAGCTTTGACTGTAGCCTTATTCGTCGTAGCCATCGCCGACCAAGTCACCCAAACAGCCACTGGAAAAGGGATGTTTTGAAGAATGTTTCAAGCGATTTCAGAAGCTCTCCCACCCGGCTTAGCATTGGCGGTTAAAGCATTTATAATGGCAGCGATTATCGCCGGTGCCGTATTTAGCCCGGCAAACGCTATAGTCGCAACAGGTCTCTGCCTGCCAAATTGTCGCTTCATCAGGCATTCAATCCGACATTGTTAAAATTGCGGCCGATCATGGATTAAGCTCAAGTGCGCAAAATGTCTTAAGCTGGTGTTTAACCGGTGCGATGGCTGCAGGAGCGATTGTAGTGACTGCAGGAGCTGCTGTACGCAATATGGCAGATACTGCTGCCGATGACCTACATCGGGGATTAATGAGAGTTTTCAACAGGGGAACATACCTAAATCGGGTCTTTTCCAAGATGGGAGTGTTTCCCAACCTGAAATTTCTGCAGATGCTGAAACTCAAGCGGCCGATCAGTCAGTTAGCATCTGGCAAAGTATAAAAAACGGGGTGACAAGTACAAATCCCA
>CAVPVT010000054.1:0-19420 GCA_963709145.1 Parachlamydiales bacterium
TATTGAAGAGGCGAACTTGAGAGAATATCTGTGGACCCATGAATGGAGAATTCACTGCAGCTTGGGGGCAGGCTTCGACACAACAGCCACACGTCATGCAGGTGGAAAGGGAGTACATCACATCTTGTTTGGCCTGACTAATTTTAGGGCCAGGGCCTCGATCGTAAGGACCATCGGCATCGATCCAAGCATGAACTTTCTTAAGGTTGTCGAACATTCGAGATCGGTCTACAATCAAATCTCTAACCAAGGGAAATTTTGTGAAGGGGGCTAAAGTGATGACATTGCTACCTGTTTCTTTTAGAATGACATTCACGAGTGCTGCACAAGCTTGCCGTGGATAGCCATTGATTAACATGGAGCAAGATCCACAAACCTCCTCTAAACACCCTTGTTCCCAAACCACGGGTTCAATCTGTTCCCCTTTGCGATTAAAGGGATTTTTTTGGATTTCCATGAGTCCAGTGATCACGTTCCCAAAAGGAATGATCGGTAATTCAAATTCTTCCCAATACTGATTTCCAGGATGACCTCGATAGACTTTTAAGATATAGGTTTTTTCCATCCTTTTTTCTCCTTGCATCAAATTGGGAGACGGATATTTTTAGGAATATTTTTGAGTTCCGGTTTCACTTTTTTTGCTTTGGAATAATCCCGCTTAACCGGCTCTAAATAACGCAAATCGACCGGAGCATAAGAGATGACCGGTTCATCTTGGTCATATTCTGCAATGGTCATTTTTAGCCAATGTTTATCGTCCCTTTTCAGGAAAATCCTCTTTGTAATGGGATCCACGCGACTCATTTCGTAGCAAGGCCCCTTTGCAAATGATTAGGGAAAGTTCCAACATATATTTGAATTGATTAGCAAAGGCGTAAGTTTGGTTGGCGAAATTTCCTTTATCGGCTAAAGAGATCCGGTTATATCTTTCACGGATTTCTTTTATTTTATCCATTGTGTCTTTGAGATCCGTATTGTTCCGTTTGACAGTAGCGTTATTGACTAGCCATGCTGCAAGGTCATCATGCAAAGTGAAAACGTTCTCAGGACCATCCCTTTTCATCAGGTCATCCTTGAATAGTTGTTCATGCTTCAGAGCTCGATGAAAAACTTGTTCGGAGATTTGATGGAAAGACTGATTTAACGTCGCTATATAGTTTGGGGATTTCGTCGCCAACAATCAATCCTGAAAATATGCAGGAAAGGAGTGAATTTTTGCTCCCAGGCGATTTGCACCATGATATTCAAAATCAGATTCTCCGATCAATTGAACAGTCCTGGAATGTTTGTCATCTGCCTGAAACGGCTGTGTCGGTCCGGATCATCCACTGCTGGCCAATCCACCCATGCCCCACCCATAGAATAATGGACTGCCGGAAAGATCTTCATCGGCACTTTACGTGGATCTTCCCCTGTGAATTTTTGGTAAATTTCTAAGATCGACTCTAACTTATGCTTCTTCTCTTCAGAGAGATGGCTCACATCCAAGTAGACTTGCATTCCCCCATCGACCCCCAGTCCCATTTCACAGATTTTGAGGATCTCTTGAGCGCCAATATCGCGAGGAACAAGATTGCCAAAAGCTGGATATAACTCTTCAAGGAAATACCAAGGCTCGCCCGTTGTGCCACAGGTGACTAAATGCCCATCAGGCCCTTTAATCTTTTTTGAAGAATCTCCATATACCCAAATGCGTCCACCTTCGCCGCGGGCTGATTCGGATATCAACCGCATTTATCTGATCCTGGAATAGCTGTGGGATGAATTTGGATAAATTCTCCATTTGCATATTTCATTCCCTGCATGAATAAACGACCATTGGCCGCTCCCGTGCAGAAAGTGGAGTTTGTGGATTTGCGATAAAGAAGACCAAGTCCGCCGGTGGCGATCACAACGGCATCGGCTTTGAGGATGTCTAGCTTTAAATTAAAAAGATCCATGAGAACTATACCACGGGCAATACCATGATCATCGATTACAAGACGCATGAACTCATGATTTTCAAATTTTTCGACAAGCCCTTTAACTTCAAATCGACGCACTTGTTCATCGAGTGAATACAACAGCTGTTGTCCCGTTGATGTGCCGGAGAATGCCGTTCTATTATAAAGCGTCCCACCAAATCTTCGAAAATCTAAATGACCCTCTGGAGTACGATTGAAGGTACATCCAAACCTATCCATCATGTGAATGATGGCAGGGGCAGCAAGACACATTTCTAAAATCGGAGGCTGGTCCGCAAGAAAGTCTCCCCCTTTGATAGTGTCGTAAGTATGGATGAGAGGATGATCATCTTCTCCCTTTGAATTAATTGCAGCATTGATCCCTCCTTGGGCACAAACAGAATGGGAGCGTTTGACTTTGGTCACAGAAATCAATTTGACTTTACACCCATTTTCAGCAAGTTTCATGGTCGCTGATAAACCTGCCAGTCCTCCTCCGACGACAATCACTTCTTTAGAAGTTTTATGGCCCATTCTTGCCCTCATTTACGTTTTGAGATTGACCCAATAGGTCAGCCAGATCGCGGAAAGACCCAAAAAACCCACCAAAATCATTAAAGTCGTGGCAAGATGCAACATTGCTTTTTGTGCTGCGTTAGTGAGTAGCACCCCCCAAGTGATTAAAAAGGTCCATAATCCGTTGAAGGCATGATAAACAGCTGCAATCACAAATAGAGTGTAAAGAATGATCATGGTCCAACTTTTAAAATTGTTGCGGACAACCAATAATTCTGCGGTACCGAAATCTTTCGTCACAGCAATAGCTTCCTCTTCGGTAATGGGGCGAGCTGTGAGGGCTTGGATCCATTTGTCACGCTGTTGGATCTTTTGTGCTTCCACGAGATCTTGAGGATTAGTGGTAGAAATAGGCGTCTCTTTGCTCTTCTCTTCAGCGACATCGCTAGGGTGATAGAGCTTGAAGTCTAACCTTTCTGCAAGGGTATATAAACCGGGGTCGAGACTGACCCTGACCATGTAATTTTTCTGGCTGCCTAATTGTGCCGATTCGGGGTAATGGAGAAAACGCATATTATAGACGTGGAGAATTACGCCAATGATAAGAAGATAGGAGGTGATCCTTTGCCAGGTATAGGCTTTATTCCGAGAGTACATGGGCAAGGAGGGGGTGGAACCGTCGGTCGCAAATGAATTGTAATTTGCAGTGCGGAGTCGTTGAATGCCCCAAACGATGTGAACGAGGAATGGGACTCCGAGCAGGATGATTTCAATCGCAGTGATATAGGGAAGCGAATGGATCCAGTTGGCTCCATCGATAAATCCCCGGCCATCTTCCCCGAACATGAGGGCGGCTTGGGAATTTGTCAAAAGATGCTCGATTAAAAACAGCGTGAGCCAGAGCCCTGCTAGGGAGTGCACTCTTCTCCAAATGTATTCGCTCGGCAGAGAATCCATCTTAATCTCAAATAATGACTATGACCCACACAATACCAACAATTCGAAATATTTAATAAATAAATTATTAATTTGCCGTTTTTATCTATCCCTGATAATGATGAAGTATAGCCATAAAACGGGGGTAATTATGGGTAAGAAAACATATGTTATTATGGGAGCAACTGGAAATATCGGTCATGTGCTTTGTCAAGAGTTGTTAAAAGGCAATCAAGTTCGCGCGATTGGGCGCGACCATAAAAAACTGGAAACGTTAAAGGCAAAGGGTGCTGAACCTATTGCCATTAAAGACTTTGAAGATGCAAAAGCGCTGGCGAAAGCTTTTCAAGGCGCAGATGGTCTCTTTTGTATGATCCCACCTTCTATGGAAGCTGATCACTATTCCGCTTACCAAGATAAGGTTGGGGAGGCGATTTGCTCTGCGATTCAATCGTCAAAAGTTACCAATATACTCAATTTAAGTAGCATAGGCGCTAATAGCCCTACACCTGTAGGTCCCATTACAGCATTAGGTCGAATGGAAAAAAGGCTCGCTAAATTATCTGGCATCAATGTTTTAAACTTACGTCCCGGTTATTTCTTTGAAAATTTGCTTCATATGATTCCTGGATTAAAGCAACAAGGTGTACTTGCAGATACTTTAAAAGCGGATTTACCTTTCCAAATGGTAGCAACACAGGATATTGGGCGTAAAGCGGCTGAATTTCTCTCCCGTCTTGATTTCAAAGGGCAAACGGTATTTGATTTTGCAGGTCCTAAAAATGTGACTTTGAATGATGCAGCTAGGATTATTGGTAAAGAGATCGGCAAATCAGATTTAAAATATGTTCAAATCGATCCTAAAAAAGCAGAACAGGCCATGTCAGATGCTGGAATGAAGCCTGATTTGATTAAATTGATGCTAGAAATGGAAAAAGCATTTAATGAAGGACGAATTACCTTTACTCAGAAGATTACACCTGAGCATCAAGGAAGAACAACTCTAGAAGAATTTGCAAAAACTTTCGCGCAAGTTTACTACGGCGGCTTAGCCCACGTTTAATCTGAATTTCTATAGATTTCGAGGGAGCTTAGCAGCTCCCTCCCCACTCAATATATTACTAAATCCCAAAGGTGTTTTTATAGAATTTCATTATTTGGCGCCGGGAGGTTCTTTGATGTTCTTATGCAAAACACAGTTGTCTTTGAAGTTGTCATAATCCCATTGCTTGCAGTAACAGTATTTCCCGCGCGCATCCTTTTCATAATAGACTGGGTCGTCATCTTTTTCTTTTTTACGGAAGTTACAAATTTGTGAGCACCAGCAAAAACATTTAGGATCGTTTATGCAAGTCTCTTTTGTTCCACATGACGAGGCTTGTGGATCACTACTTGTCATCGCACATGCGCTTAAAATCCCTAAACAGATAAGATAAAAAACTTTGTTTATAGTTTTCATAAGCTCTTTTTCCTTAATTAATTTGCTTCTCTCGACTTTGTACAATTTGTTCCCTTATGGAGATACAAATTAAAGTTTTAAATTTTATTGGTATTGAACCCTATTGGTCAAAAATTGTCAAATTTTTAGACAGCCTAAAAATTAGATCCATCTTCTATAGCGGAAGAAAGAGAGCATACCGACAGCAGTACCGATCATCAAAAGGATTGCAAAGGGATACCCATAGTGCCAGGTGAGTTCAGGCATATGCTCAAAATTCATCCCATAAAGACTGGTAATGAAAGTCAAAGGGACAAAGATTGTGGAAACAATAGTCAACACTTTCATGACCTCGTTTAATCTAAGACTAATGCTCGAAAGATAAAGATCGACCATCCCTGAAACAATATCTCTAAATCCTTCAATCGTCTCTATGGCGTAGATGGCGTGATCATGAACATCCCTAAGGTAGATTTTGGTCCCGTCAGCAATTAATGAGGATTCTGTTCGCATCAATTGACTTGCAACCTCGCGCATAGGCCAGATCCATTTGCGCAGAAGGGTCATCACTCTTTTAATTTTTTGAATCTGGTGTAACGTCGCTTCCCCCGGTTTGTCCACTAAAACTCCATCAAGGTGCTCAAGGTGGTTATCCACTTGTTCCAAAACGACAAAATAGTGATCCACGATCGTATCGATCAAGGCGTAAGCTAGATAATCCGCACCTGAAACCCTAAAACGACTTTGCTCATTTTTAATCCGTTCTTTGACTGTTGCAAAAGGGTTATCCGGGGATTCTGTAAAAGAAAAAATAAAAGATTTGCCTAAGACGATGCTGACTTGTTGGTCTTCTACCTCATTTTTGTCTTCATTGAATTTTAAGGCGCGGGTCACAACAAAAAGATAATCGTGATAATCATCCAATTTAGCCCTTTGACCTGTGTTTAGGATGTCTTCCATCATCAAAGGATGGAGACCTAATTGTTTTCCGATCGCCGCAACAATCTGAGGTTCATGCACACCACCGACATGAATCCAGGTAACGGTGTTGATGCTCATGCAAGAAAGACACTCTTCAATGGTAGGATTGATCTTTTCATTGACTGTTTTTTTATCGTAATCGACTAATTCTAATACAATTTTATTGTCTTTTTTGGAACCAACGTGGATCAGCGTTCCCGGTGGAACACCGATCTTATTGGGGCGCTTTTTAAAAAGCACAGTCATCGGCAATCCTTAACATTCAATGTTACGTTTAACCATGCCGATCTGTCTGCGAAGGGTTTCATCTGAAGCAACCTTTTTCTCGATAGCTTTACAAGCATGTAAGATGGTGGAATGGGTCTTACCAAACCATGTTCCCAACATCATGAGCGACTCATTGATCATTTCCTTTGCAAGGTACATCGCCACTTGTCTAGGCAAGGCGATCTCCTTTGTGCGACCTCCCCCTTTAAGGTCACTCACCCGCACTTGGAATACTGCAGCAACACTTTTTAAGATTTGTTCAACAGTGATTTTTTGTGAGGGATTTTGCTGGAGCATCTCTCTTAAGGTGCGTTCTACAAAGTCTTCTGTGATTTCTAAATTCAACAGACGGCAGTGTGCACTCAGCCTATTGACAGCACCTTCCAATTGCCGCACGTTGTTGTGGATATGCTCAGCAATAAAGAAAGCGACTTTGTTAGGAATTTTGAGCCCTTTCAATTCTGCTTTATGCTGTAAGATGGCAACCCTAGTTTCTAGTTCGGGGATGCCGATATGCGCCACTAATCCCCATTCCATCCGGGCGATCATCCTTTCGGATAATTTTAATTGGGAAGGTGGTTTATCGCTGGTGATCACGATTTGTTTATGCTGGTTGATCAAGGTCTCGAAAGTGTGGCAGAATTCTTCTTCAAAATTCAGCCTGTTCTGCAGAAATTGGATATCGTCAACGAGCAAAAGATCGACATCTGAACGGTAAAACCGTTTCATTTTATCAACCGATTTATTGCGTAGGTTATCGACTAAATCGTTGATAAATGCTTCTGTCGTAATGCATTGAACACGCAGTTTTTTATGATGCTGTTGGGTATAATGGCCAATACTGTGGAGGATATGGGTTTTTCCTAAGCCAACTCCCCCATGAATAAAGAGGGGATTATACGATTGCCCAGGACGGGAAGCCACCCCCATCGCCGCCGATTTCACGAATTGGTTGGCAGGCCCCTCGATGAAAGTGTCAAACTTATAATTGGGATTTAACTTGATTTCATGGGATGCGCCCGAACCCTCTGTAGAAACAAAAGGTTGTTCCACAACTGTCGTAGCCGCAGTGGTTTCAGTTTTACGCACTGGAGGAGCGACAATAAATTTAATGGCGGGTTCGCCATTTTGGTGGATCGGCAAAAAAGCCGTCAAATCTGTCAAATAATTCGATAATAGATATTCTTTGACGAAGATATTAGGAACTTCAAGGGTAATTTCCTCGGGCGTGCTTTCAATGACTCTGATGGGAGCAAGCCAATTACCAAAAGCGGTGGGGGAACAGCGTTTCTTGACGAATTGCAAGAATTGTGTCCAAGCTTCGGAAGTATCGCAAGCCAGCATGATTCTTCGGTCCTGTTAAAGTTATGAACAACGTTTCCACAGCTCTGTTTGGGGCTGTTTCGGACGGGAAATCTAACATGCCAATGGTTCTATCGCAAGCAAATTCTTTTAATATTTTTCACCAAAATCGATAAGTTTCTGATATTCTCGACTTTGTACAATTTTTGCCTTCGGCTTTGAAGAGAGAAGCTTCCCGCAGCCAAATAAATCTGGAGTTCTGGATTCTGAATTCTTTCTTTGTTAGAGTATCTGGTTATGGAAACATTTATACCTTATGCTCAACAATCGATCAATGATGATGATATCAATGCTGTTAGTGAGGCGTTGAAACAAAATCTGATTACCCGCGCTTCTAAGGTGGAATCGTTTGAGAAAACGATAGCCGAATACTGTGGAGCGCAATATGCCGTCGCCTTTAATAGCGGCACTACTGCATTGATGGCTGCTTACTCTGTTTCGGGGATGGGACCCTCAGATCGATTAATTACCACTCCGAATACCTTTATCGCGACCGTCGGAGCTGCAGTGGCTTTGGGGGCGACCCCTGTCTTTGTCGATATCGATTTGGAAACTGGCAATATCGATTTAGAACAGCTATTGGTCAATACGGAATATAAAGCGACCAGGACACGTTTATTTTTGGCTCCTGTCCATTTTAGTGGAGTTGCCATCGATGGATTTGGGCTCCATTCCCGGATCAAAAACCCAAATGTCATGATTATAGAAGATGGGGCCCATGCCCTTGGATCTCAGTATCCCACGGGAGAAAAAATCGGGAGTTGCACTTACTGCGATATGACCATCTTTAGTTTTCACCCTGCCAAGACAATTACGACTGGCGAAGGGGGAATGGTCACTACAAATGATCCGGAATTGTACCATAAGTTAAAACTGTATCGCAACAATGGGATTGAGAGGGAAGCAGCCTACATTAGTCAACCAGAGTCCGCATGGTATTACGAGGTGCAAAAGATCACGGGCGGATACAATTTTACAGAGATGCAAGCGGCCTTAGGGCTCTCTCAATTCGGAAGGATCGAATCCTTTATTTCCCATCGGCGCAAACTGGTGAAATACTATCGGGAAAAACTTGCTGGTATGAAGCATATCACTCTGCTAAGTGATAAGGCAGATGATTTTACAGCGTTTCATCTTTTTGTGGTTTTGGTCGATTTTGAGGCTTGCGGTAAAACAAGGACCGAAGTGATGGAAGAGCTTCGAAGGCAGGGTGTAGGCACGCAATTGCATTATATTCCCCTTTATCGACATCCTGTTTTTAGGGACAAAATCGGGGATATCAGCGAATATTTTCCAAACATGGAAAGCTATTACAAAAGAGCTCTTTCTTTGCCTCTGTATTATGATCTTACCCTTGATGGTGTCGATAAGGTGGTCTCTGCACTGCGCGTCTTATCCGTACGCTAGAATAAGAGCTTTGGCGGTGTTTGAAATAATGACATTGGGGTCATTGGACATCAGGTTGGCCAATTTGAGGGCCTCCTCTTTACGCCCAAGCATAAAAAGTGCTTTGGTCATATTGATTAAAGTCGAACTATGGTCCCCTTCGAGTTTAAGTGCGCGATCCAATACTTTCAAAGCTTTTGCAGGTTCATTTGTTTGTAAATAGATAGCACCGAGGGTTTGTGCGTCATAAGCGCTTTCAGGTGCAAGAACGTTTAAGGCTTCAAAAAAGCTAAGCGCAATGTCATACTTTCCCTGGCGAATGTAGGCATAACCTGCAAATCGGAGGTCCTCAAGGTGATCTTCTGTCCAACCTAATTGTTGAAGCCAATTGATTCTACCCATGCCTAACCTTGTAAGAATTGACCGACCCTACCAATGATAAAGGACATCATCTGATTGATCCAGTCTATTTTCTTCAGGCAGTTGCTAAGGACAGCTTTTTCCTTTTCTTCTTCAGGAGATTTGCATGGGATTGAGGAGAGTTTTTGCTCATCTTCTTCTGATTCTTCTAAACTTCCGAAAGCCGGTGCGACACGGAAAAAAGAAAAAGGGGAACGGCGTAAAAGTTCGAAACGTTTGGGGGGAAAAAAATAGGCCCAAGGTGTTGCGACAGGAACGATACCGAGTAGGATATCCAATTCGGTCAATTTAGGATAAACATCCACCATGACCGTTTGGGGGGGGATGCTCGAAGCTTTATCCAGTTGCAATTGCGCGTTGATCTGTTCGATCATTTTTGTGCGCAAAGCATACAAATTGTAGACGTTAAGATCTAGTTTATCAATGGTTGCCATAGTCAGCCTCGAAGGAACTTGAAAGAAGATTTCAAAGTAAGGATAAATACCTTACACTTACTATTATATAATTATCTTTATTTATTTAAATACCTGTAATTGGATATCCTTTCTATGGCGTTTTCAGGTTAAACATATGCAAGTTCCTCATAATCCAGTGCTTTTGAAAGAGTTTCTCTCTCTTTTTGCCTCCCAATCGATCCGCTTTTTTCTAGATGGTACCTTAGGCGCGGGGGGCCATAGCGCAGCTTTACTCGAAGAGCACCCAGAAGTTGAAACTCTTTATGGGATCGACCAAGATCCTCAGGCCTTAGGAATTGCCAGGGAAAAACTTCAACCCTGGCACGAAAAAGTAAAGTTAATCCAGGCTAATTTTTCACAATTTACTGATTACAAATTACCCCCATTAGATGGAATTTTGGTAGATCTAGGGGTTTCTTCGATGCAGTTGGATCGCCCTGAGCGGGGGTTTAGTTTTTTAAGAGATGGCCCCTTGGACATGCGGATGGATCCCAACAATCCCTTAACGGCAGCTGAAATTGTGAACTCCTGGACTGAAAAAGAGTTAGGTCGGATTTTCCGGGATTATGGAGAAGAAAAAAAATGGAGGGCCGCAGCTAAACAGGTGGTTGAAAAGCGGAAGGCAGGAGACATTTTAACGACCGGAAAACTTGTTGAGATCTTGGATCCGATCTTGAGAAAACCTTGGAAAAAAGGGGGAATCCATCCATTAACACTTATATTCCAAGGGTTAAGGATTTGTGTGAATAAAGAGTTAGAGGTATTAGAAAAATTTTTACCAGCTGCTTTAGAGGCTTTGAAACCGAAAGGGATTTTGGCTGTCATCACTTTTCATAGTTTAGAGGATCGGGTTGTGAAAAATTTTTTCCGAGATGCTGCAAGCGACAAAGTCAGCACATCAGGAATTGGGGGAATGTTCTTGGATAAAAATCCTCAGGTCGTAATCTTATCAAGGAAGCCAATTGTGCCTTCTGATGAAGAGTGTGAGAAACTACCCCGCAGCCGCAGTGCGAAGATGCGTGCTGTTCAAAAAATAGGTTAAAGTATGTCTTTAGGGATCCTTTTGCGTATAATGTTATGCGTTGTCGCCGTAGGAACATCCCTTTTTGTGTATATTGACTATTTGAATCAAGTGACCAAGGTCCGTTTAGCAGTTCCTGATATTGCCAAAGAGGTTAAAGACATACAGGAAGAAAATAACCGTTTAAGATATGAGATTGACAACTTTGAAAGCCCATTGCATTTGATGGAACTCTCTTTAAAGCCTGAATTCAGCCACCTCAAACACCCCTTTTCCAACGAAATTTTGACCCTGCCAGAGGGTGAGCCTTTGAGGGTAGATTGACATGGATTTAAGGCCGCCCCGTATGCGTCTTTTAGGAATATCATTAGGGCTATTCATTCTGTTCAGTTTACTCATCATCAGGTTTTATCAAATCCAAATTATTGAACATGATAAATGGCGTCAGGTGGCTGAGAGGCAACATTACTTTACAGTCAAAGAACCTTTTTTGCGCGGCATTTTTTATTCGAATGTGAGTTTAAAGCAAGGTCATTTGGAAACTCCTCAACCGTTTGTCATCGATATTGAAAAATTTCATCTTTATGTCGATCCAGGGTCATTGCCAGATAATCGCAAAGAAGCCATTATTAGTGCTCTCACAGCCATGTTAGACATTCCAGTTGAGGGTAGAAAAGCTTTTCGAAAAAATTTTTATCGAAAAAGCCGCAGTCGGAAATTGGCGATGTGGCTCGACAAGGATTCCAGGGACATGGTCCTTAAGTGGTGGGTCGCCTATGCAAAGAAGAATAAAATTCCCAAAAATGCGCTATATTTTTTGAATGATTATCAACGTTCCTATCCCTATGGAAAACTTTTGGGGCAAGTGTTGCACACGGTCCAAGGTCAAAAAGATGAAGTGACCCATCAAGCATTGCCGACAGGGGGATTAGAGCTTATTTAACCAATATTTACAGGGAAAAATGGGGAAACGGCGTTTGATGCGTTCTCCTAGAAATTCATTAGAAACAGGTGAAATCATCGCTTTGCCTGAAAATGGTGCTGACGTCTATCTCACGATTAATCACTACCTTCAAGCAATAACGGAGGAGGAGCTTGCAAAAGGGGTGAAAAAAGCCAAGGCAAAAGGGGGCTGGGCAGTTATGATGGAACCCAGGACGGGAGAAATCTTAGCAATGGCCCAATACCCGTTCTTTGATCCAAGAGATTATACTGCTTACTTTAATGATCCTTTACTCATTGAACATTCCCGTCCCAAAACTATTACAGATGCTTATGAGCCTGGCTCAATCATGAAACCGATCACTGTGGCAATCGCATTATTAGGCAATGAAGAAATGAAAAAGCGAGGAGAAAAGCAGATTTTTGACCCATCTGAAAAGATGGATACGTCCAAAGGTAACTTTCCGGGAAGATCCAAACCTTTGAACGACACCCATTTTCACCATTATCTCGACATGAACATGGCCTTGCAACACTCGTCTAATATCTATCCTGCAAGACTTGTGGAGAGAATTATTAAGAGATTAGGAGGACCCTGGTACAGAAATATTTTGGCTGAAGGGTTTGGTTTTGGGCGTAAAACGGGAATTGAGTTGTTTTCTGAGACAAATGGCCTTTTACCGACGATTGGCAAATCCCACCCAAATGGAACACCTGAGTGGTCCAAGTCCACGCCCTACTCTCTTGCGATCGGATATAACATTCAGGCCAATAGCATCCAATTGGTCCGAGCTTTGGCTGTTCTTGTGAACGGTGGAGTCCTTGTGCAACCGACCCTAATACGCAAGATCATTAAAAGAAATGGTGCGGGAGAAGAAATTGTGCTTCTAGACAACACGCAACCTAAAAGGCTTCAACAATTCCCAAGGGTTTTTCCGACAGAAATTTGCGACGAGATTGCTCAGGTGATGAAATACACAACCAAGAAAGGGGGATCTGCCCGGAGAGCAGAAATTTGGGGATATACGGAGGGGGGCAAAAGTGGTACGGCTAAAAAATTATTGTCCACAGGAACATATTCTGAGACCGCTTATCGCTCTTCCTTTATTGGTTTCGCCCCTGCTAAGCATCCTGCCTTCGTTTTGCTGGTGACGATGGATGAACCCGAATATGGCTTTCATCGAGGCATTGGTGCGATCCATCATGGCGGTGTCGTTTCTGCTCCTGTATTTCGTGAAATTGCAAAACGTTCCTTAGAATATATGGGAATACCGCCTGACGATCCTTTTGGATACCCTTCTCAAGATCCCCGTTTTGATGCGACAAAGGCAGATTGGATTCCAGAGTCACGAAGATTGCAAGAAATGTATGAAAAGTGGAATAACAATGCTCATTGATAATTCGTTATCCCAGCTCCTGGGAATGCAAAGGTAAGTGAATGAAACTCAAAAAACTATTTAAAGAAATCGAAAATATTCAGATCAAAGGGTCCAAAGATGTTGAGATCAATGGCCTTTGTTCCAACTCCAAATTGGTCGCCCCTGGAAATTTGTTCATTGCTCGCAAAGGATTAAATGATGATGGGACTAAATATATTCCTGAAGCCCTTTCTGGAGGAGCAGTTGCGGTCCTTTCCGATATCTTTGACCCCTCTCTAAAAGAGACCACGCAGATTATTCATCCCAATGCTGCTAGCATTGAGGGACTTTTAGCCAGCTACTATTATCAATTTCCGAGTGAAGAGTTGTTTATGGCTGGGATCACTGGGACCAATGGCAAAACGACTACATCATTTATTCTTAGACACTTGTTAAATCAACTCGATGCCCCTTGCGGGTTAATCGGGACGATCGAGTATATCATTGGTAAGCAGCGTTATCAGGCGACAAGGACAACTCCTGATGTAATTAGTAATCATAAAATGTTAAGGGAAATGGTTTTGCATGGATGTCAAGCAGCTGTAATGGAAGTTTCGTCCCATGCCCTTGAGCAAGGGAGGGTCAACAATATCGACTTTGATGTCGCTATCTTTACCAACCTTACTTTGGATCATCTCGACTATCATGGAACGATGGATAACTATTGTTTGGCGAAAAATAAATTGTTTCGCTCGCTGCAAAATAGTCCCTCTAAAAAGAATATGTGGAAAAAGACAGCAGTAATCAATATAGACTCTAGTTGGCATGAGAAGATTTCGGAAGGATGCAAAGCGCAAATTTTGACTTTTGGAATCACAAATCAGGCTGATTTGCAAGCGTCAAACATAAAACTCACAGTGGAGGGGACTGCATTCAACCTTATTTATAAAGGCAAAAACTATGAATGCCAAATTCCCCTTGTAGGGCGTTTTAATGTTTATAATTGCCTAGGGGCCTTAGGAGCAGTTCTCAGCAAAGGTATTCCGATCGAAAAAGCGATCCAGAAGTTGAAAACCCTTCCCGCAGTACCTGGTAGGCTGCAGGCGGTACCCAATCCTTTGAATTTAAAGATATATGTCGACTTCGCCCATACCGATGATGCTTTAGCCAACGTTTTAGAGTGCTTAAACGAGCTTAAAACCGGAAAAATAATCACTGTATTTGGGTGTGGCGGGAATCGAGATCAATCTAAACGGCCTAAAATGGCTCATGTCACTGAATCGCTATCAGATCTATCGATTGTCACTTCGGACAATCCTCGTACAGAAAATCCAGAAACAATTGGGGCAGAAATTATCAAAGGTTTTAAAAGGCAAAAAAGTTACCAAATTGAGCTTGATCGGCGTAAAGCGATAGAGATAGCGATCAAGCAAGCAACGCCTGCAGATATTGTTTTGATTGCTGGAAAAGGGCATGAGACCTATCAAATTTTTGCGCACAAAACCGTAGAGTTTGATGATGCAAAAGTAGCGCTACAGATCTGTGAAGAGATTGCAAGAAAAGGATAAGGTGTGTTCATAAGACAGCTGCCGGTGATGCTTCTTCTTTTAGGCATGATGATGGTCGCGGGTGCTTGCTCCCGTCCCCCTCCTCCGCGAGAATATATTGTTGAAAAACCTTCACCCCCAGTCTATAAACCTTATCGAGAGCCTGTTTTTTCGGAAAAGCCGGTTTCCAAACCTTCTCCTCCCCCTGTTTTAACACTACGTCGCGGATTGATTGTCTTGGATGCAGGGCATGGAGGCAAGGATCAAGGAGCGATTTCTCCTTTCAAACCCAACTACATGGAAAAGTCGCTGACCTTGGTGACGACAAGGTTGGTGAAAGGGTATTTAGAGCAAATGGGGTATCAAATTTATATGGTGCGCAATGCCGACATTGCAGTTCCACTCAAGGAAAGAGCTGTTATTGCCAATAAACAAAAACCTTTGATTTTTGTGTCTTTACATTTCAATTCCGCTCAAAACGAGGAAGCGGAAGGAATTGAAGTATTCTACTATAAATCGGAGGATAATAAAGGGCGGACGATGTCTTCTAAGGCGTTAGCGCAGTCAGTTTTAAATAAAGTTTTGGTGGAAACAGAAGCCAAGTCTCGGGGAGTCAAGCATGGGAATCTTGCGGTCGTTCGGGAAACCAATATGCCGTCCATTTTGGTGGAGGGGGGATTTTTAACAAACCCATCTGAAATGGGCAAGATTAAGGATCCTGCTTACTTGAAAAAGCTGGCTTGGGGAGTGACGCAGGGAATTGACAATTATCTTCAGAAAAAATAATCGTTCTCGGCGCGACTCGAACGCGCGACCTGCCGCTTAGGAGGCGACCGCTCTATCCACCTGAGCTACGAGAACAAATTCAGCAAAAGCATACACGATACCGTTTTCCTTCGCTATGGCAAAAAGGAATGCTTATGAGGATCTGCTTCAAAGAAAAGTAGATCTTATCACCGAAACTGGTCTAAGACCAGAGATCAAAAAGTATGTGCAAAAGGAATTGATCCGTTTTTGGAATAGATAATTCCATACTTCTGGAAATGGTCCATTCAAAAATTCCCGACCTTTTATTATCACTACAAGGCTCAACTTAATATTCATTTTTCCGTTAAGATATTCATTTGCGCGATGTATCCTCGACTTTGCACAATTTTTGCCATCGGCTGCGAGAGAGAGAAGCTTCCCGCAGCTAAATAAATTTCTTGGAAGGGATAAAAATACCCCTTCCTTCAAAATTTATTACGCGGCAGTTTGCTTCTCTCTCGCAGCCGATGGCAAAAATTGTGCAAAGTCAAGGTATCAACATCTTTTTTTCGTCGGGAGTTTCTATGGCTTTGGAAAAATATGGTGCATTCTTAAATCACTATCATGAGAGTGATCGCTTTATGAGAGCACAGGGCGTGGCATGGCGGGATTCAAATTGGTCTGGCAGGGTCCTTGCCGTTTGCACTGACATTCGAACCGCTGGAGACGAATTAGAAAAAGCTTACCCATCTGAAAAAGCATCAAAAATTATCAGATGCTTAAAAAAATGTGTCGAAATTATGCGGAACTTTCACGCTGTTGTTGAGAAAAACAGCCCTGTTGATCTTGCTCCTGTAACGTCTCTAACTAGCGAACTTAAGGCTAAGATTCAAAAAATAAGAAATGATATTTCCAAAATGGCCTTGATGGGTCTCAACAAAGATATCCTCATTAATATCTTAACCAATTTAGATGGAAAAAGCTTAAAGAATCTCAAATGTGTTTCCCAAGCTTGGAATGCATTCATTGTCACCCAAATTCCTTATATTCGAAACTTAAAATGGATATCACTGTTTCCCCATCAAATATTTGATCATACGAAAACACCGTATTTCTCGAAGGTGATTTCATTAAATCCTGACACAATTATTGCAATCAGAGTTAATGGAGAAATTGTTGCGATCAACCCAAGTGGAAATATAAAAACTCTTTTTTACTTAAAAAATTCAACAATTGAAGCTCTCAATCAACATCAATTTATCTGTTATAATGAGTCTATTGTTAACGTATATGATATAAAGGAATCACAATTAGTTTTAGGACCCAAAATAATTTTTTTAGGAGGCCACATAAAAGTTGTTAATGATCATCAATTTGTATATTTAGACAACAAAACGTTTGATTTACTACTGTATGATGTACAGAAAAAATTATTTACTGTTATAGAGTATGATTTTTATTATTTTCAATTTTTTCTAAATGAAAGGAAGGATTTCTACATCTACAATAAGGGGCAAATTTTTGCCTTAAATACTATGAATAAGGTTTATTTAGAAGGCTGGTACTCTGGAATTCCTTTCTGTCTTACTAGCCATTTTGCGATCTTTAGATATGATAAAAGTTTTATCATTTGGTCGGTCGAGGACGGTAAAAAAATTAAAGAATTTACTCCTGATCAAAATCTGATAAAAATTAAAGAAACACAAAATCCTGACGCCTTTCTACTCGTAAAAAGGGAGAAAAAATTTTATTGTCTGAGTTTGTATTTGTATGATTTACAAAACATGGAAGAACTGGATCTAGGATTAACAATCAATCATGAAATTAGGGAGATCTATAGTGTTAATGAAAATCATTCCCTTTTGTGGGTTAAAGAACCATCGACTCAGTCTTTGTATGATTGCAATTTCAGTACTAAGACATTAAAATTAATTGATTTCAAAGAATGTTTTCGCAGAGAATATGATATTTTTCAGGTAAAAAAGATCGGCAAAGACCTTGTGTGTGTTGCTATTGATAAAACGGTCATTGATCATAAGAAAGGGAATATTTTCTCCATTCAAGATCTTTATTTTTTAAAGTATGTTGACGATAAAGAGGATCCAGAAATCATTCCTTATGAACCTAACTCCTTTCAACGTCGTGTTTTCTTTGGTGACAATGCTATCTTGATCACTGATCTTAATAATACCCAAACGTTATTGAGATATTAGGCTCGAAGGTAAGGGCGTAGAAAATCTGCTATTTGTTTTGATCCGTGACAGCGATCTGCCTATAATATTCATTTTTCCGTTAAGATATTCATTTGCGCGATGTATCCTCGCCTTTGCACAATTTTTGCCATCGTCTTCGGAGAGAAGCTTCTCGCAGCCAATGGCAAAAATTGTACAAAGTTCGAGCTTTAAGCATCCTCATTTGATAAATAGTTTACTGTCTTTTCAATAATCGGGATTAAAATCGAACATGTCATTCGCGCTTCCTGCGCACACGTCATAAGAACAATTGCCAAGTCTGCCTAACTGCCAGTTATCCTCAATAAATTTAAATGATTGAAGTTTGAAATTACAATGTCACTGTGATGGAAAATGCTGGGGATCGCTGTGGAATATAGGGTCGAACTGTGCCATGAGTATGTCGCGGAGGTGTTTTTCGCTGTAAATTTAATTTATAACTGTGGCATAATCTCCATATTTCATTGATTTACACACCGCTAGTGCACCATCAGGCTACTTTCATAAGCTTGTCTAATCGTATTCTTTAATCTACTTGTGACGAATTTGTAAAAATAGCCCACCATCATGGTTGCAGACTGTTTAATTATGAAACTCTTTTTATTTGAAATGTCTTAATATTATTATTCAATATTAAATCTACACATTGTAAATTAAATTATTTTTAATAAAAAAGTTAATTTAATTGACATGTGATAGTCACATCTGATAAAATTTTCATTTAGCCATATTAATATAATGGAGTTGTCATGAAATTTAACTTTAAAAAAAACATCAATATATTTGGAATTTTAACAGCTTTCAGTTTTAGTTTACTTTCTGCTTCTATTGTGGATGATAGTAACAAAGTTGAACGTGAGGGACTCTTTATTAGAGATTTGAAAATTTGCCATCAATATGAGTGGAGAAATCTTAGCATCACATTTGAATATGAGACTGTCCCTTATGGAAAAGCTTCGAATGTCGACCTTATTAAAGGATATATTCGCCAATTTTTAGACGAATATCAAAATCAGACAGATTTTTGGGAAATTATGAATGTTAATTTGGTTCACTCTCTTCTAACAGAGTTTCCTGATATTCAAAAGCTGAAATCAACCCTTTCACTTAAACCCGATAAAACTCTTTCTTTCCCTCGAGAGTCAATAATTAATTATGATATTAATAATAATGTATTAAAAGAGTCATTTGGATTTACCAAGCTAAATTATGCAATATGTAGTGAAACCTTTGGCTTGTTGGACTTATCGGTTTTCTTTGACTTAAAAGATAACCCTGCTCAATTTGATTATCCCGACTATCAATGGGTTGATCAAGCAATCAATGAATTTTTTAAAGAACACCCCTTGAGCTTTTCACAATGGCAACATTTAAAGCCACAGTTAGAAGATTTTTTATTAGAACGATTTAAAACATTAAGTGAAATTCATGTCGATGTTACACTAGCAAAATAAAACAATTGACTGACTTAATATATTCGGACGTGAAAAATAAAGTTTCACGTCCCATTTCAGACTTTATGCGATTTTCTATTCTTGAATAGAGATTTTCAAGACTAAATAACGCGCGCGTTAAATATGGAAATTACACCCTATCAGACTATTTTCCCATTCCGAGTAGGGTAACTTTCTTGTGGCAGTTTTGTAAACGTCGATGTGAAACTCCCAGCTAAAAATCACCCCTTTGAAACATTTTTCATCATGAGGAGAATGACGTGTTTAATCGGAGTTGTTGTTTGGCCATTCGTGAGATGAGCATGCTTTTTTTTGTTGGCTGCATTTTTTGCTCAATCTGGGTGAATGGTGCGTCAGAAGTGACTGGAAAAGTAAGAAGTACAAAATTTGGTTGTACCTGCTCAAGCTCTACTACA
>CAVPVT010000055.1:0-99181 GCA_963709145.1 Parachlamydiales bacterium
ACCTTGTTCAGGATTTAATTCTTTTATTCCTAGTATCTTACTTACAGTCTTTTGAAGATATTCAGTTAATATGTCTTTTCTCTCTGATGGGAGAGCATCACTCAAACGTTGGAGAAGAATAGCAGCTTCTACACCCTTGACTCCCACTAGCTCGCTTAAAAGAGTTTGCTTAAAGGGAACTAATTTCCAGTCCGCATTGACTATAGAAACATGGGGCGAGGCTTGTTTAAGGGCTAGTTCAAAAGCTTTTACACCTTCTTTGGGCTTGATAGCTATAAAGCCGCTGGCGCGATGACGTTCTGTAAGTTTGGCGGCTAAGCTACTTCGGACCAAGGGCCCCAGCTGATAGATAAAGCAGGCAATCCCTTGTCATGTCGGTAATAGGCTAGAGCATCCATGTAAGAGTTAGCTGAGGAATAATTGATTTGCCCTGGCGATCCCAAAGAGGATGCGACAGAGGAAAAAAGAATAAAGAAATCCAATGGCTTATTTAAAGTTGATTCGTGCAAATTCCAGCTGCCCTGAACTTTGGGGGCGAACACTTTTTCAAATCGGCTCCAATTTTGAGAGGCTAAAATGCCATCATCAAGCACTCCAGCTGTATGAAGAACCCCTTTTAATTCAGGCCAATTTCTTCCAAAATTCTGTATCAAAGCCTCCACTGCAACTCTATCCGAAACATCAAGCGGCGCAGTTTCGACGATGGCACCAGGAATTTCAATGGATGGGGACGCTCTTCTACCAATCAAAACGAGATGTTTAGCGCCTTTCTCAACAAGCCATTTGGCGCATAGTAAACCTAAAGCACCAAGGCCGCCTGTAATGAGATAGCTACCTTTAGGGTCAATTTCTATGGTTTTTTCAACCTGTTTTGCGATTTCTTTTTCATAAACAAATCGAGGGACGTAGCGGATCCCTTGGCGATAGGCTACTTGATCTTCCGAGTCATCGGCTAAAAGTTCTTCAGGAGGCCATTTTTCGTTAAGAGCAAGATCGATATGCCGAGTGTTAAGGGAAGGCATTTCGAGCTTTAATGTTTTAAAAAAGCCGTTGAAAGTTGCGTTATCGAGATCAGCCATAGGGCCGATCGGTTGAATACCTTGAGTAATGAAAAAGAGTTGCGGTTTTTTCTCAAGTTTTTCAAGGGTTTGAACAAACTCCAAAATATATTTCAAGGAGTTTTGGCCCCTTACGAACCATAGCACGTGTTCGGCAATGTTTTCTCCTTTTTCCGAGACTGCTTGTTCGGGTTTAAGGCGTTTAGCATCTAAGCCTTCAATGTCTTGGGTATCTTCTGATACAATCCACCAAGAACCTTTTTGTTCTTCTTTGATTTTTTCTACCGCTTTTGGCTGCCAGGAAATTTGGTAAAACCAAGAAGAAGTTTCAACTGCAGTTTGTTTTGAGAGCAATTGCTTAAGATGGGATAGATCTGTTTTTCTAGCATGGAATCCCTCGATTTTCATGATCCTATTGCCACTATATGAAAAAATCTCTAGATCTGCAGTGATGCTAGTATCAGTACTTTCCACGAGCCTGCCATGAATGCGGACAGAGGTGCCTAATTCAGAATAACAAATGAGATGATCTATCTCATACGGAAGATAGACAGCCTCTTCAGATTCAAATTGTTCCTTTATAGTTATCGCAAGAGTTTGTAAACAGCCGTCAAGAAGTGCTGGCGATGCTTCGCCTTCCAATTCAGCAATCAATTCTTTGTCCCCAGCCCAAATTTTTCGAATCGTTTGGAATGACTTTCCGTAATGTAAACCTAGGGAATCATATTTTTTATATAAATCAGCGATATCAATCGGTTTTTGACAAAGAGTTCGCAAACCTTCCCAGTCTAATTTAGAGGCTGGTAGAGATGTGTCCGCTTGAAGAGCCGCTTTTGCATGAAGGACCAAATTTTTCTCATGGATGCTATAAATAGAAGCTGTATATCCATCATCTTCAGGTTGGGCAAAAAGCTCGATAGGCATCGATTTGTCAAGAGCAAGAGGTTGTTCGATAATAAGATGATCGATTGTGAATGTTTGATCATCGAACAGTTTAACGCCAGCTGCATGAAGAAGCTCGACAAAACCGGCTCCAGGAAACAAAATGGTATCAAACACTTGGTGATCTTTAAGAAAGGGAAGAAAATCTAAATCCATTTCATTCCTAAATAATTTTTCCTCTGTTGGCATAGGGATGGCTTCGCCCAATAAAGGATGGGCTTCTCTAGCAAAATGGGTTTTCTTTTTCGAAGTCAAGGCTTCTAACCAATATCTTTCTCTTTGGAATGGATAGTTAGGCAAAGTCACCTTTTTGCGGGCGTAGGATTTATCAAATGACGCCCAGTCAATCGGAATCCCTTTTAAGTAAAGCTCTGCAAGGGTTTGAAGAAGATTTTTCCAATGGTGTTGAGGATAAATAACGAGAGTGTCTTCAGGAATATTCCTAATGGGTTCATGTGGCTTCCAATAGTCCGCTGTCATCCCTTCTTGCCGGATCACTTGCCCTGTCCAGCTTGAAATGAAACGGATTTGAGGAGAACGGTAGTTAATTTGTGGGTCCTGTTCATCAGCTGCTATAAGTTTTAAGCCTTCCTCTAATGTAATGATACCTGCGACGATAGCAGCAATCATTTCTCCCTTTCCTTCACCAGCGACATAATCGGGGACAATCCCCCAGCTTTTCCACAGTTCAGAAAGAGCATATTCATATAAACCCTGACTCCGCTCCATTGCCTCCTTAAAAATGGGAGAGGTTTCTAATTCAAAATTCTCCATTTCTTTACCTGTGAAGAAGAAAGTAATCTTAGAAAGTTTTGCAGGAATTTGCCCTAAAAGGAAATGTCCTGTTTTTAAATGATCTAAACACTCTTCTTTTGTTTGAGCGAGTATGATGGCACGGTGAGCAAAATGGGCTCTCCCAGTATTTGCTGTGAAGGCTATATCTGCAAAATTTTCTTCTGGCAGTTGTTTGCTGTACAAATCAATGAGTTGATCTAAAGCAGTTTGTGTTTTGGCCGACAAGGTCAAGAGATGCCAAGGGCGATCGACCCCGTTTTGCTTCATTTCTAAGATGGGCGACTCTTCAATAATGGCATGCGCATTGATTCCACTAAAACCAAAAGAGCTCACTCCTGCAATCCTTCGACGGTTAGAACGCGGCCATGATGTTAAAGTAAGGGGGATCTTGGCTGGAATAGCATCAAGGGAAATGAGCGGATTTAATTCTTTTAAATGCAAATGGGGTGGAATAGCCTCATAGTTTAAAGCTAAGAGGGTTTTTATCATCCCTGCAATCCCTGCTGCAGCTTCCAAATGACCTATATTCGTTTTGACACTTCCAATACTTAACGGGCTCTCCTTTCTTCCACCAAAAACATCGATTAACGCTCCTATCTCAATCGGATCGCCAAGCGATGTGCCCGTTCCGTGGGCTTCAATATAATCGATAGCCGTTGGATCCAGCTCAGCGCGAGCTAAAGCCTTCCTGATGAGGGCTGCTTGCGCCTCTTTGTTGGGTACAGTAAGACCTGAACTCGCTCCATTCTCATTTACAGCTGTTGTTCGGATTATGCCTACTATAGGATCCTGATCACGGATAGCGTCAGAAAGTCTTTTAAGTATAACCGTGCCACAACCCTCCCCACGTGCGTAACCATCAGCCTCTCTATCAAAAGTTTTGCAATATCCATCTTTGGCAAGCATATGCGCTTGGCATTCAAAAATTGAAATTTCGGGATTGAACATCAGACTTACACCACCTACAACCGCCAGATTACATTCTCCATCCTGGATGCTTTTGCAAGCGGAATTAAGAGCGACAAGCGATGAAGAGCACGCAGTGTCTACTGCTAAACAAGGACCTTGAAATCCGAAAAAATAGGATAATCTGCCCGCTAAGGCACTGAAGGCATTTCCTGTGCCTGTATAAGCACCCATATTTTCAGGTTCTAATTTATAAATAAGACTAACATAGTCAGCATTGGTTATCCCTATAAATACTCCTGTAGAGGATCCTTTTAAAGATAAGGGATTAATGCCCGAGTTTTCCAAAGCCTCCCATGTGACTTCCAAAATAAGTCGTTGTTGGGGATCCATATATTCCGCTTCTCGGGGGCTAATTCCGAAGAAGTCCGCATCGAAAGTATCTGGTTTAGCACTCAAAAAACCGGCGCGGCGGACGTACATTTTTCCTGGTGTGTCCGGTTTGGGATCGTAAAAAGCTTCAATATCCCACCGATCTGCAGGAATCTCGCTAATGCCATCATATCCTTGTTTAAGAGATTCCCAAAAAGCTTGTGGACTATTTGCACCTCCTGGAAAGCGGCAGCTTAAGCCTATAACGGCAATCTGATCAGCACTCTCTATGACCTCCTTAACAGGTGCTACTTTCTGAATAATAGCGGTCTTAATACCAAGTAAAGGGAAGACCTTCTCCTCAAAATATTGAGATAGCTTTGAAATGCTAGGGTAATCAAAAGTTAAAGTAGAAGGAAATGTATGTAAATCACCCATGTCTAGCTGAAGTTTTGTTTGCAGTTCTTTAGCCATTAATGAATCCATACCTGAATCAAAGAAACCTTGTTCAGAATTTAATTCTTTGACCCCTAGTATTTTACCTGCAGTCTTTTGAAGGTATTCAGTTAATATATCTTTTCTCTCTGAAGGCAAGGCATCACTCAAATGTTGGAAAAGCATAGCAGCTTCTACACCCTTGAAGCCCACTTGCTCGCTTAAGAAAGCTTGTTTAAAAGAAACCTTCTTCCAATCGATATGGGCAATGGAGACATGAGGATTAGCTTGTGTAAGAGCTAATTCAAAAGCTTTCACACCTTCTTGGGGTTTGATAGCTATAAAGCCGCTGGCGCGGTGACGTTCTGTGAGTTTGGCGGCTAAGCCAACTTCGGACCAAGGACCCCAGCTGATAGATAAAGCAGGCAATCCCTTGTCTTGTCGGTAATAGGCAAGAGCATCCATATAAGAGTTAGCCGAGGCATAATTGATTTGTCCTGGCGATCCCAAAGAGGAGGCGACAGAGGAAAAAAGAATAAAGAAATCCAACGGCTTATTTAAAGTGGATGCATGCAAATTCCAGCTGCCCTGCACTTTGGGTGCGAACACCTTTTCAAAGCGGCTCCAATTTTGAGAGGATAAAATGCCATCATCAAGCACTCCAGCTGTATGAATCACCCCTTTCAATTCAGGCCAATCGTTTCCATATTTCTGTATCAAAGCATCTACGGCAGCACTATCGGAAACATCCACCGCTGCGGTTTCGATGACGGCGCCCGGAATTTCAATAGAGGGGGATGCTCTTCTACCCATCAAAACTAGATGTTTAGCGCCTTTCTCAACAAGCCATTTGGCACATAGTAAACCTAAAGCACCCAGGCCGCCTGTAATGAGATAGCTACCTTTAGTGTCCATTTCTAGGGTTTTTTCAACCGGTTTTATTTCCTTAACCAGTCGAGGGACATAGCGGATCCCTTGACGATAGGCGACTTGGTCTTCCGAGTCATCAGCTAAAAGTTCTTCGAGAGGCCATTTTTCGTGAGGAACTAGATCGATATGTCGGGTGTTAAGAGAGGGAATTTCGAGCTTTAAAGTTTTAAAAAAGCCGTTAAAAGTTGCGTGATCGAGATCAGTTATAGGGCCAATAGGTTGAATACCTTGAGTGATGAAAAAAAGCTGCGGTTTTTTCTCAAGTTTTTCAATTGTCTGAACAAACTCTAAAATATCTTTCAAAGAGTTTTGGCCCGCTAGGAACCATAGCACGTGTTCAGGAATGTTTTCTCCTAATTCCGAAACCGCTTGTTCTGGTTTAATCCGTTTAGCCTCTATACCTTCTTGAGCATCTTCTGATACAATCCACCAAAGACCTTTTAGCTCCCCCTTAATTTTTTCTAGCGCTTTTGGCTGCCAGGAGAATTGGTAAAACCAAGCAGAAGTTTCCACCCCCGTTTGTTTTGAGAGTAATTGTTTAAGATGGGATCGATCTGTTTTTCTAGCATGGAATCCCTCGATTGTCATGATCCTATTGCCACTATATGAAAAAATCTCTAGATCTGCAGTGATGCTAGTATCCGTGCTTTGCACGAGCTTGCCGTGAATGCGGACAGATTTGCCTAATTCAGCATAACAAATGAGATGATCGATCTCATACGGAAGATAGACAGAAGCGCCTGATTCAAATTGTTCCTTGATCGTTATCGCAAGAGTTTGTAAACAACCGTCAAGAAGGGCTGGCGAGGCTTCACCTTCCACTTCAGCAATAAATTCTTTGTCTCCAGTCCAAATTTTTCGAATCGTTTGGAATGACTGTCCGTAATGTAAACCGAGAGCGTCATATTTTTTGTATAAATCGATGATATCTATCGGTTGTTGACAAAGGGTTCGCAAACCTTCCCAGTCTAATGGAGAGGCTGTTAGAGGAGACGTCGCTTGAAGCGCAGCTTTTGCATGAAGGACCAAATTTTTCTCATGGATGCTATAAATTGACGCTGTATATCCATCATCTTCAGGTTGGGCAAAAAGCTCGATAGGCATCGATTTGTCAAGAGCAAGAGGTTGTTCGATAATAAGATGATCGATTGTGAATGTTTGATCATCGAACAGTTTAACGCCAGCTGCATGAAGAAGCTCGACAAAACCGGCTCCAGGAAACAAAATGGTATCAAACACTTGGTGATCTTTAAGAAAGGGAAGAAAATCTAAATCCATTTCATTCCTAAATAATTTTTCCTCTGTTGGCATAGGGATGGCTTCGCCCAATAAAGGATGGGCTTCTCTAGCAAAATGAGGTTTCTTTTTCGAAGTCAAGGCTTCTAACCAATATCTTTCTCTTTGGAATGGATAGTTAGGCAAAGTCACCTTTTTGCGGGCGTAGGATTTATCAAATGACGCCCAGTCAATCGGAATCCCTTTTAAGTAAAGCTCTGCAAGGGTTTGAAGAAGATTTTTCCAATGGTGTTGAGGATAAATAACGAGAGTGTCTTCAGGAATATTCCTAATGGGTTCATGTGGCTTCCAATAGTCCGCTGTCATCCCTTCTTGCCGGATCACTTGCCCTGTCCAGCTTGAAATGAAACTGATTTGAGGAGCACGGTAGTTAATTTGTGGGTCCTGTTCATCAGCTGCTATAAGTTTTAAGCCTTCCTCTAATGTAATGATACCTGCGACGATAGCAGCAATCATTTCGCCCTTTCCTTCACCTGCGACATAATCGGGGACAATCCCCCAGCTTTTCCACAGCTCAGCCAGAGCGTATTCATATAGCCCCTGACTCTTTTCCATGGCCTCCTTAAAAATGGGAGCGATTTCTAATTCTAAATTCTCCATTTCTTTACCTGTGAAAATGAAGGTCATCTTAGGAGGTTTTGCAGGAATTTGCCCTAAAAGGAAGTTTCCTGTTTTTAAATGATCTAAAAACTCTTCTTTTGTTTGGGCAAGTATGGCGGCACGATGAGCAAAATGGGCTCTTCCAGTATTTGCTGTGAAGGCTATATCTGCAAAATTTTCTTCTGGCAGCTGTTGTATGTACAAATCGATGAGTTGATCTAAAGCAGCAGGTGTTTTGGCCGATAAGGTCAAGAGATGCCAAGGGCGATCGACCCCGTTTTGCTTCATTTCTAAGATGGGCGGCTCTTCAATAATGGCATGCGCATTGATTCCACTAAAACCAAAAGAGCTCACGCCTGCAATCCTTCGACGGTTAGAACGTGGCCATGATGTTAAAGTAAGGGGAAGCTTGGCTGGAATAGCATCAAGGGAAATGAGCGGATTTAATTCTTTTAAATGCAAATGGGGAGGAATAGCCTCATAGTTTAAAGCTAAGAGGGTTTTTATCATCCCGGCAATCCCTGCTGCCGCTTCCAAATGACCTATATTCGTTTTGACACTTCCAATACTTAATGGGCTCTCCTTTCTTCCACCAAAAACATCGATTAACGCTCCTATCTCAATCGGATCGCCAAGCGATGTGCCTGTTCCATGGGCTTCAATATAATCGATAGTCGTTGGATCTAGCTGGGCGCGAGCTAAAGCCGTCCTAATGAGGGCTGCTTGCGCCTCTTTGTTGGGTACAGTAAGACCGGAACTCGGTCCGTTTTCATTGACAGCAGTTGCCCTAACTATTCCTACAACATTATCGTGGTCGCGAATAGCCTCGGAAAGTCTTTTAAGTATAACAATGCCGCAACCTTCTCCACGTGTATAACCATCAGCCTCTTTATCAAAAGTTTTGCAATATCCATCTTTGGCAAGCATATGGGATTGGCATTCTATAATGGTGACATCTGGATTAAACATCAGACTCACACCGCCCGCAACCGCCAGCTTGCATTCACCATTCTGGATACTTTTACACGCGGTATTTAGAGCAACTAAAGAAGAAGAACATGCTGTGTCAGTGGCTAAACAAGGACCTTGAAATCCGAAAAAATAGGATAATCTACCAGCTAAAGCGCTGATAGCGTTTCCCGAACCCGCATAAGCGCCGATGTATTCGGGTTCTAATTTATAAATAAGACTAAGATAGTCAGTATTGGTTATCCCTATGAACACTCCTGTGGGGGATTCTTTTAAAGATAAGGGATTAATGCCCGCGTTTTCCAAAGCCTCCCATGTGACTTCCAAAATAAGCCGTTGTTGGGGATCCATATACTCCGCTTCTCGGGGCTAATTCCAAAAAAGTCCGCATCGAAAGTATCGGGTCTAACATTCAAAAAACCGCCGCGGCGGACGTACATTTTTCCTGGTGTATCAGGTTGGGGATCGTAAAAAGCTTCAATATCCCACCGATCTGCAGGAATCTCGCTAATGCCATCATATCCTTGTTTAAGACATTCCCAAAAAGCCTGTGGATTATTTGCTCCTCCTGGAAAGCGGCAGCTTAAGCCGATAATGGCAATCTGATCAGCACTCTCTATGCTCTCCTTAATAGGTGCGGATTTCGGAATAACAGCGGTCTTAATACCAATTAATGGAAAGACTTTCTCCTCAAAGTATTGAGATAGCTTTGAAATACTAGGATAATCAAAAGCTAAAGTAGAAGGGAATGTGTGTAAATCACCAATATCAGCCTGAAGTTTTGCTTGCAGTTCTTTAGTCATCAAAGAGTCTATACCCGCTTCAAAAAAACCTTGTTCAGGATTTAATTCTTTTATTCCTAGTATCTTACCTACAGTCTTTTGAAGATAATCAGTTAATATGTCTTTTCTCTCTGAGGGTAGAGCATCACTCAAACGTTGGAGAAGAATAGCAGCTTCTACACCCTTGACTCCCACTAGCTCGCTTAAAAAAGTTTGTCTAAAGGGAACTAGTTTCCAGTCCGCATTGACTATAGAAACATGGGGCGAGGCTTGTTTAAGGGCTAGTTCAAAAGCTTTTACACCTTCTTTGGGTTTGATAGCTATAAAGCCGCTGGAGCGATGACGTTCTGTAAGTTTGGCGGCTAAGCCTACTTCGGACCAAGGGCCCCAGCTGATAGATAAAGCAGGCAATCCCTTGTCATGTCGGTAATAGGCTAGAGCATCCATGTAAGAGTTAGCTGAGGAATAATTGATTTGCCCTGGCGATCCCAAAGAGGAGGCGACCGATGAAAAAAGAATAAAGAAATCCAACGGCTTATTTAAAGTTGATTCATGCAAATTCCAGCTGCCCTGAACTTTGGGGGCGAACACTTTTTCAAATCGGCTCCAATTTTGAGAGGATAAAATGCCATCATCAAGCACTCCAGCTGTATGAATCACCCCTTTTAATTCAGGCCAATTTTTTCCAAAGTTCTGTATCAAAGCCTCCACTGCAACTCTATCCGAAACATCAAGCGGCGCAGTTTCGACGATGGCACCAGGAATTTCAATGGATGGGGACGCTCTTCTACCAATCAAAACAAGATGTTTAGCGCCTTTCTCAACAAGCCATTTGGCGCATAGTAAACCTAAAGCACCAAGGCCGCCTGTAATGAGATAGCTACCTTTAGGGTCAATTTCTAGGGTTTTTTCAACCTGTTTTGCGATTTCTTTTTCATAAACAAATCGAGGGACGTAGCGGATCCCTTGGCGATAGGCTACTTGATCTTCCGAGTCATCGGCTAAAAGTTCTTCAGGAGGCCATTTTTCGTTAAGAGCAAGATCGATATGCCGAGTGTTAAGAGAAGGCATTTCGAGCTTTAATGTTTTAAAAAAGCCGTTGAAAGTTGCGTTATCGAGATCAGTCATAGGGCCGATCGGTTGAATACCTTGAGTAATGAAAAAGAGTTGCGGTTTTTTCTCAAGTTTTTCAAGGGCTTGAACAAACTCTAAAATATATTTCAAGGAGTTTTGACCCCTTACGAACCATAGCACGTGTTCGGCAATGTTCTCTCCTTTTTCCGAGACCGCTTGTTCGGGTTTAAGGCGTTTAGCATCTAAGCCTTCAATGTCTTGGGTATCTTCTGATACAATCCACCAAGAACCTTTTTGTTCTTCTTTGATTTTTTCTACCTCTTTTGGCTGCCAGGAAATTTGGTAAAACCAAGAAGAAGTTTCAACTACAGTTTGTTTCGAAGCTTGGTTCTCAAACCAATACCTTTCTCTTTGGAACGGATAGTTAGGCAAAATAACTTTTTTACGATTGTAGGGCTTATCAAATTTTTCCCAGCTGATGGGAAACCCTTTTAAATAAAGCTCGGCAAGAGATTGAAGAAGATCTTTCCAACTGTCTTGAGGTTCGATAATCAAACAACCTTCAGGAAGGGATCTTTTGGAATCATGAGGTTTCCAATAGGCAGCAGTCATGCTCTCTCCTTGAATGACTTGGCCTGTCCAGCTAGACAAAAACTCTATCTGGGGTTCGTTATACTGAATTTCTTTAGCCACTTTTTCTAATTCAGATCCATTATTTCTAACCGCTATCAGCTTTAAGCCCTCTTCTAATGTAATGATTCCGGCAGCACATGCCGCGATTATATCTCCAATCCCCTCACCTGCCACATAATCTGGGGTTATCCCCCAGCTTTTCCACAATTCAAAAAGGGCGTATTCATATAAGCCTTGACTTCGTTCCATGGCCTCTTTAAAAACTGACGAGGTTTCCATGAATTCTGAATTCTCCCTTTTTTCACCTGTAAAAATGAAGGCAATCTTAGGAAGGTTTGCAGGCATTTGTCCTATAAGGAAACTTTCTGTTTTCAAATGATCGAGAAATTCCTCTTTTGTTTGAGCCAAAACCGCTGCACGGTGTGCAAAATGGGCTCTACCGGTATTTGCTGTATATGCTATATCCGCGAAATCCACTTCTGGTAATTGTCTTTTGTATAAATCAATCAGTTGATCAAGAGCAGCTTGCGTTTTAGCAGATAATGTCAAGATATGCCATGGACGATCGATAGGATTTTTCTTTGTTTCAAGGAAGGGGGGTTCTTCAATGATTGCGTGTGCATTCGTTCCCCCCATCCCAAACGAGCTGACACCGGCAATTCGTCTACGATTGGATCTTGGCCATGGAGTCAATGTGAGAGGAATTTTAGCGGGAATAGCATCAAGCGAGATGTGGGGATTGACTTGTTTATAGTGAATATGTGGTGGTATCGCTTCATGATTTAATGCCAAAACCGTCTTGATAACCCCTGCTACACCTGCACCCCCCTCAAGGTGTCCAACATTGGTTTTAACCGAACCGACGTATAAGGGCTGCTCTCTTTTTCCTTTAAAGACAGATGCTAAGGCATCCATTTCAATAGGATCGCCAAGCGATGTTCCTGTACCATGAGCTTCTATATAATCGACAGCATGACTTTCTAGTTCTGCGTTTTTAAGTGCTCTACGAATCAATGCTGTTTGAGCTACCCCATTAGGTACTGTAAGTCCGGAACTATCGCCATTATGATTGGTAGTTGCGGATCTTATTACAGCCAAAATAGGATCGTTATTTTGAATAGCATCTGATAAACGTTTTAAGACTAAAATTCCGCAGCCTTCTCCGCGGCTATAACCATCTGCATCTGCATCAAACGTTTTGCAATATCCATCTTTTGCAAGCATATGAGATTTACAATAATTGATGAAAGTACCGGGAAAAAGCATCAAATTCACACCGCCAGCGAGGGCTAAGTCACACTCCTGGTTTTGTAGGCCTTTGAAAGCATTATGGAGAGTGACAAGAGACGAAGAACAAGCCGTATCTATAGTCATAGATGGGCCTTGCAAGCCCAAAAAATATGAAACTCGTGCCGCCAATGCGCTATATGCAATTCCAGTCGTCATATAAGCATTGTAGTTTTCAAATGAGTATTGGGCTAAAAGTTGACCATAATCCCAATTAATGACTCCAATGAACACCCCTGTCAGCGAATTCTTTAAAGATAAGGGATTGATAGCGGCATTTTCCAAAGCTTCCCAACTCACCTCCAACAGCAACCTTTGTTGTGGATCCATGTATTCGGCTTCACGCGGGCTTATTCTAAAGAAGTTAGCATCAAACTGGTCAACGGGAACGTTTAAAAATCCTCCCCATTTTGTGTACATTTTTCCAGGTGCTTCGGGATTGGGATCATAAAAGAAATTCGAATCCCATCGTTCTTCTGGAGTTTCAACAATGCCATCTCGACCCTGAGCTAATAGTTTCCAAAAGCTATCTGGATCGTTAGCACCACCCGGAAATCGACAGCTCATTCCAATAATAGCAATAGGTTCATAGACCTGTTGTTTAAGATTATCTAGTTTCTTCTCTTCTAGATGAGTTTTATCTACTTCTTTTGATTCCGTGGCTGGAAAGACTAAACTGAGGATAAATTTTCCCATCTTAGAAATTGTTGAATGATCAAAAACAACTGAGATAGGTAGCGTAAACTCTTTACCAAGTCCGCTCTGTAGATGATTGCGCAATTCGATAGACATTAAAGAATCCATGCCTGCTTCAAAAAATGCTTTATTCGGATCTAATGCTGATAACCCTAAGATTTTTCCTACTGTCTGTTGCAAATATTTGTTTAAGATTTCTTTTCTTTCAGAAGGACGCGCCTCTGACAAACGTTGCAGGAGAATGGATTTCTCTTGGGTTTTAACTGTAATCAGACGATTCAAAAATACTTGTTGATAAGGATAGTAATTCCAATCCATATCGGCAATAACTACATGTGGATCGTTTTGTTGAAGAGCTAACTCTAAAGCTTTGACGCCTTCATCCGGTTTTATACTTTTTTGGCCTGCTTTGCTTCCCTCTATTTGAGCTGCCATACCTACGTCAGCCCAAAAGCCCCAACTGATTGCAAGTGAGGGCAAACCGATCTGACGTCGAAAGTTGGAAAGAGCTTCCAAGTAGGCATTAGCTGAAGTGTAATCACTGGATCTAGGAAGTCCTAGCACAGAAGAAAGCGATGAAAAAAGAACAAAGAAATCTAATGGTTTAGTCAAGGAAGATTCATGTAAATTCCAGCTTCCTTGTATTTTTGAAGCAAAGGTTTTTTCAAATTGTTCCCATCTTTGAGAGGAGATAGGATTTTCTCCACCTGCAATCCCAGCAGCGTGAATGATACCTTTTAACTCAGGCCACTCATTTCCAAATTTCTGAATCAATGCTTGAACGCCTGGTTTGTCTCCGATATCCATTGCAACTTTTGCAATGGTGACATTAGGTATTGAAAAATCTGAATCAATTTTTCTTCCTACTAAAACAAGATGTTTAGCCCCTTTTTCAGCAAGCCAATGAGCGACTCGGCGACCCATGCCGCCAAATCCTCCGGTTATTAAATAGCTGCAAGATGGATCGATTGTGAATTCTTTCTCATCTTCCTTCAATTTTTTGCGAATGAGTCTTGGCACATATCTGATATTTTTCCGATAGGCAACTTGCTCCTCTTTGTCAGACGCCATTAGTTCTTCTAAAGGTAGTTTTTCTTCGGAAGGAATGTCGATATGGCGGCAATTTAAAGCGGATATCTCAAGTATTAACGTTCTGAAAAATCCATTGAATGTAGTATTAGAAAGGTCAAGAATAGGACCAATGGGTTGGATGCCGCGCGTAATGAAATAAAGTTTTGGTTTAGTTTCCAGTTTGCTGAGAGCTTGAACAAAGTATAAAGCATCTTTTAATGAATCTTCGCTTGAAGCGAACCACACAACTCCTTTTGTAGGACATTTTTCAAATTCTTCTATAGCTTGTTCAGGTTTTACACTTTTAGATTTTAAACCTTCGATGATCTCTTCTTTCTGTGAAACAATTATCCATGATTCTAAAAGTTGGACATTGGATCCCTCTAGTGACTTTGTCTGCCAAGAAATTTCATAAAACCAATCAGCTTCTTTATGTTTGATTTGCTTTTGGAGCATTTGCTGAATCTTGGCTGGAGTCGTTTTTTGGGTGCGGAAATTCTGGATCATAAGATGCGGTGTGCCATCATAGGAGAAGATATCAACATCGGAGGTAAAACTATTTCCAGATATTTGTGTCACTTTGCCATGGATACGAATGGCATTTCCTAATTCCGAAAAACAAAACACCTTCTCCATACTAAAAGGAAGATAGGCGCATCCTTCTTCGCCAGCTACAATGGCAGTTAAAGCATGCAAACTGCCGTCAATGAGTGTGGGAGAAGCCCCGCCGTCGAGTTCAGCTATAAATTCATTGTTACCTGTCCAAATCTTACGGATCGTTTGAAACTCCTTTCCGTAATGGTAACCCCTAGAATCTAATAGCTCATATAAGCTGTCAGTATCGATCGATTTTTGACAAAGCTCTTGTAGCTGTTGCCAATTCATTTTAGGGATAGATGGAGGGGCTACATTTAATAGATCGCCATGTACATGTGTAACCCAATATTGATCTTCTTGGCTAGATATTGAGGCTGTATATTCCCCACTATCATTTTGTTTGGCTAACAGTTCTATTTGTTTAGGATTTTTGATATCAAGGCCAAGTGGTTGTTCGAATAAAATATTGTTTATGGTGAAATTATCGGTTTCAAAAATCTTTTTTCCTGCACCATGCAAAAGTTCAACGAAAGCAGCCCCAGGAAGGATAATACTATCATATATAACATGGTCTTTAAGATAAGGAAGAAAATCTAAATCCATTTCGTTTTTAAATAGCTTATCTTCAGAAGATGATGTAATTAATTCGCCCAAGAGAGGATGCACTTCTTTTGAAAACCGGGGTTTTTTCTTCAAAGCCTGGGCCTTTATCCAATACCTTTCTCTTTGGAACGGATAAGTTGGCAATGTGATTTTTTTACGATAATAGGGTCGATCAAATGCTTTAAAGTCAATGGGAAAGCCGTTTAAATATAGATGTGCAAGTGTTTGAAGCAGATCTTTCCAGTTGTTTTGAGAACGCATTACAATCGCATCTTCAGGGATGTTCTGGATCGTTTCATACGCTTTCCAATAATCAGCCGTCAAACCTTCTTGTCTTTCGCCAGCGATATAATCGGGGATAATGCCCCAGCTTTTAATAAGTTCAAAAAAGGCATATTCAAAAAGACCTTGGCTCCTCTCGAAAGCCTCTTTAAAGACAGGCGAAGTTTCCAACAATTCCCTGCTTTCCATGGAATTTCCCGAAAAGAAAAAAACAATTTTTGGGGGCTTTTCTGATGTTTCGCCGGACAGATAATCACTGGCTTGCAAATGCTGAAAGAGTTCCTCTCTTGTTTGGCAAACAACGATGATGCGATGATTAAAATGAGCACGGCCTGTATTTACTGTGAAAGCGATATCGGCCATCTCTTCATTAGGCAACTGTGTTTTGTAAAGTTCTACCAGTTGGTTAAGAGCCGCCTGAGTTTTTGCTGACAAGGTCAAAAGATGTAAGGGACGTTCTTTAACGTTTTTTTCTTTTTCTATGGATGGCGCCTCTTCTATGATCACATGAGCATTAGTTCCGCTAAAACCAAAGGAGCTAATTCCCGCTAGCCGAGGGTGAGTTCCCTTTTGCCAGGGAGTTAAAGAGGAAGTAATTTGTGCAGGAATATCATTTAAGTTAATACCAGGATTGAGTTCCTCAAAATGCAGATGAGGAGGTAGAGATGCATGTTGTAAAGAAAGGATAACCTTAATGAGGCCGGCAACGCCGGCAGCTCCTTCTAAATGTCCAATGTTCGTCTTGACCGATCCAAGTAGAAGAGGCTTCTCTCTTTTTCCGGAAAATACATCTGCTATAGCTCCTGCTTCTATCGGGTCGCCCAATGAAGTTCCTGTGCCATGCGCTTCAATATAGTCAATATCCTTCGCTTCTCTTCCAGCTTTTTTTAAAGCAGAAAGAATCAAAGAGGCTTGAGCGTGTCGATTAGGAACAGTTAAACCAGAACTCGCACCATCTTGATTCACATCAGTTGCGCGAATTACAGCTAAAATAGGATCTTTATCTTTTAAAGCGTCAGATAAACGTTTTAATACAACAATCCCACAGCCTTCCCCTCTTGCATAGCCATCTGCCTTTGCATCAAACGTTTTGCAGTGACCATCAGGAGCAAGCATGTGGGACTTACAAAAGTTAATCATCCAATCCGGATTCAGGATGAGACTAACACCTCCCGCTAAGGCCAAATTACTGTCGCCAGTATGCAAACTTTGACATGCGGAGTGCAAAGCGACTAAGGAAGAAGAGCAAGCAGTATCTACAGCTAGACTAGGACCTTGTAAACCCAATAAATAAGAGAGTCGCCCTGTCAAAATGCTGTGTACATTACCTGTCCCAAAATAAGCCGAAATGTCTTCAGGGGAACCAGATTTAAGAAAGATTTCTCGATAATCTTGCAAGCAAACCCCCATAAAAACGCCGACTTTGGAACCAAAGAGAGACTGAGGATTAATAAAAGCGTTTTCCAAAGCTTCCCAGGAGACTTCTAACATAAGTCTCTGCTGAGGATCCATGAATTCCACTTCGCGAGGGCTAATGCCAAAAAATTGCGCATCGAATTGATCAATAGGGACTGTTAAAAATCCCCCAAAGCGGGTATACATTTTAGCTGGAGCGTCAGGATTGGCATCATAATAATCATCAATATTCCATCTTTCTTTGGGAATTGGACTAATTCCATCAAAGCCCTTTTCTAATAGCTCCCAAAATTTCTCTGGATTATTTGCATCGCCTGGAAAACGGCATCCCATCCCAATAATAGCAATAGGCTCGCTTTGCTGTTCCTTTAACTTTTTAAGCTCCGATCGAGTAGATTCAAGAGTTAGGACAGCTTCTTGAAGAACATGTAATAAGTCTTCTTCTTTGTTTTTATCCATAAAACACTTGCCTTATTATGTCCTTATTTCATTATAAAATTAGAAAATCTAATTTACAATAGAGTTTTTCCGACAATAAAGTTCATTTAATCATGTTTATCTTTGATTAATTTATAAATTTCATCCAGGTCCATTTTGTTAATCTGTTCTTTTATTTTATTTTCTTCGTGTTCTTTTTCGGGGACTGCTTCTTCTTTTTTGATTTCTTGACCAAATAAGAGCTGAACGAGAAATTTTGTCAGAGTGTCAATCGATGGGTAATCAAAAGCGAGGGTAACGGGTAAAGCCTGCTTCTGACCTAGATCTTTTTGTAATCTATTTCTGAGCTCCACGGCCATTAAAGAGTCCATTCCACTGTCAAAAAAGCGTTGGGTGTCTGTTAAAGTTTGATGGGATCGCAACCCTAAAATGGTGTGCAGTAAAAGCCTTAAATGGTGGCGCATAATTGTTTCTCTTTCGCGGGAAATAGCCTTTTTAAGCTTGGAAAGCAAGGTAGGAGGCTCTTCTTTTTTAGATGCTGAAGGAAGCAAATCATCTAGCCAAGGCAACTCTCTTTCATAGGTGTGCTGGAACTGCTTCCAATTCATTGGAGCAATCATCAACTGATTTTGTGACTGTTTTAAAGCTATTTCAAAAGCATTCATTCCATCCTCGGGGCTGAGTGGAATCATTCCACTTGATCGATGGCGGGCTGTCAGCTTGGCTGCCATGCCAATTTCTGACCAAGGTCCCCAATTAATGCTTAATGCGGGCAATCCTTGTTGGCGACGGAAATGAGCCAAGCCATCCAAAAAGGCGTTGGCAGCGGCATAATTACTTTGACCGGGCGAACCTAAAGAGAGGCGATCGAAGAAAAAAGGATAAAGAAATCTAAGGGTTTAGCTAAAGAAGCTTGATGAAGATTCCATCCACCTACTACTTTGGGGGCAAAAACATGCTCAAATTTAGGCCAATCTTGCGATAGCAAGGCGGCATCCTCTAAAGTGCCTGCAGCGTGCACAATGCCTTTGAGTTCGGGCCACTTTTGTCCGAAAGATTGCATGAGGGTATGCACCTCTTCTGTCTTCGAGATATCGAGTTGTAACACTTCTATTTGAACACCCTGGGCTTTTAGTCGATGGATGGTTTCCAAAGTGTCTTCTTTTGGAGTAGTGCGCCCAACTAAAACCAAATGTTTCGTTCCCTTTGTCCCAAGCCATTCAGCCACTTTTAGTCCAAGAGCTCCTAATCCTCCTGTGATAAGATAACTCCCTTGAGGATAAATTGAAGAGAAGGTCAAGGGAGGAATTAAGACCACCTTACCAATGTGTTTGGCTTTTTGTAAGAACTGAAAAGCATCGATTGCGTCTGTTAATTCAAAGCTATGAGAGGGTAGAGGGTTAAAAGTTTTACGTGTAAAGTGATCCATGATCGTTTTCAGAAGAGGCTGCACTTTTTGCGGTTGATTAAGGAGCATGTCATCTAAAGCAAAGATAGAATAGGCAATGTCAGGTCGTGTGCGTACCATTTCTTCTTGAGTCCAAATTCCTCTCTTCCCAATTTCAATGAAACGCGCATTGGCATGACAAGCACTGACTGTTTTTGCAATAAAACCTGGGCTAGAAAGAGAATTTAAGACAACGTCCACTCCCCTACCGTCTGAATCATGCAAGATTGCATCTGCATAATCTAAATTTCTGGAGTGATAGATGTACTTAATGCCTAAATGGCGCAAGTAATCTTGTTTCTCTTGGCTGCCAGCGGTTGCATAAATCTCAGCCCCGATATGTTGCGCAATCTGAATAGCGGCAAGTCCAACACCTCCTGTGCCAGCATGGATTAGAACCCTTTCTCCAGATTTAAGCTTAGCAAGTTCATGCAAAGTATAATAGGCTGTAACGAAAACGACTGGACAGGCGGCTGCTTCGACGAAGCTTAGATGAGGAGGTTTTGGAACAAAATTTATAGCATTTCCCACAACTTGATTTGAGAAAGTGCCTGAAGCCATGCCAACAACAGGATCACCGACTTTGAAAGCAGACACGTCGCGGCCAATTGCTGTCACAATGCCGGAGCATTCCAGCCCCATTAATCCTGGATCGCCAGGATAAAGACCCATCGCATTTAAGACATCGCGAAAGTTTAAGCCACTCGCTTTTACTTCTACGGTTATTTCTTGTGGTCCCAAGATAGGAGGCAAATTCACAGTTTTTAAAAATAAATGTTCCAAAGGACCTTTCGAAGAGGTATCGAGGAAGAAAAAAGAATCATTGGGAACAGTCAAACGCTTTTGTTCCTTGATTTTACTTTGAGGCATCAAACGGGGGACATAACGCACGCCTTCTCGATATGCCACTTGATCATCAATGCTTAAGCTTTGCATTTCCTGCAGAAGAAGTTGACCGTGTTGTTCAGGATCGATTAAACTGTCTACATCAATTTGTCGGCAAGTGAGCTCTGGATATTCAAGAAGCGCAGTTTTTCTTAATCCATTGAGAGGCGTCTGATTCAGATGAATCGGGGAATTTCCAAGGGGTTGGATATTATTCGTGATCAACCAAAGGTCAGGTAATACCTGCAATTTCGCGGTCATCATAGCTTGAAAAAGAAATAGCAAATTCTTGGTTTCAGAATCAGTTTTGTTGAGAGGCCATAAATCAATGATTCCAACAATGGTTTCCTTGCTGAGTCTATCCTGAATCCACTCAACCATCTCTGGACCATTTTTAGGGTTGATTTGGTAGTGGTCTTCTCCGATCTGCAAAAATTGGTTGCCACATTGAATAGTAATGGGATGACAGTCTGGACTTTTGATTTTATCCAACAATCGATCGACTAGCCCTTCCGAATCCGCGAACACTAACCATTTTCCCTGAATGGGCTGGAGTTTTGATGGAGAAAGAGGGCGAGGTTCCCAAATAATTTCATAAAACCAATTTTGAATATCACTTTGAATCCCTTTTAATAGAGTTTCTTTGGGAGCAGATCGAGCTACAAAGTCTAAGATATGACCAAGGGGTTTGCCTTCTTCGTTGAGCAGCGTTAAATCCATATGCATGAAATTTTCTTTGGCCACTTCTGAGTGATAAATTCCATGTATCCAAACTGGCTTGCCTAAACTTTCGTCATAGGAAAATTCCTGAATACTAAAAGGGATAGCGATCATTTGACTTAATGCCTTATCTTTTAGAATTTTTCCTAAAATGACTTGAAAACAGGCATCGATCATTCCAGGTGGCAAAATAAATTGTGTTTCTTGGATCTCTTTTGGCAAGCGCAAACGCGCTAAAACTTCATTTTCTCCGACAAACAAGGACTCTATCCATTGGAAGCGATCGCCTAAAGCTAATCCAAATTCAAGGATTCTTTCGTATAACTCTTGCTTGGAATATTTCGTTGGACAAAGAGCCAAAATAGAGGGAATGTTTTCTGATGCCCCTAAGCTTGTTTGAGATCCTTCTTTTAGCCAGCCTTTAGTATGGAGCGTCCAAATTGCTTCTGGAGCATTTTTAGGCCTGCTCAAGATTTCAAAGTAGCGTTTATCATTTTCTAGGGGATGAATCAAAGATTGGACAATACAGCTTTCACCAGCCTGCAAAATAAGAGGGCTTAAAAATTCAACATTTACGACTTGATAATGGGTTTGATTGAAGAGTGTTTTGGCAATTGATAGCAAAGTGGACACATAGGTTGCCCCTGCTACAACAACATGTTCATAAATTTTGTGATCTTCAATAAAATCGGGCCATGTTTCATTGATTTCCGTTTCAAAAATGGTAGCCAAGTGGGAATCCATTTGGCGCAAAAGCATGGGATGGCTACTGGATAAAACATCTCTTGGAACAACGGGAGTAGCTGTTTTGATCCAGTAAGATTCTCGCTGGAAGGGATAGGTCGGCAAACTCAATTTTTGTCGCGGGTAGGGTTTGTCAAAGCCAGTCCAGTCGATCTTGGCACCTCGCAAATACAATTGCGAGAGGCTATCCAACAATGTTTTCCACTCCTCAAACCCACGCTTGAGACTCGGCAACCAAGTGGCTTGAATCTCTGGCAGACAGTCCATTCCCATGTCAATGAGAACAGAGTCGGGGCCCATTTCCAAAAAGAGATCGCACCCTTGAGCATAGATATATTGAATGCTCTCGCAAAACTTCATAGGGCTGTGGATATTCTGGACCCAGTAGTTTGCATCGACTTCGTTCATCAATTGACCTGTCAAGTTGGAGACAAAGCCGAACTTTGGAGTATGGTAGGTGATCGATTCTGCCACGTGGCGAAATTCCTCTTGAAGATCTGGCGTGACAGCTCCCATTGCGCCCACTTTAGGTAGTGCTTGCATTAAACGCTCTCGTACAGAGATTAGCTTAAGACCATCTTCCAAACTTAACATGCCAGCCACCGTAGCTGCGGCATATTCGCCACCACTATGTCCCAAGACATAATCAGGAAGGATTCCCCAACTCTTCCAAAGCTCTGCCAAGGCATATTCAAAAGCAAATAGGGCGGGTTGCATGTTACCAGTTTGATTTAAGGTTTGGGCATGTTCCTCTTTGAAAAGAAGATCTGTAAGAGGTTTATCTAAGGCCAACAGTTGGGAAACGCGATCTATAGCTTCTTTGAAAACTGGTTGAGTGTCATAAAGCTTTTGGCCCATCTTGGAGTTTTGAGAGCCTTCCCCTGCAAACAGAAATGCGATTTTGAGTGGTTTAGCTGAAGCTTGGATGATTTTATAATCACCTTTTTGTAACAAATGCAATAGATCGGTCTGAGAAGAGGCCACAAAGGCTACTCTTTCTTCAAAATGAGCACGGCCGGCATTTGCTGTATAAGCGATATCAGCAAATTCTTGTTTGGGATTTTCCACGAGATGTTTTTGATAAAGAGCAATACTTGCAAGTAGTGATGCTTCATTTTTAGCTGAAAGAGCTAACACATGTAAAGGGCGTTCCTTTTCAACTGGTTTTTCGTTTCTCTTGGGTGATTCTTCGATGATGGCATGTGCATTGGTGCCACTAAAACCAAAAGAGCTAATCCCTGCTAGGCGTGGCCGATCACTTCTTGGCCAAGGCGTAAGCTCTAAAGGGATTTTGGCGGGAATTTGGTCTAAGTGAATATGGGGATTAAGCTTTTCAAAATGAAGGTGAGTAGGTATGGCTTCATGTACCAGAGCCAAAACAACCTTGATGAGACCTGCAATGCCTGCTGCTGACTCGAGATGGCCTATATTCGTTTTGACGGTTCCCAAAAGAAGAGGTTTTTCTCTCGTTTTCGCAAATACAGCTTCTAAAGCTCCTACTTCAATCGGATCTCCTAAGGGTGTGCCTGTGCCATGCGTTTCAATATAATCGATAGCTGAGGCTTTAAGCTCGGCGTGCTTTAAAGCCGAACGAATAAGAGATGCTTGCGCTTCGCCATTTGGCACAGTTAGACCTGAGGTCGTCCCATCTTGATTGACGTCGCTTGCACGAATGATGCTTAAGATTCTGTCTCCCTCATTTAAGGCATCCGACAGACGTTTCAAAATGACGACGCCGCAACCCTCGCCTCGCCCATACCCATTCGCTCTAGCATCGAAGGTCTTGCAACGGCCATCAGTTGCTAGCATATGGGCTTTACAAAAGTTTACCATCCAATCAGGATTGAGAAGGAGGTTGACGCCACCAGCTAACGCTAAGTGACACTCTTCTAACCGCAAACTTTTGCAGGCTTCATGTACTGTAACAAGAGAAGAGGAGCAGGCCGTATCTAACGTGAGGCTTGGGCCTTGCAAACCGAAAAAATAGGATAAGCGTCCTGATAAAATGCTATTTTCATTGCCCGTGCCAAAATAAGCCTCAATATTTTTCCCGTGTGCTTGAATCAAAAGATCGCGATAGTCTTGGAAGCATACACCCATAAACACGCCACAATGGGAATTATTTAAGCTTTTAGGATTGATTCCAGCGTTTTCCAAGGCTTCCCAACTTACTTCTAGAAGGAGTCTTTGTTGCGGATCCATCCACTCGGCTTCTCTTGGACTAATGCCAAAAAACGGCGCATCGAATTGATCGATGGGAACGTTTAAGAATGCCCCTTCGCGCACATACATCTTGTTGGGTTTTTCAGGATCAGGATCGTAATACTCTTCTGGGTTCCAGCGCGCTTTGGGAATTTCACAGACGCTATCATAGCCCTGTTTTAGCAATTCCCAGAAAGCTTCGGGATTGTTGGCGCCACCTGGGAAACGACACCCCATTCCAATAATGGCGATGGATTCATTTTGCTGTTGCTTCAACAGCTTAAGTTCATGGCGTGTCGTCTCTAGCGCTAAGACGGCCTTTTGAAGCGTTTGTAGCAACTTTTCTTTTTCGTTATCCATAACTTTTTAAATGCGTTCGATGAGTTTATTAAGTTCTTCTACATTCATACCTGCAATCTCTTTTTCCTTTTTTGTTATCTCTTTTTTCATTTCTCTTTCGATGCTTGTTTCTGCAAGTTCGTTCTCAACGATTTCCTTTTCTTCAGGAAGCAGCACTGTTTTAAGGTAATCTGCCAGGGCATTAATGGTGGGACGATCAAATATCAATGTAGTGGGAAGGAGAAAACTTGTTCCCATTGCAGCTTGAAGTGTATTTCTAAATTCGATGGCCATTAAGGAATCAATCCCTAAGTCAAAAAATCCTTGATCGTCACTTATGGCATGTGATTCCGTCATGCCTAAAGTTTCTTTCGTTAAATGACGCAAGAATTCGCATAACGTTTCTTTTCTATGCGTTGGAATATCCTTCTGAAGTAATTGAAGGAGTGTTTGAGTCTCTTGTTTTTTTTGATCGCGAGTGGTAAGTTTACTAAGAAATCCAATTTCACGATTTTGCTTACTTAAATAGGTTTTCCAGTCGATGTTGGCAATCATAAGATGTACTTTGGATTGCTCTAAGGCAAACTCTAAGGCTCTAATTCCAAGGGCAGGTGGAATTGGGTGCCATCCCATAGCTTGATGGATATTTGTCAACGAAGCGGCCATTCCCACTTCTCCCCAAGGTCCCCAATTAATGCTTAATGCAGGCAAGCCTTTGTCACTGCGAAAATCAGCTAAGGCATCCAAAAAAGCATTGGCAGCGGCATAATTACTTTGCCCAGGGTTGCCTAAAACAGAAACAATCGATGAGAAGAGAACAAAGAAATCTAAGGGCTTTTCGATTGTTGCTTGATGGAGATTCCAGCCACCGAGTACTTTTGGTGCCAGGACCTTTTCAAAACGGGGCCAATCTTGTGAGAGGATGGTCCCATCATCCAGAATACCGGCAGCATGAATGATACCTTTAAGCTCAGGCCATTTTTTTCCAAATTGTTGCATGAGGTGAGTCACAGCTGGTTCATCGGCCACATCAAGGGAAGCAATTTCGACTTGAATGCCATCACTTTTCAATTGGTTTAAGAGAGTGTGTTCTTGAGATGCTTTGCGTCCAATTAAGACCAAATGTTTAGCTCCTTTATGGGCAAGCCAGTGAGCCACTTTTAAACCTAAACCACCCAATCCTCCTGTGATTAAGTAGCTAGCAGACGGATCAATTTGTAAACCCTTAGCTTCTAAAGGAATCAACACGACTTTGCCAATCTGTTTGGCTCGTTGTAAATATTGGAAAGCAGATAAAGCATCGGTCAGCGGGAAACTGATACAGGGCACCGCTTTAAGTTTGTTATCGACAAATTGATCAACAACGCTCTTGAGTAAGCCGTGTGCCTCTTGAATTTGATGAGCGATCATCTCATCTAAAGCAAAGATAAAATAAGCGATGTCAGGTCTTGCTTTGCTCATTTCCTCGGGCGTCCAAATATCTCTTTTGCCAATTTCGATAAAACGAGCTCTTTGGTGGCAAGCCCTCAATGTCTTGGCAATATAACCTTCCCCTGAAAGCGAATTTAAGACAACATCGACCCCTTGCCCATTCGTCTCTTTTAGAATTTGATCTGCATAGTCGTGAGAGCGTGAATGATACACATGGGTTACACCAAGTTTCTTTAAATATGCTTGTTTTTCCTCGCTGCCAGCTGTCGCATAAATTTCAGCGCCTATCTGCTGTGCAATTTGAACAGCAGCCAAACCCACACCACCTGCGGCAGCGTGAATGAGCACTTTTTCTCCCGCTTTAAGTTGGGCCAGAATTTGTAAAGCATAGTAGGCGGTAGCAAACACAATCGGCAAAGCCGCTGCTTCGACAAAGCTTAATTGAGAAGGTTTTTTGACAAAAAGGAGATCGTGACCTACGACCTGATTGGCAAAACAGCCTGAAGAAAAGCCTACGACCGAGTCGTTTACTTTGAACTCGGTGACCCCTTGTCCAATAGCTGTTACAATCCCAGCCACTTCTAGACCCATGGCTCCAGCATCTCCGGGATAGAGTCCCATCGCATTCAAGACATCGCGGAAATTTAAACCAGCTCCCTTCACCTGTATCAGTATTTCATGAGGTTTAAGGGACGAAAGCGTAATGGGTTTTAGGTAGAGCTATCCAAAGAACCTTTTGAGTCGGTATCTAACTGAAAAACCTTCGATGCTGGCACGGTGAGCTGTTCCTTTTTCTTGCCCTCCTTAAGGCGGGTGAGGCGGGGAACATAGCGCATCCCTTTAATATAAGCGACTTGATCTTCGTTATCTTCTTGTTGGACAAGTTCATTCAAAAGGTGATCAATATTTTGCTTTGTATTCGCTTGAGGATCTAGATCAATATGGCGTAAGCGGAGCTCTGGATATTCCTGCCTTAGCGTTTTGTAAAAACCGTTGAGAGGGGCCTGTGAAAGATTAGGCATCGAATCAACACCCTCTGACCCTTCTGTAATAAAACAAAGAAGGGGTTTTTCAATGGAATTAAGCAGGACAACGGCTTGTGAGAGCTGAAGTGCTTGTTTTAAGCTTCCAAAAATATGAAGAATACCTGTGAAAGGCTCATATTGTTTAAGAAGATTCAGAATCTCTTCTTTGGTAGGTGCATTTTTTACATCTATCCATTGACATTTTTGTTCTTTGAGCTGGGCGGTAAATGGATCATTTTCAGAGAAAATGATCCATTTACCGCCCAGCTCTTTATTGATTGGTTGCAGAGATTTTTGTTGCCATATCAGTTCATAGCAATCAACTTCATCTCTCTCTAACATATGCAGGAGATGAACTTGATCCGCCTTGCGCATATGCAATCCTTTCACTTGGGCTAAAATTTGCCCTTCGAGTGAAAAGAGATTAAAATCAGCTATAAATCCACTCTCAGTTTGCTGGGTCAATTTACCATGCATGCGGATCGTTTGACTAAGAGGAGAGAATAGGGTGAGTTGATCGATACTTACGGGAAGATAAACAGCCTCATGTGAGATAGCAGCAAAGAAGGCTTGTAGGCACCCATCCAAAAGACGAGGATCCAAGAGACAATGAATATCTTGCCCTCTTTGCAATTCAGCAATCACCTCATTTTGATGGGTTTTAAGCTCTCGAATAGGTTGGAACTCCTTGCCATACTGAAGGCCCCATTTTGCAAGTTTCTGGTAGAAGTCGGGTATAGAGATAGAATTTTCATGGGAGGAACATAATTGTTCCCAATCTACCAAGGAGACAGGTGTGTTCTCTTTTGTAGGATGGATCCGTACAGAGGCATGTTGCTGAGTATTGGTACTATATAGCGTGAGATGATAGCCCTCTTCTCCCTCTGGCTCTGCGATAAGTTGTGTAAGAAGGGGTGTGTTGTGAGAAAGGATTAAGGGTTTTTCGATCACCAGACTTTCTAATACCATTTGAGGATGGTCGTAAATCTGGTTTCCGGCTGCAATAAAAGTTTCTACATAGGCTGCAGCAGGAAAGATGATATGATTATAAACCTGGTGATCTTCAAGATAGGGCAGAAAGCCAAGATCGAGAAGATTTTCAAATTCCTTTTCCTTTAATAATGAAGAGGTGATGCATTCACCTAATAAGGGATGCACTCGATTTTTTATAGGTTTTTGTGACCTGGTTATCGCTTTTGCCCAGTAACTTTGCCTTTGAAAGGGGTATGTGGGCAGTGGAATCTTTTTACGGTGGTAAGAAGAATCAAAAACTTTCCAGTCAATTGCAACACCCGACAGATAAAGCTCACGCAACTTTTCCAGTAAGGTTGGCCATTCATTTAATGAGTCGATGTTCACTTGAAGAAATGATTTTACAAGTTTGATCCCTTCTTCAAAATGATCAGAGCTATTTTTTATCCAAATTTCTGGGGAGATCCCCTCCGAACCTGCGAGCTTGCCGGTAAAGCTGGAAATAAAGCCCAATTGAGGGGGCAAGCAGGCAATGTTTTCAAAATGGTTGCTAGCTGCTTTCAAGCCATCTTCCACACTGAGAATTCCTGCCACCGTTGCTCCGATAAATTCACCAACTCCTTTTCCCAGAACATAGTCGGGAATGATTCCCCACGATTTTAAAAGTGCTGCAAGAGCATACCCAAAAGCAAATAATTTATTGCTAGAGCAAAGGTCAAAGGCCTCTTTAAAAGCAGGCTGGTTTTCATAGAGCTGAGTGTCGAAAGGGGTGTGACCATCGAATAAAAATACGAGTTTAGGGAGTTTAGCGAGGGTATGAATGGGTTGATTTTGTAATTTTAACACCATTTCCTCTTTAGAATTGCCTATTAAGGCTACTCTATTTTCAAAGTGGGCGCGCCCCGTATTTGCGGTATAGGCTATATCTACAAGCTCTTCTCGCGTATTAGACAGAAACTGTCGATAAATGGGGATCATCTCTTTGAGAGCAGCTTCTGTTTTAGCTGAGAGTGTAAGGAGATGTAGGGGTCGATCGAAACTTTTTTTTAAATTTGTCTGAAGGGGAGCGTCTTCAATGATAGCATGGGCATTTGTTCCACTATATCCAAAGGAGCTAATGCCAGCTAAACGGGGTCTCTTTCCCCTTTGCCAGGATGTGAGCGTCAAAGGAATCATAGCGGGGATTTTATTCAAATCAATGTGAGGATTGAGGGTGTTAAAGTGAAGATGAGGGGGGATGGCATCATGCTGCAAGGATAAGAGCACTTTGATCATACCGGCAATGCCGGCGGCTGATTCCAAATGTCCTATATTTGTTTTTACACTTCCCAAAAGAAGGGGATTATCCCTTCGATTGCTGAAAATTGAGCCTATAGCATTGACCTCAATCGGATCTCCCAGCGAGGTGCCTGTTCCATGCGCTTCAATGTAATCGATCGCGTCGGGAGTCAGATTCGCTTGTTGTAAAGCCTCCTTGATTAAATTAGATTGCGCTTCTCCATTCGGGACGGTTAATCCTGATGTCGCTCCATCTTGATTAACAGAAGTCGCTCGGATGACCCCTAAGATCCGATCGTTGTTTTGCTGTGCATCCAAGAGACGTTTTAAAACGATAACACCGCACCCTTCCCCTCTTGTATAGCCATCTGCACTAACGTCAAATGTTTTACAATAACCATCTTTTGCAAGCATATGCGCTTTGCAAAAATTAATAGTCAAATCGGGACTGAGGATGAGATTGACCCCTCCTACTAAAGTTAAATCGCTTTCCCCTTCTTTTAAGCTTTTGCAAGCTTCATGAAGAGCCGTGAGGGAAGAGGAGCAGGCCGTGTCGATCGACATGCTAGGCCCTTGCAAACCTAAACAATAGGAAAGGCGTCCGGATAGGACACTAGGGGCATTTCCCGTTGAAAAATATGCATTAATATCGTCCGTGGAAGCGTATTTACTTAAAAGATTTTCGTAATCATGGAAGCTGACTCCCATAAAAACACCTGATTGTGTTCCTGCTAACGACGTGGGATCGATGCCAGCATCTTCAAGAGCTTCCCAAGCGACTTCTAATAAGAGCCTTTGCTGAGGATCCATTAATTCGGCTTCACGCGGGCTAATTCCAAAAAAAAGAGGATCAAATTGGTCAACAGGTATAGTTAAAAAACCCCCTCGCCGGGTGTACATTTTCCCTGGAACATCAGGATCTTTATCAAAATAACTATCTGCATTCCAACGCTCTTTGGGGATTTCACTAATTCCATCAAAACCCTGTTCAAGGAGTTGCCAAAACCTCTCCGGGTGATTCGCGCCGCCGGGGAAACGGCAACCGATCCCGATCACGGCAATAGGTTCCCCCTCCTTGATTTTTGTCCGTTTTTTCTGTTTTGTTTTTTCTGTTTGAATGCCGATTAAAGGGAAAATCGAATTTTCAAAATAGCGCATGATGGCAGCTATGCTGGGATAGTCAAATGCCAAAGTTGTAGGAAGGGTATAATCGTTGCCAAGCTCTTCTTGAAGAGTATTTCTAAATTGCGTGGCCAATAAAGAGTCCATACCACTTGCCACAAAACCTTGTTCATCTTTCAGGTCTTGTTGCGAAGGAAACTTCAAAAGTGTTTGTGTTAATTGTCTTAAATAAGCATTTAAAATTTCCTTCCGTTGGCTTGGGATCGCTTTTTGGAGTTGTTGCAGCAGGGGGGATTCAGTTTTTTTAAGTAACCGTTTAGGTTCAGCTAAGGTTTCAAACCAGTAGCTTTGCCTTTGGAATGGATAGGTGGGAAGATCCACTTGATTAAGATGATAAGGCATGTCAAAGCCATCCCAATTGATCGGTAAGCCTAAAAGATAGAGCTGCGCTAGACTATCTAAAATGGTCAGCCAAACCTCCTGCTCTTGTTTTAATGAAGGGAGCCAAGTTTTAAATCCTTCCGGCAAACTCTCTCTTTCCATGCCCATTCCGATTTCTAAAAACACCTCACAACCTTTCATCTGCAGCTGTTTAATCTTTTCATTAAATTTGTCTGGATTGAAAAGAGGATCCGAAATCGACTTAAGGCCCTCTTCTAAAGTTAAACTTCCAGAAATAGTTGCAGCAACAGATTCTCCGATGCCCTGTCCTATCACATAATCGGGGATAATTCCCCAGCTTTTCCATAGCTCTGCAAGGGCGTATTCGAAAGCGAATGTTTCGTTCTTAGAGCATCGATCAAAGGCTTCTTTAAATACGGTTTGAGTTTCATACAGCTGTTTGCCCAATTGTGGATATTGTGAGCCTTGACCTGTGAAAAAAAAGGCGATTTTTGGAGGAATTGGACGGGCTTTGCCAGTCAAATAGTCTCCCTTTTGCAATTTAGCAAGCAATTCAGCATTTGTTTTAGCTATGCAAACGAGCCTATTTTCAAAATGTTCTCGTCCTCCAGTAGCTGTATGGGCAATCTCTGCTAATGCTTGTTCAGGATGGGATTGAAGATGCTTTTGATAAAGAACGATGAGGTCTTCAAGAGCGGATTCGTTTTTAGCTGAAAGAGGCAAGAGATGCCAAGGACGTGTATGGATCGTTTTTTTCTTTTCTGTTTGGGGAGCCTCTTCTAGAATTGCATGTGCATTAGTTCCCATAAAGCCAATGGAGGTTACCCCAGCTCTTCGTAGATGCTCGTGGGAAGTCAACCAAGGATAAGGGGTGTCAACAATGACTTTGGCAGGTATTGCTTCAAAAGGTAATTTGGGATTGAGTTGTTTCAAATGTAGATTTACTGGAATGAGCTGATGTTGCAAAGAGGCTACAACTTTGATTAAGCCAGCAATCCCAGCAGCCGCTTCCAAATGGCCAATATTTGATTTAACCGATCCGACTAAAAGAGCCTCATTCCGGTTGGGGTCATTTCCAAATACCTCTTTAAGCGCTTGGGTCTCTATTAAATCCCCTAAGGGGGTTCCAGTCCCATGCGCTTCAATATAATTGATCTCACCCGGTTTTAACGCGGCTCCTAGCAACGCCTCGTTTATAAGAGCTGTTTGCGCAGTTTGGCTGGGGGCTCTAAAGTTAGAAGTATCCCCATCTTGATTGATATTTGTACTTTTAATGACTGCTAAGATCTTATTTTTATCGCGAATAGCATCTTTTAAACGTTTCAAAATCACAACTCCGCCCCCTTCACTACGACAAATGCCATCCGCTGCGCTATCAAAAGTTTTGCAATGCCCATCTTTGGCTAAAATATGAGCGGAAGAAAAACTGATGCTGTTAACAGGCGATAAGATGAGATTGACTCCCGCAACGATAGATAAGGGCGCCTCTCCTTCACGCAGATTTAGGCAAGCATGGTGAAGAGCAACAAGGGAGGATGAGGTGAAAGTGTCAATGGCTACACTTTCCCCAGTAACACCCAAGAAATTCGCGAGTCTTCCAGCACCCCCGCCGAGCAACTTCCCTGCTACCTGAAAGAGATCTATATCTTGTGCAAGTCCATATCTATCTATTAAGAGAGCATAATCGCTCGAAGATACCCCTACAAAAATGCTGGTTTTAGATCCACGCAGTTTTCCGGGAGTTATCCCCGCATGTTCCAGAGCTTCCCATGTTAATTCCATTAAAAGCCGCTGCTGGGGATCTAATGTTTCCGCTTCTTTGGGAGCGATCGAAAAAAAAGAAGCGTCGAACTTGTCGACATCCTCAATAAAACCTCCCAAACGAGTCACGATTTTCCCAGGAATTGCGGGATTAGCATCGTAAAATTCATCGACATTCCAGCGTTCTTCTGGAACTTGTTTGATCGGATCTTGGCCAGAGATCAGCAAATCCCAAAACTGCTCTAAGTTATGGGCGCCAGGAAAGCGACAAGACATCCCTACAATAGCAATAGGCTCAGTTTTGGCAGCTTCCAAAGTTTCGAGTTAGAAATCGTATTGCGCAATGTACGCAAGGTCTGCTGCTTTGTGGATAAATCTAAGGGTTTTAAAGGATCAATGATTTTAAGTTCTTTCTGGATATCTAAAACATGCGATTTTGTTTCCTCTGCTTCTAGCATGCTTTGGTATTGTTTTATCGCATTATCAATAGCGAGTTCAAAATCAGGCAAGTCAAACGGTTTAGTGATAAAGTCTGAAGCTCCTAAGTTCATAGCTTTGCGAATATTGCTCATATCTCCATAAGCTGTAACGATTAAGGCTCGATAAAGACGATTCAGCTTCGGAATCTCCGCGGAAGTTCTAACCCGTTCATAACTGGCATATTAATATCGATTAAAATGATATGGATATCGCTATCTTCTTTTAACTTTTCGAGAGCTTCCAGACCATTAGAGGCGAAAGTGAATTCAAACCGTGTTTTTTTATTCGGTTACTGAACCCTTCAAGTATAATTATGGACATTTCAGGTTCATCATCAACAATTAAAATTTTATAGGGCATCATGATTTCTGCCTTTTTATTCAATTATAGGGATTAAAATATTAACTTGTCAAAATTTAGTGGAGTAAAACTCATAAGAAATATCCCTAAATTATAATGCGTTATTATAAAAAAGATTTTGATATAATAGGTTTTGAAAGCGTTTATTAAAACAGATGAATATGTGTATGTTAGAAATTCACGATTATAAAATTATCGATATCCTTTATCAAAATACACAAACTATTGCTTATCAAGCTTTAAGGAAAACAGATCAACAGAAATTTATTTTAAAAACGCAGAAGAGTGAATTTCCATCCTTAAAAGAGATTTCTAAACTTCAACATGAATATGAGATGATTAAAGACCGGTACTGTGAGGGGATCATCCATGCAGAAGATATAATTCGGTATCAGAATCGCCTATTTTTGGTGCTAGAAGACATTCATGGCAAGACACTTGACGAAATTATCAGCCAAAGAAAAAACTTGAATTTAAGCGATTTTTTACCGATTGCTATTCAGCTTGCCTTTGCGCTGGAAAAGCTCCATGAAAATGGCATTATCCATAAAGATATTAAACCCTCTAACATTATGGTCGATTCCAATTGGAATGTAAAACTCATTGATTTTAGCATCTCTTCAAAACTGGCGTTTGAAACCCAAAATATGGTTAATCCCAACGTTTTAGAAGGCAGTTTGCTCTATCTTTCTCCTGAACAAACCGGGCGAATGAATCGCCTGATTGATTATAGAACAGATTTTTATTCTTTAGGAGTCACATTTTATGAAATGCTGACAGGAAAATGCCCTTTTGAAGGTCTAGATGCACTTGAACTTATTTATTTTCATCTAGCAAAGTTCCCTCCTTCTATCCATGAGATCAACTTAAATGTTCCTCCTATGGTGTCATCGATCGTTCAAAAACTCATGGCAAAAAGCGCAGATGATCGCTATAGCAGTGCATATGGTCTCAAAATGGATCTATTAAAGCTTCAACAGGGTGAAACATCGTTCCAAATAGGAGAACACGATAAGAAAAACGTTTTGCACGTCTCGCAAACGCTCTATGGGAGAGATCGTGAAATCCAAGCGTTATTTTCCATTTTTAAAAGAGTTTGTGAATCAGGAAATAGCGAACTTGTTTTAGTCGCCGGGAATTCGGGAGTCGGAAAATCTGCTTTTATTGGTGAGGTTTATAAGCCTCTTTCAAAAGAACAGGGGTATTTTATTAAAGGTAAGTTTGACTTACTCCAAAGAACCGATCCTTATACAGCGTTTATTCAAGCTTTTAAAGAGCTTATCGCACAATTTTTAGCCGATCAAGAAGACAAGCTCGCAAAGATTAGGGGTCAGATTTTAGAAGCTTTAGGCCCTAATGCGGGTGTGATTACAGAATTTTTACCCGAGCTCGAATTAATTATTGGTACACAGAGCCCCCCTATCAAGCTTCCCCCTTTAGAATCTCAAAATCGCTTTAACTATGTCTTTGGACAATTTATCGCTGTGTTTGCCAAAAAAGAACACCCCTCGCTTATCTTTTTAGACGATCTTCAATGGGCAGATCAATCTTCTTTAAACTTAATAGAATATTTTCTACCAAGAAGCAATAAATACATTTTCATGACAGGAGCTTATCGAAGCAATGAAGTGGGGCCTGATCATATTCTTAATAGTGCCTTAAATACCCTCAAAAATAGTGGGGTTAATCTCGCAACCATTACATTAGAACCCCTTTCTTATGAAAATGTTAAAGAACTCATTAGCGATACTTTTAAAGAGACAAATGTAGAGGATTTAGCGCAAATCGTTTTTGAAAAAACGGGAGGAACCCCCTTTTTCATCAACGAGTTTTTAAAAACCCTTTATCAAGAAAAGCTGCTCTATTTTTTAGAAGGTAAATGGCATTGGAATCAAGAACAGATCATCGCCAAAAATTATTCGAGTAATGTTGTCGACCTTATGGTGGCAAATATACAAAAGCTTTCAAAGCCAGCGCAAGAGACTTTAATAATGGCCGCTTGTATTGGATCTCAATTCGACCTAAAAACGCTTAGCCTCATTTGCCAAAAAAGCATGCAAGAAATTGCATCGCTCATTTGGGAAGCCATGAAGGCGGGGTTGATTATGAATAGCGGCGGATCTTATAAAGAAGCAGCTGTCATCCCTGAAGATTCTCTCGAAGTCATAGAATATAAATTTTTACATGACCGCATCCAAGAAGCAGCTTATCAATTTATTTCTAAGGAAAAAAGCCAAGAAGTCCACCTGCAAATTGGAAAATTACTTCTTCAAAATCAAGGAGAACAAAATCTTTTTGCTGTTGTGAGCCATTTTAATTGTGGCTTAAGCTTGCTTAAAGATACTCAAGAGAAAATCGATGTGGCTAATCTCAATTTAAAAGCCGCTTACAAGGCTAAGGCTTCTAATGCCTACAAAGAAGCCTTGACATTTGCAAATGCGGGTATTTCTCTCTTGCCGCCAAATTCCTGGAAAGATCTCTATTCTTTGACTTTTAATCTTGAAAAGGAAGCCGCTGAAAACAAATTTCTCTTAAAAAGAATGGAGGAAGCAGAAGCGCAACTTTTTGAACTCATTAAAGCTTCTCAAAATATTCTAGACAAAGCAGATATCTATTATCTTTTGATCACTTTATATTCAATCAAAGACCCAGATAAAGGGGTCAGTTATGCAATTGAAATTTTAGAAGAGTTAGGTTTACATTTTCCTAAAAAAGTGAATAAGTCACATGTTCTCTTACAATTAATTAAATTACAAATTGTTATAAGCCTTAAGTCTAAAGAAACATTAATCAATCTTCCTACACTAACTTCACCTAAACTTTTAAAAAGTTTAGAAATTATTGAAATTTTAAGCCATTGTTCTATTTTCTCCAGTCCTTTATATTTTGCTTTATCCTTCCTAAAAGATGCTGAGTTTCACTTAAGATATGGTTTTACTGAAAAAATTGTAACAGCATTTGTTGGATATTTAATTATTATGATTAATAATTTCCATGCTTTTAAATTAGGGAGATACTGGTTAGACACTATAGTGATCGGTTATATTTCCCGTACAAAGCATGTGCCTTCTTACTATTACGCTGCCTTATGTTGGAATATCAATTATTGGTATATGCCAGTTCATTCCATTTGCGCTTTAGCTAAAAAGGGAATGCAAGTTGCTATAGAAAATGGTGATCTTAATTTTTATTTCGTTCTTGGTACATATTACTTTAATTTTTATTACGTTGGAGGATCGTTAAGGGAAATCTTAAATGCTTGTAATAATTTTAATCTTGAAAGTTCTAAAGCTGTAGCTGCTGGTTATTATTATATGGCTCAATGTTTGGTATATCTTATTAACCTATTTCTAGGAACAGAGTTATATGATCAAAGCAAAGTTAATTATTATATTAAAAATGTAAATAACTCAATGCATATTGGAGCCATTAATTTGTTCTTTATTTCTTACTTTTACATTATGGAAAATCATGAGGAAGCTTATAGTTATTTGGAAAAATATGAGCCCATTGAAGATGTCCATTTAGCTTTTATTCTATCTATTTACGCTCAAACTTTTAAAGGTTTAATTTTAGTTAATTGCTATAAAAACACGTCTTTTTCCCAACGTTTTTCTGTACGAAGAAAATTAAAAAAAGTTCAAAAATTTCTGAAGTTATGTTCCGATCAACAATCCTACAATTTTTCGCCTCATTATTATCTTGTATCAGCACAAATTGCTTCACTTGGAAACAATCTAGAGAAAACTATAAAACTATACAATCAAGCGGTGGATTGTTCTCTCACGTCTGAAAATTGGCAGTTTGCGGCCCTTGCAAACGAAAACGCAGCAAAATTCTTACTTAAGATGCAGCAGCCCAAACTTGCCAAATCTTATATGCAAGAAGCACATTACTATTACAATCGATGGGAAGCTTTTGCAAAGGTGAAATTATTAGAAGAAACTTATCCACAATGGTTTAAAGAAGAAAGGAAAGAAACGGGTCTTGTGGATACCCTTTCTTCAACAACGACAAGAGCGGGCAATTTAGATTACCTAAGCATTATCAAATCGACCCAAGCACTTTCCAGCGAAATTATTTTGAATAAACTGTTAGAAAAACTCATGCGTATTTTGCTTGAAAATGCAGGAGCGCAAAGAGGTCTTCTTTTAATGGAAAGGGGAGAAAAACTCTATATTGAAGCAGAGGGCTACTCTGGGGAGGTATCTATTAAAAAACAACCTCTCGAAAATAGGAAAGATATTCCTCTTTCGTTAATCCATTATGTAGAGCGCACAAAAGAAAACATCATCTTGCATCAGGCAACAGAAGATGAACGCTTTTCTAAAGACCCTTATATTCAAGAGAACTGTCTCAAATCGGTGATTTGCTCTCCGATTTTATACCAAAACAAAGCAATCGGATTTCTTTATCTCGAAAACAATGCAACAGTGGGAGCTTTTACGAAAGAGCGTATTGAAGCTTTGAGCGTCCTTTCTACACAAGCGGCGATCTCTATTGAGAATGCACAATTTTATTTCACTTTAGAAGAAAAGGTTGCTGATAGAACAAAAGAATTGAATCAAACTCTACTTCAATTAAAGCTCATGCAAAATCAACTTATCCAAAAGGAAAAGCTAGCCTCTTTAGGCTTGCTAACTTCAGGTATTGCTCACGAGCTTAAAAACCCTTTGAATTTCATCCACAACTTTTCATATATTTCAAACAATGAAATCGAGGATGCACTTAATGATATCAAAAATCTTAACTCAACCAATTTTTCTGAAATCCTTTTAAATCTTAAAGAAAAACTTTCAAGAATTGATGCTCACAGCAAGCGTGCAGATAAGATTATTCAAGGAATGCTGGTCCATTCTAGGCAAGTAACTTCCAAGGCTGAGCTTATAGATATTCATTCACACCTAGATCAAGTGTTGAAATTGATTACTCAAAAATACAGTAAAATCGAGGAGGGATTCACCATCACTGTTGTGAAAGAGTATGATCCCCTTTTAAAAAAGATAGAAGGATTCCCTGCACAATTGGATCAAGTATTTGATAATATCATAGACAATGCGTGTTATGCTCTTTTCGAGCAGTTTAAGAAACGGGGAAGTAATTTTATAGCGAGACTAGAAGTTTCAACTCAATACCTTAAAGATCAGTTTATTATAAAAATCAAAGACAATGGTCTTGGTATTTCAAAAGAGAGCCTCAATAGAATATTTGAGCCCTTCTTTACAACTAAACCTCCAGGTTCGGGGACGGGTCTTGGACTATTTTTTGTACACGATATTATTTCGAAACAGCATAATGGGACAATAGAGGTCAAATCTGAGCCTGATCAATCAACAGAATTTATCATTACCTTACCAACAAAGCAATTGGAAAGCCTTTAAAAATTAGTGAGCTGACGACTCGACAAGCAATGTGAGAATTGCGACACCCGTCAAAATCAATGAAGTTCCAATAAAATGCAGATAGGTAAACTCTTCGTTAAAATAGAAGACGCCAATCATCACAATACTGACGATTCCTAAACCAGACCAAATCGCATACACAACACCAACAGGCAGCGATTTAAGGGCAATCGATAATGTATAAAAAGTCATTGAATAGCCTAGAATGACAACGAGGGCAGGCCAAAGCTTCGTCATTCCATAGGAAGCCTTGAGCGCGCTCGTACCCATGACTTCCCCAGCAATAGCTAGTAGGAGATAGATATAAGGCTCCATATTCACCCCCTTGTCTTGAACTCAAGCTAACACATTTGGCAATTTTCGCTTGAAAATCATGATCAAATGCTTCAAAATATAAGGTTTTAATACATAGCTCGACTTTGTACAAAATTGTCCAAAGTCGAGCATAGCAAATCACTATGCGTCAAATTTTTAAATATTTTTTCCTTTCATTATTATTCTTCGTTTGTAGTTTTGCGTCCGATTTTAACTTAAGAGATCAATTTGTCGATGAAAAAGGCAACTTAACTGAAAACATCATCACTCTGCTTAAGCTGGATAACATTTATTCTGAAGGGGATAACCTTGCTAGCGTCCAAGACAAGATCATCACCCACTGGGTTGCATCGGGTGCGGTTCAAGGTAAAGAGCACACGGATGTTGTCGACTCGCCCGAACGGGAGAAAATCCGACCTGAAATTATTAAAATCGCTTCTAGCTTAGGACTTTTCGACGAGCAAAAGCCTTCTCTGCAGCATTATGATTATGCCATTTGCCTAGGCTCTTTTTTAGATAGCGTACGAAACAGATTGACCCAGTTAGTTAAACTTTGGCAATTGGGCATCCGATTTGACTCTCTTATCTTTCTTACGGGTGAACGGTATTTGCGCAAAGGCCCTGGCCAAAAAGATGATTATGCCGATTTTATCAATCCAGCTAAATCCCCTCTTCCCTTTAAATCGAATTGGAGCCCATTACCATCCCCTTACGAAACTGAATATGACATGTGTATGCAAATCTTCGAACAGGTAGAAATCCCGCAAGATATGCAAAAAGCTCTTGAGAACAAAGTCATTTTCGTCAATGCCCCCAAAGGGGAGAAAACCCGTCCAAACACTAAAGATACTTATGTCACTTGGATTGAGACTTATCATCCAGTCCCTGGAACAGTGCTAGCTTCTAGTGATCCACTTTTCTTCTCTTATCAACACCTTGGTGCAGTGTTAATCCTTGATGAAACTTTTGTTATTGATACCGTAGCTCCTCGGGCCCCTTATCTAATTTTAAAAATCTATGAACCAAGTCTTGCCACCATAGTCTTAGATGTTATAGCCAAATGTCTAATCGAGATTCATAAAACAGCTGAACAAAACTAATTATGTATCGCAGCCTATTTTTATTGTGCCTGATTTTCGTAAGTTCCTTACAGGCCAATTTATCCGAATTAGAATCGCAATTAAAAAGAGAACTTCGATCTCTTGATTATCCGGCCAATTTTTGGCGCTGTGCATTAGAGGATTTGGATGGGCAGCCTATTTTGGATGTGGCTATTGTGGGAGCTGGCATGGCTGGCTTAACAGCTGCATTTGCTCTTAAGCGGGAAGGGATTACAAACATCTGCTTATTTGATGAAAACCAGTCAGGTCTTGAAGGCCCTTGGCTTACCTACGCTCGAATGAAATATCTCCGTTCCCCTAAATCTTTAATGGGTCCTGCACAAGGAATCCCTAATTTGACATTGCGGGCCTGGTATGAAGCTGAACATGGCATACAAGCTTGGAAGGAAATGGAATCAGTCCCTACCTCTGTGTGGATGGATTATCTGAATTGGTATAAAAAAATCCTCAATCTTCCGGTAGAAAGTGAAGTGAAGATTCTTTCCATTCAACCCGATGATCAGCATTTGACTCTTCAATATAAGCAGAGTGAACAGGTTAAAACTATTCTCGCTAAAAAAGTTGTTTTAGCAACAGGACGTAAAGGCTTTGGTGGTTTAGAAATTCCTGAATCGATCACTAAGATCCCTAAATCCCTTTATGGGCACTCTGGAGATAACATCGATTTTGACAAACTTAAGAATAAACGGATCGCTGTCATCGGATCAGGCGCCTCCGCCTTTGATGCTGCAGCTGTAGCACTCGAGAGTGGAGCTTTTAAGGTCGATCTTTTATTAAGGCGTTCATTTGTTCCCTATGTGAACAAATATGTCGAATTTGCCCATCCTGGCATTGTGCACGGCTTTTATCATTTGCCCGATCACATCCGCTGTCTTTTTCTTTCTTATGCCGCTGAAAATGGTGTTCCCCCTCCCAAAGACGCTCTTATCAGAGTTCGGAGTTTTCTAAATTTCCAAGTAATCCCTAACTCGTCGATCGATCCGCTTAGCATCGATAACGAAGAAGTTATTATTCAGACCGGAAGAGGCGCCGCAAAATACGATTTCATTCTTTTAGGCACCGGGTTTAGCGTGGATGGCTCAAAATGTCAAATTTTAAACAATTTTTATGATAAAATCTTGCTTTGGAGCGATATCCATACGCTTGCCACATCTAAGCTTGGACACTTTCCCTATCTTGGAAGTCACTTTCAATTCCTTGAGAAGGAACCTGGAGCTGCCCCCTACCTGAAACATATCTACTGCTTCAATTACGGAGCTACGTTGAGTCATGGACTTCTCAGTAGCGACATCCCAAACATTAGCAAAGGGGCCTTAAAACTCGCCGCCGGAATAGCGGCCGACTTATTTACAGAGGATGCCTCGAGCTATTTTCAAAAATTGCAAGAATCAAACTTTGTCATTTTTAATCCAGAGGAGTTTCCTTTCCTTCCATGACATTATTAGTTGGAGTACAAAATTTAACCAAATCTTACGGCTCTCAAATCCTATTTGAGGGGATTTCTTTTTCGATTTTTCAAGGAGATCGAATTGGTGTTATTGGTCCGAATGGAGCAGGTAAATCGACCCTTTTTAAAATCCTTATGAATATCGATGCTCCTGAGTTAGGCACCGTCACTCGTCGACAAGGATTGAGGATTGGGTATGCCAGTCAATCTCCCGAATTCCCTTCAAATAAAACCCTAGAAGAAATTTTAGTTCAAAGTAAAGATGGGGATCTTCTTGAAAAGACAACAGAAGCGCGCATTTTACTCAGTAAGGTGGGCTTTTTAGATCCGAAACAGCACGCTCAAATCCTATCGGGAGGTTGGAAAAAACGGCTCGACATCGCAAAAGCTTTGATGCAGCATCCAGACATTTTGTTGTTAGATGAACCCACTAACCACCTCGATCTTGAAGGGATTTTATGGCTAGAAAACTTTCTAAAACGGGAAAAGCTCACCTATCTTATCATTAGCCACGACCGGTATTTTCTTGAAAACACCTCTACAAAAATATTGGAACTTAATCGATGTTATCCAAGCGGCCTCCTAATCAGTGACGGCGGCATGAGTTCTTTTATGGAGCACCGTGAGGCTTTCCTTAAGGCACAAGAGCAACAAGCAAGAGGGCTTGCATCGGTATTGCGTGATGAAATCGACTGGCTCCGCCGCTCCCCCAAGGCACGAACGACCAAATCGAAATCACGCGTAGATAATGCTTATGAGCTGATGGACGAACTCGCTGAAATCAAGCAACGGAATAAGGTGATGAAGGTTGATATCGATTTCACAGCTTCTGACCGGGAAACCCGTAAATTGTTAACGGCTAAAAATATCGTCAAATCCCTTGGAGACAAGCAGCTTTTTAAAGGAATTGATCTCACGCTGACACCAGGAAGTCGATTAGGTCTTGTAGGCGCCAATGGTACAGGCAAAACCACACTGCTTAAAATATTGGCAGGACAAATCCAACCTGACATGGGCACTCTCAAATATGCAGAAGGTCTCAAAATTGTTTACTTCGACCAACATCGTGAACATATCTCTCCTAATAGCACCCTCAAACAAGCACTTGCCCCTGTCAACGATCGGGTGATTTATCGAGGACAATCGATCCATATCAATGGTTGGGCGAAGAAATTCCTTTTTTCTCCAGAACGGTTAGAACTCAAAGTGGCTTGTCTTTCAGGGGGTGAGCGGGCGCGCATCCATATTGCGCGATTGATGCTGGAACCCGCAGATTTGCTTTTCTTAGATGAGCCGACGAACGATCTCGACATCCAAACATTGGAAGTGATTGAAGAAAGTCTCAAAGAATTTACCGGATCGGTAGTCTTGATTACCCACGACCGGTGTTTAATGGATCGGGTTTGTACCCAAATTGTGGGCCTTGGTGGAGGTTGTGACGGACAGGTTTTTGCAGATTTCACTCAATGGGAAGCAGCTTATAAACCTTCTCCTAAAGAAGAAGCTTTCAATCCCAAATCTATTCTTAAGCCTAAACCTTCATCCCCCAAGAAATTATCCTATAATGAACAACGTGAACTTGAAGGGATGGAAAAAGCCATTCTCGCCTCAGAACAAGAGATTGAAGAGCTGCACCAACAGCTGGAAACTGTACGAGATTCTAAGGCTTCTGTAGATCTTTACAACAAGTTGGCCCTAAAACAGAAAAACCTTGATCATCTCTATAACCGTTGGCAAGAATTGGAACAAAAGAAATAAGACTGGTTTAGAACCGTTTCCACTGCCAATTTTTTATATTAGGCATATCTTCGCCATGCTCAGAAATGTAAGCTTTGTGCTGCAACAATAAATTGTGACACTCCTGCTTAGCATAGGCTGCCAAAGAACCTAACGACGGAACTCGATCGATCACATCACAGGCGAGATTAAATCGGTCTATCTGGTTCTTCACACACATATCAAAGGGGGTAGTTGTCGTGCCTTCTTCTTTATATCCTCGTACATGGAGATTGCAGTGGTTGGTCCTACGATACGTTAAGCGGTGGATCAGCCAAGGATAGCCATGAAATGCAAATATAATTGGTTTATCCTTGGTAAAAAGATCGTCAAAATCCTTTTTCGTAAGACCATGGGGATGCTCTTCAAAAGGCTGCAACTTCATTAAATCAAGAACGTTGATCATCCGTATTTTTAGATTGGGAAACCGTTTTCGTAAAAAATCGATCGCCGCTAATGTCTCCATGGTAGGAACATCCCCCGCCGATACCATCACCACATCAGGTTCAAAGCCTTTATCATTGCTCGCCCACTCCCAAATAGACACACCCGTTGTACAATGGAGAATCGCTTCATCTACGTTCAGATACTGTAAAGCTGGCTGTTTGCCAGCCACAATCACATTGATATAATTTTTGCTGCGTAAACAATGGTCGGTGACCGATAAAAGGGTATTCGCATCTGGAGGGAGATAGACCCGTACCACTTCCGCCTTTTTGTTGATGACATGGTCAATAAATCCAGGATCCTGATGGGAAAAACCGTTGTGATCTTGTCTCCAAACATGGGAGCTTAATAAAATGTTTATGGAGGAGATCGGTACTCTCCATGGAATCTGACGTGAGGTGTGATACCATTTAGCATCTTGATTAAACATGGAATCGATTATATGGGCAAAAGCCTCGTAGGTATTAAAAAAGCCATGCCTTCCTGTTAAAACATATCCTTCTAGCCATCCAAGGCAAGTATGCTCGCTCAATATTTCCATGACCCGTCCGTCGTGGGAAAGCTCTCCCCCATCAGCATCTTCAGGCAAATAGTCTCCCCACCAAACCCTTTTTGTGACTTCAAATAATGCTGACCACCTATTTGAGGCGGTCTCGTCAGGGCCCATTACCCTAAAATTGTGCATGTTTTCTTTCATCACGTCACGCAAGAATTGTCCCATCATACGTGTCGCTTCGGCCATGATTTGGCCAGGCTTATTAATTTTAATAGCATAATTTCTGAAATCAGGTATTTGTAGATCCTTCCGCAATAATCCCCCATTAGCATGGGGATTATCTCCCATTCTACGATGACCCTTAGGGGCCAATTCAGCAAGCTCCGGTAAAAATCGTCCCTCATTATCGAAAAGTTCTTCAGGATGATAGCTCTTCATCCATGATTCCAAAATTTTAATGTGCGCCGGCTTCTCTGCCAACTCATCCAAAGGCACTTGATGAGCGCGCCAAAAACCTTCTACTTTCTTGCCATCAACCTCTTTTGGACATGTCCACCCTTTTGGGGTTTTCAAAATAATGATCGGCCAAGCCTGCCGCTTCATAATTCCTTTAAGACGAACATTGTCCTGAATTGCTCTAATTTCTCCATAAACAGTTTCAAGAGTTTGGGCCATCAAAAGGTGCATCTTTTCAGGGTCGTCCCCTTCCACAAAATGGGGTTTGTAGCCATACCCAACAAACAGGCTTTCAATTTCATGTTTACTGATACGCGCAAGGATGGTTGGATTTGCGATTTTATACCCATTTAAATGTAAAATGGGGAGCACAGCCCCATCCGTAACTGGATTGAGAAACTTATTCGAATGCCACGCAGCTGCCAATGGTCCTGTTTCTGCCTCTCCATCCCCGACAACACAAGCTGCAATTAAATTGGGATTGTCGAGCACAGCCCCATAGGCATGCGACAAAACATAACCGAGTTCCCCCCCTTCGTTGATCGATCCCGGCGTTTCTGGAGCCACATGACTGGGAATACCCCAGGAAAAGAAAACTGTTTAAACAGTTTTTTTATTCCTTGCTCGTCCTGAGTAATATTAGGGTAATACTCGGTGTAGGTTCCTTCCAAATAGACATTTGCGACTATCCCTGGGCCGCCGTGACCTGGCCCGGTCAGATAGATCATATCAAGATCATGCTCTTTAATGAGCCTATTCAGATGAACATAGATAAAGTTAAGTCCTGGGGTTGTTCCCCAATGCCCTAAAAGCCTGGGTTTGATATGTTCAAGCTTAAGTGGTTCTTTTAAAAAGGGATTATCAAGTAGATAAATTTGTCCAACCGATAGGTAATTTGCCGCTCGCCAATACGCATTAATTTTTCGTAATTCTTCGGAAGTCAAAACTTCATTCGCTTGGATTTTATCGTTAACTCTCGTTACCATAAATTCTCCGTCTAGTTCTTTTATCCCACCAATCCCCAATTTTTACAAAAAAATAAACGCCTAAATTCGATAACTGACTCATTTAAGCGTTACATAGAAAAAAAATTAGACTTTATTAGGTCCAGCATTTAAACGGTTTAAACCGCGGACTACACTGTTAGCTTTTGAATTATTGCCAACATTGAGATTCAAAGCTTGCACTTGGAGTTCATCTTCTAGATTTTGTTCTTGAATTGATGCTTGCGTATTCAATTTAGCTTCATCGACTTCAAGATTATCGCCGCTACCTTTTTTGCCCTTAATTTTTTTATCGCTCGATTGTCCATCCACGGACGAGATAGTATTAAATACTTGATTAACCAGAGATAGATCTTTTAATGGATCACTTCCGTCTATAGGAGAGCTTGACATAGGAACCTCCTTTAGGCCATTCACCTATCCTTCTATTTTCATTATATATAATAATTAATTTTATTCAAATAATTAATAATATGGACTCTAGGAACAAATTACGTTAAATATTCGTCTTGGCATAGAGTTTGCTTTTAGTTTACTGGCTCTATGCTTAACAAGGAGAAACGGTATGTCAACCATGAAAAAAAGTATGATGTTAGCTTCCTTTTTAGGAACTACAGCTGCCGCTTTAAGCGCTATTATGTCGCCTAAAAGACAAGAAATCATCGATGATATGATGAAACGTTCTAATACCATCGCTGAAAAAGCTAAAATTGTGACCGATAATGTCTATGAAGGACTCAAGACTTTGACTATCCCGAAAAGTAATCGGAATAACATCTTTATGACCGGAGCAGTTTTAGGAGCTTTGATCGGCGCCGGCTCAACTTTCTTATTAAGCCCCAGAACAGGAAAACAAGTCAGAAACAGTATTGCCAAAAGATATCAAGATATGGCTTTGATGGCTCAAGAAACCATGGATGCTATTAATAATGGCGAACTCGTACCTAAACATTCCGCTAGAAAGGCTGTTTCCCATGCTAAAAAAACTGTTTCCCACGCTAAAGCTTCTGCCTCAAGATCGCTTAAAAAAGCCAAATCAAAAATCTCATCCCATAGATAACTAAAGCTCTGTCTCTCTCCTTTTCTTTAAACTTCCGCGTGTGATAATGTCTTCATAATCACACGCGGAGTTTTTTATCTCGACTCTGTACAATTTTTACCTTCGGCTTCGAGAGAGAAGCAAACTGCATCTTGAAGGAAGGGTTATTTTTACCCCTTCCGAGAAATTTATTTAACTACGGGAAGCTTCTCTCCGAAGAGGATGGCAAAAATTGTACAAAGTCGAGTTTATGTTTTATGATTAGCCCTGTTCATGATTTCTCTAATTTTCTACTTCCTTCCCCTCACCAAAACCAACTTTGGTTATGGGTGTGCAATGTTTGCAGTCGAGAATTAGAACTTCGAGTGCAATTTGACTGCATGTGTTTAATGAAAGAGCTCTTGAATAGCTCGCCGTCTAATATCGATGAAATTGAAGCTGCCGTAGATAAACTCATTGATGCCTTCAATACGATAAATGTCTCTATGGATGAACCTATTGCTTTTGAAAAAGAGATTGAATTTTTGTGCACCCATTTTCTCCCCCTTTTAAGAAATGCAGGGAAAATCGAACCGAATCTTAAATTAAAAATAGGTTGGGCCGTACTTTTTGAATTTTGTGTCGAAAAAGATTTCCTCTATTCAGCTCTATCTATTTTGAATTGTGGACTTTATGATAATCCTTCTGTTTTTCTATTAGCCATTAAAGTTAATCAACCGAAAAAGCTTCAACTCCTACATAAGCGATTTTCTCCGCCTAATTTTGTTTTTAGAAATGGAGATTCACCTATCTATGTTGCAATTAATTATGGGCATATTAGTTTAATCAAGCTTTTATCAAAATTAGGTTATAGCTTTACCATTCAAAATAAATGGAGCAAGAAAACCACTCTTCAGTGCTTTATCGAAAGCATCATGCTTGATATCAATAAAATAACCCTTCTCAATTTTTTAAGTGATACAAGAAAGGACCTCGACTTTAAAGTTCCTGATGAAGCGGGATGTACAATTTATCATTTTGCAGCTAAAGCCAAGAATTTGGCTGTTCTTCAATGGGCTCGCGGGCGCGGAATTCCGATCAATCAAAAGAATAACAACGGTGAAACTGCATTGTTTGAACTTCTAAAATTAGGAATGTATCAATTTGATATCTTTAAATCTCTATCATCTATGGTCACTGAATTTATTGATCAAGGGGCTTTACCAAGCATAGGAAACGGCTCTGAAGATCAAGACTGTTATGATCTCGTTTGGGAGTCCAAAATTCTTTTGGAAAAAGACAAAGAAATGATTTTCCAAGAATTTTTAAAATCAGGTTGTACTCCGAGTGCATTTAATATTAGGGAGTTCAAAACTATACTACCTTTACCCATCGTTCCTGAAGCTTCACAAGCTCTTGCGAGAGATACAAAAATTCTTTTGACATCGAAAGGATTTAAACGGGAAATTCATGATAAGCAAAATATTGAGCACGGCTTTGTGGGTGAAGTTCAAGGAACTCAAGAAATGAGAAGATTAGTATGCAATTTATCGCCTTTGATATTCTCTCCCTCTTCCTTAATCCAACACAAGATGATTAATCCCAACCTGTACAATGCATTTTTAATTAAGCGTATAGGACATGCCTTTGGACTTCCAAAAACAGAAAAGCAAAGAACAGACAGCCTGATTTGTTTTGAAGGCTTTTCGGAAGCATTTGCGATGCCAATGCTTGCCTCAACTATCAAAGTAATGCAACCTAAGCTTCTCTCTCAAATAGATCTGGATTGGATTTTTGATAAATTAACGACTGCGCACATAGGGGATAGGATGTCAGCTCAAGACTACGATAAACTTTCGGCTGAGCTTCAAGTCCCTAATTATACAGATGCTAAAGTTTGTGGATGTGGATTTGACTGGCATTTTCCTAGTTGGTGTGTTTATGGGGATTATTTATTCTACTGCAACAGAGGGTACGATTCACTCTCGAGTTGTGAAATCGCGGTGTACAGAATGGATGAAAAAGACCGATCAAAAATGACCCCAGAAACTCTGAAAAAAATTATTGATCGTTACCTCAGTAATGATGCAAATTATTTTACACAACAAGAGATGGAAACAACTTTTAATTTACATAAAATCTATGGTTTACCTTTAAAACAACAAAAGGCAGGGAATTGTACGTATGCATCATCCAAAGCTATTATTTTTGTCTTAATGGCTATTCGTTATTTGATGAATCGATACTCAGAAAACCTTCCTAACGAATGGATCTCATGGAAAGAGGCTTTCATCCATTTGAAACCAGCGTACAAAGACTTTACTGAACTCGATCGGATTGTTGTCGCCACCCATCTTATTCAAGAAGTTGATGAGTTTCTTAATAACCCTTTGAATGAAAAACTGGAAGAAGGGAAACTTTATTACACTCTATTACTGACACTGGTGGCTTCATTTAGCAATCCAGGAATGCTCTTGCAAACCTCTCTTATTAAACGGCTCGATTATACTTATCGGATAGCCCTTTGGGAACGGCTTATAAAAATTTTTCCTTACATACGACATACATTATGATAAACCCTATACCAGGATTTAGCCCATTTTTTAGTCGTCAGAATGCACATCAAAAGGGCTTATGGAATTGGACCTTGTCTGCGACTGATGCTGAAGTCGCTTCTGAACTCATGGCACAAAAATGGGATTTTTTAAATCAGCTCAAAAATGGTCCTCGAGATCCTTTAAAAATTAAATTAATGATCACAAAACTTATCAATGCATTAAAACTCATTGACACAAGTCCTGGTGCAACGAAAAACACGGTTGAATCAACTATCCTTAGTGTGATCTCTTTTATGAATCTATTCTTATTTCAAGAACTAAAAAAAACCACTTTTCACTTTGATATGAACCCTCTACAAAATACGATTAATGATTTATTTAGTTTCTGCGTTAAAACTGAGAATCTAAAATCTGCGGAAATTATGTATAGTTGGGGAAATCTTGAAAGCCCCTTTGTTTTCCTTTATTCGCTTAAAGCTTTTCTTTATTCTCTTCTCGTCCAACAATCAGCGATTTATACAGATCCCGATTTCACCTTTAGTAATGGTGATTCCCCTCTTCATGTTGCCATAAAATCGGGATTTGCAAGAGGCGTCACCCTTCTATTAAAAAGAGGCTATAACCCTAATCTTCTAACTACTGAAAATAAAACAATTCTGGAATACCTGATGGAATCTGATTTGGTTTGTGGTCGAGAAAGTATCCTCGATGCATTAGATGATGGGAATTACAATTTCAATAAACCCGATTGCAAAGGCAATACGATATTCCATTACTCGGCTATTTACGGATTACCTAGTATTATTCTCTGGGGGCAAAACCGTGGAATTCCAGTCAACCAGCAAAACAATCAAGGGCAAACAGCGTTATTTATTGCTATCTTTAACGGATTCTTTAAACGCACAGATGCTACACATAAAATTCCGGAAGTCATTTCTTTATTAGTGCAGCAAGGTTCTCTCCCCAATATAGGAACGAATGACTGTTATGAAATGTTATCTCAGGCCACAGCATTTACATTGCAGGAGAAGGAAAAAATATTAGAGCAATTGCTTAAAACTCGCTGTTTGACCCGTTGTTTAGAAATGTTACAATACATTCCACTCTTATTACCATTTGAATACCCAGCAGACATTGAAAATTTACAAATACAAAATATAAGAGAAGGCTTCAAAACAGACCCAGAAGACACTTCTGATCCAGTCTTTGGACATATTGGAGAGGTGCAGGGATCTCAAATGCTGCGGCAAAAAGTTTGCTTATTAAACCCCTCAATCTTCTCTTTAGACTCCATACTCTTATTCAAAAAGGTCAATCATCAGCTTTACACTGCTTTTTTGATTAAACGATTTGCACACGCTTTGTGTTTAGGAAATACCTTTTTAAGTGTTCGGAAACAAAAAATAAGTTATGAAGGCTTCTCCGAATCCTTTACATTGCCTATGCTCGCCTCTACCATCCGCTTGTTGAAACCTCAAAAAAACCTCTCAAAAGAAGATCTGGATTGGATTTTTAATCAACTCAAAATAGCACAAATTGCAGACCGATTGGTGACATCCCGCGACTATGAAATATTATCAGAACGGCTACAAAGGCCTAATTATCAGAACGCCATTGTTTGCGGATGTGGCTACGATTGGCACTTCCCCGCCTGGATTGTTTATGGAGACTTTTTTATCTATTGTAACCGAGGCGCTAGAGAGGATAATGATGAAAGAGAAATTGTCATCTATTTTCTACCTGAAAAAATGCGAAAAAAAATGACTCCACCTGTTCTTGAAGCAATCATTAATCGATACCAAAGCACAAAATCGAACTACTTTACTCTTCAAAGCATGGAAAAAACATTCCACCTCGAACTCATTTTTCAGATGCATATGAAACAACACACTGCTGGAATTTGCACATATGCAACTTCAAAAGTTTTAATTTATGTCCTTATGGCTATCCGTTATTTCATGATAAATTACCCTGGTAAGATCCTGATTTGTGATGCCAATCGTTTTTGGAGTCAGGCCTTCCGTTATCATCATCCTTCCTATAAAATGTTCACTCAAACGGACAGATATCTCGTAGTTTCTCATCTGCTCTATGAAACAGATAAGTTTCTTAAAAATCCTAATGAAGAATCCCTTGCTGATGCAAAAATCTATTACAAACTACTTCTATCTGCTGTTGCATCTTTCACTTTGCCAGGAATATTGGAGCCAACCATCCAAATAAAGAGGCTTGAATATAAGTATCGTATAATCCTTCTTGATCGTTTAGTAAAAATTTACCCTTACATCCAACACACACTCTCATGATACACGCAATTTCAGGACCTATAGCCTATTTGAATCAAACAAATCCTGGAAATTGGGGATTCTCAGAAACGGATTTGTCGGAAATCATCTGTAAGGATGTCAAATATCTAGAGGGGCTCAAAAACTTGTCTTACGACCTTTATACGATTCAATTGGTTGCCTCAAAACTGATTGGCGCTTTAAATATCCTCATTGCTCAATATGAAAATACAAATGAAAGAAAACTCTGCATTTTAACGGCCGTCTTAAATGTAGTCACTTTCTTGACTCAACAATTATTGACAAACGGAATAGAAAAATTAGCTTTTGTCACTGATGAGCAAATCATCACAACATTTAGTTTTTGTGTCGATCGGGATAACTATGAATGTGCTGAAATGCTATTGAGTTGGAGAGAATTCATAAGCCCATCCCAATTTTTATATGCAATAAAACTCCGCGACGTTTCTCGCCTTAAGCAACAAATGATCTATTATTCTGACCCCTATTTCACTTTTTCCAATGGTGAATCTCCACTCCATTTAGCTGTAAAGTATCATTTTGCACAGGCTATCCCCCTGCTTTTAAAAAAAGGGTATTTTGTCAGTCAACTTAACCAAGAAGGCAAAACCGCTCTCGAATGTCTTACAGAAAATGGGGCTAATTCAGCTCATGAATTATTGCTTGAAGCTTTCGTAGACGGAAATTACGATTTCACACGACCAGATTTCAAAGGAAACACACTATATCATTATGCAGCCCTGCATAGGAGGCCTAATGTGATCAGTTGGGCAAAGAATCGGAAAATTCCGATCAACAACCTCAACACTCAAGGTTTATTGCCTCTCGATATTGCTATATTAAAGGGTTCTGATCCACGCACTGAAACCTCAAAATATACTCCCGAAGTGATCACAAGATTAGTCGAGCAAGACGCTAAAACAGGATCTGATGAATGCCTCTCTCTTTTGTGGAAAAAAAATGCCTATACTCGGATCGAAATTGAAAAAATCATCGAACAACTGCTTAAAATTAGCTGGGAAAAAGAGCTCTTAAAAAATTTGCGGATCCCATCTCCTATTCTTAAAAATTATGACGTCCAGGTAAGACCAGAACGTTTACAATTGGAGATTGTCTTCCTTCTTCAAGGAAAGGGTTTTGAAGGTGAATTTAACAGCAGCCAAAGGCATGAATGCTACGGATATCTTGAGGAAGCCCAAGGGTCTCAGGACTTGAGAAAAAGAGTTCGTTTTTTAAACCCAATGATTTTCTATCCTCCCGCACTAACCCGGTTTAAGGAAGTTAATCCCCCGCTTTACAAAGTATTTTTGATCAAACGTTTTGCGCATGCCCTAGCCTTATCAGACACCATTTTGAAAGTTGGTTCGCAAAAAATAGGGTATGAGGCTTTTTCTGAATCCTTTACATTACCTATGCTTGCTTCCACTATTAAAGTGATGGAACCTAAAAAAAATCTTTCTAGAGAGGATTTAGATTGGATTTTTGAAACACTCAAAACGGCTCAAATTGTTGATCGGATGGACGAAACCGATTATGTAAGATTGTCCCATCAGCTTCAAGAATCCAATTATAAAGAGACTGTTCTCTGTGGCAGCGGCTACGATTGGCACTTTCCCGGATGGATTGTTTATGGGGATTTTATCATTTATTGTAATAGAGGGAGTAAAAAAACCTATTACCGCGATGAAATTACTGTCTACTTTTTAGAAAAATCGCAGCGAAAAAAAATGACTCCGGATATCCTAAAAAAAATCATTAACCGTTTTCAAAGCACGTCATCGAATTATTTTACTCAAAAAAATATAGAAGAATTTTTTCACCTTTGTCAAATTTTTTCCTACAAAATGAAAAGACAAACAGCGGGAAATTGCACCTACGCAACATCAAAAGCCCTTATTTTTGTTCTTATGACTATCCGTTATTTGATGATAAACCATCCAGGTAAAATTCATTTCGATACAGCAAAAAAAGTGTGGGGACAAGCATTCAGACATCAAATCCGTTCTTATAAGACTTTCACAAAAACTGATCGAACCATCGTCGTTTCCCATCTTATTCATGAGACCGATGAATTTTTAAAAAATCCTTCTTCTATTGAAGATGGTAAATTATATTATTCTCTTTTAAGGTCTGCTGTTGCTTCTTTCACTAAAAGGAAGATGTTAAGTCCAAAATATTCGATAAAGCGGCTTGACTATGAATATCGTTTTGTTCTTTGGGATAGATTAGTAAGAATCTTCCCTCATATAAAAAGTTCACTACCCATCCATTTTTAAATTTAGTATACTCTAAAATCGAGCTAAACTTATTAAATGGAGAAAAAGAGCTTTATGGCCGTTGAAACTACTCCTCTTTTATCAAGTTCTAATTCTTCGTTTCATCAAATCTCATTAACTGATTCAATGGATTCTAGCAATCTTAAAGGAGTAGAAATCCGTTATCCAACCCCTCCACCTTCAATACAAGAAAATAAAACTCCATTGAAATCACGGGTTTGCAAAAAAATCATTATCCCCGCGGCTTGCACTTCAACCCTTTGTCTAATTCTATTTACCGGCGGAATCTATACATTAACGAGAAAAGAACAGCTCGCTCCTTATGCGGCTCTCGCACTTCTTACCGCAGGAGTTTTCATAGGTGTATTTGGTGCAAAAGGTATCTTCCAAAACTATCGTAAACATAAAGCTATTGAAATCGCTCTCAATTCTAAAGTATGAGTCTTAACGTTATAAATTTTTACAATCGAAATCCGGAAGCTGAATGGGGACGTTTGACTTGTCCCTATCAATGTGTCGAACTTAAAAGTAATCTTTTCCTCATTGATAAATATTTTCCGAAATCGGGAACTCTTTTCGACATCGGCTGCGGGCCTGGCCGGTACTCTGTTGAAATGTTGCGACGAGGATTTAAGGTCTCGATGCTTGATATTTCAGAAAATCTGTTAAACCACGCTAAGGGGATTTTGGATGAGCTTAAACTTCAACCTGAAAGTATCAGGTCAGGGGATGCCCGACACTTATCAAACTTTAATGAAAACCATTTTGATGCTGCTCTGGTGTTAGGACCCTTGTATCATCTGCAAATCCAAGAAGATCGCTTAAAAGTTTTAAAGAATTTGAATAGGGCTTTGAAAAAAGGTGGAGTCGCTTTAGTGGCCTACATTAATACTTGGGGTGTCCTCAAATGTGGGATGAATGACTTTCCCGATAAGCTACAAGATTACGATTATCTGAAGCATATGCTGGAAGAAAAAATGTATGATGACTCATCTCAGGGTGGGTTTACCGAAAGTTATTGGTGTACCCCATCTTTAGCCTTGGAGGAAGTCAAAAATTCCGACTTTGAAATTTTAAGTTACGCCGGTAGTGAAGGGTTTATCAGCGGTATGGAGCCGTTAGTTAAAGAACTCGCGCAAGCTCATCCGCAAGTCTATCAAAATGTTATTCGTTTTGCTGCAGAACACTGTGAACTTCCCCAATACCGCGATGCAACAGAACATATCACGATTGTTTTAAGAAAAAAATGAATGCAATCTCTAGGGTTTGTGAGGAAAAAAGTAAAGTAGGCACCAAGCCAGAATAGTCATTAAAGCCGCAGGTAGAGCAGCAAAAGGGTAAATTGCGTCTAAAGGAATTTTGTCCAATGCTTGTAGTATTCCAGAACCAAGAGAACCCAACCCGTAGCCAAGTATGTAGGCAATTATAAGTCCAATATAGCTTTCTTCTGCATGGGTCTCATCACCAAAATGAAGGCTTAAAGGGAAAAATCCGGAACAAGCCAACCCAGCGATTCCGCAGGCAACAAATAAGTCCTTAGGCAAGCCTAAAACTGGAATAATTCCTAAAATCCAAAATAACGCTAATGGTAAAAATATATAAAAACAGCGAAATGAGAACATTCTCGTTGCAAAACCGATAAAAAATCGTCCAATAGAGGCCATTAACCAAAAGGTTGCCAAAGCGACTCCCCCATCTTGTGGAGTCAAATTTTTAACTTTTTGCATATAAAGCGGTAGCCAATTCCCCAACATTGCTTCGCAAAAACCATACAAAAGTACAATGACAAAAAACAGCCAAAAGGTCCAAGGGTAATGAAATGATTCACTTGATCTCATTGGCAAAGGAAACTGCAACATCGGTATAAAAATTGTAAAATTGAATAGTAGTAAAAGCCCCACGAAAATTGTAGTAGGCACAAGCCACCAAAGCCCACTTGGTGAAAAATAATTAACCAGCAATGGGGATAACCCCATCCCCATGGCGATGAATCCAAAAAGGAATAAAATAGATAAAGGTTTAGATGGAATAATATCAGTTGATAAACGGATCAAAGCCGTTAGCATCGTCCCTAAACCTAAACCTAAGAAAGCCGCTATTCCAATCAAAATGCAAAGCACTAAGGTAAATTTATTTGCTCCAATATAACTAAAAGCCAAAAAAAGCATCGCTAAAGCATTAAAAAAAAGACCTAGTGTCAATAAATTTTTGACATTAAAATTTCTTCCAAAAAACAAAGCCACCAGCGCAAAAAGCGTTAAAAAAGCCAAAAGAAAGCTATAAATAAGCGTTGAAAAATTGTACTCAGTTGGACTTGTCAAAATCGTGCTGATAGCTGGAAGTGTCGCAAAGGCGAGTCCTAAAAAAAGTGCTAAAGCATAGAGTAAACTGAATTGAAGCCATTGATTTCCCATATGAGGATTTCTCGATGTTAATTTTTCCGAGAGTAATTCGATCCTTTAGAAATGACTTTAACCTAAAATGAAATAAATTACCCATTCTTCATCGCCTTTTATACCGAAGAATGGCCTAATTTTATTAAGAAAATTCACCCCAAAACACCTGCTATTGTTTTAATCGACTCTTTAGTCCGACGCTCTTGGCATGACACGGTGCTTTGAATTACACAGAGTTAAAGCCTGAGGCGCAGAGTACACTGAGAGGACGAGGCCAGATCGCCCTTTTGCTATCGCAAAACCCTATAAGTATGCACTGGTTTTTCTGAACAAGATGAATCTATACTTGTATAAAATTGCTTTGGCTTCTTGTTCAGAAAAACCAGTGCATACTTATAGGGACTTTGAGCGAAACTCAAAGCGGCGATCTTAAAACTTCCAACTTCATATCGCTTTGTCTAGTCCTGATATCAGCGATTAACAGGTTACAAGTTCAGGAACATAGAATTCTAAGATCGCCACTTTGAGTTCTCTCAAAGCACGTATCAAAGAGCGATAACTTTTTTGAGCAAGGGAGCCTAATGTGCTTAATGCGAAATTGGTTTCTCCTTGCTCAAAAAAGTTATCGCTCTTTGATAGGGTTTTGCGACAGCAAAAGGGCAATCTGGTTAACTAATGAATAAGAATAATCGGTTAAATGTACTCCTCTGAAGTTGTTAAAGTGTCACCCATGTGGGCGAACTAAAGTGTTCCCTATGTGGGTGAATTGGATCGTGTTACCTATGTCTGTTAACTAATAAATAAGAGTAATCGGTTAAATGTACTCCTCTGAAGTTATTAAAGTGTCACCCATGTGGGTGCACTAAAGTGTTACCTATGTGGGTGAATTGGACCCGGTCCTCCTCTGTGAACTCTGCGACTCAGCCTGCTCTGTGTAATTCAAAGCATCGTGTCATGCCAGGAGTATCGGAGACACGGGCCATTCCAGTGAAAACCAATAGCCACCGCTTTAAGACAGTAAGACCTTACTCTAGAAAGCTCAAAAAATTCGCACAGCGAGATATCCTCCATATGCCTTCCTCTTGGAGTTCTAATGAACCAGACTATAAAAGTTTGATTTCCCTCCACAGGAAATCTAGCAAGCCGATAAACTAAGTTTATGATAAAAAGCATCGTCTCTAAAACTCAGCCCCACAACTTCTCATCTAAAATGGATGTGGCCGCCACTTATTGCGAGTTTCAAAATCAATTTTTGATTCTTAAACGTCATCCTGATCGACCCCAAGGTAATTTATGGGGGCTGCCTGCCGGAAAATTGGAGTCTGGTGAACTTCCCGTTCATGGAGCAGTGCGAGAACTCTATGAAGAAACAGGCCTAAAACTAAACGCCAATGAACTAACCTCTCTTGGCCATCTTTATGTTAAACATCCTGATTGGGATTTTATTTTTCATCTTTTTTACAAAAATTTCGATCATCGTCCAGAATTAATTTTAGCCCTCGAAGAGCGTCTCGAAGCCCGTTGGATCAATTTTGAAGAAGCATTGGAACTGCCTTTGATCAGCGGAGGGCACGAATCACTGCAGTTCGCTTATGAAAAGATTAAGGAGTTTAGGTAAACCACTTCCTCAGACTTCTTGGCATGAGATGGAGAAATACTTCATAGATCTTTTTTCTCATTGCGATTGTATAAGAGTCCACCATAAATAATCATTAAACCAATAAAACTTAAAACAAATGGGAACAATATCGAATTGCTGAAAAGTGAATATGCCAAATAACTTAAATAACCAAAAATCCCGAGCCCTCCAAATACCAAAAAGATTTTTCGATTCAAAGCTACCGCACTTAAAATCATGAATACACTGATCAAACAGAATAGCAATTTTCCAATCTCTCCATAGTGATCCCAAAGCAAATAAAGTCCGGTGTAAAATGAAAGTAATCCAAAAAAGAAAAGCCAGAATGAATAGTCTTCTTTAGTCTGCCGATTCAAAACGATAGCAAAAATTAACATGAGAATGCCAAAAAACAACGAGATCCAACACCGAGTATCCCAATCAACAGTTTGCTGATTGCGTAGAAGTGAAGCTAAATCTATGGATAAAAACCAAAGGGCAAAACAAATAGGAAATAGCAAAAAAGGAAAACGGATGTAATGCAATACAGCTAATCCAACTAAAACTGTCCCCACTTCCATCACAATCCAGCTGCTACTGACCCAATTAAAAAACTCCCTAAAAGAAGTTGGAGCTTGTCCCAACCATTCCCCACTCCAATTTTGAAGCCCATAAATCGCTAGTGGAGTCATGCACACCGCCAAAGTGTACATGAGTCCCCCTGGAATTTTTTGATTTTCGTTTTGCCACAACTTATGCCCAAAAAAGGCAAAACCTAAAGCGTAAACGATTGCAATTCCAAAGATCGCTAAGCCACCCAATTTTTCCACCCTATCGACATGAAAATTGTCAGAGCAGTTAGAACAATCAAACCTCCCAAATAATAAACAACATTGGCAAAATTGAAGCTTGAATGTTCGGAACTACGTTTAGATAATTCCCTCAATAATGTTTCAGCTTGGGTCTTTGAAATAATCCCTTGAGAAACGGCCCAATCTAAATCTTGCTTTGTTATATTCATAGATTTATTTCAAAAGTCCTAATATTGGGCCTTTCAAACAACAATTGTGCTTGTCCAGCCCACTGCCCAATAGGGTTAGATTACATTAACTCTTTGGGAAATAAGGTTTTAATTCTTTTGGAGCGTTATCCTTTTCGTCATCCAACGTATCTTTTACATCGGCATTGACAGCTTGAGGATTTTTCTCTAAATAGATCAAGCCAACCAAAGCACGACCAGGGTATTCAGAGCTATCTTCGATCCACTCATCGGGTGTGAAGAATTTGAAAAGGCCTAGGTTTGTTGCTGTGGGTATAACTTCACGCAGGTCAGCGACAATTTTGTCGATCTGCTTTTGTTTTTCAGGAGAATCAGGTTTCCCCACTAACCGGTTGAATTCCTGAGCGTTAACGAATAAGGCTAACAAAGTCCCTTTTCTAACTTTAACGCCATCTTTAGTTGTCGCCTCATTCTGCTGTTCATTAAAAAGCTCTTGAGGTTGAACTGCCAATAAAGGACCGCTCAACATTAGTGCAGATAAGGTTGTATAAACTATTTTTTTCATTGTTGACTCCAATTTTTAAGTTGACATGTTCATCATAATCAGAGCAGACAATTTTCAAAACATTTTTTCAGAATTACGAATTTTTTCAAGCAACTCTATAAACATTGCCTTCGAAAGCTTACCCGTATTGGTGTTCTGCGGACTCGGATGATAGCTTGCAAAAACATGCGGTCCTTCCCCTTCTCGATAATCACTCCCATGTATGAAAGGATATCCCTTTTTCCATGACAAACTTTTTCGGACATTGTCAAAGGCTAACTTTCCCAATGCAAGAATATGGGTCACCTTTTTTAAAAGCAGAAGTTCATTTTTATAATAACTATGACAATTGCAGAATTCTTGTAACGTTGGCTTATCCTTAGGGGGCGCACATTTTACCATCGCTGTGAGGTAACACCCATGTAATTTTAATCCGTCATCCCGAGCAATAGAGAAAGGTTTATTTGCAAAACCTACCTCATGCAGAGCCTTAAATAAGAAATCACTACTTTTATCTCCCGTGAAAATCCTGCCGGTCCTATTACCTCCATGCGCGGAAGGAGCAAGCCCCACGATCATTAACCATGCATTGGGGTCGCCAAAGCCTGGTACAGGGCGTTTCCAGTAATCTTTCTCCGCATACCCTTTTTTTGCAGGCACACTCTCACGATACGCCACTAAACGGGGACAACGCCGACATTCCACTAAAACCTGATTAAGCTCCGAAAATGTCTTAAACATAGACTGGACGAGCGACTTGCAGTCCATTTTCCTTTTTTACTTCCATGGCAAAAGGGAATTTATCCAAATCCACCACATGTTTTAAATCTTCCTCAATACACCTTTGATCCGACAAGGTTTCCAATGCGAATTTCGCGCTAGGAGAATTTAAAACGCGCTGTAAGAAAAGCTCAGGATTTGGAGTTTTCCCCAGCATCAACTCCTCGAGATAATCGGCAAGAGCATAGTCCTCATGCCCACCATATTTTTCTCCCGTGATTATAAAGGTGATCTCTTGACAACACAATTGCTTCAACCTTTTGAAAGTGGCTCCTGCCACAACAAAACTTGAAATCAACATTCTGTCGACATGTGCACACCCTATGACTCCTTGAGTGCCAGAAGATGTTCTTTGCACAAGAGTTTTACCTTTAAAATCTTGATTTGCAATTTCTTCTGGAGAGTTACTGAAATCAAAACCTTCTACAGGATAACCTCCTCCAGCTTCCCCCATCAATAGATATTCTGGATGTTCAGTTTTAAGTTTAAAAGCATCTTCAACTTCTTTCACTAGAATAATTTTTTCCGCACCTTTAAAGAAAGCAAATGCCGCTGTGGTAAAGGCTCGAATCACATCGATCACGACAACCACACCTTTGGCCGACTGACAGTTGTTCCTGTGGACTTTGTGCAATTGTATTTGTCTCGAATCGTTCCTTAACAATTCCATAGGTATCCCAAAGAGTTCATCGTTTTTTTAAGGCATCTTGGATAAATGTTTTAACATCATTTTTGAAAGGCCCTTTTACGCTCTTAGCCAAATACATCATATGACCTGCAGGATAATAAATAACTTTGATGTTCGTTTTAAGGGAGGGATCAAGGTTTAAATGGTCTAACGTATAGGGTACCGTAAAATAAGGAGTTGCCAAATCATACATTCCTGCTGCCACAAAGACTTTAAGATAGGGATTGCGGCTCATCACCTCACTTAAGGATACAGCTATATTTAAATATTGATTATTTTTGCCAAAATCCCATGGCCAAACATTAGCCAAAACAACGTATTGGCCATCCTCTTTCCAATTTAACTCTGAGCGCAAATACTGCTGATAAGCTGCTGTGAATGGTCCCATGATAGCATGAAAACTTGGATCCCAACTGATTTGATCTCTTAAAGGATCATAATCAATCCCCAACATACGGCTGTCAAAACGCCCTGTTGTACGTAATTGACCTTTTAATAATTCTTGGGCGAAGGAAGCTGAACCAATCCTTAAATTACTTCTTTCAATATAAGCCTTTGAGAGACCTGTCAGCTGTGCTAGTTTTTCAACAATTTCGCCCTTTTCTTCGGGAGTAATACTATCCCCTTTCATCAATGCCAACGTATACTCATTCATGGCGAATCTTTCAGCTTCTTTGCGAGCTTTCGTTAAATCCTTTTGAAGTTCTTCAGGTAAAAGCTTGTAATATCCTGCAGTATTAGTGAAGGTTGGCAATGCTAAACTATACGGCAGATCATTTCCCCCCTGATAATCCCAAACAGTTTGATAGTTTAGAACAGCGGAGACTAAAATCGCTCCATTGAAATCCATATTGCACTGATCATCTAAATGGTCCAGTAATCCTGCTACACGGGTTGTTCCATAACTTTCCCCACACATGAATTTCGGAGAATCCCAACGCTCAAATTTTGTTGTAAAAAGTCGGATAAATTCCCCCATGGATTTAATATCCTCATCCACTCCATGGTAGGTTTTAGGATCAACTCCTTTTTCTGTGATACTGTAGCCGGTGGAAATCGGATCGATAAATACCAAGTCGGTGACATCCAAAATCGATTCATTATTATCAACAAGGGTGTATGGGGGCGATGAAGGTTTCAACTCATCAATTTCAATTCGGCGAGGACCCAAAATGCCGATATTCAGCCAGACAGCAGAAGAACCTGGTCCCCCATTGAAACAAAAAGTAATCGGTCGTTTAGAAGGATTTTCTTGTCCATCTTTAGTATAGGCTACAAAGAAAATGCTTCCCTTTACCTCCCCTTTATTATCTTTAAGGGGTAATTTTCCCGCTGTGGCTTTATAGGGGATAGAAACACCATCAATTGTCACTGTATGACTGGTCGTGACCAGTTCCTCTTTTAGCACTTCCCTCGAATTTTCTTTTTCCGTCTTCCCGTTTTGGGGATTATCTGCATGCAGAAAAGGTAAAAGGGACAGGCCTATGGATAAGCCAAACAATTGCAAACAACGCATCGGGTTCTCCTCATCTATTTAACCAAATCATGGCAGCTTCCAATGTTTCTTTCCACATTTTCGCTTTCTCGCTATGATTTACTTTTACGGGGTGTAGCGCAGTTTGGCTAGCGCGCTTCGTTCGGGACGAAGAGGTCGTGGGTTCAAATCCCGCCACCCCGAGATATGGATTTTGAATCTACCACCTTTGCTCCGGCTGCCTGCATCGTATCAATGGCATTTTGAACATCATTAGGCTGCAAATTGATCCCTTTGCACCCATCTTCAACGACAAATGTTTTGTATCCCAGTTCTAAAGCATGAATAACCGAATACTTCACGCAATAATCTGTTGCTAAACCAGCAAAGTAGAGCTTGTGGATCCCTTTTGCCTTTAAATACTCATCAAGACCTGTATTGCGTAAGTGGCCATTATCAAAAAAAGTGCTGTAGCTATCGATATTTTTATCGGTGCCTTTATAAAAGATCTTATCCACTTTTGAAGTCTCCCATCCTGGATAAAAATCAGCGCCTTTCGTGTTTTGTACACAATGGTCAGGCCATAGAATCTGGTCGATCCCTGACAAGCTGATCCTTTCTCCCGGCTTTTTCTGATGTGTCGTTGCAAAACTCCCATGCATTGCAGGATGCCAATCTTTGGTAGCAACAACCAGTGTAAATGGAAGCTTAAGTAACTGATTAATAACCGGAATAATTTTATCCCCTTCACTGACAGGTAAAGCACCTCCAGGCATAAAGTCATTCTGTAGATCGACCAAAATTAGTGCAGTCATGATGAAAAGAATATAGGAACAAGAATTTCAATTAAAGTTTAAACCCTCTTCAAGCAAAGGTATAGAAAATTTTAGGAAAGATTCTTGATCAGTAAATGTCGATGTCAAGATAGCTTGCCGCTTATCGAGCAAAGTTGCGTTTCCTTTGAATAGGAACCCCATGAGTTGTTTTAGCTTATTGATCCTGTTTTTCGGAGGGACTTCAGGCGGAATATTCCCAAGATAAGTGTCAAAATACTTAGAAATGTTTGACCACACAGGTTTATAAACTCTGCCTTCAAAAGAAGCTCGAATCTGGTGAAAGATAAATGGATTGATCACACTCCCTCGACCGATCATTAAAGCGTCGCATCTGGTCTCTTTTAGCATCTTTTTAGCATCTTCGACTGTCAAAATGTCCCCATTACCCACAACCGGGATACTTAAAATTGACTTCGCTTCGGCAATATACTCCCATTTTGCCGGAGGGCCATATCCATCCACTTTTGTTCTCGGATGGAGTGTCAAATAATCAATTCCGCTCTCCTGCGCTGCTAGCAAATTCTCCTTAAACAAAGACGTATCTTCAAAACCTGTTCTCATCTTGACGGTCACAGGAACAGACACAGCTGCAACAATAGCCTTGGCAATTTCATGAAGCCAAGCAGGTTCTTTGAGTAAACTTGAACCCGCTCCCTTTCCTGTTACAGTATTTGAAGGGCATCCACAATTTAAATCGATCCGTTTTGCTCCCCGTCTCTCAAGTTCTAAGGCCATTTCAGCCATAAGCTCAGGATCTGACCCCATCACCTGCGCAGCCAAAGGAATAGGAGCCGTTTCATCTACTTGATAAACTGCCGCTAAACTTTTGATATGAGCATTTGATGGTACCCGAATGAAATCGGTCACAGCTTCATCGAATCCTCCGATCGAAGCCATCGCTTTCCGAAAACAACGGTCGCCAACCCCTTCCATGGGAGCAAGGATTAGAAAAGGGCAGCCGTGCTGATCTTTGGGAAGTAAATCTTTAAACATAATTCATGCAAATTAAATCGTTATTAAATTATACCGTAATTAACTCTTTGAAATAAAGGAAACTCAATGAGACTTTATAATTTAGGCCTCTTTTCCGTGTTGTCGATAAGTCTATTGCTAACAACATCTTTAGAAGGAGCTTTTTGCAAAAAGAAAAAGAGTGCTGATTACATTATAGTTGGTGTCGGCACCGCTGGAGCTACCGTCGCTAAAATGCTGACAGATGACCTGAAAACCTCTGTGATCGCTCTTCACAGCGGTGAGGATCTCACTAATGATCCCTTGATCAAATATGAAAAATTTGTCCCCATTACAGTGATCGCTGGTATATTGCCAACGCCTTTATATGAAAATGGTGGGGGAATTCCGCAAGTAGATGCCGATAATCGTGTAATCGATTGGACGTTGGCACTCCCATTTGGAGGCGCAAGTGCGATTAATGCTGGGGCTTGGTGCCGAGGTACTAATGAAGTTTATTCTCAATGGGAAGCGATAGCGGGACCTAACTGGTCTGTCAATAGAATCACTGGCATTTACAAGGCTTTGGAAAATTACAATGGTGTAACCACTGATCCTGCAGCACGAGGCTTTAATGGACCACTTACGATTCGTCAAAATCCAAATCCAACCCAAGTTTCCACAAAATTCACCCAAGCAATCACAAATGCAACAGGATTTCTCCCGGTAATTGATTACAATGATCCAAATACGCCGATTGGCCCTTCTCAACAAATCCAGATTACTCAAAGTGTGCCTGATGGCATTCTTAGGGTCAGTAGCGTGACTGCTTTTTTGAATGAAAGTGTGATGACTCCAAATGGCCATGGAGTCAACGGACGAAAGTTAACTGTTCTTTTTGATAGTTTTGCTTTACGAACACTTTGGAAAGGCAATAAGGCAATAGGGGTAGAATATTCTAAAGGTGGAAGGACCAAAAAGATATATGCCAAAAAAGGTGTCATAGTATGTGCAGGACTAAGAAGCAGTGTATTTTTAATGCAATCGGGTGTTGGCCCTGCTGATTTGTTGGAATCTCTCAATATTCCTGTTATTTATGACAATCCTAATGTCGGACAAGGGCTTGCCGACCAGCCCCGCGTCAACGTCTATTTCACGACAAATCCGACTGACACCCCTGCCAGCAATGGAAATGCTATCATTACACAAATATCGTGGTTACCCGATCCTTTAGGCGATCCCACTTCACGACAATTGCGTCTAGCTCTTGTCAATCCTTTTCCGGGTTTTACCCTTGGGCTTTTCGATCTAGTTCAGCCTAAAAGCCGCGGGAGTGTATCCATCAACAGTGCTGATCCATTTGATCCTCCCGTGATTGATCAAGGCATGCTGACGAATGATGATGACCTCAATACTTTTATCAATGGGTTTCAAATCTATCTTAAGAATATTAACACTGCTGTCAATGCAATTGACGGTCTTTACGAGCTTATCTATCCCGATGCTGCGATACTTGATGATGTTGTAGCTTTGACAGAGTTTATCAAAGAAACTATTGATAGCAATATGCACTTTCAGAGCCATTGTTTAATGGCCCCACAAAACCAGGGCGGAGTCGTCGACAGCACAGGGCATGTTTATGGAGTCCAAAATTTGATCGTTGCTGACGATTCCATTGTGCCTTTGGATATGGATGGAAGCCCTATGGCTAGCGCTTACTTAATCGGTGCGAACATTGCCCTTTTGCTCCAAGGAAAGTGACCTTATGCCTACAGTATTATCGGCACATCAATTAAAAAAAATTTATCCTAGTAAGCCTCCTGTTTGTGCTGTCGACGGGATTTCTTTTCATCTTAACGAAGGGGAAATTTTGGGACTTTTAGGCCCAAACGGCTCTGGCAAAACTACAACCATCCAAATGCTTTTAGGGACCCTGTCCATCACTTCAGGATCTATTACCTATTTCGGAAAAGACTTTGCTACTAACCGCTCCGATACCCTGCAACATCTTTCTTTTGCTAGCACTTACACAAGCCTTCCCTGGTTGTTGACCCTTTCTGAAAATCTTGAAGTTTTCGGTTACCTTTACGGATTGACCAAAAAGGAAAGTGTCCAAAATTTCGAACCTCTACTAGATCGTTTTGGCATCCTTAACAAAAAAAATCATCCCGTTTCCTCCCTTTCCGCAGGACAAGTGACTCGCCTTATGCTGGTCAAAGCTTTCTTCATCAAACCCAAAATTGTGCTTCTCGATGAGCCCACAGCCTCTTTAGATCCAGATATTGCCAACGATATCTGCGACTTTCTTCTGGAACAAAGGGATAAATTAGGTTTATCAATCCTTATCACCTCTCATAAAATGGAAGAGGTTGTAAAAGTGTGTGACCGAACAATTTTCCTGAAAGAGGGTAAAATAATTGCCGATGATGTGCCTGAAAAACTCGCCAGAAGTGTATCTTCATTCCGTCTCAAATTAGTCATTATTGACGGCCTTAGACGGACCATAGCTTTAGCCGATAGTACGAATTTGAAATATACCGTCGATCATCGTACAATTGAAATTGCAATTGACGAAGATAAAATTCCAGTTTTTCTCGATTCTTTAAGTAAGGCCTCCGTGAGTTACGCTAACATTAAAATCGAAGAACCTTCATTAGAAGATTTCTTCCTACATATCGTTAAAATAAAGACATGAGCATTAGTAGAATTCGGGGTGTATTTTTTAGATATTTCTATACGATGAAAGATATTAGCCAACTGTCCGATATCTTTTATTGGCCCCTTGTCGACATCTTATTATGGGGCTTAACATCAATTTGGATTCAGCATCAAAACAACTTGCCCAATCTCCCCTTGATTTTGATGACAGCCCTGATTTTCTGGCAAATCACCTGGCGGGGAGCCATCGGCATCTCTTTCCACTTGTTGCAAGAATTTTGGCATCGCAATTTAGTGAATCTATTTTCAACACCACTTAAAATCGTGGAATGGATTTATGGGATCCTTCTTCTGGGCATTTGTAAATTACTTGCTACAGTAGCGTTTGGGGGTTTGGCAGTTTATATCTTGTATTCCTTGAATGTGTTTGCGCTTGGTTGGGCATTTTTACCTTTCGCTGTTCTATTGTATATCTTTGGCTGGACTATCGGTTTCTTGACATCAGGTCTCATTATCTACTGGGGGCATAAAGTGGAAATGTTCGCATGGATGCTTCCTTTCCTCTTTGCTCCTTTTAGCGCGGTTTTCTATCCTGTCAATGTCCTGCCCGAATGGGCTCAGGTGATTTCTTGGACCCTTCCAACGACCTACATCTTTGAAGGAATGCGGGAAATTCTTAATGGCGGAGGGTTTCCTACAGGCTATTTTTGGATTAGCTTGGGACTGAATCTTCTATTTCTATACGGCTCGATCCAATTTTTCAAATTCATGTTTAATAAAAGTCTTGTCAAAGGGCTTTCAAGGTTAGAATAGGTTTTACTCGACCTTGTACAATTTTTGCCGTCGGCTTCGAGAGAGAAGTAAACTGCAGCGTAATAAATTTTGACGGAAGGGGTATTTTTATCCCTTCCAAGAAATTTATTTAGCTGCAGGAAGCTTCTCTCCGAAGCCGATGGCAAAATTGTACAAGGTCGAGTTTTACTCAAGTTTAATATTATTCATCATTTCAGATAGTTGGTTCTGTTCTTCGATATAGGCATTAATTCTGGCGTGCGCTTCGCTCACAAATATTCTCTTTTTCCAATCGATGTTCAACAAATCGAAGATAATATATCTAATGGGTTCAGGAATTTTGGGGTGCGTCATCATCATGGGTAAAAAATCTAACACTTCCCTGTTAAAATTATTTCTTTTTTTAAAGAAACTTGGAGCCTTAGATGTAAATATCGTAAAGAGTACCATTCCCAAAGCCCAACTATCAATTTTACGCATATCTACATCAACGATATCTTTTGTCAAGTATTCTGGTCCTTGATAATCGGGGCTACCAAAAGAATCGAAGCCATTCTTAAAATCTTCGTTAATACTTGCACCTTCAAAATCGGTAATGTTACAACTAAGAATATATTCTTCCTTAAATATTATAACGTTTTCAGGTTTCATATCTCGATAAGCAATCCCCAATGAGTGAAGAGTAGAAAGCCCCTTGGAAATTTGCCAGGAAAACTCTAGAGCTGTTTCCAAACCCAATTCATAATATTTTAATTCTTCAAGGAGATCTTTTACTCCTCGTTTGACAATCAGTCGTTCTTGTAATACTTCCACTTCAGTGACTAATATCTGATTATCTGCATCCTCCACAACTTCAATCTTTTTTCTTTTAGCTACAACTTCTAGAGGAACTAAAAGCCCTGTTAAATCGACTTTTGCTTTTTGAGCTTCCATTAATTGTTTTGCAATGTTAACTTCTTGCGCCCACCTTCGACTTTTAATTTCTTTTTCTGGCTTTATGTAGAAATGTAAATTTTTCGTTCCAAATTCCCATACATGCTTCAAAATTTTTCGCGGCGTCTTTTTCCAAATAGAATTCAACTTTACAATAAGTCTTCCAGAGTCAGTCTTTATCAAAGAAAAGCCTGGAGAATCAAAATCACAGGGAATAACACTGATATTTTGTTTGACCCCTTGCTTTTTAACAATTTTAGTTTCACCAGCGGAAATACTCCTTAGCTCTTGCTGATGAACTCGTAAGTAGCATAGAGTTTTTGCTAATTGCATTTGCCAACAAGCACTATTGAACATGCTATTCTTAAGAAATTTATCGGCATTCAAAAACTCCTTAGCAGCAACTTCCATTCTCTGTACCAAATCAAAACCTAATGCCTGAGGTGTTTTCTTTTCTTTCGGCATCTCTTCTAAAATTTTAGCAGTAATCCCAAAAGGGGGACCATACCATTCAGGAAATGAAACATATTCTTTTTGTTTGATTTTAAAAAAAGCTACATTGGAGATTTGAGAATATTTTTTTGGATTATAGAGTTCAACTCTGACCCCTAGATAATTTGCTACCTCGCCATAAACCCCTGCAATATAATAATTACCTTTATCGTTACCTGATTGAGTGATGAAAAAATCGTTACCCGATTGAGTAATGAAAAACGAGTGTGAGATTGGATCCATAAATAACCTAGTTTCTAAAGATTGTACCAAAGTTTAAGCTTAACTGCTAATTGAAATCAAATTTGACTTTCATCTTGTTATCAAGTTATTTTTATAATAATTTATATTTTATGAATAAAAGATTTCAGCAGATTTATTACACGATTTTATTTTATGGAAGTGTATTACTTTTGCCCTTTTCCCCAGGAACCCTTGCATGGATATTGTTTAGAAATAGAAAAGGAAAAATTCCCTTCATTAAAAGGGATCTGATTTGTGACACAGATACCCTGTACACACTCCCCAAAAGTGATAATTCTTTGGACGAGTTTACCACTGCCTTCTCCCCGTTTATTCCACTTTTGACTTTGAATGGGAATTCCTGGAAATTGAGGCGTAAACTTTTAGCAGAAGGACTTCACAAGATAAACGTTGATATGAACTTCAATTTTGAACTCCCTTTCAAAAAAGGAGACGTTTACTGGGATTTTTTTGAGAAGTTATTCATAATAGGTTTTGAACTGATATTTGGCAGACCCCCGACACAACCTGAATTTGATGAAATGTATCCTGGAGTTGCTGATGTCAACCGTCTGATTAAGCGGCAAACGGGTCATCCCGATAATGATGTTCGCTGGAAATTGTACCATAGTATGTTAACCCTGTTGTCTCAAGAAAATCCCCAATTCATCTACCACAATTCAGCAGAATTTAAGAACCTTACTGAAATCGACAAGATTTCATTAGTTGTAGAAGATCTGTTGATCAGCATTTGCATCCAATGCACAGACCTGATTTGCCATTTACTTCTGCTTTATTCCGAATTCAAGGACCCGTTTAAGACCCATTTGGATAATTGCATTAGTGAGACATTGCGCCTATATCCGCTGACAGATATTTGGACGAGGAAACAAAATGGTTCAGAAAGAGGATGGATCGCCTCGTTAGTTCAGCTGAATAGGAATGGATGGGAAGAACCTGATACTTTTAAACCGGAAAGATGGCATTCTAATAATCATCCACCGTTAATATCGTGGGGATTCGACTCCAGAAGCTGCCCTGCTTCAAGAATCGGTTACAATCTATCTAAAAAAATTTTTGAAAAAGTGCTTGTTAACGATACAATCTGGCTTTCCCCCGCCTCAAATTTTAAACACACCAGAACGTTTACATCCGGATGTCAACTCTGGATCGGAGAGGGCTCTAAGCCCACTTCGCTCAAATGGAATTACAAAGGCAAATGGAAAAAAGGGTTTCTGCAATGGCTTTCAAGTCGTCAACGAGTCCTGGATCAACATGAGCTCTGGTAACCCTCTATTCTTTGTCTTTAAAAATACAATCTAAGGAAACGAGTTTCCCCGGCCATTTTTTTGCGACGAAAAAGTAAGATTTTTCGATGTCACCGGATAGAGAGCGGTCTTTTTCAATAAAACTGACTTCTTTCCGGTAATGGTTGTAGAGCTCTTCTGTCCATTCCCCTAACTGAAGCGAAAGATTCTCAGTTTTCCTTAAATCGATCGCCTGCGAGGAGTGCATAAGCTCCATTCCCAGAACGTAGTAGAGGTTATCGATGATTTTGCATGTATGTTGTAAGATCAGAGGTAAGTTGGTGGATAGATCTTCGATTTCTCCGGCAACTGGAATCAGGTCGCGTGATACAGGCATGCTTAAGGACTTGATTTCACCATCTAAGGCCACAAAGCTTTTTTGTGCAGCACCAAAAACGATTGATTCTGAATTTGGAGCTAGAAAACGGGAAAGATGGGTGAATTTATCTGATGAAAGACGAAGCATCCGTTGCGTAGAAGCATGTGAAAGATGACTTAAGGCTATATCTAAAGCCTCAAAATCGATTGTCCAGTTGATCGTTTCAAAATTTGCTGATGGGATAACCGCACCCGATAGGTCTTGCAGATAGTATCCTTTTTCAATTTCGGTAGAGCTATGCTCTTTTGGATTTAAAACAACCAATGGATTGTCATCAGAAGAGTTAAGATGTAACGTAACTTTATGTTTGGCAGATTTAAGTAAATCTCGCATAGTGCCGTGCACTTGACTTACAGATCGGAAACTCAAAGGATCTTGCAATTCTCTTTGTGCAGATGCCTTCCAAAGAAAACTATTTTTGAGAGCGTTGCGAATATTTCTCGCAGATATTTTTTGTCCTTCATAGGGTCTTGCGTTTTGAACTTCTCTGAGAAACGGAGCGAGATTCCCATTTAATGCTTCCAAACTTAAGCTAAAGACTAGATCCGCTTTGTCTAACAGCTGTTCCATATCATAGATTAAAAGGGCAGCTAAAGCCGTGGAATAAGCATTGGAGCTCATAATCGAAAGTGAATCTTTTCCCAATGGGATTAAAGGTTTAAGCCCATTTATAGATAAAGCTTTCTCCGCAGATATTCGTTCCCCTTGGTAATAAACTTCCCCTTCCCCCATCAAGGCAAGACCAATGTGCGAGAGAATCGTAATGTCTGCCTCGCCGATAGATCCTCGGCTAGGAATAATCGGTTGAATGCGACGATTAATAAATTCGAGTAATAGCTCGGCCACTTCAGGCTGAGCTCCCGTTGTTCCGTGAAGGATCGAGTTGAGCTTGATCAGCATGATAGAAAATACAATTTTTTCGGGAAGATTAGGCCCAACCGCTGAACTTGTGGCGCGCAAATTATTTTTATTGAAGTTGATCGAAGCGAACTTAGCGTCCTCACTCAAGACGCTCCCCTCAAAGAGGGTTTTATCTTTATTGAGACCAACTCCTCGATTTAACCCATAGATAGGTTTATCTTCTTTTGCCGCTTGTAAAAGGAGTTTATGCGAGTCTTTAACCCTTTCCCAAGCTGATGGAGCAATCTGCACGATCTTCTTTGTCTTGGCGTGATCGGCAATCATTTCGACCGTAAGATTCGATCCAGTCAGCACAATTTCTTGCGACTCTTGAGCGAAAATAGCCGAAACATTAAAGATAATTAAAAACGTAATAAATTTAAACATATTATCCAGAAATAATAACTGTATAATAATTAAAAGTAAAGATTATTAAACTTGACAAGAACGACAATTGGAAAATATTTTGTGAAAATGTGGTCTCAGTTTTTTGGAAAGGATAAAATGCATTTGCCTCAAATAGGTTTAGGTACATGGGATTTAAGAGGGGCCGATTGTACAAAGGTTGTTCAATTAGCTTTGAATTTAGGATATCACCACATTGACACTGCTCATGTGTATGACAATCATAAAGCCATTGCAAAAGCAATTAAAGGATTTGATCGATCTAAACTTTTTATCACTTCTAAGCTTGCGCTTATGGAGCAAATAGATGTCTCAAATCCACAATTATCAGTGCAAAAAGCTTGTGAAAGAGCTCTTAGCGAGCTCGATGTGGATTACTTGGATCTTTACTTGATTCATGCACCAGATCGCAGCTTTCCCTTAGAAGTGGTCTTTCAGTCGATGGAGAATTTGTTAGCACAGGGAAAAGTGTGTAAAATCGGTGTGAGCAATTATACAATCCATCACCTGCAAGATCTTGCACTAGCAGGTCATCTCCCTTTTGCTAATCAGGTAGAATTTCATCCCTATCTTAATCAACAAAAATTATTAAATTATTGTCGTACTCACCAAATTAGACTTATTTCCTATAGACCTTTTGGCAAAGGAAAATTGCTCAAAGAAAACCCTATATTCAATGCGATTGGAGCTAAATATAATAAAACAGGTGCACAAGTCATCTTGCGTTGGTTAATCCTTTTGGGGATCCCTGTTATTCCCAAAGCCTCCTCAGAACATCATTTAAAAGAAAATTTGGATATTTTTGATTTTTTTTTAAGTTCAGACGATATGTTTAAACTCGATCAATTGAATCGAAATAAGCGTTACTGTCGTGCCGAAGATCCTGAATATAATTACTAATTTACATCTTTTCAAGCCTGGGCAAGATCTGTTATTATTAACGCCAATTATTTAGGGAATCATTATGCATAAAGTGATTATTATCGGTGGCGGTCCCGTTGGTTTGTCAGCGGCAATTTGCTTAGCTTACCAGGGTATTCAGTCAATATTAATCGAAAAACATCCAACTACCACCGATCACCCTAAGGCAAGAGGAGTGAATGGCCGTTCTATGGAATTATTTCGTTCCTGGGGTTTAGAAGACTCAATGAAACAATATCAAATGCCGCGAGAGGCCCATCGTTTCACCTGGATAGAAGATTTTCAAGGAAAAGAAATCACCCGTGTTCAAGCTACAGTGGACTACAGCCAATATAGCCCAACTGAAAATGCTGTAATTGCCCAAGACAATGTGGAGCAGGAATTATTTAAAAAAGCGCAAAGTCTGCCTATGATTGATTTAAGATTTGATACCGAGATGCTCAATACCTCGCAAGATGATAAACAAGTTACAGTTGAAATCCTCAACAAAAAGACCCATCAAAAGGAAATACTCACCGCCCAATACTTAATTGCTGCTGATGGCGCCTACAGCTCATTAAGAAAATTGTTTAGTGTAGAAATGGAAGGGGTAGATAACTTAGGTGAATTTTGTAATATTTACTGCGAAATGAACCTAGATAAATATGTTGAAAATAGACCCAGCGTTGGTTTTATGTTAACCCGACCAGACTTGCGAGGAACTTTTATTTTGTCAAAAGATGGTCAAAAAAAGTGGTTAATTGGGATACGCTTAGATTCAAATCATTTAACAAAAGAATCATTTACGGATGATTTCTGTGTCGATTATGTCAAAAAAGTAATAAATGATCCCGAAGTTGAAGTTCATCTAATTAACAAAGCTTTTTGGATCATGGCTGCTCTGACTGCTAAACAATATCGGGTTGGCAGAGTATTTTTAGCTGGAGATGCGGCTCACCGTCTGCCACCAACCGGAGGCTTTGGCATGAATACGGGTATACAAGATGTCCATAATCTAGCTTGGAAACTTGCAAAGGTGATCAAAGATCAAGCAAAAGAATCATTACTAGACACTTATTATACTGAACGTGATCAAATTGCAAAAACCAATACTTTTTGGAGCATTAACAATGCCAAAAGGTTTGAAAAAATTTTTAGCGCGTTAGCACAAAATGACCTAACCACCTTTGAACAAGCTTTAAAGGATCAAACTTATCATATCAATAATATCCTATTAGACTTAGGCTTTATTTATGGTAGTGAATATCAAAATCAAGAAAATTATAAACCCTCTGCCCAGATAGGTGCTAGAGCACCTCATTGCTGGTTACTGAAGGATGATGAACAAAAATCCACCTTAGATTTATACGATAACCAATTTATCTTAGTCTGTCACCCTGAAGCCCACTTCTGGAAAGATAAATATCAACAATTTCCTTGTAAAATCGTTACTATAGGTAAGCAAGGTGAATATTTAGATAAAAATCATGATTTCCTTGAAAAATATGAAATCTCAAAACAAGGTGCCGTTTTAGTTAGGCCAGATGGTCATGTTGCCTGGCGTTCAAACGATGAGAATGAAAAAATGGCCAATTTTTCTTGGTTATATTAAATCGAGGAAACACCCAATGACATTTGTTAAGGATAAATCAACTGATGCTATAGAAGACATTGCAGCATGGGTGAAAGGACTTTAACATTCATGAAGGTTAAATCGAAGAATGGTATGCCGTTACCTTATCATTTATTTATTCTTTTTGCATTCTGGCTGCCTACTATGTCATGAGGCCTCTTCGTGACCAACTGGCTGTAGAGGTAGGTTCAGGACAATTGCCATTATTTTTTACAGTCACTTTTCTCGCTACAATATTGCTGACGCAAGTATTTGCCTGGCTGGTGTCGCGTTGGCCTCGTCGTGTCATCATGCCAGTTGTTTACATCTTCTTTATCGTTTGTCAGCTAGCCTTTATCCCGCTTTGGCACGACCATCATTTACTCTCCATTCAGAATCTCAGTCTCATCTTCTTTGTTTGGGTAAGTGTGTTCAATTTGTATGTAGTGTCCGTATTTTGGAGCTTCATGACTGATATCTGGAATGATGAACAAGCGCGACGTTTATTTCCGATCATAGCTTTGGGCGGGACAGCTGGAGCGGTGCTGGGGCCTATTATTACGCGAAGCTTAGCAGAAGTTATCGGTTTGGCATTATTATTGGCAGTATCCGCAGCCTTGCTAGTGGGTGCAGTCGTCTGCATATTATTTCTAGGAAATTGGGCACGTCGTTATGGAACGAATCGAAATAAGATCGATAGTGAAGCCGCCATAGGCGGGGGAATGTTAGATGGTCTGAAACAAATTTTTACTAATTCGTTTATCGCGAATATGTGTGTAATGATGTTGTTGAGTGATGCGATCGGCACTATTGCTTACGTTTTGATGGTTGACTATTCTGGTGCAACCTACCCTAATGATCCAATTGCGCAGACACGTTTTGCGGCCAGTATGGACTTTTCTTCTAACGTTATTCAAATTGTGCTTCAATTGACTGTGACACGTTGGCTTTTAGTTCGTTTTGGTGCAGGACTTGTATTTGCGTTATGCGCAAGTATCGTTGTAGCAGCCAGTTTAACGATGGCGGTGATTCGTGATCCTTTGGCACCAATGATTGGGATTTTTCCCTTCGTGGCGGTAGTATTGATTATCATTCGTTCACTTGCCCATAGTATGATTCAGTCGGCGCGGGAAACGCTCTATACACTTGTACCTCGCAGTTTACGCTACAAAGGGAAAAATGCGGTGGATACAGTCGTATGGCGGGCAGGAGATGTAATGTCATTATTGTCGATCCAAGGATTTCGATACCTAGGCTTTACTGTAGCGGGGTATGGAGTCATCTGGGCATTATTAGCGGCAGTCTCTGGATGGATTGGCTGGCGATTAGCGACCCGAGTCGAAAAGGGGGAATTCGAAAATTAACCCCTAGCTGACATGCTTTGAGTCATTAGTTTTGATCAAGGAACTCGATAAATTTTGTCACATGTTCTGCCCATAATTCAGGATGGGCCATTGTTAAGTGACCGAATGAGTTTGGTGTTGCCGGTTGAATAGTAGCTTTTCCATGCTTCACGTATTTTATTAGATTTTTTAAGGTGCCTAATTCAGGAGGGTCTAACTGATCATCAGAAAAATCCAACGCATAAATCTTTGCCTTAATTGATCCTAGATTGTTTTCTGGGATGTAGTCGTAGGAAGCTTCAAGCGCATACATAAGATTATTAGCATCGATTTTTTTTGATTGCTCTTTGGATTGGTTAATAAAATCAAGAGCGGCCACTTTGTTAGGGACTATATTTTCTAAATGGGGAACACCATCTAAAAGCATTTTTGCAAAAGGCCATGTGGCCATCAGACTATAAGGCTGCTGTTCATAATTACCGTTTTTCCATTCAGGATCATTTTTAATTGCTTGAACAATGGCTTGTCTCCAAATTAAGTTTCTTCCTTCAACATGTTGTGGCAAACTGACAATTGGCATCACTCCATCCATAAAATTGGGAAAATTTTCAGCCCAAAGCCATGCCTGCATTCCCCCCATAGATGTCCCAAGAATCATTTTTAAATGACCAATTTTAAGTTCTTGCTCAAGAAGTAAATGCTGAATATCTATCATATCGTGATATCCATAATTAGGAAATTGAGCTCGCAGCCCATCACTTGGCTTACTTGACAATCCGTGACCTATACTATCTGGAAAAATTAAATAATAATGATTTGCGTCCAACGGTTTTCCTGGGGCGTAAAGTTCGCTAATGAATTTTTCTGTCAATAAATCAGCCCCACTTCCATTTGTCCAATGAAGCATGAGTACAGCATTAGTGATGACCCCCTCATTATTTTTTTGTGGTTTTCCAAGTGTGGTATAGTGAATTTTAAGATTTGATATTTTCTGTCCATTGCGAAACGTATATTCTGGAAGAATAAAATCCTGCTCGTTTTCGAACTGGTCCATAATTGGATATCCCCAGAGATTTTTAACAAGAAGACAGAATACGAAGATGAGTATATTTATCATTTTTCCTAACTTGGATAATGATCAACTCATAGCTAGAACGTGTTAATTTGTCCATGTCTCAGTTTATACAATCCCCTGCTGATACTTTCAAAGCTTGCCTGTATCTCGACAATACTGAATAAATTCTTGGGGATTGTTATTGAGAATATATCGTACCGCTGCTGCAATCTCTTCGTCTGACCAATCCCACCAACGGATAATAAGTAAATTACTGATTGTTTCTTCATCAAAACGATATTTAATCACTCTGGCCGGATTTCCAGCGACAATAGAATATGGAGGCACGTCTTTAGTAACTACAGCTCTGGCTCCAATAACAGCTCCATCGCCAACGGTGACTCCAGATAAAATTAAAGCCTCCATGCCAATCCAAACATCGTTTCCAATAACGACATTACCCTTTGTTTTGGGATGACCTTGAATGCCAACTGTGTATTCAGCCCAGCAAACTGTAAAAGGCCAAGTACTAATCCAGTCAGACCTATGCTCACCGCCAATCATAATTTTGACATTCTCAGCAATCGAACAAAAAGATCCTATCGAGCAGGTCGCTCCCTCACCCCATCCTTTTATTTCAGGATTTCCATATGTTCCTCTTCCCCATGAATACAAAGAGGATTTAATAAAAATAATTAAAAATAAAGTAGATATGATCATTTTTTTCATGTTGATCGCCTTTAAAATTGGAGATTTAGGTATGTCTTTTTTTGGATTCAACCTTATATAAATGCAATAAGAATGTTAGCTCTAAAATTTTAGTTTTGAAGGATTCAAGACATAATGAACTCTTTAGGTGTTCTCGTTTCGCTTTCTTTGCGTTAAATTGAGAGCGTTTTTTTTATGATAGGAATGATTTCTATTGCTTTCAGTGTTGCTGTAGAGAGTGATTGTATAAAAGAGTCTATAGAAACATCACTCTTTATTCCTTCTGATAAATTTAAAAAAAATGCCAACGTGCAGTCGTTTGCTATTTTTGAAGAAGCATCTCAAAACAGAGAAGCTTTTTGGGCAAAACAAGCAGAATGTCTCGACTGGTTTCGTTCTTGGGACAAAGTTCTTGAATGGAATCCTCCCTTTGCAAAGTGGTTTGTGGGTGGTCAGCTTAATGCCTGTTATAACTGCCTAGATCGGCACATGGAAACTTGTGTGCGTAAAAAAATTGCGCTTATTTGGGAAGGAGAAAGAGGGGAAGAAAGAGAAATTACTTATGAAGAGCTCTATAACGAGGTCAATAAATTTAGCAATGTTCTGAAGAGTTTGAGCATTAAAAAAGGCGATAAAGTTGCGATCTATCTTCCCATGATTCCTGAAGCTGTAGTTGCGATGCTGAGTTGTGCTCGCATTGGAGCCGTCCACAATGTGATCTTTGCAGGTTTTTCTGCTGATTCCGTAAGAGACAGAATTTTAGATGCAGAAGCAAAATTACTTATTACCGCAGATGGAGGATTCCGTAAGGGGAAGATAGTACCATTAAAAGAAACTGTTAATCTTGCACTTGAAGGTACCACCATACAAAAAGTCATTGTACTGAAGCACACAGGACAGCTTGTCTCCATGCAAAATGAAAGAGATTACTGGTACGAGCAATTGATGCATGATGCCGCACCAGGATGTCTCCCAGAGGCTATGGATGCTGAGGATGAGCTTTTTATTCTTTATACTTCTGGCTCAACGGGAAAACCAAAAGGAATCATACACACCACCGGAGGTTACATGGTGGGAGCCACGATGACTACACGTTGGGTTTTTGACGTTAAACCAGACGATATTTACTGGTGTACTGCAGATATTGGGTGGGTTACTGGCCATAGTTACGTGGTTTATGGTCCTCTTTCGAATGGGGTAACACAATTTCTTTATGAAGGAGCTCCCGATTTTCCTGATCGCAATCGGATTTGGAGGCTCATTGAAAAATATGGCGTTACAATTCTTTATACAGCGCCTACAGCTATTCGTACGTTTATGAAATGGGGAGAAATGTGGCCACAAGGATCTGATCTCTCATCACTACGTCTTTTAGGATCGGTCGGGGAGCCTATCAATCCAGAGGCTTGGATGTGGTATTATAACCATATTGGACAAGGGAAATGCCCCATAGTCGATACTTGGTGGCAAACAGAGACGGGAAGCATCATGATAGCGCCAATTCCTGGTCTGACCCCTCTAAAACCAGGAAGCGCAACTAAACCATTGCCAGGTATTGATGTCGCTATCGTAGATAATCATGGGCATCCTCAATCCTCTGGCTTCCTCGTAATTACTTCTCCTTGGCCTTCAATGTTGCGAGGAATTCATAATGATCCCATTCGATACAAAGAGACCTATTGGAAGAAGTGGGATGGAGGCTACTATTTTACGGGAGATGGCGCTAAACAAGATGATGATGGCTATTTTTGGCTTTCTGGACGCGTGGATGATCTCATGAATGTCTCAGGCCATCTTTTGGGAACCATGGAAATTGAAAGTGCTCTTACAGATTATCATGATGTAGCAGAAGCCGCTGTCGTTGCTATATCCCATCCAATTAAAGGGCAAGCAATCGTGGCTTTTGTAGTCCTCAAGGATGGGATCAATATTCATGATGAATTAGAAAATAATCTGAAACAACATGTGGCCAAGAAAATTGGAGCGATTGCCAGACCTGAAAGAATTCTTTTTGTTATTAACCTTCCGAAAACTCGGAGCGGCAAAATTATGAGAAGACTTCTTAAAGACATTGCTGAAGGACGTGTTGCAGGGGATACAACTACTTTATCAGATCCTTCAGTTCTAGAAGAGATTAAAGAAAAATACCAAGAGGAATAAAAAAAAATGAAACATAGCTGAGCTTTCAAAAAAAGGTGCTGGAGATCAAGTTCCCACGAGCATGCATCAACAATATTACAGGATGTTTTTAAGATTTCCTCTAAGCTGAAGATGCAAATTGCATCTTTTCAAGCCTTGGTAAGAGGTCTAGTATTATTTGGATCGGCGATCGATGAGAATAAAACTCGGTCCTTGGTATGAGAAAGCATTCTCAAGAATAACATCAACATCTTCTGGTTTATTAATTTGAGAAACTTTTGCACCAAAACCTGAGGCAATAGCTTCCAGGTTCAGGTTAGGATTAGTAATATCCATTCCTACAAATTTTGTCTGTTTCATAGTTCCGCCTAGCTGATTTAACCATAACTCTTTAAGTAGATGGTATTCATGATTAATAAAGCAGATAAATATTACAGGAATATTATAGGAGGCTGCTGTCCAAATTGTGTGGATGGAAAACATACTTCCCCCGTCACCCACAAAGCAAATAGTATGTCTGTTTGTTCCTAGGGCGATTCCTGTTGCAAGAGGCATAGCCCACCCAAGGCCCCCACCACGGGGATTAAAATGAACATTGCGAAACCCAAGGTTGTTAGCCATTTTTTGAACTAATGGGTCTTCAGAAGAACCTTCTGTGATTAAATGTATCTCTCTATTCAATTTTTTCAATATTCCCCATATCAAAGCATCGCTGGCATACGTACCTGAGAAGGGATATAACTTATCTAAAACAGAAAGATCGGGTTTGCGTTCAAGCACACGTGATGCGTTAGTACTCTGTTTCAACACTTTTGCAATTTCATTGAGAGTAGAACGAATATCACCTACAATGGCAATGTCGACAGGCCAATCAAAACCGAGTTGTGTGTTTGCAGGACTTAATTGGATCACTTTTAATTCAGGTGGCATTACCTCATCATCTGAATATGTAAAAGCATCTAGTTTTTCCCCAACTAATAATAAAGTATCATAACAATTTAGAATTTTACGAATTTCAGATGTTTTTGAGGGTACTTGACCTTTATAATTTGGATGTAATGTGTCCACCACTCCCTGTACATGAAAAGGAGCTTGGTAGACATCAGCATTTAGTAGAGTAGCAATTTCAGACAGTGCTTCAATTGCTTTGTCCCATCCAGCGGCATAATCAACAACAATAATCAGTTTCCCTGCTGGGACAGTGCGGAGAATAGAAGAGATTTCATTCACAGATTCACTGACTATATCATCGTAAATATGCGTCTGTTTAAGGGTGACTCTTTTCGTGCTCGCTTTCATAAAATCCATCGGGATAGATAAAAAAACGGGGGCCGGTGGTTGTAAACGAGCTTGGAGATAGCACCGCTGTAAGGCAACAGTTAATTCATCTACTGTTCTAACCTCATACTGATATTTTGTGGCTGTTTTTGCCAATTCAGTATTGGGCAAACCGAGAGGGGGATTATGAATTAAAAACCGACTGTCTTGAGTACCATTAATAACAAAAAGGGGGATGCCGGATAAAAGCGCATTTCGCATGTTAAACAAACCGTTCGCAAGGCCAGGATAGGTATGTAAATTTACAATTGACGGCTTTTCAGTAACAAGCGCGTAACCAGCTGCGATTCCCACCGCACTAGATTCGTGTACGGATAAGACATAAGTAGCGTTGGTATTCGCAAGTGCCGCTAAAAAAGTAGTTTCAGTGGTTCCAGGATTACCGAAAACATATTTTACATCATATGTTTTTATAAAATCCTGAATTATTTGTGCCCCTGTGCGGGTTATTTCCATGCTAAATCTCTCTTTTAGAGAATTTTATAGACCTTCCATCTTATTGTGATGGGTATTTATCCAATTTTTATCCTAGTCGTGAAATTTTTGCGCTATTTTTTAATGATTTTTTTAAATAATAGGTCAAGGAAATGGATGGGAAGTACCCACTGGTGAATCGAAAGCTATGGAATTGCAGCCTCCGAAGATATAAAATGGTTCAAAAATTCGTCTACGCCACATCCTATAAAAAGTTTTTAATACAAATTATGTTATGATAGTTCGTCTTTTGAAAAGTTAGATAAAATTTATATTACATGTTCGCATGATGCAGCTTTAGAGCCTATGGCAAGAAGAGGAAAAGATATGCGGATTCCCTGCTACGAAATTAATGCTGGACATTTCCCCATGATAACCCACCCAGAAACAATTATAGATTTACTAGTAAATTATAAATACCCTTTAATGCGCTTAAAACAGCCGGGGATTCCCGGCTGTCTGCTTTAGATATTAGTCCAATTCTTTGTCAGCGAAGATCTGAATAGCTTCTGCGATGAACTCTGGCAAGCGAGGGTGATATTCCTCATAAGCCTTGCGAAGATCGCTTTCCACGATAAATTGTCCGTGACCAGCATACGACTCTTTTGTAGGAGTCCAGAAGTATTTAATCCATAAGTAATGCCTACGAATGACACTTTGTACTTCCTTTGTGCGAGTTTTGCAGTTTTTGTTTAGCAAATGCGTGAGTTCCTTACAAATTTCGATAAATTCAATTTTGAATTTCTCTTCATCTGATTTGGACCATTTTTTTGCCTTTTGTTTGCTTTCTTCGATATGAGCTTTTCCTTGCTCTCCAAAGCGCTCTATGATTTGTCTTTCATATTCCGCTTGTTGTTCTTTGCTAAAGCCAGAAAACATTTCTTTTTCTTTCATCTTCTTAGTTCCTTTTAAGTGTTCGATTGTTTTGTCAATCGTCTTAATCAGTTTTCTGATTTGCTCTAGGCTCTTTTTGAGTACTTGTCTGTGAGAGCTTAGAGCGACCATTTTATCGAAATCGCTTCTTCCAAGAACCCTTCGAATTTGCTTCAACTCAAACCCCAATTTTCTAAAAAATAAAATTTGCTGAAGGATTAAAAGCTGCTCCTCTTCGTAGTATCGGTACCCATTGGAACCATGATAGGACGGATTAAGAAGCCCAACCTCATCGTACCAATGCAAAGTCCGAATACTGACTCCTGAAATTTGAGCTAATTCCTTAACTGTATAAGCCATTGACTATCTCCTTCAATATCCCTTTGATTTTAAAGGAACCCTAATAATAATGAATGACGTAACGTGAGGGTCAATAGCCTTTCTGAAAAAGGTATAACTGAATGAAAAAACGTAGTTTTGCAACGACAAACGAAGCTATATAATGAGGAAGGTAGATGGCTACGGTTAAAGCAACCATTTTCTTTGAAAAGCGCTTTTGGGTAGGAACTTTTGAGCGTTCAGATAAAGAAGGATATGCGGTCGCACGTCATATTTTCGGCGCAGAACCTTCTGATTCTGAAATTCATGAATTTGTTCTGAATCATTATGTGGAGCTAAAATTTGGAGAAGCTAAAGAAGTTAGCATTCAAATTCAGCGGATGAATCCAAAAAGAGTGCAGAGAGAGGTTCGTCGAGAAATGGAAAAAATGAAGGAAACGTCAAAGCCTTCAACTTTAGCGCAAGACTACATGCGAGAAGAGATTGAGAAAAAAAAGAAAGAGAAAAAAAGCATGAGCAGTGCCGAAAAACAGGCTCGTAAAGATGAGCAATTTTCCCTCAAACAAGAAAAGCGAAAGGAAAAGCACCGTGGTCATTGAGCTAAAAAAACAAATGCCCTTCAAAGGCCAAATGAGCCCTCACTTTTCTATTGAAAATAGCCTTTTTAAAATCCATACAACCCAAAAGTCTTTTTCAATAATTTCAAAGGACATGTTTTGGATGTCAGCAGCTGTACAAAAGAAAAGTTTTCGCTCATTCTGAGCAGCGTCACTTCCTAGATCAGCAAAATGCAATGGCGTAAAGTACCAACCCGGATCGTGCTCCGTAATCTTGTTTTTTACTGATGCTTCGACGCTGTGGCTCATTTTATTCCTGCTTTTCACAAAAACTATCTTTTTTTTGTGAAATTAAGGTTATTAGCGAAATCTTGAAGCATTTTTTTCATTTGCTTTTTGCTCATCGGTGATCCAAGTTTAAATCGTTAAACTGAAGTCTTTTTGCTTATTGGAGATGGAGAGACGCGTTCAAAACTTTTTCTAGGGAAAAATTGAAAATTTTGACTATCTTTTAGAATCTTTTTCAAGCTCTCTCGTGTTAACTGATTTTTTAAAATTTAAAAATCTCTTTGTTCATCATGAAGTACTTGCTCCAGAATTTCGAGCATCCAGACCACACTTTCATACAATGAATGAGGAAATGGTGTTTATTTTAGCTGGTAATCCAACAGCCTATATAAACAATCAAACCACTCAACTTAAACCTGGCGATTTTATACGATTTATTCCAGAGGCGAATGCAAAGTATTTTATAAAAAATAATACAACAGAGGAAGTCCGATTCTTGATCATTTGTTCAAATCCAGAAAAAGATCAAACAGTTTATGGATAACATCGTGAAAATCACAGGCTTGCTTGGATTTGGATTTATTTCTTTATCAAAGCATGTCATCAATGATTTTTCATCGCTTGAATCAAAAGACCTTCTTTAGTGCCTGCAGAATACATAATTTTCTTAGTTGTCTTTTTGAAAATAATTTCTTGATTCCCTATTTTGACTTTTCTTGATGGGCCTTCTGTTAAAAAGATAATTCGCCCAGGAACTTGGTTAGAAAGACCAACTAAATTGGCAGCATGAGCTCCTGCAGGTTGAATTTGAACTCCATTTTTTTCCGCGATAGCCTTGGCGACTTCGTTCAAATCGGGCGGAATTATACCTAAGAGATCATGCATTTTAGAATAATCATAAACCCCTTGAGCAAGTCGTCGAATAACGCTTTGTTTTTTGGAGCATAGAAAGAGCTTTTCGAATAGAGGGATCACTGCCAAGATCAGAAAAATGCATGGAAGTGAAACACCATCCTTGACCATGATCGATAATTCTATTTTTTACTGCAATTTCAACACTGTGCCGCATTTATATTGCTCCATTTTTCACAAAAATAGCACTTTTTTGTGAAATTTCGGTATGTTTCTCTTCAAATCTGATTTGCCATCCAAAATCTGTTAAGCCTTATATAGTTTGTGACAGAATGTGAAGTTTTTGACTATAAGACACAGTGTCACAAGTGTCACATACTTTATTGTTTGTTGTGACCAACGTAATACGAGAGAACAAAACTTTGGGATGCTTTAATAATCAGATAATATTTTTTCGTTCGATAGACTCGTGAATATGCATGATTTTGCAAGTGACTTCATCAAGCAAATAGGCTTTGCCTGTCTGTTTTGGTATACAAACACTCAAGCTTGTTCAATATTTTGGAGTGTTCCTAGCCCAAGTTGAATCCTTTCACCAATTGCTCCTTTTCAAACCCTATCTTCAGGCAAACATCTCTTGCAATGTTGCAAGAACATGATAATCAGTTTCTTTTTCAATTTTTCCGAGAAATTTTACCAGCCGTGATTTGTCCACCGTACGAATTTGATCCAAAACAATATACTCTTCTTTTTTCTCAAAAAAGACAGGAATACGTGTTGGGTATATTTTACACGTTGAAGTCATAGGTGCTATGATGACAGTATTTAACCCATGCATTTCATTTGGAGAGATAACGACGCAGGGACGTGTTTTTTTAATCTCGCTTCCAGTTGTTGGGTCCAGATTTATCAGGTAAACTTCGAATTGCTTTACCATTCCCACTCGTCCTTGTCAAACTCATTGGAAAAATCACCTAATAAAGAAATTTTTTTAAATCCTTTCTTAGAAGATTTAAATTTTTGTTCCCATCCTTCTCTGGCTTGCTTTTCGGGTGAAATCAACAATCCCTCTTCAGTGACTTTGAAAACAAGATCCATATTTTCTTTGAATCCTACTTGTTGAATGATTGTTTTAGGAATCCTTACGCCAAATGAATTCCCTATGTGAATAATATGAACCATATACCACACCCTCCTCATGTAATTACATTGTAATTACTTTTACTCCCAAGTGATGGAACGAGCACCTTAAGAAAACAGAGGGGGTATGCCCCTTAAATAGAAGCGGTGTTATCCTTTTCCGGCGATTTTTTCGACGTCGATTTTGGGCATGGGAGGCATGGCTCGCATTACCGATTCGAGAGCATCAAATTCACTAATGACCCCTGTGAGATCTTGAACAATTAAAGGAGCTTCAGGATGGTTGCCGATCCCTTCACTACTGAATAGGTCTTTAAGATCTCGAAATGGTTGCACAAGAACCTGAAGATTGAGTTGTTTATCTTGCCTAAACGTTTCTTTGGTGAGTTCATGGAGGTATCTTATCATGCTAAGGATGGGGGCCTTTATACTTGTCTGACGGACATCGTTTTCTGTGACCACAATCTTAGCAATTTCAGGAAGGGTGCATTCTGCCTTAATACCGACCTCTTGAAGACCTTGGGCTTGCGCTCTGGCGGCTAGCTTCCCCATAAAATGGGTGGGATATTCAACCATTGACATGCTAAACGGAGCGACCGCAATCGATGTTTTTCCTAAAATGGAAACGATGTTGCTGCAGATGGGTTCCAATTTTCCATTCAAAGCTAAATCAAAATTTTGCTCTAAGCGTTGGAAGAAATAAAATAGGGTATAGCTGACCTTATCTTGCCCATTTGGCTCCGCAGTCTGACGCAACTTTGGATCTCCCATCTTTTTCTTAGCCTGATTGAGATATTCACGAATAATCTCTAACATTGCATCTAAAGCTTGATTACTTAAGGAGCTATTGCTTCTTCCAATCGATTTCCCTGCAATTTCTGAAAGGGAATCTAGAGTGCCTAATAAATCGGTCTCCCTCCGTTCCATGACACATTCTTTTCCCGACTTAGTGAGCAATTCAATCACTAGGAAAGGATTGATATATCGCATAGTGCTGCGTAAAACCTGCTGGATCCCATCCAAGGCGATTCCTGCAAGAACAATCCACACTACTAACGACACTTTTTGATTAAAAATGGACAAGGTCGGAAATACAAACGCTAATGCAAAAGTGATCAAAGGAAAAAGGAAAAGGCAGAGATTAAAGATCCTTAATTTTCAATCTTTGCGCCACATATCTAAAACGCGGGGGGTAAGATTTTGCTCCGCATTTTGCAAAGGAACCCATGCCATTAATCTTGCCAATGTGGGCACTAAGAGAAAGCAAGTTCCAATCAGTGTCAATCCGAGGGAAATGGTACTGGGGTTCCAGCTGCCTTCAGAAGTTAAGGGATTGAAATACAAGAGTAATGCTAATAAGACTGCAATCACAGTAATGATCATAAGATGTCCCCAACAGTTACGGAAGCAATAAATTTTGATTAACTTTACAATACCAAACCTCTATAAATAAAAAAAGGACGAGAGAGCTCCCTTATCAAGGATTTATTGTGGAATACACCTGTCCCATGCATCCAGAAGTGCGCAAAAATGCTTTTGGTCCTTGTCCAATCTGCGGTATGGATTTGGAACCTGTTAAACCTGAAGGGGAAAAGAGTAAGCATTCCTTGATGCCCGATTTTCTAGGTGCTTTGATCTTAACCTTTCCCGTTGTTTTTTTGGCGATGACAGGTGAGCAAACTCAAATCTTGCAATTTTTTTTAACGACACCAGTTGTGTTTTGGTTTGGAAGATTGATCTGGCAAAGAGCATGGTTAGGATGGAACATGTTTACTTTGATCGCATTAGGAGTTGCTGCCGCTTATTTCTTCAGCACAGTCATCACTTTTTTTCCGCAGCTGCTGTCTTTTCAAAAAGGGGGAGTCTATTTTGAATCTGCTGCGGTCATCACAACGTTAGTTCTTCTTGGTCAGTTATTGGAAAGTCATGCTCGGAGCAAAACTAGCCAAGCGATCAAAGACCTGATGGGACTTGCGCCTAAAACTGCACATAGTGTTAATACCAAAGGAGAAGACGTGGAAGTCGCCGTGGATCAGATCCAAGTGGGAGATTTGCTCCGTGTCAAACCTGGCGAAAAAATCCCCGTGGATGGAATCGTTATCGAAGGATCTTCCTGGGTGGATGAATCGATGTTCACAGGGGAACCAGAGGCTGTCGAGAAAAAAGAAGGTTCCTCTGTTAAAGCTGCAAGTCTTAATCAAACGGGTTCCTTTGTGATCCGTGCTGAAAAAGTGGGTCATGATACTCTACTATCTCAAATGATCGAACTAGTTCTACATGCACAAAGAAGCAAAGCGCCTATCCAACGCCTTGCAGACAAAGTTGCGGCTTGGTTTGTCCCGATCGTCATCATTATCGCATTGCTGACGTTTATAATGTGGTATTTATTTGCACCCGCCCCTTCCTATATTCCTGCCATTATGAGTGCCGTTTCTGTACTCATTATTGCTTGTCCCTGTGCTTTAGGGCTGGCAACACCGATCTCAGTCATGGTGGGAATAGGCCAAGGGGCTAAAAAAGGGATTTTAATTAAAGACGCCCAATCCCTAGAAAATTTCAGCAAAGCTAATCTACTCATTGTAGATAAAACCGGGACATTGACAGAGGGTAAACCCACAATTACAAGTTTTAATCCGCAAGGAGACCGGGATCTTAAAGAGGTTATCCAAGATGCTGCGAGCATTGAGAAATTAAGCGAACATCCTATCGCTCACGCTTTTGTTGAATACGCACAAAAGAAAAATATTCCTTTAGTGGAAGTATCAAACTTTAAATCTTACCCAGGCAAAGGGGTAGGAGGAAAAATAGGATCCAAAGAAGTCTTCGTGGGATCCTCCCTGTTTCTTGAAGAAATGGGTATCCTTCAGGTTCAAGAGGGTCTTGGAATTGCCATCAATGGCCTTTATGCGGCTCAAATTGTGATTTCCGATCCGATAAAAGCGACCAGTCTTGAAGCAGTAAAATCGCTCCATAAAGAAGGGATGAAAATTATCATGGTCACCGGAGATCATGAAAAAACGGCTCAAGAGGTCGCAAAAGCCCTAGGAATCGAAAATTATAAGGCCAAAGTGCTTCCCGATGAAAAACAGAACATCGTCAAACAATACCAAGCAAAAGGATATAAAGTCGCGATGGCGGGGGATGGGATCAATGATGCCCCAGCATTAGCTCAGGCTGATATCAGCGTTGCTATGGGCACAGGATCTGACATCGCGATGGAAAGCGCCGGCGTCACCTTAGTCAAAGGGGATCTTCGCGGGATCGCTCAGGCTAAAGCTTTGAGTAAAGCGACTATGAAAAATATCCGTGAAAACCTTTTCTTTGCATTTGTCTATAACATTATCGGCATCCCCATTGCCGCCGGTGTCCTTTATCCTTTTTTTGGCATTCTTTTAAACCCTATGATTGCAGCTGCAGCAATGACATTAAGTTCATTGTCCGTCATTGCGAGCGCGCTTCGCCTCTCTTTCCATCGCTTCCTTCTTTTTTTCCCCTTCCTCTTTTTCGATAGCTCTTTTTGCCTGTTCTAAATAAGGTTTGATAGCCTCGACTTTTTCTAGTTGGAAAAGGTCTTCAGCTTTAACAATGTCATACTCAACCATTTTTGAAACAGAATGCATGCTCAATTTATTTAATAATTTCCAAGTCATTCGAAATTGGTTAGATTGTTTAAGATACTTTTCTAGAAGAGGATAATTATTATCGTTATTTTCAGATAATCCTAGAATGGTCAAATCATCGACAGAACAGATCCCAAAAATACGCAAATCTTGAATGGATTTGATTCCTAAAGATCTTACTTTGTTCTTTGAGATATTGCTCAGGACTCCTTGATCAAAGCTTAAGTTTGTTTCAATAACAGGAGCTCTTGGACGATAGAAATGCAAGTAATGGATCCATCCTTTTTCTTGTGAATGCAAAGACTGATCAGCTTCTAGCCACGCATTGAGCTTTGCATTTATCACTTCAAGTTCAGAAGGAATTTTTTGTGTAGGCTGAGAAATCAAGTTTGTGGCCTGAGTTTGTACAAAACGGTGTAAGGCTCGTATCAAATAGTAGTAGTGTTGTTTAATGAACGCTGATAAAGCGTAAGCTGTGTTAGTAACCTCTTCGTGCGTTTTTTGATATTCATTTTGACTCACGTTTTGGAGCCTTTCTACGTCTTTTGCAAAAGCGATTTGTTTATTTTGAAGCTCCTTACAGGGCCCCTCAAATTTTTGAGACATTGATTTTAGATATAGATACAGAATAGGTTGTGGTAGTTCTTCAAGAAAGGCAATAAAATCGGAATCAAACATATTTGAAGTATAATTCTCAATTTCTGATAAAACGTATTCGGTATTATCCATGGCACATGCATAAGCACGAATTTGCCTTGTGTCAAAAAATCTGAGCAAAATTCCAAGCTCTTCTCCTAGATCTTGGCTTCTGCACCCTATAGAAATCAAAAATGTGGGGATGGTTTTTAGAACATCGCCGAAACCAAAAGCTAAAGGTTCAGAATCTTCTGTGTGTGTCAATGCGTCCATTCCATAGCGAGCTAGATCGGATAATGTTAAACCGTCATGGGGTAACGTAAATTCGTTACAGAATCTTCTGATGCGCTCTTTGGAAATCTCTTTAAAAAGCATTTCACGATCGGTATTGACAAGATTGAATTCAGCGCTATCAAAAATAAAACTTAAAAATTGCCTTCTTAAGGTCAATTTTTGATCGAGCGAAAGCATTTCAAATTGTTCGTCTGAAAGATCCGCAGGTTTGTCAATGGGAAGTCCCTTTACGTTGGGCATCCAATCTAACGGTAAAGCTATCCAAAAATAGGTTAAGCAACCTGGATAGTGCGCCAATTTTGCTAAAAATTGTTTTACAGTTATAGGATCTTTTCGAAATAAATCGAAGATTTCACGACAGTATTTCAATTTGCTTTTCAAATTTTCAGCCACGGAGATAAGTTGACCAAGCACATTTGCCAAGAGATCTCCATTGGACGAATAGTATTTGAGAAGTTCAACTCTTACATTTTTATCAAGTTTTGCCAATTCTAGAGGGGATAAAATTTGAAGAAATTGATCTCTAACTTGAGGCTTAAATCCATGAATGAATACTTTTTGAGTCTCAAAAGAAAGAGTTGAAAAATTAGGACCTATTTCTTTTGTTAGCCATTCTCCAACGTTCGAGGAAATTAACAACATTGCAAGCCCTTCGGGAACAGCGGTAGTTTCATGATCCCATCCCTCAACAAGCCCCTCTAAAAAATCTTGTCTTTTAGACCAGTCAACTTTATTAAAAAATGTAGCTATACTCCCACAAGTAAAGGTCGGAAATTTGCAGTAAGAAACCAACTTCCCCAAATAATTGGGGTCTTGATGCAATATCCAATCTCCAATGAAATTGGGTGGATAAGTTTTTATGATATAGGAGCAAAAGAGAGATTTATCTTTTAAATCTGTATAAAGACAACTCACCTTCCATAAGGCCTCAAAGAGAACTTCTTGCCACCGATTCTTATGTTTTTGGTAAACTTTGTCAAAAATGAGAGGAGGAAAAGTGGTGGGAGCAGTAACAAACAAGCTCACAAAATTTTCTGGATTGTTTTCTAAAAAAAATAAACCCACCTGCAGAGCTAATGGGCTTCGACAAAGAATAGTCATAACCCTGTTTTTTTGACTGATTCGCTCTTTGTCATCATCAACCAGAACCTCTATAAAAATATTTAGAACTTTCTCCTTACCTTCCTCAGCATAGGCATTGGAAATGATCTCGAGGACCTCTTCATCGCTGAGAGAAAAAATTTTTTCGATTAATGTCGTATCATCAATCGAATCTGAAGAAAAAGGTAAAAGAGGAGATGGGCTTGTTGGAGTGGAAAACGGGGAAGGTATTGATACGGCCATAAAATAACCTCCATTTAACAAGGTTGTTGGAAATCAAATAACACTGTAATCTAATGTAGGTGGTTCCAAATTAGAAGGCACACGCTAGAGAGTATCCATTTAGTTTACTAATATCATCAATCTCTTTTTGAGAAGAATATGAAACTTACTCATTCTGTCGATCAAGCGATTAAAGCCATGAGCACCTTACAATCCCCAGCTTCTCTTCAGTTTATGGAGGATGCCGCACAGTGTATATGCTCTTGCTTTTCTAAGGGAGGAAAAATCATCATTGCCGGTAACGGTGGGAGCTTATGCGATGCTGCCCATTTTGCCGAAGAGCTTACTGGCTTTTACCGGGGCTTTCGACCCGCTCTTCCTGCGATTGCTCTCACGGAGCCAGGTCATATCACATGCACTGCGAACGATTTGGGATTCGATTGGGTTTTTGCTAGAGGAGTTGAAGCCTATGGGCAATTAGGCGATGTTTTTATCGGGCTGACGACTAGCGGAAACTCCCCTAATATCATCAAAGCTTTTGAGGCTGCTAAACAAAAGGGCTTACAAACGATCGCATTTCTAGGGAAAGGGGGAGGAAAGCTTAGAGGAAAAACAGACTACGAACTGATTATTGATGGATTCCCCCATTCAGATCGCATCCAGGAGGTGCATATGGCCGCCATCCATATGATTATTGAACTCGTCGAAGAAAACCTTTTTCCTGATAATAATCCCTTTAAAACTCAAGAATTTATTGCACAAGCATCCACGAGCTTATAAAAATGCCTCAAAAACCGATGGAACTCTACATTATTGATGTGATGAAGGGTGAGCGTAAAGGCTTGGTTCCAAGTTTATTAAGGGGAGGCCTTTGGTGCTTGAGCGGAATTTATAGCGCGAGCGTTGCCTTTAGGAATTTTGCTTTCGATCAGGGGTGGTTTCGCTGTTATTACCCTCCTGTTCCATTAGTGATCAGCGTAGGCAATATTGTCGCTGGGGGAACAGGCAAAACTCCGGTCACATTGATGATTGCGGAGGAGTTGCAAAAGGAGTTTACTGTCGCTATCTTGTCGCGAGGTTACCGAGCCCAAGCGGAGAAATTTTCAGCGCCCGTCCTGCTGAGTCGAGGGCAGGGGACTTTACATCCCGCTACATTTTGCGGCGATGAGCCTTATCTGCTTGCGCAGAGATTACCCAAGGTTATTGTGATTGTTGGGAAGAATAGGTACCAATCTTCCAATATGGCCGCTCGGATTGGAGCCCATGTGATCATTATGGATGATGGAATGCAACATAGACGGATTGCTCGGGATTTGGAAGTTGTTGTCATCGATGTTCGGGATCCTTATGGGCAAGGGTATTATCTACCTCGTGGTCTATTGAGAGAGGGAATTTCCTCCCTTAGTCGTGCCGACTTGATTATTTTGAACCACGCTGAAGATCGGGATAATTACACTAAGGTTAAAAGGGAGATTTCAGAACACACGTCTGCCCCTATCGTTGCAACTAAGATGGAAGTAGTCACAGTTTTTGATATCGACAATCAAAGCTTTCCAGGAATCGAAGGCAAAAAAGTGGGAATGTTTTGTGGCATTGCCCATCCTGATTATTTTCGTAAAACTTTACAAGATATGAAAGTTGAAGTGGTTGGAGAATATTTAATGGCCGACCATGAAAGTGTTCAAGCCAATCAACTGATCCAATTTTCAAATACGTGCAAAGCGAAAGGCGCTAAATTCTTAATTTGCACAGAAAAAGATCGTGTTAAAATTTCAAATTCCCTCGGCCTTTCCCTGCCAATCCTTTGGGTTCAAACCAGTCTCAGCATTCTGGAGGGGCAGGAACACTGGACCCAGTTTATCGATAAAGCCAAACAAGCTCTAAGTCATTATTAGTGCAAGTTTTTGAATAGGCGGAGGGTTGAAAGACCTCCTCGCAAGCTCCTCGGCCTTTCAACCCTTCGCTTATTCAAAGCTGCTCAAAGCTTAAAAAACTTTGTTAACAGTTCCTGCGCAATTTGTTGATTTGAACTTCGACACTTTCTTTTTCATTCTGAAGCATTCCAAAAAAAGGATGATCCTGAATATTTTTTGAGCTTATTGTCTGAGGAGGAATCAAAGTTCCTTTGAGTTTTCCATGATAAAGGATTTTGACGCTCTGACCACGATCTAAAGCCCGCAAAATATCTTTCATGCGATACTGTAGATCTAAGATTGATGCATTCATATTAACCCTTCCTATATAAGCAGTTGTCCGATCCATACATTTTATATGATCATTGAGGCTGTTGTCAAAGCAGCAAACACCAATGTCCTGCGAGTAAAAAAGGGGCAGTCAACAAAAAACAATGTCAAGATAGATTGATTATATGTTATAATGCATATTATATAGAAATTGATATAGGAATATATATCATGTTAGACTCAATACGGGATATTGGAGTTCAGCTTAGGAAGGCTCGTCAAAAAAAGGATTGAGCCAGAGAGCTTTTAGTTTGTTGATCGGCATTCCTCAAAGCCATATCTCCAGAATAGAGAATGGTCAAGTTGATCTGCAGATTTCAAGTTTAATCGCGATCACGAGAATGCTGGATTTGGAACTTATGCTAGTTCAACGTCAATTAGTTCCGGCGGTGCAAGCCCTACATCGAAGTTTAAGAACTGACACTCAAATGCCGGCGTATGATCTGGGGTTAGAAAATGAATGACATTGCTGTTTTAGATATTCTTTTACATGGCAAACCTATCGGGACGATGACCCAATTGCCGGGTGATCGAAATTTGTTTGCGTTCAATTCTGAATATATTGACGACCCATCTCGACCTACATTAAGCCTTTCTTTTAAAGATGTGATGGGTCATCTGATCACAGAGATAGCCCCAACAAAGACAAGAGTCCCTCCCTTTTTTGCCAATTTATTGCCTGAGGGGCCTATGCGGGAATATTTGGTTCGACACGACAACCTGAATCCTAAGCGGGAATTTTATTTATTGGCAGTGCTTGGCAATGATTTACCGGGTGCTATTCAAATCGGTCCGGAGATACGTCAACTGACGACAACGGCTGTTGATCAACATAAAAAAAAATGGGTCGAAGATATCACAGAAGAGGATGGCAAATTCCATTTCTCATTAGCGGGGGTTCAGCTAAAGTTTTCTGCAATCTTGGAAAACAACGATAAATTTACGATCCCTGTAGATGGAGTGGGGGGATCATGGATTGTTAAAATGGCTTCTTCCGTTTTCGAGGGTGTTCCACAAAATGAATTTTCCATGATGGAATTGGCAAGGCGTATAGGGATCAATGTCCCTGAGACAGCCCTTGTTCCACTAAACAAAATCAAGGGTATGCCTAAGGATATCGAAAGAGTAGGCACTCATGTGTATGCGATTAAGCGATTTGATCGAGATGGGAAAGGTAGCAAAATCCATATTGAGGATTTTGCGCAAGTCTTTGGAGTTTACCCTGAAAACAAATATCGGTCGGCGAATTACCGCAATATTGCGGAAGTCATCTGGACTGAGATGGGAGAAAAAGGGATCACCGAATTTATACGAAGGTTTGTTTTCAATGCGCTGATTGGTAATGGGGATATGCACATTAAAAATTGGTCTCTTATTTATCCAGACAATAGAAAGGCTGAACTTGCTCCGGCGTATGATTTTGTGTCCACTCTCCCTTATATCCCTGAAGACAATCTTGCATTAAATTTTTTAGATTCAAAGTCATTTGCATCATTAACGTTAGAGCAGTTCAAACGCTTTGCTGACAAAGTCCGGACGCCTGAAAGGTTAGTTCTCGATACCGTCAGAGAGACGGTTGAGCGCTTCGATGAGGTTTGGAACCGATCCGACGATTTGCCTATAAGTAATAAGCTAAAAGCGATTATCTCGACGCATCTAAAAAACATCCCTATTTGGAACAAAGCTTTTCGTGATTAATTATTTAATATAGTTTTTTATTGTATTTTATATATTATCTTAGTATTATTGTTTTTATTTTAATTTGATATGGAGTAATTATGTTTAATGAGATACCTGAGATTAATAAAGCCGATGGACAATCTTGGGAAAAAGCTTTTACAGGCCCTCTTGATGAACCTTCAAAAGAAAAGCTTCAGGGTCGAAAACTGAAATTTATAACACCGATCATCCTGGGTTTCACTTGCGTTGCACTTGGCACTGCCATCTTTATCGCTGCAAGAACATGCAGCGCAGTATTTGCAAAACAGTTGGGAGAGGCGGCTTCCCTTACACTATTAATTGGGGGGATGAGCGCAGGAGTTGCAATAATAGGCTTAGCTGCGAAAAAATTCGATTGCAGAAAAGGGATACAACGTAAATTTGTTTTTGATTCTTTAAACAAAAATACTCCCATTTATTTTGCACAGCAAGCAGGATTCAAGGAACTTTACAATATTCTCCAAAGTTCAATTAAAGGAAAAATTAGTCTGGAAGAATTGGCAGATTCAGAAAATGTTAAATTCGAAATTATTAAAAAAAGATTAGAGGATTTTGTTGTAAAAACAATTAAAGATTTAACTAAAATAACTAAAAATGATCTTATTAAGCTGAAAAAAACTGCAGACTTGGTTAATTTCCGCCCTAGTATTTGGGCAAAAACAGAAACGGATTTAGGTAAACAGTGTCAGCATTTTATTCAACTTTACAAGCAACGAGTGCTGGGAATTACAGCTGCATAAGTGATTGATTGTTTTATCTTTGGATATCTAGCAATAGGCCCATTTGACATGTTTATCCTTTCATGCTAAATATAAGTATGTCGACCAGAGTAACTTCTACTGCGGTATCTCATAGGTAAACCAAGGAGGTTATTATGTCTCGTTTAAAATCTGTAGATCCTAAAACGGTTGAAAATAACGAAACCAAGACCTCTTTCGATAAGATCGAAAAACAGATGGGCCGCATCCCCAATATTTTCTTAACAATGGGAAATTCACCCGCTGCCTTGAAGGCCTACATAAATCTTAGTGAAGCGGTCAATGAAACGAGTCTATCCCCAAAATTACGGGAACTCATCGCCTTGACTGTCGGTCAAGCCAATGGGTGTGAATATTGTCTTTCAGCTCATACGGCTATTTCCTCCACGCTAAAAATACCTGATCAAGAGGTGATCATGGCCAGACGAGGAGAAGCGCAAGATCCAAAGACAAAAGCGATCTTACATTTTGTCAAAGAAGCTGTCGAAAAGAGAGGACGGATCTCTTCAAATCAGTTTGATCAGTTAAAAAAAGCTGGCGTATCGGATCAAGAAGTCGCCGAAATCGTCACCGCTCTAACTTTAAATATGTTCACCAACTACTTTAACCTCATTACGGACACCACGGTTGACTTCCCTAATGCCCCTAAACTTGAAATGGCAGGAGCTAGGTAATTTATCTTTGAGTGTAGTTGAGATTGAGCCAGTCCATGTAAACGCCTGTGCGGATGTGATCCACCCATTCTTTATGATTGAAATACCATTCCACTGTTTGACGGAGCCCTTTGCTAAAGGGGGTAGAGGGCTTCCATCCTAGCTCTTGTTCCATTTTTGAGCAGTCGATAGCGTAACGGTAATCATGACCAGGACGATCCTTGACAAAAGTAATAAGCGTTTCGAGGTCTTGTTGTTTAGTTAGCTCAGAGATGATTTTTACAATCTCTTTTACAACTTCGATGTTGCGCTTTTCGGCGTTTCCACCAATGTTGTAAGTTTCTCCCTTCCTTCCCTTTTGCAGTAATAGCCAGAGGGCTTTTGCATGGTCCTCCACATAAAGCCAATCCCGTACATTTTTCCCTTCTCCATAGACAGGCAAAGGCTTTTTTTCAACGGCATTGAGGATCATCACAGGGATCATCTTCTCTGGAAATTGATAAGGCCCGTAGTTATTGCTGCAGTTGGAAATGCATGTAGAAATCCCATAAGTTGTTCCATAAGCACGTACAAAATGATCGGATGAAGCTTTTGATGCGGAATAGGGAGAATTTGGTTTGTAGGGAGATTCTTCGGTAAAAAAACCTTCATCCCCTAGACAACCATAAACTTCATCGGTCGACACATGATGAAAATGGATATGGGGGCATTTTCGGACGACTTCTAACAAATGGAAGGTTCCTAGGATATTGGTTGCAATAAAACTGTGAGGCATGTGAATACTTCGATCCACATGACTTTCTGCGGCAAAATGGAGGATAGTATCGATCGAATGTTTTTTGCACTGCTCTAAAACAATGTTCTCATCGCAAATATCTCCATGGCAAAAAATGTAGCGGGGATCATGGTCAACGTCTTTTAGATTCTCAGGATTTCCTGCGTAGGTGAGTAGGTCCAGATTGACACATTTCCCTTTAAAGCCTTGCACATCTTTTAGTAAATGACGGATGAAAGTAGATCCAATGAACCCTGACCCGCCTGTGACAAGGAGATTATTAACTTTACGTTGATCCATTATTAAAGACTTCCATCTCGTTCAGCGATCTCAAGCAAGTAAGCGCCATAAGGGGATTTTCCGAGCTTCTTGGCTAAGGAAGCCAGTTGGTCTCTTGTGATAAATTCTTGCCTGTAAGCAATCTCTTCTAAAGCCGCAATATAATTGCCTTGCCGCTCTTCGATGACCTGAACAAAAAGGCTGGATTGCATCAAACTTTCGTATGTTCCCGCATCCAACCAGGCAAACCCCCGTCCCATCACATGCACTGTAACCTGATTTTTTTCCAAATAGGCTTTGTTGATATCGGTAATTTCTAATTCACCTCGACCAGAAGGCTTTAGATTGGCAGCGATGTCAACGACTTGATTGTCGTAAAAGTATAAACCTGTAACGGCTATGTTTGATTTGGGATTTTTGGGTTTTTCTTCAATCGCAGATGGCATTGCGATTTTTGTCGATTTCCACGACACCATACCGTTCGGGATCTTTGACTTCATAACCGAAAAGTGTTGCTCCCTCTAGCTGCGCTTTGGCAGCGTTGAGAAGGGGAATTAAATGATTTCCATAAAAGATGTTATCCCCAAGGATCATGCACACACGACTATCACCGATGAATTCCCTCCCTATAATGAATGCCTGAGCAAGCCCTTCAGGCTTAGCTTGGGTGGCATAGGATAATTTTATTCCAAGGTGAGAACCATCCCCAAAAAGCTTTTTGAATTGGGCTTGATCTTCAGGAGTTGTAATGATCAATATATCCTTAATGCCCGCAAGTAATAAGGTGGAAAGGGAATAATAAATCATCGGTTTATTATAAACCGGTAACAGTTGCTTTGAAATACTCAACGGTCATCGGATGGAGTCGTGTACCACTCCCTCCTGCAAGCACAATCCCTTTCATAAATAATCATCCAAAAATAACTAGATGCAATGAGCGTAAGCGAAGGAAATCTAAATGTCAATGCCTCTTAACTCGTTGAAGTTATACGATTTCCTTGACAAAAAAAGAGGTTCGTGACATAATCTTCACGAAAAACAATAGGAAGTAATGAAGCCACAAGTTGATGTACTGATGGCGGTTTACAATGGGCAGAAATACATTGAGCCCCCAAATTGAGTCCATTTTAAATCAAACCCATCAAAATTTAAAGTTGATTGTTCGGGATGACGCCTCTAGAGACGGCTCGCCAGGCATTTTGAGTGGCTGGCAAGAAAAGCATGGTCAACGGATGCGGGTTACTCTATGCAAAAAAAAATGGGGGGATTGTCTCCAATTTTTCAGCCTTGATGGAATGTCGACGACGACGTCAATCAACCCCGCGTCAAGCCCTGAATGGAGCTGTGCGCCGTAGGTGTCGCGAAGTCGTGAGCCGGCCGGACCCAGGCGGTGGCGGACGAGCGTGATCGGCGGATGCCAGTCACGGGTCGCGACGACGAACGGGACGCGCGCGGCAAGCGCGTTGCAGGGCGCCGCACCACATCGCCGACGGCGACCGCGAGCGCGCCGCCAGGACCGAAGTCGTTCTGCACATCGACGATGATCAGCGCCTCCATCGCGCGCCAATATAGTCACGCGATGCCCGCCGTCATTGAGGATCTGCGCCGCGTCCTGCTGTCAGCCCATGAGGCGGCGGCGCTCGACGTCCGCGGCAACACCGACGCCGGCGTGCTCGTGCCGCTGTACCTCGACGGAGCCGAGCTGCATGCGGTGTTCACCAAGCGCCGCGACGACCTGCGAGACATCCTGGAGGATCTCGTTCCCAGGGGGCGATCGAGATCTCGAAGACGCGGACCTGTGCGCGACCGCGCTGCTCGAGGCCGAGGAAGAGATCGGTTTGCCATCTCTGGACCTCGGGGTACCCGGCGCGCTCCAGCCGACGCCCACGATCGCCA
>CAVPVT010000056.1:0-11593 GCA_963709145.1 Parachlamydiales bacterium
TTTTGCTGGCCAAGTATATAAAGCTGACTTATAGTTTGAAGAATATCTTTCCAATTGTTTTGGGAGGGTATTATGAAAGCTCCTTCTGGAATCCCTTCATTCACACCATGAGGAGAGATTGCCCAACTTTTCCAAAGCTCTAAGAGAGCATCTTTATAACTACCATGATGGCGCTCTAATGCCTCTTTAAAAACCAACGATGTGGAACCAAATTCAGAATTTTCAGCGACCTTTTCTGTGAAATCGAATGCGATCTTAGGAGATTTAGTCCCTGCTTGTCCTATGATATAATTACCTGTTTGCAAATTGTGTATAAGTTCCTCTTTTGTCTTTGCAATGACAGCTAGGCGGTAAGGGAAATGAGCACGTCCACAATTAGCAGTGTAGGCAATATCGGCTAATTCCTCTTCAGGCAACTCTTTGGTATAAAGATCGACCAATTCTTTTAAGGCGTTTTCTGTTTTAGCAGATAAGGTGAGAAGATGGTAGGGTCGGTCTAACTCATTTTTTTTATGTTCAATGACCGGAGCCTCTTCAATGATCACATGCGCATTGGTTCCACTAAATCCAAAGGAGCTAATTCCCGCTATTCTTGGACGGTTGGAGTGCTTCCAAGGCGTAAGGGTTAAGGGGATTTGAGCCGGTATGGCTTCTAATGAAATCTCGGGGTTTAGTTTGTGAAAGTTAAGATGGGGAGGAATCGCTTCATGCTTTAAAGCGAGCAATATCTTAATGATACCAGCAACTCCCGCCGCCGCTTCCAGATGACCCACATTGGTTTTAACCGAACTGATCCACATCGTTGCTTTGCGGCCACCGAAAACGGATGCCAAGGCATCGATCTCAATAGGATCGCCGAGTGAGGTCCCTGTCCCGTGGGCTTCAATGTAATCGATTGCATCTTTTTCTAGCCGAGCCAATTCTAATGTTTGGCGTATGAGGGCAGATTGCGCATTGCCATTCGGCACCGTTAATCCAGAGCTATCCCCATCTTGGTTGACACCCACTGCCCGAATCACTCCTAAAATTGGATCCCCATCAGAAATGGCCTTTGAAAGACGTTTTAGGAGAACCATCCCACATCCCTCGCTCCGTACGTACCCATCTGCTGCCTCATCAAACGTTTTACAATGCCCATCTTTGGCCAAGGCATGCAATTTACAAAAAGTCATGGTCAGATCGGGAGCAAGAATGAGGTTTACGCCTCCAGCTATTGCGAGGTCACATTCCCCATTCTGTATTGATTTAAAGGCGGCATGAAGCGCGACAAGAGAAGAGGAACAAGCCGTATCTACGGAAAGGGAAGGTCCATAAAGGCCTAAACAGTAAGAAATACGCCCGGCCGTTACGCTGTTCGCATTTCCAGTTCCTCGATAAGCATTAAAATTCTCATAAGGATCCCACTGCGCTAAGAGATCGGAGTAATCATGTGTACATTCAGCTACAAAGACTCCCGTTTGAGAACCTTTTAAGGATAAGGGATTGATACCAGCTTGTTCTAAAGCCTCCCAAGTCACTTCTAAAAGCAGCCTTTGTTGCGGATCCATATATTCCGCTTCTCGCGGACTGATTCCAAAAAAACTTGCGTCAAATTGATCCACAGGAACATTTAAAAAACCCCCATAACGGGTATAAATTTTTCCAGGGACATTGGGATCAGGATCATAATATGCATTGATATCCCATCTATTGAGGGGAACTTCAGAGGTTCCATCTTTCCCTTGAGATAATAACTGCCAAAAGCTCTCAGGATCATTGGCTCCCTTTGGAAAGCGACATCCCATACCAATCAGTGCAATGGGTTCACTCATTTGCTTTTTAAATTCATCAAACTCTAATTGCAAGGTTTTGAGCTTGACAATGGCGAGTTGTAAATTTTGAAGGAGTTCTGTCTCTCTATCCATGCTATTTACCCCCTAAGAAATTTACTCATTTCCTCTAAACTCATATTTATAACTTCCTTATGAATCATTTCTCCCTTCGATTCACTTTTTTGCGGGTGTTCTGGTTTAATTTCCTGTTCTTCCAATAAATTAAGGACATAAGTCCCGATTTTATTAATAGTTGGATAATTAAACACAAGGGAGGCTGGCAGATCTTTGCCAAGGGCTAATTGAAGTTGATTGCGCAATTCTACCGCCATTAAAGAATCCATACCAATGTCAAAGAAACCCTCCTCAGGATTTAGAGATTTGATCCCTAGAATTTTTTCCATAACTTTACTTAAATAATCTTGCAAGATTTCCGCTTTATCGGATGGAGGAGCCGTTTTTAACATGTGAAAAAGATCTGGGACTTTTTTGGGTTTAGCCTTCAACTCACTTAAAAAAAGTGACTGAGAAGAAACATGCTTCCAGTCTACATTTGCTGCTACCAAATGAGATAGATTTAGATGAAGAGCAACTTCTAGAACTTTGATTCCCTCCTCTGGACTAAAAGGAATAAACCCACCCACTCGATGCCGTTCACTCAATGAAACAGCAAGGCCAACTTCTGCCCAAGGACCCCAGCTAATGGACAAAGCCGGCAACCCCTTTTCTTTTCGAAATGCAGCCAAAGCATCCAAATAAGCGTTGGCTGCAGCATAGTTGATCTGACCAGGAGATCCTAGTGTAGAAGCTAATGAAGAGAATAGAATGAAAAAATCTAAAGGTTTATTTAAGGTAGCTTGGTGTAAATTCCAACTACCTTGAATCTTAGGTGCAAAAACTCTTTTAAATTTACCCTCATCTTGGGTAGGTAGAGTCGCATCCTCTATAACTCCTGCAGCATGAATAATTCCTTTCAATTCCGGCCAAACTTTGCCAAATTTTTGGATCAAGGCGTCCACCATGGGCTCTTGTGAGATATCAATAGCAATTGTTTCAATTTGAGCATTCGAAATTTCAACTGTTTTGGAGGGGTTTCTCCCTGCCAAAACGAGATGTTTAGCGCCAAGTTTCACGAGCCAAGCTGCAACCTTTAATCCTAAGCCGCCGAAGGCCCCTGTAATCAAATAGCTTGCCGCTGGGTCTATTTTAATCAATGATTTCTGTACGTCTCGCTCCATTTGAGACAGCCGGGGAACATATCGAACCCCTTGACGATAAGCGACCTGATCTTCATAATCAGAAGAGGTAATTTCCTCGATTGGAAATTTATCTTGAGCACCTAGATCAATATGGTGGCAAACAAGGATAGGCATTTCTCGCTTTAACGTTTTATAAAAGCCATTGAAGGAGGAACTTTCCAGATCGGTGATAGGACCAATTGGTTGAATTCCATAGGTGACAAAGTAAAGTATAGGCTTCATTTCACAAGTGTCTAGGAACTGAACAAAGCTCAAAGTCTCTTTTAAGGAATCTTTCCCAGAAGCAACCCATACAACTTGGGCAGGTGGATTTTTCTTAATTTCTTCTAGGACTTGACCTGGTTTTACGCTCCTTGTATTTAAACCTTCCATGGTGATTTCTTCTTGAGAGACAATCAACCAAGGATCTTTGATTTTATCCTCGTTTTCAACGAATTCCAAAGGCTTTGGAATCCAATTTATCGTGTAAATATAATTCAACTCCTTCTTCAGTGATAAGTTCTTTAAAAGTGTGTCTTTGGGAGCAGGACGAGCCATAAAGTGTTGGATTTGACCTACAAGATCTCCCTGTGTGTTAAACAACATAAAATCACTGGAAACGATCCCATCCGTTTCTCTATTTCTTAAGCGAAAATAGACCCAAACAGGAGGGCCTAAATGGGGATCATAAGAAAATTTTTCTATACTAAACGGAATAGATAAGAGTTTATCTGTCTCTCCTTGATCCAGCCATAAACTAAAAACGGTTTGGAGGCAACTGTCAATCAGGCCTGGATGTAGAACATACCCTTGTTCTTCCTCTTTTCCATTCGATAGGCGCAATTTCACAAGACCCTCGTTTTCTCCAACAAAGGCCTTTTCAATCCATTGAAAATGGGGGCCTAAGCAAAGTTCGTATTCCTCGATAAAGGAATAGATTTGATCCCTTGAATATTCATTTGGACATCTGGATTGGATAGCGGAAAAATTTTCATGCTCTTTCGGTAATTGAGATACCTTTTCACTAACAAGTCCTTTAATATGGCAAGCCCAATCTTTCTCTTCTTTAGGTCTGCTACATATTTCAAAAAGGCTTTGCCCATTTTCAAATGGATGGACCATCGTTTGCACAACAATAGTCTGTCCGATTGGAACAATCAACGGATTAATAAATTCCATACTTTGCACTTCATACGCTTCTTGATTAAACAGCCTCTTAGCTATGGCAAGAATAGTCGAAAGATAGGTCGCACCAGCTACAATGGGAGTCTCGTAAATGAGATGATCATTGATAAAATTTGGCCATTTGGAATCTATTTCACTTCTAAAGAGATTAAAAGTTAGAGAGTCGATTTGTTGAATTAAAAAAGGGTGGCTGTTTGAGGTTTCATGACTGATTGAGATAGGGTTTCGTTGAATTGTTTCTGCCCAGTAACGTTCTCTTTGAAAGGGGTAGGTTGGCAATGAAACTTTTGTATGATGATAAGGTTTATCAAAGGCAATCCAATCGATTGAAACACCGTTTAAATAAAGCTGGCTCAATGTTTGGAGCAAATCATTCCACTGGTTTTGGGCTGTAAGAGTTAAAGTGCCTTCAGGAATTTGTCTACGCTGTTCATGAGGTTTCCAATAATCAGCTGTTAGGCTCTCCTTGCCGATTGCCTGTCCCGTCCAACTCGAAAGGAAACTCATTTGAGGCTCGGAGTATCTAATGTTTTGCGCGATTTGATCAAATTCCTCTTCAGTCGCATTAAAGAGTTTTACGCCCTCTTCTAAAGTCATGATTCCTGCCGCAACGGCCGCCAAAATTTCTCCTTTTCCTTCTCCTGATGTATAGTCAAAAACAATTCCCCAACTTTTTAAAAGTTCAAAGAGTGCATATTCAAAAAATCCATAGCTTTTCTCCATTGCTTCTTTAAAAACTGTAGAACCATTCATGAGCTCAGTGGCATCCTGATCTTGTCCTGTAAAGAGGAAGGCTATTTTAGGTTTTGAAGAGGCAAGATGGATCAAATAGTCGCCGGTTTGTAAATGTTGCAATAATTGCTCTCTTGTTTGAGCAATGACGGTGAGACGGTGAGAAAAATGCCCCCTTCCTGTATTGGCTGTAAAGGAGATGTCGGCTACATCTTCCTCTGGAAGCTTGTTCTTGTATAGATCAACAAGTTGATCTAGAGCTCGATGAGTCTTGGCGGAAAGAGTCAAAATATGCCAAGGTCGATCAATGGAATTCATTGTCAACTCTTGTAGAGGAGCTTCTTCAAGGATCACATGAGCATTTGTTCCGCTGAATCCAAAGGAGCTTACGCCTGCGATGCGCGGCCGGTTCAAGCGGGGCCATGGTGTTAATGTGAGTGGAATCTTAGCAGGAATTGTGTCTAATGAAATACGAGGGTTGAGTTGATGAAAATGAATGTGGGGAGGAATGGCTTCATGATTTAAAGAAAGGACTGTTTTGATGACTCCAGCAATCCCAGCAGCGGCTTCCAAATGACCAATATTGGTTTTGACTGTTCCTATATATAAAGGGAGGCCTTTTCTTCCACTGAATACTTCTCCCAATGCCCCGATTTCTATAGGATCCCCTAAAGATGTCCCCGTACCGTGTGTCTCGATATAGTCGATATCTTCGGGTTTTAGTTGCGCATATTTTAAGGTTTTTCGGATCAGGGCAGATTGCGACTCCCCATTTGGAACAGTCAGTCCAGAACTTGCTCCATCTTGGTTGAGATCTGCACCTCTAATGACGGCAAGAATGGGGTCTTTATTTTGAATGGCGTCTGAAAGTCGTTTTAACACGATCACGCCACACCCTTCACTTCTTACGTAACCGTCTGCATTTGCATCAAAAGCCTTACAATGTCCATCTTTTGCTAGCATGTGGGCTTTGCAAAAGTCGATCATCAGATCCTCATTCAATAAGATATTAACCCCTCCAGCTAACGCAAGAGAGCATTCCCCCTTTTTCAGACTATCACAGGCAGAGCTTATGGCGACAAGGGAGGAGGAACAAGCGGTGTCTAAAACCATGCTAGGTCCTTGAAGACCTAAAATATAAGACAAACGTCCAGCCAATACGCTTCCTGCATTTCCACTCGTAAGATAAGCATTTATAGAATCTTGCCTATTCGCTTTGGTAATGAGATCTGAATAATCATGGCTGCAAAGCCCCATAAAAACGGAGGAGTCAGTTCCTTTTAAAGAAAGGGGGTTAATACAAGCGTTTTCCAATGCTTCCCAAGCCACTTCCAAGAGCAATCGTTGCTGAGGATCCATGTATTCAGCCTCACGAGGGCTGATCCCAAAGAAATTCGAATCAAAAGTGTCGATAGGGACATTTAAGAACCCCCCATTGCGTACATACATTTTTCCGGCAGCTTCCGGATCGGGATCATAAAAAGAATCAATATCCCATCTGTTTTGTGGAATCTCGCTGATTCCATCATATCCTTCTTGTAATAGTCTCCAGAAACTCTCTGGGTCATTAGCACCCCCAGGAAAGCGGCAACTTAAACCAATGATTGCTACTCTGTCTGCTGCAACAACTGTTGAAGGGATCTCTTTGATCTCTTTAGCTTCGGCCTTGATTCCGATTAAGGGAAAAATATGCGCCTCAAAATAATCGACAAGCTTTTGTATGTTTGGATAATCAAATGCAATGGTGGATGGGAATTTATAAATCTCTCCCATGTCAAGCTGCATTTTTTCATGCAACTCTTCTGTCATTAAGGAATCCATCCCTGCTTCAAAAAATCCAAGCTCAGGATTTAAAGAAGAGACCCCTAAAATTTTGCCTACGGTGTGCTGTAGATAATCGATGAGGATGTTCTTTCTTTCAGAGGGGAGGGCATCGCTTAATCGTTTGAGAAGAATGGGCGTGTCCATTTTCTTAAACCCTATCAACTCAGATACAAAGGCATGTTGGGAGGGAAAAAGCTTCCAATTCATATTGACAACGGCAATATTAGGCTCCCTTTGTTTGAGAGCCCATTCAAAAGCTTTGATCCCTTGCTCAGGTTTTAAAGCGGTATAGCCTGAAGCTTTAAGCCGTTCTGTCAGACTGGCTGCTAAGCCGACCTCTGCCCAGTTTCCCCAATTGATTGTCAATGCAGGCAATCCTTTTTCCTGACGTAAGTAAGCTAAAGCATCCATATAGGCATTTGCTGAAGAATAGTTGATTTGACCGGCAGAGCCTAGTGTGGATGCGATAGAAGAGAAGAGAACAAAAAAATCTAAAGGTTTATATAAAGAGCATTCATGTAAATTCCAGCTTCCCTGAACCTTAGAAGCAAAGACTTTTTCAAATTTACTCCAATCTTGAGAGGCTAAAATACCCTCATCAAGAACAGCAGCGGCATGAATAATGCCCTTTAATTCTGGCCACTCTTTACCGAATCTCTCTATTAAATTCTCAACCTCCCCTCTTTGGGAGACATCGATTGCCACCGTTACGATTGTTGCATTGTCCATTTCAACAGGTCGAGCACTTCTCCCTGCTAAGACGAGGTGTTTCGCACCTTGGCTGACAAGCCATTCGGCTACTTTCAGCCCTAAACCACCTAGCCCACCAGTGATTAGGTAACTTGCTTGAGGATCCACTTTAAACTGTTTACTTTCGGGCACCGAGATAATGACCTTGCCGATATTTTTGCCTCGTTGCAAGTATTCAAAAGCCCTTGCAGCATCCGAGATGAAAAAACAAGTGCAAGGAAGAGGTTTATATCGATTACTTGCAAATTGGCTGGCAACATTTTGCAATAAAAGGGCGACTTCTCTTGGTTGTTGGATAATCATTTCATCCAAGGCAAGGATTTCGTAATCGATATCGGGTCTCGCTTCTTGCATGGCTTCCTTAGACCAGATATTTTTCTTGCCAATCTCAATAAATCTTGCACCTTTATGGCAAGCACTAAGAGATTTTGCAATGAATCCTTCTCCCGATAAAGAATTTAGAACTATATCTACACCTTCTCTTTGTGTGTCTTTTAATATTTCATCGGCAAAATCTAGGCTTCTAGAGTCATAAATATGAGAAATCCCTATAGATCGAAGGTAGTCATGTTTGGGATGACTAGCAGTCGCATAAATTTCAGCTCCGACCTGTTTTGCGATTTGAATGGCCGCAAGACCTACACCGCCTGCTGCCGCATGGATGAGCACTTTATCTCCAGCTTTCATTTTGGCTAAATGGATTAAGCCCTCATAAGCCGTTGCAAACACAACAGGGATTCCTGCAGCTTCTGTAAAGGCAAGATGAGGAGGCATAGGAACAAAATGCTCAGCCGGGCCTACCACATGTGAACCAAAGCAACCCCAAACAAAGCCATATACTGGATCTCCTTCCTTAAATTGGGTCACACCAGTACCTACACTTTTTACGATCCCCGCACACTCCCCTCCCAAAGGGGTTGTTGGGCCTACTTGAAATCCCATTGAAAATAAAACATCCCGAAAATTTAATCCTGCCGCTTTCACTTCGACCAAAATTTCTGTCGGATTGTTGATGGATAATGGACTCAGTGGTTTTAGATAGAGATTCTCAAATGATCCTTTAGAGACTATGTCTAACTGATATTGAGAGTCTAACGGAAAAAGCAGCTTTTGGCCTGAGCGTTTGACTTGTTTCGAAGGTACAAGACGGGACACATAACGAACACCTTCATAATAAGCCACTTGACCCTCTTGATCAGACGCGAGGAGTTCCGGAGGGTTAAGTTTTTCATGAGGACCCAGATCAATATGGCGGCAATCAAGGGAGGGAACTTCAAGTTTTAATGTTTTATAAAAACCATTGAAGGGGGCGCTATCAAGGTCTGTAATAGGCCCGATCGGTTGTATGCCGTGTGTGATAAAGAAGAGGCGCGGCTTCGTTTCAAGTCTACTAACCATCTGAGAAAAACTTAAGGCATGTTTTAAGGAATCGATTCCAGAGGCCATCCACAAGACACCTTCTGGAATCTTGAGGGATCGTAACTCTTCCATTGCTTGCGCAGGTTTTACACTCTTGGCTTGCAAACCTTCGATTTCCTCTTTTTTCTCTGAGACGATCAACCACTCTCCTTTAAGCTCTCCCTCCATTTTTTCAATTGGCTTTGGTTGCCAAGTCATTTGATAAAACCAAGAAGCTATTCCAGAGGCTCCTTGTTTGGATACCATTTGCTGAAGCTGATCCTGGTCTGTTTTTCTTGCATGGAAGCCTTCAATTTTCATGAGAAGTTGTCCATCGTATGAACAGAGTTCAATATCGGCTGTGAAGCTGCTATCTGTCATGTTTGTCAGTTTTCCATGCATACGGATGAAATTTCCAAGCTCAGAAAGATAAAGGAGACGATTCATGCTATAGGGAAGATACAGAGTTCCTTCGTTTGTAAGAGCTCCTAGTGCCTGTAAGCTCCCATCAATGATAGCAACAGCTGCCTCACCTTCCAGCTCAGCAATGAGTTCATTGTCTCCAATGGCTATTTTTCGCACTGTTTGAAACTGCTTGCCATAATGTAGACCAAGAGCCTCATACCGATTATATAGAGTTTCGGGATCAATAGATTGGGGACAAATCTGGCTTAAATGATCCCACTCCATAGTAAATGGAGGGGTAGGCTCTGAAACAGAAAGCTCTCCTTTGGCATGAAGGATCCAGGCATCCTTTTCGACGCTATAAATCGAAGCTATATGTCCACCCTCTTTTGGCTTGGCAATAACTTCAAGCAGTGTAGCCTTCTTAGTGTCCAACGCAAGGGGCTGCTCGATCAAAAGATTATTCATGGAAAAAAATTGTCCCTGAAAAAGGTGATCTCCTGCTGCGTGCAGCAGCTCTACAAAACCAGCTCCCGGAAAAATAATGTAATCGAAAACCTGATGATCCTTAAGATAAGGGAGGATGTTCAGATCGATCTCATTTCTAAAGAGCTTTTCTTCCAATGGAGATGCAATGAGCTCACCCAACAAGGGATGTGCAGCTGGACTCAATTGTCTCTTCTTTTTAGTTTTGATTGCATCTACCCAATAGCTTTCTCGTTGAAACGGATAGTTTGGCAAAGGAACTTTATTCCGGTTGTAGGGTTTGTCAAAAGCCTTCCAATCCACAAAAACACCTTTTAAATAGAGATGAGCAAGTATCTGAAGGAGATCTTTCCAATTATTTAGAGATGTAACGACGATAGCCCCCTCAGGAATATTCCTAACTGCTTCATGCGGTTTCCAATAATCAGCCGTTAGACTCTCCTTGCCTACGATTTTTCCTGTCCAGCTCGAGAGGAATCCTATTTGAGGCTCACAGTAGCGAATTTCTTGTGCGGCTTCAGGTGCTTCCATCAACCTTAAGCCCTCTTCTAAAGTGATGATGCCAGCATGAACTGCCGCCAGAATCTCCCCTTTTCCTTCACCTGCTACATAGTCGGGAACAATTCCCCAACTTTTCAAAAGTTCAAAAAAGGCATATTCATAAAGCCCGTGGCTATTTTCTGTCACTTCTTTGAAAATCGGTGAAGTTTCGAGCAATTCTTTACATTCCTGCTCTTGTACAATAAAAAGAAAGACCACTCTTGGCACAATGAGAGGTACCTTATCAATCAGATAATCCCCTGTTTGCAAATGTTTCAGTAATTGCTCTTTGGTATCAGCCATGACAGCCATCCGATGAGGGAAATGCGCGCGGCCCGTATTCGCTGTAAAGGCAATATCGGCAATTTCATTTTCAGGCAACTTTTTGCGGTATAGATCAATGAGCTGATCGAGTGCAGTCTCTGTTTTGGCTGAGAGGGTTAACAGATGTAGGGGGCGGTCAACGCTATTTTTTTTACGTTCCAAAATGGGAGGCTCTTCAATGATAACATGGGCATTTGTGCCACTTAAGGCGAAAGCATTAACACCCGCAATTCTTGCCCTTTCAGAGCGTTTCCATGGCATTAAAGAGAGTGGAATTTGTGCAGGAATGGAATCGAGTGAAATATGGGGATTCAAATGTTTGAAATGTAAATGAGGAGGGATGGCGTCATGATTTAAAGCCAACACTGTTTTTATCACACTTGCAACACCAGCAGCTCCTTCTAAATGGCCCATGTTAGTTTTGACCGCGCCAATGATGAGTGGGTTATTTTCATGCCCACTAAACACTTTGTTTAAGGCATTTACCTCGATTGGATCCCCTAGAGAAGTCCCTGTGCCATGGGCTTCGATATAATCGATCGCATTAGGAGCGAGCTCTGCCTTAGCGAGTGCATTGCGGATCAATGCGACTTGTGCGTCCATATTAGGAACAGTAAGACCCGGGCTAGAACCATCTTGATTCACTTCAGTCGACCGAATGATTCCTAAAATAGGATCCTGATCTTGAATAGCATCTGAAAGCTTTTTCAACACGACAATTCCACAACCTTCGCCACGAATATAACCATCTGCACTAGCATCAAAGGTTTTACAATGTCCATCTTTAGCTAACATATGCGCCTGACAGGCATAAATCGTCATGTTTGGATTCAACATGAGACTGACTCCACCCCCAATAGCGAGTTGACATTCACCACTTTGCAAACTCTTACAAGCCAA
>CAVPVT010000057.1:0-17065 GCA_963709145.1 Parachlamydiales bacterium
GTTGCTGCAGCTTTAAAACCTGGCTCTCCCTATTTTGAAGATTGCGAATTATTTTTAAAAAACTTTGATAGAAATCTCAGTAACTCCATGGACACCCATCAGGTTGCAAAAACGGTTCTGCATGTAGCGACAGTCAAAAAGCCCAAGTTGCGTTATGTTGTCGGTTTTAGTGGACATCTTTTTATTGCTTTGAAAAAATTTTTGCCTCAAAGGCTATTTGAAAAAATCGCAATATACGTTCTAAAAAAACAATATATGTCCTGAGAAAATGCCACCTAAAGCTGAATTAAAAAAACAAGTCTGGCAAACACCTATTCGAAATCAATGGGGGGTCAAATGCCCCCCATGAAATTATTCACTGAGCCATTTCACGCTAAAGCTTTCACCATTAGAGAAAAGTGATGAAGGAACAGCCCGTAACTGGCCTGATGCGCTTTCCATTAGAATCTCTACATTTTGCCAATGGGAATTGTTGATGCCACCTTTCACACCATTGATAGTGGCTAAGCAATCGGTAAAGTAAACTGTGCCGAAATCGGCTAATGGCAATACTTCTCCGGCAAAAGGGGCTTCGACGATCCACTCAGCAGAAGTGCGCTTGGTTCCCGCCACTTTGGTATACTTAGAAGGGATTGTTGTATAGACGTTTTGTGTAAGATTAGAAATGCTTAAGGTAAACTTATTGTTTCCGTTATAAGTCACTGAGGCACGCATGACATCTCCTATATCGACAGGGAACCCTGTAATTTCATAAGCATCTTGAGGGTACATTTCAAACCAAGCATAATTACTTTGAACCCCATTCGACCAATCATGTTCGGTCCCTAGCTGTTCTACGGAATTACTAGTATATCCATCAATCCCCACCCAAATAGATGAATAAGCATCTGTTAGTGTAGGACTTAAAACAGGAACTGTCCATGTTCCAGAAACATAAGTCACTGAACCTTCTTCAGGTCTATTGAATTTGGTTTCTGCTGCGTAACCGCTCCAGTTAGTGCTGGCAGTCTCGCTGCTTTTTTGATGGGGGGCTTTTTTTTGCCCTCCGTGATGGACTGCGGAATGGGGAATTGGTTTAAGCGAACATTCAATGAATTGAAGGTCTTGGCTAAATGCATACGTTGTTGTCGCAAATAGTGCTAATAACGAAAAAATGATTGCTTTCTTCATATTGTTGTTCCTTTTGTATTGGATGTAGGACTACTCAACTTTATACAATTTTTGCCATCATCTTCGGAGAGAAGCTTCCCGCAGCGTAATAAATTTCAGAAAGGAGTAAAAATACCCCTTCCTTCAAAATTTATTACGCTGCGGTTTACTTCTCTCTCGAAGCCGAAGTCAAAAATTGTACAAAGTCGAGTGACAACATGACTATCACAAAAAAAAAAATGGAGTCAAGCTGTGATTTTTAAAAATTTGTTTACATAATAACAATGTAGTATACTGACAATAGAGTTCAGTTATTTAACAAGGGGGTGAGTATGTACGTACCTTCATTGATTAAAAAAGGGATGATCCTTCTCTCTATTCTGCCAACGTTGAGCATCTATGCTTCTAATAGTCAAAACATTTCGTATGAAGAACGGGGCAATTTTAACCGGGGTAGAGAAATGAACATGGGTGAAATGAACAGAGGCAATTTAAATAGAAATGATATGAATCGAGGAGACGCCTACGGACATCCGTATGACCGAGGAGCCGTCAACGGTGCCGAAGGTGGCTATCAAAGAGGCTTAGAAAATGGGGAATTGAATAGTGAAACGCAACAGCAAGCTCCTGTCATTGTCGTTCCTCCTGGGGGAAATGGTTACCAACAACAAAATTGGTAAATAAGAAAAAATCGTTCAGGTCTGGCACCTTTCCCCAAAGGAAGGGCGCCAAACCTTTCTTGAATTTCCTGTAAAATTCTGTACTCTAAATATACCTGTTCTGTTATCTAGCTGTAACATGAACAAGGTATTGCAAACTGTCTTTTTTATTGTTTGTCTTCCCTATTTTGCTCTGCAAGCACATAAACCCTACCAAGCTGAAATTGAAGTGGGTGCGGGACACGCCCATGTCAGTGCTACCAACCTCGTAGACTTAAACAATGATTTAAAAGCGACTGCTATCCAGGAACTTATTCCTTTTTATACTCCCAATTCACCCACTTCTATCAATTTCAATTTTAGAGGGATAAAAGCGAACACTGCATTTCCTGCAAACTCCTCCACATTACTTGTGACTATCCCTCAAACAGGAACAACTTTAACATTTTCTGGACAAACCCGAGATGAAAGTTTTCAACTCTTTAAAGAGTATGTGCGTGATGCCGGGACAAAACACAATCTTCTTAGAGCTTATGCCCGTTATTCTCCCATTGATCCGATTGCCGGCAATCCAAATAGTTTATTATCCCAGATGGGAGCAAACGATTATTTGTTAGGACATTTATCTCCTTTAAGTGGTTGCAGCTGCGAATGGAGTGCACAACCGATTGTTCACCAATTTCAGTTTGGCTCTAACATCGGCCGGGCATTTTCAAATAAATTCGACACTACAACTATCACAGCTCCTTTACGCTACTCCTATGCTCCCGACTTAAACTGGGCACTCATCATCGATTCTCCTTTAACCTTAAACATTAATGGGGGAGCTTATTCATTATTTGGTTCTTTAGGAACCGGTCTAAGAGTCCCTATCACCCATGAATGGTCGCTAACACCCATAACAAGATTAGGTTTTGGTGGTTCCCTGGATTTGTGTACAGGGGGCAGTTTCTTTTCAACGGGTCTTACAAGTGTTTACAATTGGAAATTCTGCAATTGGGTCTTTTCCCTAACCAACTACGCAGGATACTTTACTTCTTTAAACTTGTGGCTAAGTGGAATCAATTTTAATTACCATCTCCACAACTATATCTTCAATAATGGCTTTTCATTGAGTTCTTGCGAAGATTTTTGCATTTTAGGACGTTCTGTGAATCTAGGCGTTTCATTCATGGATTCAGAAATTGCACGTGAACACTTGTATATACGCCGCTATGATGAATTCGGGCTAAATCTTTTTGTCACGGGAATCAAACCATGCATCGACTACGATTGCCTTATAATCGCCTTCAAGTATCAATTTGGAGCTAAAAACTATAAAGGATATTTCTTCAATTTAGATTATCAATTTTAAAACTGGATAGAAGGTTTATCATGAAAAAAATTGTGTTTATAGCATTGATGTGTGCCCTTGGATTCTATTTCGCAAATTCTGAGGCTTGCACAGGAATCAAATTAAAAACTAAAGATGGATCGGTTGTGCACGGGCGAACTTTGGAATTTGGGATCCAAGTGGATACATCGTCAGCGGTCATTCCTAGAGGCTATGAATTTACAGGGTCAACGCCTCAAGGCCCGGGGCTTAAGTACAAAGCAAAATATGGTGCTGTGGGTGCGATTGCCTTCGGAAACATTGCGTTGATGGACGGATTGAATGAGAAAGGTCTAGCGGTAGGCACTTTTTATTTTCCAGGCTTTGCCAGTTACGCAAAAATCACTCCTGAAAATCAATCTAAAGCCTTGTCACCTGTGGAATTTTCCAATTGGATTTTGACTCAATTTGCAAATTTAGATGAAGTCAAATCAGCGTTACCAAATATTGTTATAGCTCCTACAGTTAATCCAGAATGGGGAAAAGCTCCTCCTCCTTTCCACTATATCGTTTATGAAAAATCAGGAAATGCCATTGTCATTGAACCTCGCAATAATGGAGAGTTGCAAGTGTTTGAAAATCCTTTGGGTGTGTTGACAAATTCACCAGATTTTAATTGGCATCTGACCAACCTGAGAAATTTCATTAATTTATCACCTTTTAATGCATCGCCGGTCACTTTTGAAGGACTCACTTTTGCACCTTTTGGTCAAGGTTCCGGCATGGTGGGTTTGCCCGGAGATTTCAGCCCACCCTCCCGTTTCGTACGCGCTACAATTTTTTCTTTTACAGCTACGCCTTCAAACAATAGTGAAGAAGGTGTTTTACAAGCTTTTCATATTTTGAATCAATTTGATATTCCGATTGGGATCGCCAGGGAAAAAGCCAATGGTGTTGTTCACACTGATTACACTTTGATCACATGTGTAAGAGATCCTCAAGCGTTAACTTATTATTATAAAACTTATGATGATCAAACAATCAAGAAAGTGGATCTCAAAAAATTTGATCTGAATGCAACAACGATAAAACAGCTTAAGACTGCCGAAAAACAAACCTACGTAGATGTTTCAGCAGAATTGAAATAGAAAAGGAGCGTCTTCATGGCCAGTATTTCTCTTAAAAAGCTTTTGTCCTATTTCTTAATCATCGGCGTAGCCTTTCAACTTTGCGCTGAGCAAGAAGCTTCTCAATACGGTTTTATCCCACTTACTGAAAGACAACTTCAACATATCGAACGGCATCTCCATCATGTCACCCAGGTAAATCCTAACGAGGTGGGAGCTGACAGAATCCACGCTCATCGAAAATCTCAAAAATTGGAACCTGTAACCATTAATCCCGCTTTAAAGCACTGCGAAGAATTTTCAACACACCTCGGAAATCCTCCTCAAAAAATTCACTTTTCACCACCCAGTGCACCCCTCCCTTCTTCTATAGATAATAGTATCCTCCCTTCATTTCCTCCGATTGGAGATCAAAAGCAGATCGGCTCATGCGTAGCGTGGGCCTCTACCTACTATCAAGCCACCCACGAAATTGGAATGGTGAACGGAGCTAACAATAAGACAAACAATGAAGGGATTCTGTCTCCTAAATGGACCTACAACCTTTTGAATGGGGGTGTCGATCGAGGATTGGTTGTCACTGACGCCTACAGCCTTTTATCTCAAAATGGAGCTGCTAAACTCAACAACTTCCCTTATGACAATAACTTTTTAGCCTGGGATTTGAATGTTCACGACTGGACTTCAGCGCTTTTTTATCGTACTAATAAAGCTCAAATGATTGGTGGACTTGGCGGTAAAAATCCTCAAGATCTTCAACTGATCAAGCAAGCACTTAATAATGGGCATGTCCTGACATTTGCAACCTATGTCGATTCTTGGGTATTTACCCACATTAAAAACGATCCTTCAGCATCTAGCAACCCATATCTGGGTCAATTGGCCGGCGCTTGGATGAACGGCACCAAAGGAGGACATTGCATGACCATTGTCGGTTATGACGATAATATTTGGATCGACGTCAATGGCAATGGAAAAGTGGATCCAGGAGAAAGAGGGGCTTTCCTTATTGCCAATTCGTGGAGTTCTCACTGGGGCAATAACGGCTTTGTTTGGCTCTCCTATGATGCTTTTTTAGGGACATCTGCCGTCCCCAACGGCCCTAACAACGCTAGAGTGCCCGCTGGGGATCCCTTAAATAATAAAGTGATTAGCATTGTACCGTTGACTTCTCATTATTCACCACGCTTGATTGCTCAATTCACTTTATCGCAAGCAGTAAGAAACCAACTTTCTGTACAAGCAGGGATCTCTTCTACTTCAGCAAAAACTCCTTCAAAAACTTTTGTCGATTATGCCTTGAAAAACCACGGGGGCAACTATGAATATGATGGCACTAATGGTAATGCTCCGGAAACTGCCACATTCGTAGTGGATTTGACAGACTTGCTGAATTCAGCTCCTGCCGATACTGATGAACGGTATTATTTAATTTTAGCAGACAATGCTCAAGGCAATCCAACGACTTTGATAGCCTTCTCGCTTATAGATCTAGAACACAACATCCAAGTTGATTATCCTGACGTTCCTTTGGTTTTCGACAATTCATCACTGACTGTCTACTTGGACTACGATTTGAGGGCGGCCTCCGTTCTTACAAGTCGCCAATTGAATTGACTTTCATGAGGACGCGATAGCAAAAGTGGAAGTTTTTCTTCATACCGTTTACGGTAACTTCTGCCCATTTGAACGGTGAAAAATTCTTCTTTTGTTCCGATCCAAGTTTCATAAAGAATAAATTTTGTTGGATCTTCTTCATCTTCAAGGACAAAAGCATTTGCAAAATTGGGTTCTCTCTTCATTTCGTCAATAAGTTGATTAACTAATTCTCTAAAAGCTTTGACACAATTGGGTTTAACATGCAAATGAACAATAATACGAAAGTCCACTGGGTTCATCATTTTTGCACCTACTTTTCTTAGTTTGTACTGGCTGAGCTCATTGTTGTAAATAAATGGATGTAAGTACTAATTTGAAATCAACAAAGTCGAGAACAGATGGAGGGACTTCATGAAAATTGGATTTATCGGCTCAGGAAAAATGGGCGCTGTTTTAGCACGGCTTTGGGTGAAAGCTGGTCACGAAATTATCTTAAGTTCAAGGCATCCAGATCAATTGAAGCCTTTGGCAAAGACGTTAGGTAAAAATGCGAAAGTGACGACCACTGAAGAAGCTGCACGATTGGGTGATGTGATCTTATTATCAATCCCTCTTGGCGAAATCTTGAAGTTGAGCAAAGAAACCCTTAATGGAATCCAAGGGAAGATTGTCATGGATATGTGCAATCCTTATCCAGAGAGAGACGGAAAAGCAGGTGAAGAGGCTTTGAAAAATCCGCAAGGCTCAGGAGTATGGGTCGCTAAACACTTGCCGGGTACTATTGTCGTTAAAGCATTTAACTCTGTTTATTATAAAACACTTGAAATGGAAGCCCATCGCAAATTGGATCCTGTTGGTGTGCCCCTCGCTTCCGATGATAAACATGCCTTAGAAGTTGTTGCAAAGCTAGTCAAAGATGCCGGCTTTGGGCCTGTAATAGTGGGGCCTTTGTCAAAAGCTAAAGAATTTGACAATGGAACTCCTCCCTATGCTTCAGATGCTACTGTAAGCGAACTGGAAAAGATGTTAGGTTTGCATAAAGTAACCGAACAGCTTTAAAAAAAGGCGCAGATCTCAAGAAAAGGAAAAAATAGATATGGAACAAAAAGTTATCATCGTTACGGGAGGAAGCAAGGGAATAGGTGAGGGATTTGTCCGTTCCTTCCTTCAAGAAGGTCATATAGTGGCATCATTTAGCCGAAGTCAAACTCCTTTCATCAAGGACATGCAGAATGGGGACATGGCTAGCAGATTTTATTGGGAAATGATCGATGCAACCGACTATGAAAAAGTAAAACAATTCATAAATAAGGTATTTAAAAAATTTGGGAAGATTGATGTGTTGATCAATAACGCGGGTATCCTTGTCCAAGATATATTGTCTTTCATGAAGTCTAGCGATATTTCCAATCAATTGGCATTAAATCTGGAGGCTTGCATACGGACAACACAATATTGCTCAAAATATATGTTGCAAAAGGGAAAAGGGGTTGTCATTAATATTTCGTCTTTAAACGGTATTCGAGGAAATCCTGGGGTTTCAGTTTACAGTGCAACAAAGGCGGGTATGGATGGATTTACACGTTCTTTGGCAAGAGAGCTCGGTCCAAGAGGCATTCGCGTGAATTCTGTCGCACCAGGTCACGTAGATACCGAAATGACGAGTACGCTTCCTGAAACAATGAAGAAAAAAATCCTCAAAAAAACTCCCCTTGGAAAATTAGGCAAGGTAGAGGATATTGTGAATGCAGTGAGATTTTTGATATCTGATGATAGTCAATTTATTACAGGGCAAATAATCCCAGTTGACGGAGGATTTTCTTGCTAATTGAAGCTGGAGATCTGAAGTTGCGAGTTTAAACATGGTGCTTCGTTATATCGATGAAAGTCGTGGTTTCTATGATTCCTCCGTTCTAGTATTAGGGATCTAATAATTCATGTAAGACTGTCTTACATGAATATTACAGACAATTGCATTTCTTGCAGTTATGTAATAAATGCAAGTTTATGATATAATTAGAGTGTCAAGGAGGTGCTATATGCCTGCACAACAACATCATGAAAAAGTTAGAGTAGTCATTGACTGCTCAGTAGAGGAAAGAGCTTACATTAAAATGCTGGCTGCTCGCAAGCACATGACTATTAGTGAATATTTTCTCTCTATGGCTAAAGAAGAATTAGCAAGTAAATCTAAAATCCCAAACAAGACGACTTTAGCAGCCCATCAGGAAGCTTTAGATGGCAAGGGAACCGCCTATGATTCTATGAACGATTTTTGGACGGATATGGGAGTAGAACGACGTGCTAAACCTTAAGGCTGTAAGCCAATTCAAGAAAGACTTTAAAAAATATCGTCATAATGAACCCGTTCTTGAAGAATTTGAAGAAGTCATCAAAATGCTTAGAAAAAGAAATAAACTGCCTGACAAATATGTTGATCACTCACTTGGAGGTCAATATAAAGGTATGCGAGAATGCCATCTTAAGCCTGATGCATTATTGATTTACTCTATTAGTGAAGAATCTCAAACATTATATTTAGAAAGAATAGGATCTCATTCTGAACTATTCAAATAAAAAACAGTAAAAGGTCTAAATTCATTACCGTCATCAATCGCCACTATCTCTTCATACTCTTTTTGAGGGATCGACGTGACGATATACAAAAATTCAACATACTCAACTCTTCAGAGGTAATCAAATTGGTTAAGTATTTCAAATCAGAAATCTATTTATACAAATATTAATGTGTGATAAAAATATTTTAACTCTATAAAGTAATTAATAATACAAGGAAATTTGTATGATAGGTATTGATCCAAACAATAATAAGTATGATTGGATGACGATCGAAGCTAAAAATCCAGCCAAGCCATGCCCGATGCGATCGCTTCCGAAAGATGTAATTATGATCATATTTTCATACGTGAAACCTGACTTTCCTGCATTGGCTTTAGTTAATCGAAGATTTCGAAATATTGTTGATGATAAGCAACTTTGTACTCCATCTTCGGCATGTGACAAAAAAGAGTGGGAAGATCATATAGGAGCTCCTGTAGAAGCTCCTCCCCTTCCTCGTCTTCCCCGAAGGATTCATAAAGATCTTAAAGATGGAAGATGCTTGCTTACCCTAATTCCTCACACTATCAAGATCATCACTAATGAAGATAAAACTCCTAAGGAAGTGCTCCTTACCGCAAAGGCAATGGGGGAATTAGCAAAAACTCCCAAAAAAGGTCATGCGACTTGCTATGACCGAAATTCTTGGTCTGCTGCTATTAATGAAAAAAGGGTCGTTGAGAAGTCGCATTGGTTTGTGCTTGATACAGAGGTAGATTCTTCAAAACAGGAAGACCTTGCTAAAGCTAAGAAAACTGCAGCAGGGTGGAAGAAGGTTTCTGATTTTAGGGATACAATTATAAGTTGGTTTGTGCTTGATACAGAGGCAATTGGTAAAAGATTACATTATTCAAAAAAGAAAGATCTTGCTGAAGCTAAGAAAACTGCAGCAGAGTGGAAGAAGGTTTCTGATTTTAGGGATACAATTATAAGTCTGTTCATGGAAAAAATCAGGACAGGAAAATCTTATTTTGTTTGGTCAGATTACCATGAGTCCACATGGATACGCGTTGATACAATGACAAACGGTATGCGAATAGTTGCTAGCTTCGGCTCCAGCGGGCTCCATATCGGCGACGGCTCTCTGACAACGCTGTATGAATACGTCGTCGTTGCTGTTGCCCGGAAGTCCATTGGAATTTGATCAATTGGTGCATAAAAAGGTCTTTGTTCCCTTGTTCTTAAGCTTCTGCATCACCCATTGTCTTCTTAGTACTTAAATGGCTGCTTCATGTCCCGCTTCTGGATTAACACGAACTAACACCCAATTCTGAACTGAGCCATCTGGAAAATGGACAAGGATACTGGCTTGATCTTGGGTTAAATTATAAATACCTGTAGTCATGACCGGAGAATTTTGGTTATCAGCCAATCTCCAAACCGCTTGCTGCGAGCTTTGATCAATGTATCCTTCTAACGGATGATAGCTTTCTGTGCTCGCGTTATAATAAGTTCCATCCAAATCACCATCTCGATCAACTGCAAGCTGTACAAACATGTTGGAGAATGCTGCTTGAGCTGGATTCTGTCCCGCTGCAAATACTCCCAGAGGAAGCCAATCTCCTTCTGCAGGCACTGGAGATGGAGAGGGAATATTTTGAGTATCGGTAACTTCGTAGGGATTGCCTTCATCATCGTAATAAATAGGCGCTGCCCATGCACCACCTAGCCAAGCGGTTACTCCTCCCCAACCAGGTCCGACCCACCAATGTGAACCCTGATGCCAGTAGCGAGGGAAATACTTATGTTGGTGAAAAGATGCTTCGTTAAACCAATTGTGATAATTGGGATGTTGCTGTCCAATTTGCTTAGATGCATTTTGAGACACATTGTGAAAAGCTTGACGTTGCTGCGCAAATGTATTCATGGTCTTTTGATTCGCAGGTCTTTTGACATTATTTACATATTGTGCAAGCTGCTGTCTCACTTCCTTGCGATTAAACGAATTAGGAGCTTTTGCAGGAGTATTATGTGGAATTGATTCACGGCTCATAGAAGGAGTTCTGATTGATGGGTGAGGAACATTATGGGGAGCATTGACATGGATACTTCCCTTTGGCTGACCTTTCCCCTCTTCTTTAGGGTTATTGGGGGGTGCAGATCCTATTCCTACCCACAAACAACAAGATATAGCCAGAAAAAAGGGAAAACCAGATTTTTTCATACTCTATTTTTTCCTAACTATTTTAAAAGGCCCTATGTTGGGGAGTATGGCTCCATCAGATTCTCTTGCAACCGAAGCAAAAGTATAGGTATCGTTATCAATTTTTGTATAAATATGGGTTGCGGAGACTTTGCTTCCGTCGGGTTTAGTAAAACTGGTGATCGCATACCATGTCGTATCACCATCTCGATGCCAAATAGAATGTCCAAACCCTCCGTCAGAATCAAAAATCCAAGACTTAAGTTGATTTTGAGAAGGATCCCAACCGATCAATTGATCCCCATAGAGATCTTCCTTCCCATCTTTTTTGACATTGAAATACTGGTTAATAAAATTCTTATTTCCATCCCACCTAATATTATAATCAATATCTGCCGATGAATCTATCCAGTTGCCAATCATCCACTCAAGTTGCTTAAGCTCATTGTAATGGGAAGGTGGATTCACAGAATCTTCCGCAAACAATGGACATAACAATGCTATGGAGGCGATCACAAAATTTGTAATTACAACTGGCAACCTTTTCATCATGAAACCTCTAAGTTTCTTCAGGATGAGCAGCTTTGAAAACAAAAGCCGCAATCGCACCCCCTAAAAGGTTAGCGACAAAATAAATCCAGAGATTAGCCCAAGTATTCAAATTCAAGATGGTAATGCCCAGGGCCACAGCTGGATTAAAAGCCCCGCTGGAAATTGCACCTACAGCGTAGGCTCCAATCAAAACGGTAAAACCGATTGCCCATCCAAAGTAGGAATTTCCTTGAGTTTCTTTAGCCGTAGCGACATTCAAAACTACATAACAGAGTGCAAAGGCGAATAAGAGTTCGGCAACAAACGCTTTAGCAGAATCCCAATTCACCGAAGGCTCAGCGGCATGACCTTTGAAATAGAGTGTCAATAAAGCAGCAACAATAGCTGCTAAAAGTTGGGCTATCCAATAACCGATCATATCAGGCGCACTTAAGCGACCACGTAGCCAGACAGCTAAGGAAACAGCAGGATTGTAGTGTCCTCCTGAAACATGGCCACCCGCAAATACCATCACCGCTAAGGCTGAACCAATCGCTAAAGGAGCTAAGAGGCCTGCACTGTTGGGTTCAAGAACTGACATTCCAATTACAAATACTAGAAAAAATGTGCCTATGAATTCATAAACATACTTCATACGTTACCCAAATGTTATATTTTTTCACTCATCTTATATCGAACGTGATTAATCAATTTTTATTTAGATGTCAATCTACATTTTGAGAACGACTCTAAAGCGAGCTTTTCCACTCATCATATGCTCATAAGCTTCGGCGGCTTTTTCCAATGGATAAATTTCATTCATGGAACGAACGCCTGTGGCGGAGCTAAACGTCAAGGTATCTTGCGAATCGATCGATGATCCTGATGGCCAGCCTAGGATTGATAAACGTTTTGCAATCATAGGCAAGACATTCACCTGCATAGGCTCCATCGGAACTCCGACTACAATCAACTTACCATTGATGGTCAACCCCTCGACAGCATTAGACATCGCTTTCGCATTGGTCACAGTTGCCAAAATCGCTTCCGCTCCTCCAAGTTTTTGTAGTTCTGCACCGACGTTTTGTGTGTCACTATTGATGTAATGGCGTGCCCCTAATTTTTTTGCTAATGCCTCTTTATCTTTCCCCCGCGCAATCGCTACGGTGATAAATCCCATTTTGGCAGCATATTGAACCGCCAAATGTCCTAGTCCACCAATTCCAAGGACCGCAACAAGAGAGCCAGGACGTAAATCACTATTTCTTAAAGCATTAAATGTAGTAATGCCGGCGCACAACAACGGCCCCGCATCTTCAGGAGCTAGATCATCGGGTATAAGAGCGAGCGCCTCCTGAGGTGCAATCATGTAATCTGCATAACCTCCGTCAAAGGTTATCCCGGTCACTTTACCGTTTTGACAGGTGATGAAATCCCCCCTTCGGCAGCTTTCGCAATATCCGCAGTTCCCTCCGAACCAACCTACACCTACTTTTTGTCCTTTAGTCCAGTTCTTGACATCTTTGCCAACTGCGTCGATCACTCCGGCAACCTCATGTCCGGGAACTCGTGGAAATTGTAAACCGGGAAAAATCCCCTCTTTTATTAAAGAGTCACTATGGCAAATTCCACAGGCTTTGACTTTGATCCTGACTTGTCCTGGACCTGGTTCAGGAATATCTCTTTCTACTAATTCGAGCGGACCTTTAGGTTTGCTTACTTGGACTGCACGCATCTTTGTCATCTTATCCCTCCTAATTAGAAAGATTTTAAGGCTGCTATTCCTAAAAATACCCAGCCTAAAATTAGTAAAACGCCTCCAAAGGGTGTAATAGCTCCAAACACCCGAATGCCTGTCAATGCCATCATATATAGGCTGCCGGAAAAAAACGCGATCCCCAAAACAAAAGACCATCCTGAAAGGATTGCAAAATAGCTTGAGGTCAGTGTAGAGATCCAGACAGACAAAAAGATCGCAATCGCATGATACATTTGGTACCGTGCTCCAACTTCATAAGCAGCCGCCATATCCTGTCCAAGCTTTGTTTTGAGTGCATGAGCACCGAAAGCACCTAATGCGACTGAAAGGAACCCCATCAATGCCCCCAATAGGAGTAGTATCTTTTGCATTTTTACGCCTCTTCTATTCTCTATTCAAAAAATCATTTTAAATGACTATATTAAAAAAAAGAAGAGGATAATATGGAAGTTTATCAAACCAATTTTTTTCGAAACCTAGTTGCGGTTATTCTTTTGCTATTAGTCGTTTATCTAGGGTATACTCTCTATCCTGTATTACGTTCGATCTTGGGCTTTGTATCTACGATTCTGTTCCCTTTTTTCCTAGCAATGGTATTCTACTACCTCTTGCGTCCATTGTTGGAAAAATTGAAAACGTATATGTCATTTACGATGGCTCTCATTTTGACTTTATGCGCATTAATCGCCTTTTTTGTCTTGATCTCTGCCTATCTTTATCCAGTGATTGCCGAGCAGGCTCTTTCTCTAAAAACTATTAAGATCGAGAATATTTTGAAATTGCAAGACACTGGCTTGCATTACCTGACTTTATTTAGACAAAAAATTTACTTAAGCCAAGACATCATCGATAACTTACTCAAACTCTTGGCCAATGTGAATGACATCTTGATCAAAAGCGTTTTTAATTTCTTATCCTTACTACCCGAGATTCTTTTAGCTTTGGGCGTTTTTCCTTTCATTCTTTTTTACTTTTTGAAAGATGATGAAAAGATCCACGATGCAGTCAGAAGAAATATTCCTCCTCGTTATTTAGCGACATTTGAAAACTTTTCCGAGGAGGCAGACAAAGCGTTGCTGCATTTCATTAACGGTCGGGTTTTAGTTTCAATTCTGACCACTCTACTTCTTTTCTTGACATTTGTTGTGATAAGAATGGACCATATTTTTATTCTTTGCCTGTTTTCATTCATTTTTTACATTGTCCCTACGCTTGGGGCTTTTATGGCAATGATTCTTCCTCTCATTGTGGGTTTTTCCATTAGTACAACTACAGGGTTTGAGGTTTTAATAATCATGTTGATAGCGAGTACCATTGAAGGCTATGTCTTTACCCCATTGATCATGGGTAAACAACTAGTCATCCATCCTTTAACGATTATTTTAATCTTGTTAATATCAGGCTATCTTTTTGGTATTGTAGGATTTATCGTTGCTACCCCTCTATATGTGATCATAAAAATCCTGGTCAAACATATCATCAAATATATTCATTTAAAAAACGCTTGAGTTTATAAAAAAGGAACAACTCTTGGAGCAAAATATGAAAAAGTTTCTTATGAGCGTGGGACTCTGTTTAATGGTGCAATTGAATGCTGTGGCAAGCAGTGACGTTCAAACTGCTACAAATTATCCCCCTGTAAACGATCCGGATGCTGTCAAGTTCGTGGAGGTTGTCGAAGCTGCCAACTTGAGAAAACTCTTTCAAGGAAGTGGGCCTTTTACATTTTTTATCCCTTCCAATGCCTCTTTAGATCGGTTTGGAGCCGACAAAATTCAAGAACTAGAAAAGCCAGCCAACAAAGACACGTTTACAAAATTGGTTTTGTATCATGTTGTGCCTGGACTATATCCTTCTAAAAACTTGAAAACCAAAGAATTGCCCACTCTTAATGGCAAAAAGATCAATGTAGTTGTCGATAATGATCAAATCACTGTTAACAATATAAAAGTGATTAAGAAAGACATTCAAAGTGCAAACGGGGTTGTTTATATTATTGATGGGGTATTAACCCCACCACAATAAAAGATCGGATCTATTCTTTTACGCTCCAGGGACCTGATCCCAAATAGGCGATGATTAATGCAGCACCCAGTAAGCCTAGGTTTTTCAGGAACATAAATTTCTCAACCAAAGATTCAACTGGATGGGGATTATTCCAGAAATCGTGCATCATTAAGGTCACAGGGATCAGGAAAATGACAAGTAACCATGCTCCCCAGCGTGCCTTGAAGCCGAAAAGGATACTCCTGACTTGTGCCATTTTTAGAAATTTGGGCTAACGTAAATAAAAAGCTGCTGAAATACAATAAGTTGCAAAAATATTTAGTGCGCGTTGTCGCACTAATGTGCTATTTTCAGACAAGTAATGAAGAAATGATTCAATGATATGAATGATAAAGAAGAAGAGTTGCCACATTTCGCATTGACTGGAGAAATTTTGGGCTGCTGCTTTGAAGTGATGAAAGAGCTCGGTCCTGGTTTTCAAGAAAATGTTTACAAAAACGCCCTTTTAATTGCAATGAGAGAACAAGGTTTGCAAGTAGAAACTGAGCAGTCTTTTAAGGTGGTTTTTCGGGGGCGAGTGATTGGCCGATATAGAGCTGACCTTATTGTTGAAAGAACAGTTGTTGTTGAATTGAAATGTTGTGAGAGTTTGGTTAGCGAATATCAAGCGCAATTGTTCAACTATTTAAGAGTTTCGAACCTTCATGTGGGACTATTGGTAAACTTTAGACGAAGAAAATTGGAATACAAGAGACTGCATGGGGCAGAAATTTGTGATGAGCTAGGGGAAATGCAGTCTGAGGAACCTGTTCCGTTTTAATTCTTAAAAAATTTATCATTCATATCATCATATCATTTTTTCATTAAGGCCAAAAATCATTGCTGTACGGCGCTTTTGAATTTTCTTGGTAGTTAGTAGTCTAAACTAACTTTGTCGCACTAATTGGCACAAGTCAGGAAAAAGATCAATGTAGTTGTCGATAATGATCAAATCACTGTTAACAATATAAAAGTGATTAAGAAAGACATTCAAAGTGCAAACGGGGTTGTTTATATTATTGATGGGGTATTAACCCCACCACAATAAAAGATCGGATCTATTCTTTTACGCTCCAGGGACCTGATCCCAAATAGGCGATGATTAATGCAGCGCCCAGTAAGCCTAGGTTTTTCAGGAACATAAATTTCTCAACCAAAGATTCAACTGGATGGGGATTATTCCAGAAATCGTGCATCATTAAGGTCACAGGGATCAGGAAAATGACAAGTAACCATGCTCCCCAGCGTGCCTTGAAGCCGAAAAGGATACTCAATCCCCCGAGTAACGCTAGGATTCCGGATAAGAGTTCAAGTATTTCAGGCCATGGCACACCTTTACTGGCTGCATAGACAACATCGGCCTTTGAGAAATGACCCAGTGAACCAACGATAAATACGAGAGAGTAAAAAAGTCTCCCCAATAATAAAATAAATTCCATGGTATAAAATCCTTTCTTAATTTCTTTCAAATTGGATTGTACAGATCGCTATTTTTAAACAAATATTTTTTTATTGGGAGGATTTGTCGCTGTTCAAATTTTTGCGTCTCTTTTGGTATAAAAACGTCCTTGCAAAGCAGGCACGTGAACTTCTTTCATTCCTGAAGCAAAACGAATGGGGATGACTTGTTCAAACTCACTAAAGTTGGCCGCCAACAAGGCTTGAGAACCTTCCGGATCTTCTCTATGGATCACCAGCCACCGTTTTTTTCATCAAAATCCACTTTTGTTAGGTCTTTTCTGCAATTCGACAAACAGGGAGTCGACTTTCGCAAAGCAATGAGTTCTGCATAAAATTTTTGCATGGATAGATGTTGACGCTGTTCAAGTTCTGCCCAATTAAGCTTGCTATCCAAAAAGCGTTGTGGATTTTGCGGATCTACAGCCTCATGATCCTCTTTTTGCAAATTGAACTCTTTAATATATCCTTCGCGAACATTTTCAATGAGACCTTCATCTCCATAACTGGTAAAAAAGAAGAAACGGGACGATGCATTCCATTCTTGTCCCATAAAGAGAAGAGGAATATTTGGAGTAAAGAACAAAATCATGGTGGCTAGTTTAAAAGCTTCCTCGGAGATTTTTTCTCCCAAACGTTTCCCTAATCCTGCATTGCCAATTT
>CAVPVT010000058.1:0-5746 GCA_963709145.1 Parachlamydiales bacterium
GCGATGACTCCAGATTTTTTTGCTAAGGAGAGATTCTTATTTTCCGATCCCTTTTATTACATTGGCCCTGTGGTTGTTGTGGACATCCATTCAAAAGTTGAGGATCTGCAAGAATTAGCTGGTAAAACGGTTGCGATTCAACGCAATTCCGCCTTGATGATCCAGGAAAAATTCCAAAGAACCTCACAATTTATCCTTACGATAACATCAATACGGCGTTAGATGACTTACGGACAAACAGGATCGACGGAGTTGTCACCGACCTTTTTTATGCGTACGCGATGCAAGAAGGATTATATCGTGGTAAAATCAAAATTTTACCTCAACCGCTCACGAGCGATGCTTTGCGTTTAGTGGCTGCCAAGCATGACAATATGGAAACGTTGATCGAAAAATACAATGAAGGGTTGCAAGAACTTAAGGCAGATGGGCAATATAAAACTCTATTGGAGAATTTTCAACTTCCACAGATTCCGATATCGGATCAATAAATCCGGCATTTATCGTGTTCACTATACTCTCGACGCACATCTTCGAGGATTTCAACATCCACTTCACATGGTGTAAGATTCCACACCAGCTTGCTGTAATTGTTCACCGAATTGTCGATACTGAATTTTCCCATCCCAGCTATGTTATGGATGGCATATTCAGACCAAAGATCAGGATTACGGTATAATTCTTCGACTTTAAGCTGCGTTTGATAGTAACTTTCTAGGTCATAGAGGGTAAAATATCTGTCCGGTGCACCCCCATAATGTCCTTCAAGAAGCTTATGATACAGGTCGCTAAGAGCATGGTGTTCGCTATCGTTTATTGCCAGGGATCGGTCGCGTAAACAATCCAAGGCCCGTTTGATTTTTGGGTTGCGATTATAAATCTCTTTTGGATTGTAACTGCCCTGTTCCTTTAACCGTGAAATTTCCTGGGAGGTAGCTCCGAAGGTAAAAGGCCACCACCGATCGGTGATCTCATCCTTGATCTCGATATTGGCTCCATCCAATGTTCCAATGGTCAATGCGCCATTCATCGAAAATTTCATAACGCCTGTTCCAGAAGCCTCAGTGCCGGCTGTAGAAATTTGTTCAGATAGGTCTGACGCAGGGATAATCATTTCAGCGCGACTAATATTGTAATTTTCGACAAAGATGACTTTAAGATAACCATGGATAGCGGGGTCTTTGTTGATTTTGCGTGCGATGCAAAAAATAAGTCTAATAATGTCTTTAGCCGTTTCATAGCCTGCAGCGGCTTTGCCAGCAAAAATTACAGTTCTTTTGACATGCCTTTGATTAGAATTTTCTAAAAGATCGTAGTAAATCATCAATACATGAAGTGCATTCATGAGTTGCCGCTTATATTCATGAATTCTTTTAATTTGGACGTCGAATAAAGAATTTACATCGATGATCGGTACGTTTCCATTAACTTGTCCATGGGAATTGCGCAGTTTGTTTTCATGCTTCAAGAATTCGATCAATCTTTCCTTGTTACGTTTGCGGATTTCCCAAAACTCTTTTTTGCTTTCAGGATCTGTTGCGAATTCGGCCAAACGTTTAATTTGGATGAAATCGGTGGTCCAACCATCCCCAATCCGTTTGATGATAAAGCGCGCTAAATCGGGATTGCAGTGGAGAAGCCAACGTCTTTGAGAAACCCCGTTGGTGATATTGACAAACCGATCAGGGAACATCTCATAAAAGTCTTTGAAGACAGCATTTTTTAAAATTTCTGTATGCAATGCTGCGACCCCATTGATTTTATGTGATCCTTCAATGGCTAAATTAGCCATTCTCACTTTACCCCCTTCAATGATCGACATACGGCGGAGTTTGTCTTCATTGTTAGGGTATTTTTCTCTAATCAAATTGCAAAACTCTTGATTCAACCTTTCAATGATCTTGTATTGACGGGGGAGATGATAGGCTAAAAGCCCACAATCCCATTGCTCTAGGGCCTCATTTAATATTGTGTGATTGGTATAGCCTGTGCATGCTAAGGTAATATCGACAGCTGTTTTCCAAGGAATATCATGCTTTTTTGTAAGGATTCGGATGAGTTCAGCAATAGCTAATGATGGATGGGTATCATTGACTTGGATTCTAACTTTATCGGCAAAGTCTCTGAAATTATGATGATTGGTCAAATAGTGGCGGATAATGTCTTGTACGGAAGCTGAAACAAGCAAAAACTCTTGCTTTAGACGGATCCTTTTCCCTGTCTCGTGATGTTCGTTAGGATAAAGAACATCGGTTAAGAGGGTATTCTCTGCAGCCTGGTCCAATTGACCCGCATTGTACCGTTGCAATTGGAAATTTCGGGGAGATTCTTTTGTAGACCACAAGCGGAGGGTTACAACGCTAAAAGTATTATTGCGATTGTAGCCTACAATCGGAATGTCATAAGGAAGGGCAATCACTTCGTCAAAATTTTGTAATGACAAAACTTCTTCACCGTGAATATTTTTAGAAAGGTGGGTGTGCCCTCCATATTTGACAGTGACTTTGCCTAAATCTCTCCGCAACTCCCACGGATTTTCTCTGATGAGCCAGCAATCGGGCGCTTCGATTTGGATCCCATCCCACAATTGTTGTTCAAAAATTCCATATTGGTAACGAAGTCCATATCCTTGAGCTGGATAATGATGGGTAGCCATCGAATCGAGCAAGCAGGAGGCTAAACGGCCTAAACCCCCATTGCCTAAACCTGGGTCATTTTCCCTGTCGATCACATCACGCAAGCTGCGGTTCATTTTTTGCATCAGCAGTTTGATAATTTCAAAGCTATTGAGATTGGTGATATTATTCCCCATGAAGCGTCCAGGAAGGTATTCCATCGAAAGGTAGTATACAATACGCTTGTCTTGCTTGGCGATTGTCCGATTTGTCGCCAGCCAATTGATCATGATTTCTTCACGAAGAGTATAGGCAAGAGCGCGATAAAGCTCATCAACGCTAGCATCTTCTAATGTCTTGCCCATGATGGTGATTAGATAATGCTTCGTTTTGTTCATTAGCATTTCGGCTTGATAATCAAGTTCGAATTGCATCACGGCTCCTTTTTGATCTTAGAAACCGAATCTATATAAAAAATCCTTTATATTCAATTCTCCGTTGTCCATCATTCTGAATTCTGAAGTCCTAAGGACATCTTATCGTATGTTTAAGAAACATAACCTATTTCAGGTAGCAGTCATCTTTACTGCAATTATTTTCACAAGTTTATTGGCCATGTCAGTGATCGTACCTTATTGTCGCGTTTATTCTGGTCATACTGGATTGGATATGGCTAAAATGCAAAAACTTAGAACGCAAAAAGAGGCGCAACCCTGATGAACTTGTTTTGGTCGATGCTTCCCATATATCTCCTTGGAAATCTACATTGCATGGGGATGTGCGGTCCTCTGGCAATGATGTTGGGAGCTCACCGTTTTCGTTACTTTTATTTTCTGGGTAGGGTATGTTCCTTTACTTTGGCTGGCATGCTTGCTGGGGAGGCTGGTGCCGTAACGACGTTAACTTTAAAAGCCTTCCATCTGCAAGCCATGACAAGCTTTATTTTTGGAGGGATTTTTTTGACGATAGCGATTTCAAGTTTGATGGGTTGGAATTATCCAGGGTATCGCCGATTGGCTATGACGTTAGAACCTTTAAATAGACATCTTGGGCTTCTCATGCTTAAGGATCAGCCTTTTCCCTCATTTATGTTCGGTTTTTTTACCCTTTTGCTTCCTTGCGGGCAAACATTGTTGGTATTTTCCGCTTGTGCCTTATCCGGCAGCGCTTCTGTGGGATTTTGGAACGGTTTTGCGTTTAGTTTACTCACAACGCCTTCCCTTTGGCTGGCGATGCATGCACATAAATGGATGCAAGTTGCCAAACACTATTACCAAACCATTCTAGGCGGTGCTGCTTTAGCGGTCGCTATTTTAGCGATTTGTAGAGGAATGGCGGAAATGGAATGGATTCCCCATTTTGTCTTATCACAACAATATCACCTGGTGATCTACTAACCATGAATAAAGAACCTTTGGCACTTTATATTTTTCGTCTTCTAGTTGCATTTGGACTGTTTGCATTTATGGCGATGCTTTATTGGTCCTCACAGTTACTTGAAAAGGACATGCTCGAAGTGCGGGGAGAGCTTTCTCAAATTAAATCCACTTTACAAGAGATCTCAAGGGATGGGTTCGATCTCCCCAATCGCAAAATTTCCCTAAGAATCCTTCTGTCAAAGCAACAGGTTTGAACAATAGCAAAATAGACAGTAAACTCCCCAATTTATTGAAAGAGGATCCTTTTTATTCCACAACTCTTCCTAAGTTGTTAGGGATCGGTTTTAAACCGAACGGAATTCGTCAACAAGATGTTTTAAATAAACCGGATAATCTTCATCCATTCAATAATTGGTCTAATATTAGGTCTTGGCAAATGATGTGTAGTGTCACGGTTTCTGAATTACAGTTTGGAATCTATGAGACAATGTGTCCTGATATGGGAGATCAGGATGGAAGCGCGTCCCATGGAAGGGACCAGTCGCCGCAGAATATTGGGTGTTTTTGCGAGAAGGTGTTTTTTGGCAGCCTTTGCAGCAGTCTTGGTTCGGCTCCGATATCACTTTAGCCCCGCAATTTCTTCAAAAACAACTTGTCACGGCACACGATTTCAAATTCTATTATGATGCCATGATGAACCCTCACATCAGTTGCCTGGGGCTGTTGCTTCGCGAAATCTATTCTCCGATATTAAAGAAGTAGAAGTCATTGATGACCTCACTTTCGTAGTTCGCTGGAAAACGAGAAAAGTCAAAAACGACAAAGGACAAGAAGAGGAAGATGGTTAAATATGTCGCTAAGTCGCTCACAGGAGGATTAACCCCCTTACCTCGATTCGTTTACCAATATTTGCCCGATGGATCAAAAATCGTAGAAGATGACAATGCTCCCAATTTTTACAAAACCGACTCTGTCTGGGCGCAACAGTTTTCTCAACATTGGGCTAAGAATGTGATTGTAAGCTGTGGCCCTTGGATGTTTAACGGGATGAATCGATATGGGATTAGCTTTAAACGTAACCCTGATTACTATTTTCCCCTCGCTTGTCTTGTCGAAGGTCTTGATATCCACTTCAAGGATTCTTTAGAAGCCATGTGGCAAGATTTTGTTGAAGTGAAAACCGATACCTATCCGTTGCCTGCCGATCAACTTGTTGAATTTGAAAATTTTTTAAAATCTTCGTCTTATGAGAATCAAAAAGAGAAACACTTAGGGATTAACCGATTGGATTATGTCGGAAGGATCTACCTTTACATTGGTTGGAACGAAACTCGCCCATTTTTTAATACAGCTAAACTCCGTCAAGCCATGACAATGTCGATCGATAGGGATCGGATCATCAAACAAAACCTCAACGGAATGGGTATTCCAATTCACGGGACATTTTATGTATTTCTCCTTCCAACGACAAAAATATAAAGTCTTGGCCCTACGATCCTGAGCGTGCCCGAAGTTATTTTGAGGAAGAAGGTTGGTTTGATACTGATGGCGATGGAATTCTCGATAAAATGATCGATGGTAAAAAAGTGAAATTTGAATTCAGCCTCATGTATTATGTCAAAAATCCGATCGCAAAAGCAATTGTGGAATATATCGCAACCAATTTAAAAGAGATCGGCATCCGCTGCAGCCTTAGAGGGGTTGATTTAGCGGATATGTCTGCCGCCTTCGATGATAAAAATTTTGATGGTC
>CAVPVT010000059.1:0-9813 GCA_963709145.1 Parachlamydiales bacterium
GTTTCCTATATGAACAATGTGATCAATTTGCCTTTCATTGCAAACCTTTTGGTTTCCCGACAGGTTTGCAACTCTCGCAGATACTAAAAACAATTGAAGAAGGTCGTAGACCTTCACAAGGGTGTCAGGCTAGATTTATTTTTTGCAAAGAAACAATGCAAAAGGATTCAGGCATAAGAGTTGTCAATATGATGAACACACATTCGGTCAAAACTTTTACCCAATGAGTGGAATCTACCAGCCAAAAGCGAAGAACAACTCCACACAATTTTTCCAGAAATGGCACAATCCACTTTAAAAGAAGATCCTGAGCTTATTAAAAGGGAACAATTTTAATCTGCAATAAACACTACTCTCAAAGATCTCGGACTGCTTTCTACGACAGAATATCAGGCTGACCCCAAAAGATAAAATAAATCTGCGCAAAAATAGTAAAAACTATTTTTGCGCAGATTAAATTTTAAATAGTCAAAAAATCAATAAGTTTCTATTTTGAGCTTGTGGTATAGCCTTGTGAAATTTTTAGCACCTACACATTTTTTTTCAAACTAGGTCATTTATGAAAATCCAAGATAAGTGCATTGACAGCATTGGTGACAGGATCTTCGCAAGGTAAACCCACAGCCTTGTTTTCCATCATGAGATTATCAAATCTTTTTAAATCTAAATTACGCTCTTGGAATAACTCACGAACATCTATAAACACTTGTCCTACATAGGCATTCAGTGCTTCAATACCAACGTTCATACAGACCTCCCAAGGATAATACTAGTGTTAATGCCTCCAAATCCAAATCCATTGCTTAATGCATATGTAATGATAGTTGGCTCACTTTGTTTTCGAGAAAAACGCAAGGTATCGTCGATCGGATCATCTAAGTTTAAGTTGGGATGGACAAAACCTTCCTTCATTTGAATAAGGGTGGCAATAGCCTCTATTGTTCCTGCAGCTCCCAAACAGTGTCCTGTGATGCTTTTTGTCGAATTTATCCAAGTCTCTGACGAACCGAAAACTTCTTTGATGGCTTTAATTTCCACTTCATCTCCCAGGGTAGAAGCTGTTGCATGTGCATTGATGTATTGAATATCGGATGGAGAAAGACCAGCATCCGCTAAAGCTTGTCTCATAGCCCTGCTTTCCCCTTCTTGAGAAGGATTGCTTAATCGATTCCCGTCTAAGACGATGGTTGCACCCATAATTGCACCTAAAGGAGTCACACCTCGATTCATTGAGGTTTGCCTTTTTTCCAAAATCAAGCACCCAGCTCCCTGTCCGTAGATGAAGCCATCCCTATTTTTATCAAAAGGCCTGCAAGCTTTTTCTGGGGTATCAGCAAAAGCCTGTCCACCCAAAGCACCAATATTATGAAATCCCTGCAATTCGACAGGAGAAAGATCCACCAGGGCTCCCACCACAATACAAGCATCGAGAAGGCCTGTTTTGATCTGTTGATAAGCTTGCGCAATACCCACATTGCCGCTTGCTGAAGCACCACCCACAGTAAATCCCGCATCTTTGATTCTGAATATATCGCTTAAAATTCCCAAAAGATTCGTATCTAAAAAATTTAATGCATAACTTGGAGATAAATAATCTGGTGCCTTATGGAAAGCTTGATAAGATTCATATTGGTATTTTTGCGAAATATTGCTGCCAGCTATCACTAAACCACATTTGGAGGGACGTTGACTTTCTTCTAAAAAGTGAGCTTGTTCAAAAGCTTCCAAAGCCGCAAAAACGGACGTTTGAATAGATAAAGGAGCTCTTTGAAGGATTTTTTTGATTTTAGCTAGCAATTCAAGAGGTAAATGACTGAATTTTTTTAAAGCCTCATCAAGTGAAAAATTTTTCAGCTTTCCTTGTATTCCAGATCCTGGAAAAGTTAGGGGAGGTAAAAGGCTTTGACCGCTAATTCCTGTTTTCCCTTCATAAAGGGCATTTTTAAATGCTGAGATTCCCATCCCGGTTGAACAAATAATCCCATATCCTGAAATAACAATGGAGGAATCCATGATTAGGTTCCTGAATTAGCCTTTTTTAAAAAAACATTAATCAAATCTCTTAAATTATGCACCTGTCCTAGTTCGACAAGCGGCACTTGAAGCTGAAGATCTTCCATGGATTTGATGACAATTTCACTCCGGTCGAGAGAATTTGCTCCTAACTCTGTAAGGTTGTCATCCTTTTTTATTTCTCTTGAATCAAGTTCCGGTAAAATAAGAATAATATTTTTTTTTATAGCTTCGAAGATCACATCCTCACTAATCATTCCTGTCCTCCACCTACTACTCAATTATATTAATTGCATATTTTGTTAATTAGTTGCAAGCAGTTGCGTCAAAATCGAGAAAGTGTTCAAGGCCAATAGAATTTAAGCAAGTTTGAAAGGCGGATGAGCTTTTCAAAATTCTCATTAATTTAATATGTCTGGTGAGATTTTGCCTTGAGCAATCTCATATTGCAGAACGTCTTGCGGAATTAGATGAGCCTTCATCGCCAAATTTAAGTCCTGTTTAAATACAAATGCCTCAGGGTGGTCCAAGCTGCGCCATGGAACATTGAATGGATTGTGATAATTAAGGATTTTCGCCCCCGGCTTCATCCTATCTGTCACGTTCCATTCTTCCGGGAGATCTGCAAAATCTTTAGCAAAAGGGCTATTGGGGGTTACTCCCACATAATCTCTCAATAAGACAGGCTTTTTATCAATGGCTTTAATCCACTCTTCAACCTTCCAATGCTTCAATTTTTCACAATCAAATAACATGACATGGGTATCGCGGGCAAAGCCCCCCTCCATCGGCTTCGCTAAAACTCCTACCCCTTTCATATCGAGATCAAATAATTCAGCCACATCTCCGAAACAAAGAGAATGAGCATCTAAATAGATGGCACGCCCTTTGAAACCAAGGACTTCTGGAATAAAGTAACGGTGAAAATTAAGCCCTAAATTAACTCTAGAACGGTGTTTGATATGGATAATGCGTACATCGTGAAATTCAACTTGCGCTTTGGTCTTGGTGCGGATGCTATGTTTCAAGACTTCCACGGGAAGCCATAGGCCAGTTTCAGTCCCTAAATAGATTTGAATCGGCACCACTCAACACCTTATTTGAGAAAAAAATTGCAACGGACATCGCATATCCGTTGCTTTAGTTCACTATTTTCTTTGCCCAGGAATGACATGGCCGCCTTGTACGTGAGTCACATTCACACGACGTCCTGAATTCAATTCGAGAGAACCTGGTCTAGGAAGATGACTTTCGCCAGCACGCACCGAAACCACATGACGATGGCCTTGGATTGGTCGTGGTGAACCTACCGTTCCTAGAGTAGGAACTACTGTTGTTGTCACGCTTTGTATGACTGTGGCCCCTGGAACTGAAGTGACTGTTGTTTGATTCACAAATCCACCAGTAACACGGGGAATGGGTGATACCATATAATATCTCCTCTTATTATTATTAATTTAGACATTCACTAGTGGCAAATGTCAGTGTGTTAACATTGATCAAAATATTAGGATTAGTCAAGTGAAGAAAATCATTGTTAACTCCGATCACAATCGTGTCGCCAGGCAACCATTTTTTGACAATTGAAGAATCAAATGCAGAAGTGCGCCAGTATGATCCATCGTTAAGCCAAACATAGCCTAGCATAGGATCAATCGTGGTAATCCAGTAAGTAAATAACCCATAAGCGATCGGACCTAAGGCCATATTCACTTCGATAGCATCCCCTGTATTTTGATTAATCATTTTGAACATATAGCTTGAAATCCAAGCATCATTGGGAACGATGACAACGGAGTCGGTCGTGAGCCAATAGAGAACTTTATAACGGTCGGCAGAATAGACGTTCCATATAGAACCATCTAACAAAGTCACTTGATCGCCGAGAAAACTGATCGCCACTGGACTTTGGAATGCACCCGAATGGGTGGTGTAGAAATCGGTCCATACCGAACCTCCAAATCTCGTTTCTTCTTCAGGAAATCCAACGATACTTTTGTCTTAGGGAGTTCTTTTCCATCGGGAATTAATTGTTCTAATTTGATAGTTTCTGCATTTTCCTCTGTTGCTTTTTGAGCGCGAAGCTCTTGAATAGCCACCCATTCAGCATGAGGGAAAGGACGCTCACCCACTTGAACATTTTGATCTGCATGGACACCCGCGAAACAGAGCACCAGTGACGTCGTTAACAGGGCAGTGATTTTATTCATAAGGACTCCTATTTTTTTAAAGATTTACGATTACTATTCCAATCTTTAGTTAAGATGATTTAAAGATCACAATAAATTCTCGTTAGGTTTTCTACCTAATGAAAAAATCCCCCAAAGATCCTTGTCAGATCGTAGTAGGTGATATATACAAAAAAGCAGACCAATAACGCCGCAAAAGGGATAATCGCCTTTTCAAGCACTTTAGGATTGATCTTTTTGCCTAAAATAATCTCCATCAAGGAGAACAAAATCGTCCCGCCATCAAGAACAGGTATCGGTAACAAATTTAAGATCCCTAAATTGACACTGATGATTCCAAGCCAATACAGTGCATCATTGAATCCTAACATCCATTGGTCATGGACCATTTGAATAATGCCAACCGGACCTGCCATAAAGCGCAGTCCAACCGAGCCAGTAAACAGGGCTGCAAGCATACGCCAAATCTGTTCAACCACTTGCCAGAACTGATCAAAAGGATTCGGATTGTATTTAATTTTTCTATCTTGAATCCCTGGAAGACCTAACATAAGTTGATTGGAAGCTTCCTTATTTTCTGCCGTGAGTTTTGGAATGTTGACATCAGGATTTAAGGCGCTATTTTTTTCCATTCCTGCTATCCAATCACCCAAAGTGATTGGAGTTACAGGAGCTAAAAGGTGTAGCTGCCCTGCTTGAGTGACAGGTTTGTCCGTTCCTAAGGCTTGAATCAAAATGTTTAAATCTACTGGCTTAACCGCATGTTCAAAATCAGCATCCGCTACTGTTGAAGGAACTAACTTGGCAAGGTCAGGATCCCTCTGCACAATCAAGAGTAAACGGTGCGACTGAATTTGATCGAGAATCTGATAGGAATGTTTTGTCGGGATACCATCCACAGCTATAATCTTATCCCCTGGCTGCAAAGGATTATCGAGACTCGAATAGATGTGCTTTGGAAATACTTCCAACTCCTTTTCACTATCAATAAATTTAAGTGATCCAGTAACCACTCCTTCATTATTCATGTTGTAAGGAATGATATAAAGTTGAGCGATTTTGGAGCCATTTAGCTGCGCCTCGTATTGCCAATCGATCAACTCTTCTTTAAATTCTGGCTCTAATTTGAATTCTTGCACTAAGATTTTTGGGACACGTGCAAGAATTCTTTTTCCATTTCTCTCAACCGTCAAAAGTTCTTTATTGTTGTTCAAAAGCGCGTTCAATTGAGCTAGTGAAAATATTCTCTCACCATCTACCCAAACAAGGTTATCTCCAGGTTGAATTCCACTATTTTTAAGCGGAGAAGCCTCCATCATCGCTTTTTCTGTTGGATTTGGCTCAGGGTTGTAAATGATATAATTTGCCGATTTCATAATTCCAGACGTCAAAATATCTTTGTCAGGTGAGTTGGGGCGAGGGTAAGGTTTAACTGTAACTTCAAAGGGTTCCTTTGTTCCACTGTCGTAATTCACATGGTTCCCATGGATTGTTACACTTTCCGGATCTGTCATGGGAGCATAAATATGATCTTTAGCTCCTTCATAAGGGTATTGATTGTATGCTGTCACTTCATCACCTGGACGGACACCTAAGGTATACAATTCGGAATGGGGATCTACCCAACCAATGATGGAGGTTTGCTCAGAAAAATTTTCTTGCCTTCCACCGCTTAGCCAAATGAAACCAAATATCAGTAACCCTAAGACAAGATTTGCCAGCGGTCCCATGATTGCGACTTTGATCCTATCCCAAGGGCTTTTGTTAAAGAAACCGCCAGGGGTATTGTAGATCTGTTCATCTGTCTCCCCATCGGTTCCCGTAATTTTTACGTATCCACCGAAGAGTAGCCATCCAATTTGCCACCGTACTCCGTCATGGATCCAACTAAAGATAGGGGGGCCCATTCCGATAGAGAATGCTTCCACTTTCATCCCGACCCTTCTTGCCATCACGTAGTGGCCGAGTTCATGGATAAAAATCAGAACACTAAGTCCAAGTATCGCTAATAATAGGTAAAATAAACTGAAAAACATATATTCCTTATGTTAAATGGCCATGGCTTCATGCCTTGCGGATTTATCTATCTCCAAAATTGCTTCAATCGACAGGATGGGATTTTTTTTGTGGCGAGACATCAACTTTTCCAATCTTTCTCCAATTTCCATCCAACCAATTTCACGTTTGAGAAATCTGTTTACAAGCACTTCATTGGCTGCATTCATATAGCAAGGCAGGCTTGAGCCTTCTTTAATGGCTTCAAATGCTAAGTGTAAACACCTGAACTTATTCAAATCAGGAACTTGAAATTGTAACGTGTTGTTCTGGATAAAATCAAATGGCTTCATCAATCCCGGTCTTCTTTCAGGATAAGTAAGCGCATACTGAATTGGAACCAACATTGTGGGAAGTGGGTAGCGCAAAGGAGAACAGTGGTCGCCTTCAGCCACGATGTCGAGGTGGGCGTGGCGAGCAAGCAGAAGGACGTTGGAGTGAAAAGGACGGCGGGGGGGGGGGGGCGCGAGCAATCGCCAGATGGAGACCATGGGGTGGCGAGGTCGTGAACTGGTGAGCCGGCAGCGGCGTCAGGAAGAGCGCAGTAGAGGCGGGGGGCGAGTGGTCGGCGGCGTGCGCAGCCATCCATACGTAGTTTAACAGCCAAAACCTTTCGCGGAACGTGCACGTACATCCGAGTTTATTACACCCCTTTCTCTCACTACGTTCGTTTCAGGGCATTAGGTGTTACTCCGGAAGTTGCATGTGTATTGCTTCTTACGTAGATTACATAGTATTTTCAAGCATGTATTCGCTTGTAAATTCAATACATCTGACACCTCCATACCCCTACCTCCAAAGCAGCTTTCCTCGGGGAGGGGCATCTTAACAATCAATCACAGTAGTGGTCGAACTAAAGATGGCGCCAAACCTAGCTCCCTTCCAAGCATGAGCTTATCCATGACATGATCCACAGTGGGGAACTATCTATATCGAGATGGCACAGGCCGCTAGCTACAATAGGAGCACCATCCCGAGAATCTCTTCCAATATACGGATGTTTGGCAGCGTCAAAGCACCGCCTAATAAAGGCGGACGACCCCGTAGTATCACTCCAGTTATGCTCGAGGCCTTATGCGATCACCTGATTAAAAGCCTACCTTATACCTGGACGAGATGGCGGTTTTTCTGTGGGACGAATTCGCTCTTCAAGCAACGAAATCGAGCATCAGTCGCGCCCTTAAGTCCAAAGGCTGGTCAAAAAAGACTGCCCGGGTCAAGGCCCGAGAGCGCAACCTAGACCTTCGGGACGAATACCTTCATTTTATCTCAGACTTCTAAGTCTTACCACCTTGTCTATATGGATGAATCTGGATGTGATAAAAGGATAGGCTTTAGGAGAACCGGTTAGTCCCCACTAAGCACAGCACCAGTCCAAGTATCAAAATTTCATCGTGATAAGCGATATCACATACTGCCTGCGTATACGCAAGACGGTATACTGTATAGTTGTTGCATCCTGCATATCCCTTTCAAATTGCGAGGGGTCAGGGTGAATGAAATCAACCAACCAACCTACTGTATGCTTATGACTCCTTTCGAGTCCCTATATAAATCAATTCCACGCCCGCGATCTCTTACTCGGTTCTATATACGCTTCAGATTTAGCCCTTCGTTCTACCCTATCTTCATCTACATACTTCATCCGAGCCAACTCTTCATGAGACCGGTGTTGTTCATTCCAGCTAGTCCGTAGACGAAATTTCCTTGCTATGCTTCACAATGCAGCTCTTAAATGCCGCCCAAGAACTCAGAGGAATTTGGCAAACCAGCCACCTTGCTGGAGGATCTAATTTTTGTTTGGAGTCTGACATGTCTTCTTGCATTCCCCCATGGCTTGCCCGAACATGGTGATGAAGTTTGTATTTTCTATTGAAGAATATCTCACAAGAGTGGTGTGGACACTTCCATCTCGTATCCGGGCAATGCGTGACGTGAACATGTCTTAGCAAGGAGCCAGCGGTACGGAATGGTCCTTGAGTACAGGGTGGACATTTGAAGCTCGGCCGATGAGGTTTGGGCTCGTTGTTCGACACTCCCTGTGCGTCGATGAATGGCCAGCCAATTGCAGGTCCAATATGTGGCAGAGTAGCAGTGACATCATCTCCCCTTGCATCAGAGCTCCAGTTGCAGAATAATTCATCAATGTGAGGTTCTTGCTCTGGAAGAACGCCTTTCTCGCGCAGGAGTTGAATGATATAGTGGTGGCCATGATCTAGAGCATACGAAACAGCAGTGTTGCCTTGATCATCTCTCCGACCAAAATCAATGCAGTAATTGTTGAATGCGCCAGAAGCTCCCTTTTTAACAACGGAGTGATCCAGTAATGTTCGAACTATCTCAATCGATCCATTATAACACGCCCATAGGAAAGGGGTCCTCCCGTAACTGTTCTTCGGGTCTGGGTGTGCGCCTCTATTGAGAAGAAGTTCGACGGTCTCATGATGTCCTCGATACGATGCCTCTGTCAGAGGAATTTTATTCCCAATGCCTCTAGGGTTTGGGTCGATATTGTAGTCCAAGAAGAGCTTCACGACCTCGGTGTAACCGTTCAATGCGGCTAGAGAAATTGGTGTCTGGCCATCTTCATCGTCATGCTGAAGTGGCTCAACCCCATGATCGAGAAGCATCTACAACTGACATATGACCATTCGAAGCGGCCCATGCGAGTGGATCCGAATTCATAGAGTCCCTGGCACACGACCCGTCGCACTGGCTGATAAGGAACTGCAATACTTTCTCCAATCCGAACCATGCAGCCAGGTGAATGGAATGCCGTAAATCCCAATGGGAACTCTCAAACAATAGCTTTCGAAGCCATAGTATCCTTTGAAGGAAAATAGCGCTTGGACACTCGCATCTAGCACACAGGTATTCCCTAAAAACCGCATGAGATCATCGACTGTTGAATGCATTCGAGCATGGTGGCCCCAATTTTTGGCAGCATAAGAGTCTAGCGGATATTGACTAAGCCGGGCTTCAAATTTGACGTCATTCGAACACCTTCCTTGGCGGAAGATATCGTATGAAAGGTAAGTAAGGCAGATTGCTATGATAGTTTTATCTGCCTCTGGGAAGAACGCAGCCTGGTGCCGTGTGAAGTACTCTTGCATCGTATAATGGGCCAGTTGAACCACTTCCTTTGTACCGTCGGACCCAACAGTGGTTAGTCCTGCACACGAGGAGATTATGTCTTCAAGATCATAAAGATCTTACTTCATTCAGATCCGACTCTCCTAGTTCTATCGTAAGAGCGGTACGTAGCTCCAACGTAGTGAGGGCTCGTTTGGCGCAGATAACCCATGACAACGTGTCTTTGGACAATTTTTGGCGACGTGGGTCTTGGTTGTTGATACGTTCCACAACGTCTCGGTACGCATCGTCAACGGCAATGTTTCCCTCATCAATCTGATTTGATCTATTGATCAATCTCTCCAATTCGTCATTTATCTCTTTGGCTCTAGGAGCCAAGATGAATGAATCTAAGTAGAGCTGCGCCCAATATAAACCTATATAATTGTTAGAAAAGCAGATGAAATAATAATACTGAACATGT
>CAVPVT010000060.1:0-57397 GCA_963709145.1 Parachlamydiales bacterium
AGTAGTTTCAACCGCTTTATCGATCTCTTCAAGCGTATTCATTCGACTCACAGAGTAACGTAACGATGCCCTGGCTAAGCTTTAAAGGGATCCCCATATTCAGAGAACTCGCGAAGGCTCCAGAGCACCTGACGAACATGCTGAGCCATGGCTGACGGCTATCCCTGCTTGATCCAAACTCATTAATAGTGAATTCCCCATCTATATTTTCGAAAGCCAGGTTCGTTGTATTGCATATCCGCGGGCCTAAACCATTTCACCGATACATTGGATAATTCTTTTAAATACCTTCTTCCAGCCTATCTCTCAATAGAGTCATATGTGTTGTCGCCTGAGGCAGGGATTCTTTTAGAAGCTCTATCCCCTTTGCAAGGGCAACAATTCCCAACATGTTTTCACTTCCTGCTCTACGTCCGAACTCTTGCGCTCCTCCCACCAATAAAGGCTGAGTTTTGAATGGGGGTCGAATAACAGTAAAACCGACTCCCGCAGGCGCATGAACTTTATGTCCACTAAAACAGATTGCTGAAACTCCAGCAGGGACTGAAAACAACTCTTTCCCTAACCAAGCCACTCCATCGACAATAAAAGGGATTCGATACATAGAAGCAATTTTAGCAATCTCTGTGATCGGATTTTTCACCCCCGTTTCATTATTAACCGCCATCAAAACAATGAGTTTGGTGTCAGGACGAATGGCTTTTTTCAACTCTTCTACAGAAATACTTCCCTGTCCCGAGGAAAGCCAATTAATAGGGGTTCCCCTTTTCTCATAATTTTTCAGCAGCTGATAAACACAGGCATGCTCCTGATCAGAAGTGATCACATGAGATGTCGGAGCGTCGTCTAAGATCCCTTTAATCACTGCATGAAGCCCTTCCGTCGCTCCTGAAGTAAAGCAAATTTCGTCAGGTCTGACCCCTAAAAATTTTGCGATAATTCCGCGCGACTGATTAAGGATTCCACGAGCAGTTTGACCATAATAATGAACGCTAGAGGGATTGGCTTGTCCTTGTTTTAAATAATCAACAATTGTTTGTTGAACTGCAGGGTCGATGAGTGTAGCAGCGTTATTATCGAGATAAATCTTTAGATGAGACATGTTGTTTTTCGGCTTTTACGAGTATCACGGTGACATTGTCATGTCCTCCGCGTGTTTTGGCTAATGCTACGAGTTCTTTTGCCGATTTCGCCAAAGTTTGTTTTTTGGCTAAAACCAGTTCGATATCCGTTTTGCTGAGCAGATCTGAGAGTCCATCGGTACAAAGCAAAAAGATATCCGCAGGAGCAATATCTGCTTGAGCAACATAAGGATCAACAGAGGCTTCTGTTCCGATTGCTTTTGTCAGAATGTTTTTATAGAGAAAATCGGTCGGTGATTGTTCACTAATCTGTCCCATTTCCACCAATTCGCTGAGTAGAGAATGGTCTTGCGTGATCTGTTCTAACTTGCCTTCGCGGAAGCGGTAAATTCTACTATCTCCCACGTTTGCATAAACGATTCCATCATCATGAATGTGGAGACAACATAGAGTAGTTCCCATCCCTTTCAATTCGGCTGATGAGCGACTCAACCTGTAAACTTGTTCATTGGCATTTTGAATCGCACCTGTCAAAAGATCTCTTAGGTCGGTCAAAGAACGATGGGAAGGTTTTTCGAGAGCTTTCTTGATAATTTTACATAGAAGATTGACAGTTTCTCTAGCGGCAATTTCCCCTGCCTGATGACCACCCATTCCATCTGCAAGCACATAAAAATGCACATCAGTCAGTTGCTCCCAGACATCCTCATTATTGTGCCTGACGAGGCCAATATCAGATAAGCCTGTTGATCGAATTTTCAAGCGCATGAGATGTGCTACCATAAAAGTTAGTTATCCGAAGCTGCCTTAAATAAGCATGTTAGAATTATTTCGATAATAACAAATTCTAGAATTAACTACTAGTGTGAAGACTCAAAGAAGATAGCGCTAATCCCTACAAGGTTAAAAAGTGTGTGTAGGCCTATCGAAGCCCACAAAGATTGTTGCCTTGCATAAATATAACCGAGGAAAAGTGCCAGGATAAAGAGGGTTGGAACAATCTGTAAATTAAACCAACTTTGCTGATTCGCGTAATGAAATAGCGCAAAAATAAAGGCAGTTAAAACAATGCCCTTAGGAACCCCAATCTTATTCATCAGCCAAGTTTGAAGAAATCCACGAAACAAGAGTTCTTCTACGACCGGGACAACCGTCGCTACGGAGATCAGAGAAATATAAAATAGTGTGGGTGATTCAGTAACAGATTGAAGGTGGACGACAGCGGTTTGCTCTACAGGAGAAATGTTAAACTGCCATTCAATCCACCAGTCAAGTAGCTGACTAAAAGTGAAGACTAATGGCATTGCCGTTAGACAGGCTAAAATCCCCATCCCAAATTGCTTTAATCCCCATTCGAAGCCCTTGTTGTCAGGGTTAAACATCCGATGCACAACTGAAAAATTCAGCAGTGAATAGAGAGCCATCGCCCCAACAGTTCCAAGAATCACTGTCAGATTTAACCATCCTCTAAGAATCGGCGATAGATCCACATCGATTGTTGTGACCCTCTCTCCATGAAAAATCCATAATCCAATGGCAAATAGGATCGGAACGACAATGAGCGGAACCGAAAGAAACGCAAAGAAAGCTCCCAAAACTTGGCTTGCGCTGACAATGGTAAGGGAACTTCTTTTTGTCATTATGAAAAAGCCCTTCAGACGGGCAAAAGCAAGAACAAGCCCACTGAGAATAAAGCCGAAAATCAATGACTGCATTTTCTGTTCAAAATCCACTATCGGCAGCTCCAAATCACTGTTTCAAGTCGACAGACTAACTGATCGGTCAAACGTTGACGAGCTTCTCTGTAACCGTTGTTATCGATTGGATTACAAGCCACATTTGTAGAAATGGGTTGGTGCGATTCCAAAATTTCTTGTAAAGCGATTCGGGGATTTTTACCACGGCAATCAACAACTCTAATTCTGACTTTCATTTGGGCAAAGTATGCCCCTGGACCACAAGGAATTTTATTAACTGATTTCAATTGATCGCGTGGTAATATCTCATGTTCAATCAATTCTGTGATCACAATAAAATCTGCATCCTCAAATTGATCGGCAAAGGCGAGATTTTTGCCAAAAAAATCGGTCTCAGAGCCGCAATTAGTCATCATTTTGGCGACACGTTGCTCCGGCATCAGATAAAGATCTCCGCTATACATGATTTCTTTGCAGACACTCATTGTTAGTTCATGTGAAAGCGAGTCATCGAGACAAAATTCAGAAGAATCTAATACTGGAAGAAAAGCAATGTGGGGTTTTTTGGTTCCATCATCGTGATAGGGAAAATAATCCGCATAACGATTAGTGCAAGCAAAAGCACTGAACATAAGGAATATAGAGAGGAAAATTTGAAGCGGCATGGGATCTCCGGGTCATGACTTTTAAGAGGGATAATAATAATCCACAGATTAGTTTTCAAGTCTTGCCTTTAATGGAGTTTTAGAGATATAGTTGTACTCGACTTACTGAATCTTGAATAAAAAAGTGCTTTCGAAACAATTCTGTATTCTTAATTCTGACTAATTTGGAGAACTTCATGGCACAAAAAAAAATTCGGACTGTAGGTATTATACCTTCACGTTATGCCAGCACCCGTTTTCCAGGTAAACCACTTGCACAGATATTAGGCAAATCGTTAATTCAACGGACTTGGGAATGTGCTAAGCGGTGTCATTCACTGGATGAGATTTGTGTAGCCACTGATGATCAGCGAATTTATGATCATGTAAAGCAGTTTGGGGGTATTGTGATGATGACTCCTGCAGAATGCCCGACAGGTTCAGATCGATCAGCTTATGTCATCCAGCACAAAAAAGAGTATTTTGATGCGGAGATTGTGGTAAATATTCAAGGAGATGAACCTTGCATCGATCCAACAACAATTGATACATTAGTTGACCTGCTAAAAAAGGATTCAAATGCTGTCTTATCAACTCCTGTAGCTCCGTTACAGGATGAAAAAGAGGCCTTAAATCCCTCTGTTGTTAAAGCGACATTCACTCCGCAAGGAGATGCCCTCTACTTCAGTCGTGCTCTAATCCCCTCGGGTAAAATAGGGGGAATGCGGGATGGAGTTGCCTATTATAGACATATCGGTATTTATGCCTTTCGCAAAGATTTTCTTATTAAGTATGGACAATTACCATTAACTCCGCTTCAGTTAGCGGAAGATTTGGAGCACTTAAAAGTGCTTGAACATGGTTATAAAATTAAAGTGGCTGTCGTCAAAGAAGCTCACGTAGGTGTCGATCACCCGGAAGATATTCAAAAAATTGAGTTGTTATTATGCAATCAAAATACATCTTTATCACAGGCGGAGTTTGCTCATCGTTAGGTAAAGGACTAACTGCCGGTTCCATAGGCATGCTTCTGGAACGGAAAGGGCTTAAAATTGCGATGTTGAAGCTCGACCCTTATCTTAATGTGGATCCTGGGACAATGAGTCCTTACCAGCATGGGGAAGTATACGTTACCGATGACGGGGCAGAAACAGATCTGGATTTGGGACATTATTATCGGTATACCAATTCCCCTCTCAGCAAAGCTTCCAATGCCACTTCCGGACAGATTTATAACACTGTGATTAGGCGTGAAAGGCATAGACTATTTGGGTAAAACTGTGCAAGTGATCCCTCACATTACAGATGAGATCAAGCAAAGGATTCTCAATTGCAGCAAACAAGAAGAAGGGATCGATGTTGTTTTGGTAGAAATCGGCGGGACTGTTGGAGATATTGAATCGCTCCCTTTTATGGAAGCGATCCGTCAGTTTCGTAATGAAAGACCGCATGATTGCTTAAACATCCACTTGACCTATGTTCCGTTTATCAAGGCGGCTGGAGAAGTTAAAACAAAACCCACTCAACATTCTGTGCAGATGTTAAGACAAATTGGTATTTTCCCTGACATCATCCTTTGCCGCTGTGAAATGTCGCTGCCTGAAGATGTGAAAGAAAAAATTAGCTTATTTTGCAATGTAACGAAAGAGGCTGTAATCGATGAACCTGATGTCAAATATAGCATTTATGAAGTACCTTTAAATCTCAAAGAGCAAAAAATTGACTCGATGATTTGTTCTAGATTGGGTTTGCCCGATAAAAAAGGGAATTTAAGCGACTGGGAAAAAATCTTGCACAACATCCGGAATCCAAAAGGCACATTAACGTTAGGTATTGTTGGAAAATACGTGTCACATCAAGATGCCTACAAATCGATCGTCGAAGCTTTGCAGCATGGTGCAATTGCAGAAGGGTACAAACTTAATGTGAAGCTTTTCGAATCAGATAAGGTCTTAAAAGATAATAATGTTGATGCAACTATCGCTGGTTGTGATGGCTATCTTGTTCCCGGAGGTTTTGGTGAAAGGGGATGGATGGGTAAAATTATGACAGCCAAGTATTGCCGCGAAAATAAGATCCCCTATTTTGGAATCTGCTTAGGGATGCAGGTGATGGTCGTTGAGTTTGCAAGACATGTTTTGGGCTTGCAAGATGCAAATTCGACTGAGATCGATCCTGATACAAAAAATCCCGTGATCTCTTTGTTAAGCGAGCAACGCAACATCAAAGAGGCGGGGGGGACGATGCGTTTAGGTAATTACAATTGCAAGCTTACTAAAGGAAGTTTGGCTTATAAAGCTTATGGCAAAGAGATCATCAAAGAGCGGCATCGACATCGGTATGAGTTTAATGGAGAGTATCAAACACCCTTGGAAAAGAAAGGTTTACTTGTCTCTGGTGTTCTTGAAGAAGGTTCATTGGTTGAAATCACTGAAGTGAAAGGGCACCCTTGGATGCTTGGCGTACAATTCCATCCCGAATTTAAATCAAAACCCACCGATCCCCATCCATTATTTAGGGAATTCATCAAGGCGATGATAAAACATAAGAAAGAGTAAGTTCGTATGCAAAAAGCACGTCCAACCCGGATTCTTGGTATTGATTACGGAATGGCTCGCATTGGACTTTCGATCTCAGATGAACTCAAAATTATTGCCGCTCCCCTCTTGACGTTTGTTTGCTCAAAGAAAACAGAGGAAACTGTTGAACGTTTGGTGAAAGAACTTGAAGAGCGGCAAATTCAGCAAGGCTTTACGATCCAAGAAATCGTAGTTGGGATGCCGTTCATGATGAGTGGCAAATCAGGTTTTCTTGCGGATGAAGTCAAACATTTTACGAGTTTGCTGAAAGAAAAATTGACGACACCGATCATCCTTTGGGATGAGAGATTAACTACAGTTCAGGCAGAGCGATCATTAAAAGAATCGAGTTTAACTCGCAAACGACGTTCACAAGTCGTTGATAAGGTGGCAGCTGTTATCTTACTGCAAAGCTACTTGGACCTTCAATCGCTAAAAAACTCGTTATAGCTTTGTCTTGTACCAATTTGGAGTTAGTGACTTGACGAAGTTATGAGAATAGCGTGTTTTTGCCAGGCACGACTATAAAAACGCCATCCATAGACTAATGCAGCTAAGAGAGTATAAAGCGAACATAGGATCAAAGCCGTTTCAATCGAACCTTCCTGCTTTACTACAAGGGTGTAAATCGGCAAAACCATGAACAACCACACCGAACAACTGCCTCCCACTAACAAGAAAACAGTATCTGCAGCAGCTGTCAAGGCTCCGCTAAATATCAAGCGGATTCCTTCAAAATATTTGTAAATCACGGCATTTGCTAAACCAAACATTAAAGCAGACTCAATGAGAGCAAATTCCCCAGGAGACATAGTATTCAGGAATAAGTGAATTAACACTGAATGCGTGGCCCATATAAACAAGGCAAAACAGATCATAAAAATTGTCATTAAAACAAATCCGGAGCGAACAATTTTAAAAACATCCTCTTGACGCTTAGCTCCGATGGCATTTCCACAAAGAGTCGCCACGCTTTTGTAAAGGCTATCCCCAAAAAAATTAAACAAAATCAATATATTCTGAACGATGCCAGCGACTGTTAAGTGCTTGGGTCCAAGCGAACTCATCATCTTGTAAAAGAGAACCCAACCCGCAACCTCTAAGATAGCAAAAAGGGCGCTGGGAAGGCCCACACGAATACAATCCTTCAAAAGCTCCGGCCGTAAGCTCCATTCAGTTGTTCCCAATAATTTTCGATTTGACGAGTTAAAAAATACAATCAATAATAACAGCACTTGCCCTAAGACTGCCGTATTAGTTGCAATGGCAGCTCCAGTAGAACCCATCGGAGTGACATATCCCTCCCATCCAAAAACCAAAAGATAGCAGAGCCCTGCATTGACGAAATTACCAATGAGGACTGCGATGCTTGTCAATAGAGTTTTTCCTTGGCCAATAAAAAATCCACAAAGGGCATAAAATAAAATTTGGCAAGGGCCAGAAATTAACATCCAAGAAAGATAGATGCGGTGCATCTGATACGAACTTTCATTTCCAAATAAAATCCCAGGCATCCATAGGGATGCAGGAATAAAAAACAGGCAAGAACAGACTCCTAACCAAATCATCTGCCATACCGGACGCCCTAAGTTTGAGTATTTTTGTGCTCCATAGTTTTGGGCGACAAAAATTTGGGATACGCTGGAGAGTGTGCTCCAGCCAGTTAGAAATACCCATCCAAAATTTGTAGCCTCTACGGCAGCATTGTGAGCATCCAAAGAATGTGTTGCTAGGATTAGACGATCGACAAAAATCATGCCCATTGCGGACAAGGAACTAAAAAGCAATGGGAAAGCGATGCGGAATAATTGCTTTATTGAATATTCACCACTTTTTACAGCCATTAGTAATTTTCTTATTATTTATATCTAATAATTTATTGCATCGAAATTATATCTGAATTGCTTTATGGGGTCAACCTTAAGTCAAATCAGTTGCGACAAGAAGGTGCGGGCCGGCACAATTACAGGAGTTGAATGTTGAAAACAATCTTGAGCTATTTTCTGAAGAGGACTGCAGAATAGTCAAAGAACAAAACTATTTATTTAATTTATTAATGAACAAGTTTAGCGTTGGCAAGCCTTGAAATCCATAAATCTCGCGTTTGAGGATCAAGTTTAGATACTTTCTTTTCATAAGCTATACGATGGATTCCTTTGGAGGTGCAAATAATTCTTACAATTTCGTGCTGAGGCGGAAAATTTTTGTATCCATTGGGTAAAATCCACTCGAAAAGCATATCATTTTCAGATTGTTCAATAGTATTCCATATCATTCCTGGATATTGTATTTGCATATCATTGTATAAAATATTAACGAATTGCTGAGCTGATGTAACTTTCACTTTAGAAAGTGAATGATCGCTAAATTGAACAGTGATCATTTCATTTCGATTATCAAGCGTTTGGTTTTTAGGGATCCACTCGACAATTGCCCATCCATCATTCATACTTTGGCTATGTGCTTGTTTCCATTTTTGTTTTAATTCTTGTTGTGGAATATCTATAAACATAGTTTCATTAAAAACATATTCCATGCCTAGCATTTGCTTCAGAATTCCGGCTTCTAAAGATAAAGATGTTAATAAACAGCAGCTAATAAAAGTTAATAATAAGTAATGCATAACGTTCTCCAGTTTACAATAACGGCATTGATTTTAATTTTATTTCATATAAATTACAAATAAATTCAATGATCTTCGAAAAAATCCCGTTTGTTTTCTTATGAAAATAATAACTAAGTATTAAAATTTAAAAAGGTGGCAAAGAAAAGTCAGAGACTTCTTGTCAAAGCCCGCATGCGATTAAAAATGTATAGATTATCGGACCAAAAGACTGGTTTTTTTACTTATTTTTGGGTTCTTCGTTGGTTTCCAAAATATACTTTTTGAAAAACCGGAAATAGACCGGCGCAAAGATAACACCGATGATTACGATAAAGATCAATCCGCTAAAAAGGGCATAGGAACCGGCAAAGAGCTTCCCAATTGTGGAGTTAGGATTGTTCACAGGACCCATTCCAGATAAAATCATTGCAGCATTAAGATACGAATCTACCCACGACAAATGCTCAGTATAGTGATATCCCACCATCCCCATGTATAAAGACAAGATCGATATCAAAATCCCCAATAGAAGATTTCGTATGAGATGATTGACAAATTTTCTGCGAGAAACCAAGTGGGGCTTCTCAGCCTCGTTTTTTTGCTGTTGTGCAACCATCTACAATAACGTCCCTTGCAGTACCACTAAGGCAATGCTAAAATATATTACAATCCCTGTCACGTCTACCAATGTTGCCACAAAAGGCGCCGATGAGGTCGCAGGATCAAACCCCATTTTTTTCAAAATAAGCGGAAGCATCGATCCTGACAAAGTGCCCCATAGAACAATGCCAACCAAAGCTAGAGACACTGTAAGCGCCACTAGAAGCCAATGGGGTCCATACATGTCACTAAACTGAGCCCAGGTAATAATCCGAACAAAACCGATCGCCCCTAGGACAGCCCCTAAGAAAAAGCCTGAAAATATTTCTCGACGCATCACTCTCCACCAATCTTTCAATGTGATCTCCCCTAACGCTAAAGCACGAATAATCAACGTTGACGCTTGAGATCCGGAGTTACCTCCACTGGATACGATGAGGGGCAAAAAGAGTGTCAAAATTACCGCCTTAGCTATCTCACCCTGAAAATATCCCATGGCCGTCGCTGTTAACATCTCCCCAATAAATAAAACTACAAGCCATCCTACCCTCTTTCTCATGAGGGATAAAAAGGGTGTTTGCATGTAAGGCATATCCAAAGCTTCGACACCCCCGAACATTTGGATATCTTCAGTGTCTTCCGCCTTTGCTAAGCTCAAGATATCGTCAAATGTCACAATGCCTAATAGCACTCCTTGCTTGTCGATAACAGGTAAAGCCGAGCGATTATGTCTTCTAAATATATTGACAGCATTTTCTTGTGTATCCGTCACTTGCAAGGCAAGAAAATTCCTATCGCTGAGCTGTTCTACTTTTGTTTCGGGGGATGCAAATAAAAATTCTTTGATATTGATGTCATCGATCAAAACGCCTTTATCATCTACCACAAACAGATAGCTAATCGTTTCGCTTTTATTTCCATTGAGTCTTACATAATCGAGTACCTGTTTGACAGTCCAATCCATTTTTACAGCAATATAGTCGGGAGTCATTATCCTCCCGACACTTCCCTCAGGGTATCCCAACAATTTCAATGTGGTCGTCCGTTCTTCAGGAGTCAAAAGCTTGATCCATTCATTCACGACTGGACCTGGAATTTCCTCTAACAATGCTGTCCGGTCATCTGGGGACAATGCATTTAATATCCCTGCCGCCCGTTCTGATGGGAGTGTATTGAGAAATTTTTTTTGGATAGCAATAGGAAGGTATTCAAATGTTTTGACTTCTAGATCTTGTGGAAGGGCATCAAAGATAAATTGTTGATCTTCTTTTTTGGTATTTGAGATTAGCTCAGCGATATCTTGAGGTGGCCATGTGCGTAATATTGCACGTATTTGCTTGGCATCTTTGGCTTCAATAATTTCTTGAATATCGGATGGTCGGTCTAAGTTCAGCATTAAATAACATCCTTTCGGTGTCGCTTAAAAAGGTGTAGGCTGTGCAGAAGCCGATGAAAATGTTCCTATGAGCTGAGTTTTTCTAAGCTTATGCCCTTCCATTGCAGCATCCAATTCCTTATAGGTCGCTCCTGGTTTTAAATCCAGACGGTTATCGAGCGCATAGATCGTAAAAATATATTTATGAGGTTTTCCTGGTGGAGGACAAGGGCCATCATACCCTACTTTTTTGAATGTGTTTGTCCCCTGCATAGTCCCATCTCTATTTTTTTCTTCTCTCGATTTACCTTCGGAGAGATGGTCTGTGTCGATCGGAATGTTGTAAACAAGCCAATGAATAAAATTTCCGCCCGGTGCATCTACATCCATGCATACGATTGCAAATGTTTTAGTGCCATCTGGAGGATTTTCCCAAGCTAAATCGGGCGATCGATTTCCCCCATATCGGGATGAACATACAAGTGTTTGAGGCATCGTTTCCCCTTCAGAAAAATCGGCACTTCTTAAAGTGAATTTTTTGGATGTTTCATCGGCAAATAACGAGGCAGCAAGTCCTAAAATCCCAGATAAACCTAAAATAAGGAATTTCATAGTCTTTTTCCTTTTTTTGTTTCTTTCAAGTTCTAAAAAAAATGAATTTCGATCAAGAAATTTTTATTTTAATTTTTATTAGAGTGTTATATAATATTTGTAATGAATAATAAAATTAATTATTTTTTAGATAATTTTAATAAAATTTTTCCTTCAGAAGGGCCTCGACCGAAACAATATTTCTATAAAGTTAATGGTCAATGGAAAATTACTGACAATAAATGGCTGGCCTTAAGGGCACATACTTTTTTTGAAGAGCTCGTTAAGGATTTAATCGACTGGAATAAAAGTGGTTTATCTGCGGAAAAAGCCAAAGATCTCTGGACTTATGCTGAACGATTTCATCAAAACTACAAAAACAAAGAAGGGATAATCCGCTCAATCTTCTTTAGATCCATAAGAAAAACGAAGAGATTAATTTTCGATTAGTCTCTCATTTACTCTCAAATTTCCAACTTGAATCGTTAAAGGAAACTTCAATAACCCAGATGCTCGACAATGGGAAAACAAAGTGGGTTATTCGTTCTATAGATTCTAAAAAACTAAACAAATTATTGCTTGACTTCCCCAATGATCTGCATCAATTTTTTATTTTTCCTGAAGTTTCTGAAGTAGACATGACAAATTCTGATAAGGTCCTTGATGAGAAAACATTAGTAAGTCTGACTCAAATGCTGCCCAAGCTAGCCTCGATTAAACGTAAAGGATTTGGATTACGCACGTCTTTTAGAATTAATGAATTATCATCAATCGAACTTATTTTAAAGAGATGCCCATTATTCGAAAAAATTACTTACCCTGATTATGTTGATACAGTCAGGAATGAATCAAGGAAATTAGTAAGAAATCTAAAATTATCTTCACTAGTAAATGATATTGAAATCAAAATAATATTAAACAGATTTAATAACCTTGATAATTTAGATTTATCAGAGACACAAATCATTTCCTTAACTTATGACTTTGGCATAAGATTATTCAATGTAGTAGTGCCTCCTACCTTAACCAGTTTAGAGATATCCTGTAGTTCTACCGAAGACAATGTTTGGGGTTGCCTAAAACAGCTGTTACCTAAAGGCAATCTTATTCAAAAAATTGTAATTAGTGAGGATTTTGCAGAATTTTTAAATCCTCTTATAAAAGACGGACGTTTGGCTCACGTTGAATTTTTAGCAGTTTCATCTCTTAAAAACATATCCGTTTTCTCAATGCATCAAGAGCTACATCGACTTCCTCACTTAAAAAAACTTAAATTTAACATCCCGTGGGAAGAGCGTTATGGAGCTATAGATGTAAAAAATTTGGATCAAATGTGCCAAAACATCCGCAATCCAGTATTGAGGCATTATCATAAACTTAAGCTAATTTTGAAAATCTCATGATTATCCAAAGATTACACCTTACTATTATGGTATAAAAGATTATAGCTTCAATCTCAAATTGGAAAATTCTTTTGTTGCAAAGCGTTTCCAATATACCTCTTCAGATTTAATTTTAAGGGGCTGTTTTCAAATTACCGATGACCCTTTTTTGAAGGAGCTCAAAAAATCAGACTCCAAACTGAGTTCCATGGTGCTTTTGGATTTAAGAGGCACCTCCGTATCGCCAATGTGCGTATCAAATCTGCGCCGCAAATTTCCCAAGCTTAATATCAAATACAATCAGATGGATCCTCTATTTTACGAGATGGCCAAACGCAAAATTGAAGCTCGGGAAGGTTTGTCCGAAGACGCTCAAAGAGTTTTGCACTTTTTTACGCAAACAGGTTATCCCCGTTTTGATTCAATTGATACGGCCAAAGAGCTTTATCTTTATAAAGGTTCCTCCTCGGAACTTAAGGCTCTATGTATAACAACTCTGTTTCAAAATATCCACGGCTCTGACTTAGGAGGATTAAGGTCTCTTTATGAATATGCAAAAGATCACGATATTTCTCGTTTAATCCAAGAAATACTTTATTATTGTTATTATATTGGTGCGGATGAGATCCAAGAGGAATTTAAAAATGAGCTCAAAAATTCATCCTATTCAGAAGAACTTTTTGTACCCGCTATACCACCTGAAATCCCTATTCCTCAAGAGTATATCCGATTTTCAAGCCAGATGGAAAATTTTAACACATGTTTAAGTTTAAAAGGTGCCATCTCATTATTGGGTGAAGCCAATAAGATTGGTTTCACTCCAATGGCTGATGAGCTTGCTTACCAAGCTATAAATTTATTATTACAAGATCGCAAACAGTTTCTGGATACTGTGAAAAGGCAAGTTCCTTCTGAATCCCTTCCATCGATTCTTAAAGCCCTTGCTCAAAGAAATGAGGTGATTTTATTTGCACAATTATTTTCTGCTTTTAAACCAACCTCGCTTGATTTAGCCAATCAATTGCTTCATGAATTGCCAACCTACAGTCATAAAGTGTGGACTCGAGAATTGGTCCGTGATCCACAATGGGTCGAGCGTTTTATAAGGTTGTTAAACTCCCATTCATCCAGTAATTTTTTGGATTTAAAAGATCTGGATCTTAATACGTCAATAGAAATATTGAAGCTTCACGCTCACAAAAAAGAATTGGTAATTACTTGGGGGGCTGAAAATTTATACCCATTAGTCGATTATGGATTCACTAAGTCCGTTGTTTATATCGATTTTTCGTCTCTTCCAAGCTTTAAATTCCACGGTAAGGATGACCCTTTATTAAAGATTTTTCCCAATCTCTTTTCTGTTAAACTTCCTAGAGTCGTTAATTTTAGTGAATCGTTTGTCGATCCGAAAAATGATCTATTTCTTTTGCAGAAAATTCGTAATGGGATTCCACAGAATGCTAGAGCACAGTTTCCTAATACAACTCTAGCTTTAAGATTTGCACTTACACATAAAGATTACACTGATTGGACACACAATTTTTCGCCTCAAGAAATGCACCTATTTATTCATGCAAATACAAAACTAAAAGACCCTGCGCTTCAAACGTTAAATTTTAGAGGACAAACACAAGTTACACCTGAAATCATCTCTAATTTACTTCTGCCTTGTTGGCGTACAAAATATAGCGTGGATTTTTCATATTGTAACTCTATTCCAAAAGAATTTATCTATGATCTTTTTCATCATGAGAAATTGATTATTTCTGAACTTTATTTACAAGGCTGCAAACAAATAAATGATAGTTTATTCGATGAAAGACTATACCAAAAGGCACTTCTTGAAGAAGTCAAAATAATTGATTTAAGGGGAACTTCGGTCACACCTAAGAAAGTTTTCGAACTTAGAAAAAAATTTCCTCGTTTAGAGATAAAATATGATGAGTTTTACCTGAGTAAACTTGATTGTTCCAGATCTCATACAAGCTCAGACAATCTCGAGACCTCTCGTGCTCTTATTGAACTTGCTTACACAGGTTTATGCCCAGTTTTATCTTATAAAATTGCACAAGAATTTTATCTTTTCGATGACGCTTCATTCAATGATCAAATGAAAAAGGAACTGAAAGAATTTGGGCGTTACTATCTGATGATGCATATCGATCGAAAAAATGCAGTAGAAGTCTATCGGTTTGCTAAAATAAATGAAGATCCCATTTTACTTTCTGCAGCGAGAATGTTTATCGAAGTGCATTGCCATCCACAAAATCCTGAAGCTGAAACTGAATTGGTACCAATCGAGCTACGGGATGATATCCAACAGATTATCACAGAACCGTTCAAGATAACTCCTAACCTATTCGTATTAAACCCGACAAACACGTTTGCGAGTTTAGTTATGAAACCTGAGGATTGTATCCAGGTGAAAGTCGGAAAGGGTCAAAAAAAATATCAATTAAATCCTCTTATATTAAAACAAATCCCCTATTTTCAATCTGCTCTTCACTTTAAGGGGCAACAACCCCAACAAAATTGTTCACTAATAGAGATCGAACCGAAAACCTTTGATATGATCTTAGATTATGTTCAATACGGCAAACTCCCTCAAAATAAATGGGATGAGCTTACATTCGGTAGTGATTTCCTTCAGTTAATATTATTGAACCAGTACTGCGAAAGTAAGTGTCAGAGCACGTCATGATTACGTTTTCCACGGATTTATAGTAGAAACATTAGCAAGATTAAAATCAGTAACATTTTAATTCATAATGAAGAGAGGTGGCTGCTATACCGAACGTGATTCAAAATTTGGTTTTTCTAGATTTAGATAGCCAGTCAGCATAAAATTTTGTATTGTAGTTGTTATACCGAACGTGATTCAAAATTTGATTTTTCTAGATTTAGATAGCCAGTCAGCATAAAATTTTGAATCAAGTTCTGTATATAGGCAAAGAAAGGAAAATGGCTATGACACAATTGCTTGATAATGAGACAGAACAGTTTATTGACCAATCAAGAATCCCTGAGCCCTGCGTCTTAGTGATTTTCGGCGCGACAGGAGATCTCACCAGCCGTAAACTTTTCCCAGCCTTGTACAATTTAACCCGTGAAAAATTAATCCCTCCTAATATGGTATGTGTCGGCTTTGCAAGAAGAGACAAATCTCACGATGATTTTCGGAAAGAAATGAAGGCAGGGATCGAAAAATTTTCTAGGAGTCCGATCGACCCCAAGATATGGGACGAATACCAAAAACATATCTTTTATCACCGTTCCGAATTCGATGATGATAAAGGCTATGACAGCCTAAAAAATTTTTTGGATAATATAGATAAACAATTTGGCACCAAAGGTAACCGCGTTTACTATCTATCCACCCCTCCAAGCTATTTTCCCTTAATTGTAGAACAGTTGAGTAAACATCAGTTGATTTACGATATCGATGAAGTCAAAGATAAATGGTCTCGTGTCATTATTGAAAAACCGTTCGGACGGGATCTTGAGTCCGCAATACAATTACAAAAAGAATTAACCTCTCACCTCGATGAAAATCAAATCTACAGGATCGATCACTATTTGGGCAAAGAGACGGTACAAAATCTTCTTTTTTTTAGATTTGGTAATCCAATTTTCGAAAATATATGGAATAACCATCACATTGATTCGGTCCAAATCACAGTTGCTGAAGAGCAAGGAATTGGAACCCGCGGCAAATTTTGGGAAGAAGCTGGAATGCTGCGCGACATTGTCCAAAACCACATGATGCAGCTTCTGTCATTAATCGCGATGGAGCCTCCCACAAATCTTAAATCCTCCTCAATCCATGATGAGAAAGTAAAAGTCCTCGAATCGATCCGTCCCTTCCCCAATGCGCAAATCGATAAATATGCTGTCAGAGGTCAATATGGAAAGGGTAAAGTGGATGGAGTCGATGTTAAAGCTTATAGAGAAGAGGAGAATGTTAACCCCAAGTCAGAAGTGGAAACCTATGTAGCTCTTCACACATTTATAGATAACTGGCGTTGGAGCGGTGTTCCCTTCTATTTAAGAGCCGGGAAACGACTTACAAAACGGCTCACTGAAATCGCAGTCTATTTTAAACAAGTGCCCGGAGACATCCTTTTACAGGCCGATGGTAAAAAAATCGCGACCAACGTTTTGGTGATTCGAATTCAACCTGATGAAGGGATCTCTTTGCTGATCAATTGTAAAGTCCCTGGACTTACCGCTCAAATCAAGCCGGTAAAGATGGATTTTAGCTACGCTTCTTACTTTGGTTCAACGCCTCCAGAAGCCTACGAGCGGTTGATTTGTGATTGCATGATTGGAGACAACACACTCTTTGCCCGAATCGACGAAGTGTTGTCGTCATGGGAGCTACTCAATCCTGTTTTAGAAACATGGATCAATACCTGTCCAGTCCATTTTCCCAATTATGCTTCAGGTTCTTGGGGTCCTGTCGAAGCAGATAAAATGCTTGCCCGAGATGGGCGGCAATGGAGGAATGTATGATCCCTCTAGATGAACGTCGTGATGTCATTGTCCCAGGCGATGAAAAAAGAACAATTGAATTTTCTGCAGGTCACTTCGGCAGTACCCTAGCAAAGGCAATCGCAGTCAGAGGAAAAGCTTCTGTCGCCCTATCTGGCGGCCATACCCCCAAAACCATTTATCAAGCCGTAAGCACGTCTGAACATAGAAATGCCATCGATTGGACAAAGGTTTACCTTTTTTGGAGCGATGAGAGGAGCGTCCCCCCCACCGACCCTGAAAGCAATTACAAAATGGCGATGGATGCAGGTCTTAAAAATCTTGGAATTCCACCCGAACATATCTTTCGAATGCCTGCTGAAGGCGAATCTGAAGCCGATTCAAACGGTTATGAGGAAAAAATCCTGAAATACACCGCGGATGGGATGTTCGATTTGGTGATGTTGGGAATGGGAGATGACGGTCATACAGCCTCATTATTCCCTGCAACCCATGCCTTGCAGGTGGAAGATCAGCTTGTCGTCGCTAATTTCATTCCTCAGCTGCATACTTGGAGAATGACTTTGACCTATCCAGGAATTCATGCGAGCCGCAGTATTGCGTTTTATGTCTTAGGCAAAAAAAAAGCTGCCATGGTCAAAGAGGTCTTGACAGGACCTTATGACCCCATTCGCCTCCCCAGTCAAAAAGTGGGAACGCCCCAGCACAAAGCGTTGTGGATTTTGGATACAGAATCTTCAAGCTTGCTAAACTTGTCTTAATATATAGATTTCTATGGTTAGTTGTTCTCTAACGCCTCGAGACGAGCCTCTAAAGCTTTGATTTGATCGACATATTTGTCGATATTGCGCAGGTAAACGCTTTTTCGATTGTACTCCTCAAGCGGCATTACAGGTACACCTCCATACTTGCCAGCCTTAGGCATCGATTTGGAGACTCCCGAACACGCTGAAACAATGACCCCGTCTGCTAAATCGATATGTCCTGCGACGGCGACCTGACCTGCCAAAATAACGTGTCGTCCCGTTTTTGTGGAACCTGCGATCCCTGTTTGGGAAACAATAATATTGTCCTCGCCTACAACCACATTATGGCCAATCTGGACCAAATTGTCGATTTTTGTGCCACGTCTGATAATCGTGGACTTCATGCGGGAGCGATCTATGGTCGAATTAGCTCCAATTTCAACATCATCTTCCAAGACCACATTGCCGAACTGATTCAGCTTAATATGTCTCCCCTCTTTATTAGTGGTATAGCCAAATCCACAAGAGCCAATGACTGCACCTGGTTGAATGATCACCCGATCTCCAATGATACACCCTTCACGGATAATGACATTGGGATGGATCGCACACTGCTTACCAATCTTGGTTCCAGGACCTATTGAGGTTCCAGCTCCGATAGAAGTGCTATCGCCTACTTCGACATTTTGATCAATCACGACATTTGGTGCTAAAATCACATCTTTACCAAGTCTTGAACTGTGATGAACGACAGCAGACGGATGAATCCCACTAAAGCCAGACTTAGGATAATGTTTGCCGATTAACTCATCGACCACCATTTGAAAAGCGCGAGAAGGATCTTCGCTAACTAAAAAATTCTTTCCTTCAGTCAACTTTATTTGAGGAGGAACGAAAATCACACCTGCACTGGATTTATGCATGACGCTTTCATATTTAGGATTGGCTAAAAAGGAGGCGTCATTAGATGTAGCTGATTCTAAATCAGCTACATCCGTAATAATCAACGTCGGATCACCAATGAGTCTCGCGCCGGTGAAATCTGCGAGTTCAGCAAGTTTAAACCCTCTAGCAGGTTTGAAAACCTTATTCATTTCGTTGATGTGCCTTTAGAAGGGAGCGCTCCGCTCATATCAGCAGGAGTATTTTTCGTCCCATTCTTCTGCTCATTATCAAAGGTTGTATCTAAAGCCGCAACAACTTTATCTGTGATATTGAGTGCATCTGAGAAATAAAATGTCCCTTCATTATTTAAGATAACATCCAAACCGAGATCTTTACCCACTCTTTCTGAAGCGGATCCGATCGATTCTTGGATTTTTTGAATGATTTTGACATTAGCTTGATTAAGGGCTTGATAGTATTGCGATTGTTGCTGGGAAAGCTCTTGGTTAATGGAACGGAACTTCCGTTTAAGCTCAGTCTCAGCTTCTGGAGTGATACTATCTAAATAGTCAACGTCATTCAATTTTGAAGCAAGTTCATTGAGCCCTTTTTCCTTTTCTTCTAGGACATTTTCCATTTGCTTCTTTAAATTTTCGAAATTCTGCTGCTCTTGCTTCCCTAATTTCGATTTTTCAATAGCTGCCTTGAAATCGACAACACCAATTTTGACCTGTTTATTTGCCTGATTATTTTGGAAATCGGCAGCGGCCAGCTGCGAATTTGCAGCTAATAAACCTAAGGAAGAAAGTAAAACGTAAAGGAAATTGAACTTTTTCATATTAAACTCCTTTTAAGGGTAAGCTAAGTATCATTTAAAAATTGCCTCCGGCTGTCAAGAAAAACTTTTTCACAATACTCCGATTGCCAGGGTGGATCGGGAATCCCATCCCTACACAAACTGGTGCCATGCCGGGCAGGACAGCCACCCGCATTCCAAAACCGACAGAAGTCCAAGGTTGTCCAATCCTCCATTGATGGCGAGATAAAAATCCTGCATCGAAGAATACAAAACCTTCCACTTTTTTAAAGAGTTTATGGTTATATTCCAAGGAATAGACTTGCATAGACAGACCGCCAGATGGGTCGTCGGGACGGCCAAAGAAATGGGGTCCAAGACGATAAGGACGATACCCCCGCGGACAATTGGTGCCATCTAAGAATAGCCGTTCATCGAGTGGCATATTCATATACTTGGTTTCACCGAAAGGATTTAAGAAACGGAATTCTGCGCGGATCTTAAATACGGCTTTCGAGTTAATTTTAATAAAGTAAGAGTTCAGATAAGCAAAAGCCCAGAAAGCGCTAGCCCCCCCTAAGCCGACAAACTCCACCTCAGCTCGAGATTTAAACCCTTTGGTCGGCTCAATCGGATGGTTGGTGGAATCATATTGAAGCATCGTCCCGATCCCTGAAATTGCCCCAGCATCATGTTTAAGGCCATGCAATTCGTGGTTGTGATTGGTAATATTCACCACCGAATTCCGATAACGGTAATGGAATCCCAGCCTTACAAAGGTATTAAGCATACGGCTGGCGCGTGGTGTAAATCCGAAGCTCTCAATGGTATAATCATCTGACATATACCGGTTAACGCTTTGTTCAACATCAAAGCCGACAACCCAGGGGGTATCCATAAAATAAGGTTTCGTATAGGAAAGGCCGTAGGTTCGGCTACGTGATCCAATCGTTGCATTAAGACTCAAAAATTCTCCACCGCCTCGAAGAGCCCCCATCCCATTCTTCCAGCATGAAAAAAGACCTTTGGAGTTGAAGTTATTTTCGGTAAGATTGATCCCGCAAACAGGCTCTCAACAGTACTGTAACCCAAGAAAGCCCCGATACGTCCTGTGGTTGTCTCTTCGACTTCGATTTGAACATCCCGATAATTGGCTCCTAGACTATCGGGTCCACCACTTTTTACCGCGTAAACGTTGACATTTTTAAAATAACCGATATTCATTAACCGCTCTTCGGTCAATTCCAATTTGTCGATGTTAAAAATCTCTCCCGGGATCAACAAAGTTTCGTGCAAAATGATCCAAGTTTCAGTTGAGCAGTTGCCGATCACCTTGATTAAACCTACACGGTACTGTTGCCCTTCCTCGATGTTGAAATCCACAGAATAGACACACTGCCCCTTTTCAAGACGGGGTTGGAAATCGACAAGCGCATCGATATACCCTTTACGACCATAAAGATGGGTAATTTTCTCTAAGTTTCGCGGATTTTCTCCGGCGAAAAAGGAGCGCCTTCACAAATTTTAAAGGCTGCGATAATTTCATCATCAGAAAATACTGTGTTTCCTCCGAAAGTGAGCTTACCAGTGGTGTAAAGAGGACCTCTATCGGCAGTGATCGTGATAATGATTCTGTCGCTTTGCTTTGCCTCGGTCACTTTCACATGCACTCTAGCATCTGCAAAACCTTTATTTTGCAAATAGTTAAGAATTTGCAATTGGTCATGCTGCATGGCTTCTTCGTTAAAGGTCCCTTCATGATTGAGCGAGCTGCTGGTAAATACGAAATAGGTCTTCGTTACCATCAATTCGAAGATCTCATCCTCTTCACATTGAGTAAAATTCTGAAAGACTATTTTCGAATTTTCCCGAGCGACCTTCTTCGATGATGATTTCTATATCCACACAGTTGCTTGTTGGGTCCCGATTAACCTCATATCGAAGTTGGGCTTCAAAATAACCTTTCTTGATATAGTATGCGCGCAGTTTTTGAAACGCTTTATTGAAAGCGCATCGGTCAAAAATAGAGCACAGAGTAATTCCTAGTTCTCTCATCAACCGCTTTGACTTCACTTTTTCGTTCCCTGTCCACGTAATGGTGCGGATTGTGGGCTTAGGCCATATTTTAAGTGTGATTCTAACCCTATCATTGACAAGTGTGACCTCAGGTTCCACTCTGTCGAATTCTTGGACTAAGGTTTTGAGATCGTTGTCAAACTCAGAATGAGTAAAGACATCCCCTTCCTTGGTGCGAATACGAGATTTAACAGCGTCCACATCAAAATTGGAGTCATCGGGAAGGTTCATCACCTTGACATTGATTGATTCAATAATTTGATTCTCAACCTGTTGTGAAGCCCCAAACAGATTCATGATAGGCAGCAGCAGTAAAAAAAGAGCGCAGGCAATTGTAGAAGCAATTTTGGATATCATGGTGCACCTATTATCTTTTAAGAGCACCCATGATAACCGAGCGCCGCATTTTTGCAACTTAGAATTTGCCACGCCCTGTAAAAGCTCGTGCAAGGGTGCCCCCATCGATATAATCGAGAGAGCTTCCCATAGGGAGACCTAAGGCAAGGCGGGAGATCTGGACTGGGAAATTTCCCAGTTCTTTTTTTAGGTAAAGAGCTGTAGCGTCCCCTTCCAACGTTGAATCCAAAGCGACGACCACCTCCTTAATTTGATGCTTTTGAATCCGGTCAATCAACTTTGGAAGAGATAAAGTTTCAGGAGTTTTGCCATCAATCGGAGAAAGAACCCCTCCTAAAACATGATAAAGTCCCCGAAATTCCCGAGTCGATTCGATGGCGAAAGCTTCCCGAGGGGTCGCAATTACACATAAGACACCGAGTTGTTTTCTTTCGTCGCTGCAAAAGTGGCAGGAATTTCCTTGTTCAGTTAGACACCCACACTCCTCACAGCGGGACAATAGAGCGGGAATAAGGCGAACCGCTTCGGAAATCTCCTCCAGTTCATATTTTGGCCGACCTAAAAGGTGAAAAGCGAACCGCTCAGCGCTTTTATTGCCCACGCCAGGCAGCTTCTTTAGCACCTCAATGACTTTCAGTAAATGTTTTGGGTAACGCATTGTTCCAGCATACACAATCCCGATTTATAGAAACAACAGAGACATGTCAGCCTTTGAACCTCTTTGCAATTTTAATCCTTGTTTGTTATGATTGACCCTTTGTTACTTAGAGGTCTAAAGGCTGATGAAAGCAAAGCGTGCCAGAATGGTCGGCATCGGGTCGTATCTTCCAGAAAAAGTACTGACCAACGATGAACTGTCCAAAATGGTTGATACCTCCGATGAATGGATCGTTTCCAGAACCGGAATGAAAGAAAGACGTATCGCCAAATCGGATGAGCATCCCTCCGATATGGGGTTTGCTGCTGCCGAAAAAGCGTTAGAAGCCGCAAACCTAGCAGCCGAAAAGATCGATCTTATCATTGTTGTCACCATGACACCTGATTATATTTCTCCTAGCACGGCTGCCTTAATTCAAGCAAAACTAAGGGCAACGAAAGCGGCTGCAATGGACATCCAAGCTGCCTGCACAGGGTTTCTCTACGGTTTATCTACGGCTAAAGCTTTTGTAGAAGCGGGTGTGTACTCGAATGTTCTCTTGATCGCTTCAGAAAAAATGTCGGCTTTCATGGATTACAAAGACCGCTCCACCTGCGTTCTCTTCGGCGATGGCGCCTCCGCAGTGATTATCAGCCATCAAGGAGATGGCCTCGCCGTCGACAGCATATGCCTTGGAGCTGATGGGCAACACTCTGAATTGATCATCATCCCAGGAGGTGGCTCCCGGAACCCTGCTACCGCTCACACTCTTAACTGTGGGCTTCATAACTTTAAAATGGCTGGCAAGGAAGTCTTCAAGCAAGCTGTTCGCCGTATGGCTGGCGCCGCCAAAGAATGTCTAGAAAAGGCAGGCCTACAAGATCAAGACATCAGCTGGATTATTCCCCATCAAGCGAACATTCGTATCATGGAAGCGATGGGGAAACAGTTTAATCTCCCTCAAGAGCGGGTCTATAAAACAGTCCACAAATATGGCAACACCTCGGCATCTAGCATTCCGATTGCCTTAGATGAACTTATCCAACAATACACCCTAAAAAAAGATGAGCATGTCTTGCTCGTCGCCTTTGGTGGTGGTTTAACCTGGGGCGCATCTGTCCTGACCCAACTGCACGAGTAATCCCAATGGTCAAATACAGTAAAATTACATTTTTATTTCCAGGTCAATATCCAGGAAAGGAGTCGGTAGAATAAGATGGAACGGTTATTAAACGGAAAAACAGCGATCGTAACAGGGGCTACCGCAGGAATTGGAAAAGAAATTGCAATCACCTTCGCAAAGCAGGGTGCCAAAGTCGCTGTTCTGGGAACCCATACAGAAAGAGGACAAGAGGTTGTCAACGCCATCCAAGCAGAGGGGGGAAGCGATCTTTGTTGCTGTCGACATCTTAAAACTGAAGCAGTGCAACAATCAATCTCTCAGGTGATCTCTCAATTTGGCAAGGTGGATATATTAGTGAATAATGCGGGGATTACAAAAGATCAATTGATGTTAAAAATGACCGAAGAAGATTGGGACGCGGTGATCGATATCAACCTTAAATCGTGTTACAATACTTGCAAAGCTTTGATTCGGGGAATGTTAAAGTCCAGACAGGGGAAAATTATCAATATTTCTTCGGTTGTGGGATTGACAGGCAATGCGGGACAGGTGAATTACGCTTCTTCAAAGGCAGGCATCATTGGATTTACCAAAGCTTTAGCTCAAGAGGTTGCGAAACGGGGCATTACGGTGAACTGCATCGCACCTGGATTCATTGAAACCCGGATGACCGATACGATGACGGATGAGCAAAGAAGCAAGCACGCTAGCTAAAATCCCGATGGAACGGCTAGGAACTCCAAGGGAAGTCGCTAATGCCGCATTATTTTTAGCTTCTTCGCTTGCGGATTATATCACAGGGCAGGTCATCACAGTTGATGGCGGGATGGTGATGTAGTCAAAAAAAGTGAATATTTGCTTTCCAAGTAATGAAAATTAGTATAAAAAATAAGACCATAACAAACCAATAAGGAACGTTCCTATGTCAACAGAACAAGAAGTCATTGACATTGTCGTCGAACAACTCGGGGTTGATAAATCTGAAGTAGCCCCCGCGAAATTGTTTGTCGAAGACTTAAACGCAGATTCTCTCGATCTCACCGAGCTTATCATGACCTTCGAAGAAAGATTTGGCTGTGAAATTTCTGAAGAAGACGCTGAGAAGTTGAAATCTGTAGGCGACGTAATCAACTATATCAAAAATCGCACTAACGAGTAGGCATTAGCCATTAGTCGTCTGTCAACTTTATTTTTATAACCCAGGCTTATAGGCTTGGGTTATATGTCCAAAATACTTTTATTTGACAAAGAATTAATTTTAATCTATAATACTTTTTTAATTTAAGTATTATTATGTGTATTCCAATTGGTTGTGCTGAAACAGAATTAAGCATACAGATTTTAAGTAAGGTGGATTTTTGCACCTTATGGAAATCAAGAAGAGTGTCTCGTGCCTTTAAAGAGATTGGAAGTGCGGTGATCTCGGACCGTTTTTCAAAAGGTGAATTTCAACTTGCTGAAACTCAAAATATAACCTCAATAAAAGCCTGGGATTTTTCACATTCAATTGACAATAGTGCCTTATTTTATATGGGCATGCACCATGAAGCTTCCTTAGTCGTGAAGACCGTACAGTATGAAAAAGAATTAGTGACTTATCTGTCTGTAATGCTATCGGTTTTTCGCAAGCATTCCGCTCCTCTTCAAGGAAATGAAAATACAAAAAAGCAATTAGATAGGTATATATCAAATTGGGTCGCCCAGCAAATCACGCAACTCAATTCATCAGATTATATTTCAATTAATTACCAAGAAAAAACGGCCCTTGAAGTTTTTACAAGTGCTGCGCAATCTAGTTTTGTGATGACAGTTAAGTCTCTTACTAAATTGGACCTCGTCAAAACTGAATTAGAACGACATTTTCCAGATCAAATTGGGAAAGCCCAAGATGGTGATTTCGCTTTCCAAATGATCCAGCGTTACAATCAAATCGATTTAGATTTCTTGTCTAGACCCGGCATTATAGATCATGAAAATTTAGCCAATCGGACCGTTCTAGATCGTCTGATCCTTTCTGCCATGAAAGTACAAAACTACAGCTTGCTTAATTACATGTTAGTGACGCTTGACTTGCCTATTAATCATGAAAATTATCTGTTGGCCTTTCAACAAATAAATGTAACAGCTGCAAACAAAAACGAAACAAGTGTTAGGCATGACACCATTTTAGCAAGCTCCCTTCAAAAGAGATTTAAATCTTTTGGGGATATTTCGTTTAATGATCGCCCTCTATTTGCTAGAAAACTCTCCCATCTCAACTTCGACGCTTCCTTAACAGTTATGCGTGAGGCAATAAAATCGGGTCGGCTCAATAAAAGAACACGACCCGATGACCTGAATTAGAAAAAGTTCGGCTTTGTCATAAATGCATTTTATGTGTGTGCCTGAAGCGTTTGATCCTTATACTCTTCCTTCAAACAACTCGCAAATGAAAATGTTGTTGAGGATTTACAGCATCTAATAATCGCTCATATTGATCTAACGAAATTCGTTTTCTTCCTTTTTCATATTTTGCGTATGCGTTAGGAGAACTAGAACCCAAACGTTCCGATACATCTCTAATAGTGGATTTACTTGCTTCACGCTGTCTTCGTAATGAAAATGCCAGCAACACACTGTTTTTTGAACTAGAAATCCCAATTACCCCTTTTTTATAATCTTTCACAAAAATTTTAAAACTTTCAGATTCATCGGGAAAATAGCAAGATATAAGGCCTTGGACAGCATCTGATATCATTTTTAGAGCTTCTTTTCGTGAATAACCCTGAGTCATAACTTTTAAAGCTGGAACCTCTACGAGCCAAAATTTCCCGCTTTTCCAAATTTTACCTTCTAATTCCATCTTTTTACTCCTTAGGGAGGATTGTTTTTTGCCGTCTTTAGGATTTTTTTAGCTAAATTTTCATTTATTTCAGAATGCCGTGGGACCGATTCAAAATCTTTGCCATTAGTCCAGTGATCGTGATCCCCACCATGTTTTGAAAATCGCCAACCATAAACTTTAAGCTGCCTTTCTAATTCCCGCCTTTTCACATGACCCCACATTTCCAATATTAACGATTATTAGAGATATTGTATACCGTTCAGTATACAATATCAAAAACTAAATTAAACAACATCTCAACTTCGACGCTTCCTTAACAGTTATGCGTGAGGCAATAAAATCGGGTCGGCTCAATAAAAGAACACGACCCGATGACCTGAATTAAGCAATAACAGGTTTTGCAGAACGAGTTCCGATCCAATAGATCAATCCTCCGATCAACATAAAAATACTGCCGCCCCAAGCTGTCATTTCAGGGTAAGCAGCTACTAACGATCCAGCAAATAGAGGGCTAACCCCCATAGCAAAGGATCCGACCGAGTGGAAAACACCAATGACTTCTCCCTGTCTATCAGCAGGTGCTCGATTGGAAACAATTGCGTTGCTAGTCGGGTAAATCAAAGCTGCCATAAATAATAATAAAGGCATCCACACCCCAAAATAGATCGGGTCCTGAATCAAAAGTGAAACAGGGAGATATAGCCCTGATAGAAGCAATGCTTTAGCGACGATTTTTTCCGGTGCAAAACGATTGAGCAAAGGAATCGTCAGAAGCCCGGCACTCAAAGAATACCAGAATCCTGAATAGGCATAAAAATTGCCAATTTCAGTCGCACTAAATTGAAAACGCTCTCTTAAATAGATTGGCATGAACTCCATGTAGTAGGTCCAACCGAAGAAAAAGAAAAAGCCTCCCGCAAACAGTAAGCGAAGTCCTTTCCAATGGAATGCTCGTCCAAGATTGTAAATACCATCCAAAACACTGCATTGCACATTGCCAGTGACAATCCTAGATTCTGGAAATTTAAAACTTACTAAAAGCAAGTTTAAGAAGCTCATCAATCCTGCAAAATAAAAGGGTGCTGCGTAAGATCCCCAACTGAAATAGGTGGGATCAGACAAGCAACCACCAATAAAAGGTCCAAGAGTAAAACCAGCTCCAAACGCCATATTCAGCAAGGAAAAATGGCGTGATTTATTCTCTTCGGTACTGATGTCAGCTAAAGCAGCATGAGCCACTGAAGCTGTTCCATCTGAAATACCCACGAGGAGTCGATAAATCAGGAGAAGAGGAATGCTATTGTTCATGACTCCAACAATGGCGCAAATGTAACCGACAACACCGGTGCCAATCCCCCATTGTAGAATTTTTTTACGACCTTTTTTATCAGACATTGCACCCAAAATGGGTGAGCTAAAAAATTGGGACAAAGGGGTTAAAGCAATTAGGATTCCAAATAATAGTCCTCGGGTAGCCTCAGAAGTGCCAAATGGCACAAAAAGGGATTCAGGATCGAATAAAAGGATGGCAAACAAAGGGTAAACCAAGCCAAGGCCTGCTTGATCGATAAAGCCGATCATCATGATCAAAAATAAATTGAAACGTGTAGACATAGTGCCTCCAAGACATAACAAATCAAACAACTAACACGCGAAACAAGCGTAAAATTTACAATTGGTAGTTTTAAACAAAGCGCTTACGGCTCGTTTAAAACGGTTGCGTTGGACAAAGTTGAACCCTCTCACGCGATGGTGAAAGCTCAACTTTAGTTAATGGTTGGAGTGATGCTCAACATCTTTGCACACAAGTTTTGATACGTTGACTTTAATATACATGTAAACCCAATTTTGAATCAACTAATTCTTTTTGGAATAGTGGTATACGTGGGTGTTTGGAATGCGTTGTGTTAACACAGAGACGATCCAGATGGCGAAGAGACTACAGAAAAAGCCAGGGAGCATTGACGGAATCGGATAGGAGATGATGTAAGGATTCAATTTTGGCCAAATGGCTGCCAAAGTTCCTCCGACAAGAATACCAGCAATAGCACCGAACCGGTTAGCTTTATCGTAGTAAAGCGCCATAATTACTAAGGGACCAAATGAACAACCAAGACCTGACCAAGCATACTGGACTGTATCAAGGATCGACGTGCTTTTCCCAAATGCGATGACAAGAGATAATAAGGCGATCAAAATCACGCCAATTCGAGAGACTTTCAAAATATCTTGGGAGTTGGCCCGTTTATTGAAGATGTGTTTATAAATATCTTCGCTCAAAACAGAAGCACAAACTAGGATTTGAGAGTCCATGGTTGACATTGTTGCGGCTAGAACAGCGCAAAGCATAAACCCGGAAAACAGCGGATAAAATAGATGTTTCACCATCTCAACAAAGACGAGTTCTGGATTTTCCATCCCATGAGGATAAAATCCGATCCCCACAATCCCAATGGCGACAGCGGCTGAAAGAGCGAGTGTTTCCCAAGCCATTCCAAGGTATTTCGATTTGCGCAATTCAGAAGAATGGTTGATCCCCATGAATTTTGTGATGATATGGGGTTGTCCAAAGTAGCCAAGTCCCCAGCCAAGAACGAGTGAAACGATGCCTAGGATGGTTGCCCAGGAAGTGTCAGGTAGAAGCTGCAAGTTGATATTATGAGCTTCGGCTGCATCCAAGATAGATTGAGCGCCATCGATATGAAAATAGGCAATGATGGGAATCAAAATGATAATCGATACTAAGAAAATCGCTTGAAAAGAATCGGTCCAAGCAACTGTGACAAATCCCCCAACGAAAGTGTAGGTGACGACAACTAAAGTTGCGATAGTCAAACCGACATAGTAATTGATATCGAAAAGCGATTCTAACAGTAGACCCATGCCAATCAGGCCAGCAGATAAGTAAATCGTCAAAAAGACGATCGACATGACCGCTGTTAAGGAGCGAATGAGTCCCGAATGATCTATAAAGCGGCGTTCAAAAAACGTCGAGAGAGTATAACTATGAAATTTTTCTGTGGAATTACGCAATCTTTGGGCGACAAATTGCCAGTTAAGGAACATACCTACCAGAAGACCAAGGGCAATCCAGGCTTGGGAAAGGCCCCCAATAAAAATAGCCGCTGGGAAAGCCATAAATAGCCATGCGCTCATATCGGCAGCATGTGCAGTGAAAGCGGTCAGCCAAAAATTCAGGGAACGGTTACCGATGATGAAATCCGAGGAAGTCGTCGAGCGTTTATGGGAAAAGAGGCCGATGCACAAAAGAATAAAGAAGTAGGCAAAAAAAGCGATTACCACTTGAATATTCATCGTTATAAACCCTTATTGTAAACGAGTAAGGATAGTAATATTCATACTCACATGTCAAGTGGAAATTTATCTATAGTAGACACATAGAATATGGATATCGTGTGTGATATGGTTCTTTTTACCTAGGAAGTTGAGTTCACTAGTGAGCATAGCTGAAAGAAGCTCTGGCCCTTCTTTTGCGAAATGGCGAAAGACTTTGCTAAACCACTCGCGCATAAGTTTCGGATGGTTCAAGACTTTGGATAGTCCGGTGCTCATGAGAACAAAGTAATCCCCCGACTCTAATTTGATCTGGAGCATATTTTCAGTGGACATCTTCGCAGATTGTGTAAACCAAACAAACGGAAGCGGCATATTTTGATTAGAAATATTCAAGGTTTTACTGGCGTGATCCAATTCAAAACGGACAGAATGTCCTTTATCGTCTCGAAGAAGTCGATAAGTTCCCTCAAAACCTTCCTGATCCGACTCACGTAAAGCCATCATTGTCTTTGTCGGGGTTGAAGAGAGCACATCCAAAAGAAGTCCTTGTGGAGTGGAAGATGCAGTATAAGAAATCTTTTTAATCTCAAACCGGGGATCCTTAAAATCTTCGAGGACCTGACTCAGCATCCGCTGTTGAAGTAAGATTGAGCATTCATATTCCCCGTAGAGCCTTTCGCGGGCGGCCGCTGTTTCTCGTAGGTGAGTGGCGTTTTCATGCAGACATTCACGCAATGTGTTTAAGGAATTAGAAAGGTCTGAAATTTCCTTAGGACCTACAACTTCGATATTTTCAGCATAATCCCCAGCTGCCAACGAAAGTGCGGCTGAATTCAGTTTTTTAACCGGCTGACCGATTTTGGTGGCGATCCACCATACAGCACCAATCACCAACAAAATTGTTCCCGATACACTGAAAAAAATAAGAATAAGGGCATCCCGATGCAACTTGTCGAAAATTTCGAGATTGACATCGGCTGCAACTAAAGCAATAACATGATCTGCAGCATCGACAATGGGAGCATAGCCACTCATGAACCGATTTTCAGAATACTTTCCTTTGTAAATCGGTGTCACGAAAGGAGTCTTATTTTTATAAACATCTTGGACATTTTGTTCGCTATAACCATAACTGATTTGCGCATCATGGGTAATATCTTGCGAGGGATCCAAAAGATAGACCTCCCTAAATGCAAGCTTTGGATCGGTCCCATCATTGACCAGATTGCGCGGTCCAATGGGTTCGTTAAGGAGAATCCGCTCCCCTTTTTGAACCCATTGAATATCCATAATGTATAGGTTAGCGATAGTTAGATCTTCATTGATCCGTTGAAAAATCTCATAATATTTTTTGTATGTTGGATTTTCAAAAATTTCAGGATCGGAGATATGACTTTTAATCCAAGCGATTTCTTCAGGTTTGACGTTTTCAACAATGCTAATGACAATCGATTTGAGATTAGCTCTAAAGCTTTTAATTAGGGCACCGTACCAATTATAGTAGAAGAATAAGCTGATAAGCGCGACAAAGCCGATCATGGTGGGCAAAAGCCATGTCAAAAGTCGTGAACGGATGCTCATCGTAATTGCTCCGTTTTGATAAAACGAGCCGGAAATTGGGAGGTGTAGACGTTTAGCAATCCCAAAGCTACCGAAGGACATTCTGAGATAATTGTCAAAAGATTGGTCCTAGATAATGTCAACATTTGACTTTCAGTTTTGGAAATGGCCTCGTAAACACGAGGTTTGTCGTTAAAGAGCGCTTCATCTCCAAAGTAGTCACCCGCTTCAAGTGTCGCACACACCTCTTTCATTTTATTGCGGATTTCAACTTCTCCTTTATGGATGAAATAGATCCGATTTCCTTCTTCATCGATGTTAAAGATCGATTCCCCTTCTTCAAAAACCACAATTCCTAACTTATCGCCGATGGCTAGCAACAAATCGAGATCGAGCGCATTGAACAAAGGGGTTCTTTTAAGGAGAAATGTTTTATCGATGAGGGTGATTTTTTTCATGATTCTAACAACTCATAAGCAAAATGGTGAAAGGTCTCTGTATTGCCGGCCATCTGCTGCTTAAGGGTCAACTGCCAATCGGTAAGATTCAAGCGGTAGCGAAGTGTTGCAGCTACAATCTGGTCGCCGAGCGTCGGCGAACGACTCATTTTAGCTAATAAATCGGCTAAATTCAAGGGTTCTTGGCCTGAGCGAGCATAAGCTTTAAATTGTTCTTCATGCGGTGTTTCACAAACCAAAGGTTGGATCAGTCTAAAAATGTGAGGTTCACAAGTTTTTTCTAAGGTTTCCACGACTTGACTACGCACTTTGACTTGTTTGCTGCGCAAGGAGCGGGAAAGCAATTCGCAATCTTCCACTTCGCCAGCTGTGCCGAGAAGTTGAATGACGAAATCGAGAACAGAATGGTAGTCGGTGAGAAGCGCTTCCTGAATAATTTTCAAATCTTCCTTAGGATAATCTCTAGCTAGATTGTGGGCATGGTAATAGTAAAAGTAAGCCCGTTCAACTTCGATGTTAATGATATCATAAAGGTTAGCGCGCAGTTGGGGAAGAGCAATTTTTCCAAGAACTCTACCGGCAAGCAAGCGACATCTATCAGGTTGCGAGGAATCTTTCGTCATTTTTAGAAGCATGGGAACATTGCGCAATCCCATCGAGATGATCAGTTCCTCGGCCGCTCTTCTCTCATTGGGCCTAAAACGATCGCTGACAGCGATGATTTTGCGAGTTAACGTCGCATCTTTCAGTTTTCCGAGAGCTTTAAGGCAGCTCATTCGAAATTCGTTATCTTTAGAATCCGCAAGAGAATTGACGAGCAGATTACCATAGCGAACTGCTTGGGAGTTGATGATCTCAGCCAGAGATACTGCAGCTTGACGACGAACTTTCAAAGAGGGATTTGCGAAAAATGGAACGATTAAATCGAGATTCACTGCAGAGGGCTCACACCCTAAGATCACAAGCCCCATACAAATCTCATCCTCTTCATCGGAGGCAAGTATTTCTTGCAAAAGCGTATCTGCATAGGTGTAATTTTCTGTGACTTCACGTGGAGGGAGATGGGCGGAAGAACGCATAAGGGAAATGATGGCGCCACCACGAATTTTCAGATTGGGATTTTTGTAATCTACCCATGCCTTGTCGGGATGGATCAATCCATTTAAAGCGAGGTAGAAGTAGATTTCCCCTTTAAGTTCCGGATCGGGATCTTCGATGCTCCAAATTCTCAATCGATCTAAAATATGGCTTTCCTTTCCGAATGAAGTTTTTCCTAACTGCTTAATAAATTCGATTTTGGCATGGGAACTTAAATGATCTGTTTCTCGAAGGAACCGGTCCAAGATAGCGGGATCTTCAAATAGGATAAGTCCTTCCGATGCAAAAATTTGGGAACTTTCTTCTCCTTGCCTCAAGATAGCAAGAAGACGATGTTCGCAAGCCTGCTTTTCTTTTTTGGAAAGGCGAGAAAACCAAGCTCTGGCTTTTCTATCGAAATGGATCGCGTTTTCTGCCAGATTTTGGTAGATCGCTTTGGGATAAAGTTTACGTAAAGCTAATGCGATCAACAGCCATGCGGCTGCCATGACTAATCCCACAAATTTGCTATTTTCTGGATCCATCGAGATGAGACTCGCACTGACTAGCATCCCGATCGGCTCTAAAAACGATTCGATGCACACCCGAATTTTGTATTTAAGCTTTGATGGAACGGCATTGTAGAAGAAGGGTAAAATTGCTATCGTCAATAACATATAAAGTCCCTTCTACCACAAAGTAGCCGAGAATAGGGAAAACAGAGTATCCGCCATCGGCCAACCTGTATAAGTAACCAGAAGAATAGCAGGTGTGATAACCAACATGCTACCTATACCAAACCTGCGGACAAGGCGGCTGTAGATAAAGAGTCCAAAGACGATATTAGCAATGCTGACACAGGCAAGGCATTGCCCAAGAAATTGGGTCAGTACTGCTTCCTCTTCACTCCCTCTTGGCACAATATCCTGAGGGGCAAAGTAGGTTTGAAACGAAGACATGTAGTTATATTCAGTGATAACAAGTAGCAAATATCCTAAAAAATTCCCCCCCATCAGAAGAAGAGTAAAGCGAGAAGAAAGAATGGAAACGAGTAATTTTTTTAAGGAGAAATCTTCTTGTCCCTTGGAACCTTCGGTTTCATTTTCATCATTGACGGGATTCACTTCTTTAACGATTTTGAGGATCCATCCGACCGTTAAGAATAGGAGTGCAACGATAAAAAGTGTAAGGCTTTTGAAGTCGACCAGACCCGACCGCATGATGGCCCCAGTACAAGCAACCCCAAGAAAGACCATGGAACTGAATAAACTATAAAGACGTTTAGCGTCCTGCAAGTGGTGATATTGGTCAATCAAGGTCCAAAAACAGGTAACAACAACTGCAAAGAATAGAGAGCCAAAAATCCTGAGAGCATACCAAATGAGCGAGGTCTCAGTGGCAAACTGCGAAGAAAGACAAAAATAAGCGGTTGTATAAAAGGCGATCCAGCAAAGATAACCCCAAGGAAAATTCGATGCGCGGGAAAATGGTGAAAGGCATAAAGCTGAAAGATTGCCATGCCGATCATCATGCACGCAGTAAATTTATAGGTGATTGGCAAAGATTCAGCACCAACGTGCAGCAAGAAGAGCGCATCAGCGAATTTTAATCCGGATGTAACAGCGACCGCCCAGAAGAAACCTAGGCACCCAAACAAAAAAGCTTTTTTTTCTTCATCTGGATAGATGTTAAAGAGGTTCCGAAAAAATTCTCTCATCTTATTGTTATGGTCGACCTCCGGCAAAATATTGTATCTATTTTGCCACGATTAGAAAAAAAATTAAAGAATAATTAAGGTTATTCCAACAATTCAACTTTCTTAATTTCTTTGATCACCTTGATTTGATCGATAATTTTCAGAAGTTTAGTTTTAGCAATTGGCCTAAATGTGAGATAAATCACTTCACTATCTTCTTCCACTTCAAAGCTTAAATTGATTAATCCAGAATCTAGAAGCGATTTCTTAAGCAATTTTTCCAGCATGGCTGTCGGTGCACCGGGTTTAATTTCAATTTTTAAACCGGTGACATGGTCTTTTTTAAACAAAAGGTTTTCCAAAGGCTTTAATCCCGCCAAAATCACGAGAATCAAAACTGTTGTTCCGAAGGCAGCGATATAAAGTCCACCACCGATGGCAAGCCCAAGAGCTGCTACAGCCCATAAACTTGCTGCGGTCGTCAACCCTCTAATGATGTTTCTGCCAATCAAAATGGTGCCCGCTCCAAGAAAACCAATGCCGCTCACAACCTGCGCTGCGACTCGGGAAGGATCGAGAATAATTACTTGCTGTTCAATCACACTATAAAAACCGTATTGGGACACAATCATAATTAAAGTGGCTCCTACACAGACAAGCATATGGGTGCGTAAACCTGCAAAACCATTGCGCTGTTCCCTTTCGACTCCGATTAAACCTCCCAAAATAGCTCCGAGGAATAAACGGATTAATATCTCAAAATGATCGATTGCATTTGCTACTTCCATGAAAATGACTTTTGGTTATCGATTTTTCTTACAAACTCACCGTATTTCAAGGGTCAGGCCTGTCCATTCTGTCGATTTCGCATGATTCAAATCGACAGAATGGACAAGCCTGATCCCTGGGGTACTTTTGCTTCAGTCTAAATATCGCTCCCTTTTGCGTAATATAAGTTACAAAGGAAAAGTACAAATTACGACTCCATCTGTCAATTATTTTCCTAGGCAGATAATTGATTTACATGGCAACATCGGGCTTCTAACTTCTGGATGGATTCAATTATGTCAAAAAAAAACCTTATCATCATTGGGTCAGGACCCGCAGGGTATACCGCAGCAATTTATGCCGCCCGTGCCAATCTTGAACCCCTCATATTCGAAGGCTTTTTTTCCGGCCCTGTGGGTGGACAATTAATGTCGACAACCGACGTTGAAAATTATCCTGGTTTTCCATCGGGCATCACGGGTCCTGAGCTTATGAATAGTTTTAAAGAGCAAGCACTCCGTTTTGGAACAAAGGTTTTATCTGAAGATGTCGATGAAGTCGATTTTTCCAAACATCCTTTCAAAGTCAAAGCGAAAAGCGGTACTTACGAAGCCAATAGTGTCATTATCTCCACAGGAGCCAAAGCCAATGTGCTTGATATTCCTGGTGCCGGAGATGGGGAAGAGGGTTTTTGGCAAAAAGGGGTTACCGCCTGTGCAGTTTGTGATGGGGCTATGCCGATTTTCCGGAATAAAGATCTTTTCGTCATTGGGGGTGGTGATTCAGCGATAGAAGAAGGAACATTTTTAACAAAATTCGCGAGCAAGGTTTATATCGTTCACCGGAGAGATCAATTAAGAGCTTCCAAAATTATGCAGCAACGGGCTCTCAATCATCCAAAAATCGAAGTTCTGTGGGATAGTGTTATCACAAAGATTGAAGGTGATGAAGTTGTACGTAATGTGTTGATCCAGAATGTCATAACTCAGAAAGAGCAGGTGTGGAAAGCTGGAGGAGTCTTTTTTGCTGTGGGACATACTCCAAATACTGCCTTTTTAAATAATCAGTTAGAAATGCATCCAAATGGCTATATTAAAGTTGTCCCAGGCACCTCCAGAACCAGTATTGAAGGGGTCTTTGCCGCAGGTGACGTTCAGGATCATGTTTATCGACAAGCGGTTACAGCAGCAGGTTCTGGTTGCATGGCTGCATTAGAAGCGGAAAGGTGGTTAAGCGAAAAAAGATATACACTCTGATGCGTCAACTAGTCTGGATTTTCATTTTTATCCAGTCGTTAGGCGCGACGGTTTATGAGCCTTGGTATGGTCAAAACTTGCAGCTCGTTTCTCGCTTTACAGAATTAATACAACACTACGACAAATTTAACATCCAAGGTCGCAATAAAGAATTCAAAGGGTACAACTCTATCGGGAATTTTTCCCTATCGCTTCCCTATGCTCGTATAAGCGGCGAAGCAGAGCTTTGGGCAATCGATACAAGACAGCGTAATTTTTGTATTGACAGTCTAAGGTTAACAGGGCGTTACATGTGGTTAGATGAAGCCATCGGCAATGAGGTGAATGTCACAACTGGAATTTCAGTGACCCAAACCTTTGGCAAGGCAGTCAAAGATATTGCGCTTTACCATCACGGAAAGATCGCTATTGATACGCATATCGCTATTGGTAAAGAATTTGAATGGTCAGAATGGGGATCAACGAGAACATGGGGAGTGTTCGGGATTGGCAAAGCTGACACTAATCCCTCTTGGATTTGGAGTGAGCTTGCATGGGAGTACCGTTCAGCTTTTGGAAATTTTTATCGGCTCTTTGCCCAATATCGACACGGTTTTGGAGAACATCATCATAGGCATTTCCACACCCTGTGGAAATTGAATTACCGTTATTTAGATTTAGGTTTACGTTACATCCATCGTTTTGATAATTGGAGTGAGCTTTCGCTCGCTTATGCGCGACGATGTTGCGTCAAGAACGGATTGACAGGCATGAATATTTTCATGCTGCAGTTTTTATATCCCTTCGGCATATAATAACCTGAGTTTTGAATTTTTTTGCCCTTTCGGCTAGCGGGAAAGCTCTCGCGAATCGATAAATCGCAAGCAGTTCCATATTTCTACTATTGACCGGCTTGCGATTTTCGATTCCCGTGGCTTTGACGCAGCCAAAAGGGCAAAAAAATTCAAAACTCAGGTTAATATTTACGCTCTTTTTGCCGTCGCCTTTCTTTTCGAGATAACGTTGACCAATTGATTGATCGTTGTATCCATCGTGACTTGCTCATCGATAAAATTAATCCCATATTTTTCTTCGAGTTCAAAAGAGAGGTTAAAAAAGGTGAGTGAATCCATCCCATAAGTAACTAAAGGGGTATCTGGGTCAATCTTGGCTGAATCCATCTTCAGCACTTCTGCCGCCTTCTTGATCAATTCTTTTCTCACTAGTTGTTCTTCAGCCATATCCATCCTTTGGTTCCTGCTTTTTTAATAGGTCATCTCGGGCAGTTTCCTCCCCTTTCATTTGAAAGTCAATATCACCTATGCTGGATTTATAGTCTTCGAGAATCGCACTAATTTCGCTTGGGTCAGTAAAGTTAGACTTGGCATTGTTCTCGTTCTTGAACCGATGCATTTGGTGAACGGCTTTATCGCGCGCCCATAATAAAGCGCGTAAATTTTTTGGATTTTCTTGAAAAGCTAAATTTTTCTTGGCCGCGTAATATAAAAGTATAAACATCGCAACCTTAGCGATATGAGGTGAAATATATTGAGTAAACATTTTTGAGGGACCCGATTTTTTAATCAAAGTTATGCAGTGTTTAAATTCCTCATAGATCGCATCGAGATCGAAATGTTTTTCGAGATAATCGAAGTAGTGATTTTTGTAGAGGATATCAAATCCAGAAAGGGAAAGAAGGCTATCATTCGCCCCCTCTCCGTAATAGCTGGCTAAAACATCTTTATACATTCTGGAGAGATGATTATTTTCCATATAGCCACGACCGCCAGCCAGCTGCATGCATTGTTTGACTAGCTTGATCCCAAATTCAGAGGCCGCAACTTTGAGGAGCATTGACATTACTGGAGGAACGGGGTCTTGAATTTTAAATTTATGAGCCATATCGGTCGCGAAAAATTCGATCGTTGTTATGATTGACAAGGAATGATCAAGAAGCTCGATAAGATAAGGATTGTCTGCCAAGGTACCCACCATGGCTTTCCTACGGGTAATAAAGCGATGGACGAGTTGCATCGCCCGCTTCATCGTGCCAATAATGATAAAACAGGTAGAAAAGCGGGCTTGGAACAGCATTTCTTCGATAATTTCAAAACCTTTAAACGGTTCGCCAAGTACAAAATCATCATCAACTTTGACATTTTCAAGGATAAGAGCATTTTGCATAACCGATCTAAACCCTAAAGTTAAAGCCTCAGGGCCATTCAAGACTCCAGGCATATTTTTCAATAGGGTAAAGCCGGTGACTCCCCTTTCATTAGTTGAGGTGTCTTTTCCCATCGCAAAAACATTGATAACGTTTGCCCAATTGGCAGAATTCCAACGCTTTATTCCATTGATTGTCCATTCTTTCCCCTCTCGTATTCCTGTCGTTTTCATTTCAAAAAAATTGGTCCCGAAAGCGGGTTCGGTCAATCCGACAGCTCCAAGAAATCGTCCTGTTGCCATCAAGGGAAGAAGGTTATTTTTAATTTTCTCTTTACCGCTGCGTAAAAGTGGTCCTATCGCATTTTCTGTATGGATAACAACAGCAAGGGCTAACGAAGCATCGATAGATCCAAGTTGCATGAGAACACGGTAATAATCAAATAAATCTAATCCTTGTCCAGCATAATCTTCAGGCACAGTAAGACCAAAAAGTCCTTTATTGCCAAAATCCATAAAAATATAAGGGGGAAGAGCGCGCCGTTCATCAGAGAGTGTGGGGTTTAAAAAATGTTCGGCATAATGACGCAACCAAGCAATGATTGCATCTGCTTTTGTTTTGCTATCAGTCTTGACTTCCATTTTCATAATTTTTTCAGCAATGGATCGGTTTCGAAATCAACTTCAGGGGCTTTGCCTTCGTTGAATCCAACTTCTTTTAAGTATTCTTCATTGCGTTCTGCAAGCTCTTTCAAGGTTTCTTTATAATTCAGGTCTTTGGAGAGAGTTTTAGAAACTTTAGCCTCAATCTGCTTGTCGAGCCAATCTTCGAGGATTGGATCTTCATTTTCGATGCATACAACGACTTTGGCAATGAGATAAGCCCCTAAAATCCCTAAGTTGTAACTCAATAAATTAAGGTCTTTATTTTTGGGATTCAGCTTACTTCGCAGGGAATTGACAGTTTCTTGGTGATTGGAAAGTTGAAGAAGTGGAACTTTTTTCTGCAGCATCAACATACCGAGGTAGAAAGCCATCGTCTCTGTCGGCCCTTCAAAAATTCTGAGAAGACGCGCGTCTCTGAATATTTGAGGAACCGCATTTGTTTCAATATAGCCACGACCGCCTAACATCTGCATCAGTTCATCGGCCGTCTGCCATAAAAACTCAGGACCTAAAATTTTGCAAGTGAGCGAAAGTTCTTCGGGGATCGACTCTCCATTATCCAGAAGATAACAAATATAGGATACCAAGCTTTGGATGACATCGATCCGAAGGGCTTGGGTTTTTAAGATTTCTACTATCAAAGGATTTTCGATCATAGGTCCGGTGATTATTTTTCGATGTGTAGCATAGTGGTAGGCCAAGGTATAGCACCGTTTCATGGCTCCAAGACTGATCACGCAAAGACCGGCACGCCCCATTCGCATAGTATCTTGAGCGATCTCAAAACCTTTTCCCATATCACCTAAAAGATTTTCCGGAGTAACTCGAACGTTGTGGAAATAGATTCTGTTTTGTACAAGTCCCCTCACACCCATCGTCAAGGACTCTTCTCCGATTAAAAGGCCCGGTGTGTCTCGTCTGATTACAAAACCGGTGACCCCAATCAATTTGTTGTCATCATCCATCAAGTTGACAAAGACGTTCATATAGTTAGCCCACGAGCCTGAGCCGATCCACATTTTCTCGCCATTAATCAACCATCCCCCTTTGCCATCAGGAACAGCTGTGGAAGACATGCCTCGCGGATTTGAGCCAGCCCCGGGTTCGGTAATCGCAAATGCGGCCAACTCTAATCCCCTTGCCAAAGCAGGAAGGGTAATATTTTTCAATTTTTCAGGAGCAAATCGCAGGATCGGACGAACGCCGAGAACGTTATTTAAACCTACAAAAATAGCTAAGCTCGTATCGATGGCGGCCAGTTGTTCGATAATTTTAAAAGTGTTGTCGTAATTTAAATTTAACCCCCCATACTCTTCATCGATATTCATCCCCAAAAGACCTTTATTACCAAAGTCAAGAACAATGTTCGGTGGGATAGTACGTCTCTCATCGATCAAACGGGAGTTAATATTATTCTCAGCATAGTTTCTTAGCCATGCAAGGATCTTTGGGACAACTTCGCTATTGCGTTTGGTTTCAAGAATTTCCTCAGAGATTTTAAGAAGTAAAGATTCTGCCATTTTAGCCTCCTAATCCTTGCTCATTTGTTCAATCCCAGCGGGTTGCGTAATATTAGGTGATCTCCATGTCGCTACTTCATATAATTGCTTTTCAAGATAAGCCTTTTTGGTCGCTTGCCTTTGAATTTTGCCACTGGTAGTCTTTAAGATCGATTTAGGCTTAATCAAAACAATTTCGAGAATAGGGATCTCAAAATCGGTAGCTATGTTTTTGATAATGGAAGCAAAGACTTGTTCAGCATTAAAGTTCTTAGATCTATTGGAAACTTCTGCCACCACCACGAGGTGGTCTTGGCTGTTCGTATTCACAGAGAAAGCTGCAACATTTCCCTTGCGAATGCTTTCATGGGCATATTGGACGGTAAATTCAAGATCTTGAGGTGCATATTTTTTTGCATTGATGATGATGATATCTTTAATCCGTCCATAGATATAGAGATTATTATCGATCAAGAAGCCCATATCCCCAGTCCGTAAAAAAGGTCCCTCCCCATTTGTTGTATAGGCATCGAAGGTCTCTTTCGTAATATCTGGTTTATTCCAATATCCTTTGGCTATGGATGGACCTTTGAGCCAAATTTCTCCAAGCTGTCCGGTTTCGAGGACACTTTTTGTTCTTGAGTCTACAATCCGTAAAACATGATTTTCGATCACGGTCCCACAACTGATGAATCTTGTAGATTTACCCTCATTGGATTCATTAAGGTTTTCGACAGCCCTGTGTTGCTGGAGAAGTTTATCGGTATTGAATTGTTTGACGATAGGTAGATCTCCATTGATGCCGCTTGAAACAAGCAATGTGTTTTCCGCAAGCCCGTAAACCGGGAAAAACATCTCTTTTTTAAAACCGTATTGTTTAAATGCTTCATAAAATCTTTCCGGCATTTCTGGATTTATCGGTTCAGCCCCACAGATCGCAATATTAAGGCTCGAAAGATTCAGTGCAATGTTGGGATGTTTCTGAATGTGTTTTATGCAAAGTTCAAATCCAAAATTGGGCCCCCCTGTTAGGGTCCCTTTATATTTATCAATCGCCTTGAGCCATCTTAAAGGGTTTTCTAAGAATGACAAAGGAGAAAGGTAAGTGACGTTTGCTCCTGCGACCAGAAAAACAAGAATAAATCCAATTAGCCCCATATCGTGATAATGGGGCAACCAGCTGACTCCAACCGATTTTAAATTAGCTTTCGACATTTTGATCATCGCACGGATATTAGCGGTGAGATTATCTTGGGAGACTATAATCCCTTTCGGATGGCCCGTAGAACCAGATGAGTATTGGATGAAAGCGATATTATCGCTCTTTAGTGGATTCAAAGGTGTGTCATATTTAATTTTGCTCTTTAATCCCTCAGTGATCATGTAGGGGATTTTGCTTAGCATTAAGTCATTCTGTTTGCTACGACCTAGACTTATTAGCTTATCTATTAATGACTTACAATTTTCTTTTAAAACCGACATGCTTAATAACTTTGAAGCAAAGTAATCTGTTAAAATCACTTTGGGTTTGGCATCTTGGCAGATCAGCTCAAGTCTGAATATATCGCTGTTCAAGCGTCTTGGAATTGGAGGGTAAGTAGGAACGGCGATAATACCTGCATAGAGACATGCAAGAAAAGCGATAATAAAATCGACTCCAGGAGAGTACAAAAGCAAAGCAACAGAATTCTCTCCAACTTTTTCTCTAAGGATCCTAGATAAGGTTAAGGCACGATTTCTGATATCGCTATAGGTAAGGGTGATCATTTTATCCTCACCATCTACAAGGTAGCGAACAGCTAAAGCATCGGGACGTTGTGAAGCATGCAATTCTATAAAATCGATCACGGTTTTATTCATGGAAAACCTTGATTCTATGATTCAACATATTCGGGGATAATAGAATAATATTCTAGAATCACCACCATTTCATGCGTCACCTCACATTCAAGATAGTCTGTAATAATTTGGATGTCAATTTATTTATTTAAAATAATTAGAAATAATTAATCTTGTAAAAGTATATAATTGAATCTAAGGGGGAAGTATTATTTTACAACAATAATGCTGCGGGATTTTCCAAAATTTCCTGAAGAGTTTTCAAGAATTTGGCTCCAGCGGCGCCGTCAACAACCCTATGATCTGCTGATAGGGTTAGGCTTAAAGTTTTCCCTGGCACGATTTGCCCATCTTTGACAACAGGTTGGTCTAAGATTCCTCCGACGGAAAGGAGTGCAGCTTGAGGAGGATTGATAATACCAGTAAATTGTGTGGTGCCATACATTCCCATATTCGATACGGTAAACGATCCACCTTGAAACTCGTGAGGGGCTAGTTTTCCCCTCTCTTGCCTTCTTCGTAAGTTCAGCCATTTCTGCTGAAATATCGAAAACACTTTTATAATCCGCATAACGAACAATCGGAGTGATCAAGCCAGTCTCTACATTCACAGCAACCGAGACATCGATAGTCTGATAACGGATGATCGTCATGTTCGTGGGATTGAAACCAGAATTGACATTGGGATGCTTTTGTAAGGCAAGTGCAGAACCCTTGATGATCATATCATTGAAGGAAATTTTATGATGAATGGCGATTAGCTGTTCACGCAATTTCGTAATTGGTTCAGCATCAATAACTTGCTGCACATAGAAATGGGGAATGTAAGTTTTCGATTCCTGAAGCCTTTGACTTATCACTTTACGGATAGGGGTTAAGGTTTCCTCGATGAATGTGCCTGGGGGTGTCGAAGGTAATGCCTTTTTCCCACCGGAAGAGAGCGTAATAGGCTTGGCATGTTCTAGATCGCGGCTCACAATTCTTCCGCCAGGGCCCGTCCCTTTGATTGCGCTTAAGCCAAGTTTTTTGTCTCTTGCGAGCTTTTTTGCTAAAGGAGAGGCCTTAATCCCATGATATTCATCTTCTCCTTCCTCTAAAGTTGATATTCCAGTTGATGGAACGGGAGCCTGAGGTGGAGGTGTAAATGTTTGTTTGGGGGCTGCTGGAGGCTGCGCTGCAGCCTTATTTTGACTTTTTTCTTGCACCGGTACAGTTCCTTCAGGCTCATACCCTTCGATCGATTCATCCGCCTTTTCAGTGAAAATGGCGATCGGTTGATTGACACTGGCTTCAGATCCATCTGGAACAAGAACTTTGCGCAAATACCCTTCATCGATCGCAGAGTGCTCAACAGTCGCTTTATCTGTGGAAACTTCGATCACAACATCTCCCGCATTGACATGTTCACCCACTTTTTTAATCCAGCGTGCAATGGTTCCTGATTCCATGGTAGGCGATAGTTTAGGCATGGTCATGGTAAATGGCATGGGTTTAATTGACTCCTTAACGGGTTACGATTTGTTCTACAGCTGCTAAGATCTTTTTTACGGTAGGAAGGGTTTCCGCTTCAAGAACTTTGGAATAGGGCATCGGAGTTTCCCTTTGTGTAACACGCACAAGGGGTGCGTCGAGAAAGTCGAAACAGTGTTCCATAATTTGAAAGCCTACTTCTGCTGCAATACCGGCAAAATAATGACCTTCTTCGACAAGCACGCAACGGTGAGTACGGCGGACAGATTGAGCAATCGTCGCTATATCGAGAGGCTTAATCGTACGTAGGTCGATCAGTTCGGCACGGATCCCTTTTTGAGCGAGTTCTTTCACGGCAGTGCGACAAAATGCAACCATTCTCCCGTGACTGACAATTGTGACATCACTCCCTTTTTCCACCACATTAGCTTTACCAATTGGGACAAGATATTCCTTAAGAGGGATCGCCATTTTGTCCCCATATTGTAATTCTGATTCCAAAAAGATGACAGGATTGTTGGAACGGATAGCAGATTTAAGCAAACCTTTCGCATCATAGGGGTTACCGGGCGTGATAATTATCAGACCTGGAAAATAGCTGTAGATAGCTTCAACAGTGTGGGAGTGTTGGCTCGACACTTGCGCAGCAGCACCGTTGGGCCCCCTAAATACAATGGGGACTTTGAAACGGTTACCGCTCATGTAATACATCTTTGCGGCGTTTGAAATGATCTGATCGCAGGCCACGAATGAAAAGTTGAAACTCATGAATTCAATAATGGGACGAAGACCTGTCATTGCTGCCCCGATCCCGAGTCCCGCAAAACCGAGTTCAGATATGGGGGTATCAATCACCCGTTTGGGCCCCCATTTTGCCAGCATTCCTTTGGTAACTTTGTAAGCTCCATTGTATTCAGCAACCTCTTCCCCCATGATAAATACGCGTGGATCACGGGTCATCTCTTCATCCATCGCCTGTCTTAAGGCTTCGCGGAATTCTATGATTTGGGTTTCTTCAGTCATAAATCCTCGGGAGCGTAGACATCTTCTTCGAGAGTAATTGGATCTGGCCAAGGACTTTCTTCGGCAAATTTCATAGCTGACAGTACAACGTCACGACATTGTTTATCCATATCTTTAATCGCTTCTTCATCGATCACCTTGGCTTTAATGAGAACATCTTTCATGAGGATCAAAGGATCTCTTTGCATTTTTTCTTTCAGATCTTCTTTTGTACGGTAAAGACCCGGGTCAGAGACCGAATGCCCCTTGAAACGTTGTGTAAGCGCTTCGACAAGTACAGGACGTTGATTTTCAATTACTTCCTTATGGATATGTTTAAAACATGCATAGGAGTTGAAAAAATCCATCCCATCAAAGGTATAACCTTTCATATTATAGCCCGGAGCTTTGTCTTCCGCGAGACGTTTTACAGCATTCGCTCTTTCGACACTTGTCCCCATTCCCCATTCATTGTTCTCTATGACATAGATAATCGGCAAATTCCAAAGAGAGGCCAAATTAAGCGATTCATGAAAGGCGCCTTGGGGAACAGCGCCATCTCCTAAGAAACAAATAGCAACTTCATCTTTTACTTCTAAATATTTGATTGAGAAAGCAGCGCCGGTCGCAATCGGAATTTGGCCACCGACAATACCAAATCCTCCCAAACACCGATCGGTGTAAAGGTGCATTGAACCCCCTCGACCCTTAGCATTGCCTGTCGCTTTACCATAAAGTTCAGCCATGAGCTCGTCAGGTGTGGCTCCAAGCAAAAGTGGAAGGGCATGTCCTCGGTAAGAGGTAATCCACCAATTATCTGGTCCAAGGACTTGAAATGCAGAGGTTTGAATAGCTTCTTGTCCAATATAGGAGTGAAAAAAACCACCCACTTTACCTTGCAGATAAGCAGCTTCAGCACGCGTTTCAAAATTTCGGATAAGAAGCATGCGGTATAGATTTTCGATAAGCTTTTGAGGACCAAGCTCTTTAATAATTTGATCGGTATTGGAAGGAAAATAATTGGGCTTACAACTGGTCATCATTCACCGTAATTAAAACCTAGTTTTATAATACACTGAATTAGAATAATTTTGAACAACCTCTCTTCGTTATGCTGAATCCGCAACTGGCTGTATAGTTTCCGTCTTACCTTGTACGAAGACAGGATGCTTGGTGGTATCGTGTTCGACAACGGCTGTTACGCAAGCGTCAGACCACACATTAATCGCGGTTTCGATCATGTCGATCAAAGTGTAGAACGGTAGAATGGCCCCTAGGATATGTAAGGGCATGTTCATAGCGGCGAGAAGAGCGCTTGCCAAGAAGTAGCAGCCCATGGGAACGCCGGCGTTGCCAATCGCTGCAACTGTTGCGATGCCGACCCACAAGACTAAATCCAAGGGTGTGTAAGTCATCCCGTAGCTCATTGAAACAAAAAGAACAGTGGTCAAGATAAAAGCGGCACAACCATTCATATTGATCGATGTGCAAAGGGGAAGGGTAAAACCAGCCACTTTTCTTGAGAGGCCCACCCTTTCTTCTGCGCACCGGATCGCCATTGGAAGAGTGGCATTGGACGATTTGGTAAAGAAAGCAACGGAGAGAGCTGGAAACATACCACGGGCCATTTTGAGTGGGGATATCCCTTTTGTCTTAAGGAATGTCGGAAGTACAACAAATGCCTGAACCAGATTCGCCGAAACCACACAGAATAAATATAGGGCTAAACTTTTGAATTCCAAGCCATTTTGCAAATCACGAATAAACAAAACAATGAATGCAAAGATCGCGATCGGCATCACTAAAACGATCCAAGAGGTCATTTTCATGATTGCAGCAAACATCCCAGAAAACACCTCATGAAGTAGGCGTCTTTTTTCATTCGGCAAAGAAAGGACGGCTAGGCTCAACACGATCGAGATAAACATGACGCCGATCACATTATTTTCGATAAATGGCGTCAAAATATTACTTGGGACACTATTGATTAAGTGGTCTAGATAAGTTGTTTTTTCGATGCCTAAATTTTGTGTTTGCACATCGTCTAGGTGGGATCTTACAGGATTGACTCCGATGAAAATCAATAAAGCAATCGTTGCGGCTAAGATGGTAGTCAGCAAAGTATATTTAACAGTTTTTTTGCCGAGAATTTTGATTTCCTCAATACTTTCCATTCCAGAGGAAGTAGAAAGCAAGGAAAGAAAAATGATGGGCAAGCTCACTAATTTCAGGAGGTTGATAAAGACTTGGGAAATTTTATCAGCGGCAAAATTAAGGTCGGGAAGATTACACAATCCGGCAACAATCCCGAGTAAAATCGCGATTGAGTAAGCTCCATTGCCAGCTAATAATTTTTTTAGATTCATTGTGTAACCTCAAAAATTGTTTCGGACAAATTCTACCATTCCTTCCGAATATTGACAACGAATACGATTAAATATAATTAAGATTATTGTATAATGGGCTAATAAGTAAGCAGGGACTATCTAGTCAGCTCTAACCTTTGAGACTCATAGAAGTTTTTCACTTTAAGTGGTTATATGAACAAGCAAGAAGCAATTACGGCAAAAATTGACATTCCAATGCAAAAGATTAAGGATTTTTGCTTGACCAATCACATCCAAGCTCTTGCTCTGTTTGGCTCTGTCTTAACGAAACGCTTTAGCAAATCAAGCGATGTCGATGTTCTGGTACAGTTTGAAGCACAACATATTCCAGGATTGATTCGTCTTTCAGAACTAGAATTAGAATTAGGAGAAATCTTTGGAAGACATGTTGATCTACGCACACCAAAAGACTTAAGTCGTTATTTTCGCGACGAAGTGATCACAGGAGCTTTTCGTCTCTATGGAAAAGAGCGATTCCGTTCGACTTAAGCATATGCTAGAAGCAGCTCGTACCTGTCTCCAGTTTGGTACTGGAAAAGGGCGAATTGACTTTGAAACAGATCAAATGCTCTCGTTTGCAGTGATTCGGCGCTGGAAATTTTTGGGGAAGCTGCCTCAAGAGTCTCTAGTGAGTATCAAAAGGCACATCCCCACATACCATGGCGAGCAATAGTAGGCATGCGTAATCGACTCATTCACGTATATTTTGACATTGACTATGATGTCGTTTGGGAAGCAATCAACAGCGAAATTCCTCGAATCATTCCAGAACTAGAAATGCTACTCAAGCTGTCTGACTAATCAAGGTGTAATTAAATGTGAGGGGTTGGTGGTGCTTGGGAAAGAGAATTCTTAATCTCTGTGCACTCTGTAATCTCTGTGGTAAAAAATATCAACCACAGAGATCACAGAGTGCACAGAGGAGGGATATCACAATAACCCCTCACATTTAATTACACCCGACTAATCAAATTTATTGACAGAAGGTTGAGACTTTTCACCAAAGATCGCGGATCCGATGCGAAGAATCGTTGAGCCTTCTTCAATGGCGATATGGTAATCGTGCGACATCCCCATTGAAAGGGAGGGCAAAGGAAAAGCTTCTCCTGCGATCTCTCTCAGTTTGTCTCGGAATTTACGAAGATCACCGAAGCATTGACGAATCACCGCTTCATCCTCAGTCAAAGGAGCCATTGTCATCAAACCATCTATTTCAATTCCTTCAACGTCGAGAAGCGCCTCAAATTCTTTTAACCATTCTTGAGGAGGCAGACCATGCTTGGATTGTTCCCCTGAAGTATTAACCTGCAAAAGGATGGGTGTAACGATCTCCTTTTCTGCACTGATCTGTGCAATCTTGCGAGCCACATCAGGATGATCCACTGAATGGATCAACGCAAACTTTCCAACAACTTTCGAGACTTTATTCCGTTGCAAGCTACCAATCATATGCCAGCGCGCATCGTCCGGCGCTTCTGCCATTTTGGGCAGGGCTTCCTGAACACGACTCTCACCAAAATCAAGACAACCGGCACGATAAGCGGAATGGATATATTCCCAAGGATAAAATTTTGAGACAGCCACAATCGTAATCTCTTTTGGATTACGCCCACACCTCTTAGCGATATTGGCTACGGTCTGTTGAACCTTTAAATAACTATTCGCAACATCCATTACTTCAATCCTTTGGGCGGGCCTAAAATCTCGCGTAAGATGACCATCGACTTTTTCGAAGGCAAGTTTTTTATGAGTTTACCTACCCGTGAAGTGCTGGTTGTCGCGATAACATCGTATGTTTTAGACTCGTAAGGGGATGCATAAGCCTGATCATCTTTATCCTGTTGATAACGGCTATCGAGTTTTGATGCAACATTCCGTTGCTGAATAGTTGATTTTATTTTATATTCTTCGTGTTTTGGTTTAGAACTAACCGCTCCTCTAGCAACGGTCACAGAAGGCGTCGCGGGTTTGGGTGGAGGGGGTGGAGGTCGATGATGAGCACGTGGCTGTTCCTCATACTCTTCCTCCTCATCGTCAAACTCTTCCGGCTGAAGAAATTTTCTGATCTCCCTCTGCTGTCGCTGATATTCCTCCGGATGCTCCCGTCTGCGCCGCTCCTCTTGCGCTTTTTTGATCCCCATCACAATCAAAAATACTAACCCAAAGAAAAAACCAATGTAGTCAAGCAAAGACATCTGTTAACGTCCCGATTCTGGTTTAGAGATAGAACTGCGCATATCAGTATCTGCTTGGATGTTTTGCAATCTTTGGTATCCCATCACATCGATTTTGCCAGCTTTTAGAGCTTCAGCCAAAGCCATAGGAATGGCTGTTTGTGCTTCGACAAGTTTTGCATCCATCTCTTTGACTTTTGCAATATTTTCTTGTTCAAGGGCAACTGCCATTGCACGTCTTTTTTCTGCTTCAGCTTGGGCAATACGTTTATCAGATTCAGCTTTATCTGCTCTAAGGCGAGCACCGATGTTTTCTCCGAGATTCATTTCAACGATATCGATCGAGAGGATTTGGAATGCGGTGGAAGAATCGAGCCCTTTTTCCAACACGAGCTTTGATATCCTTTGTGGGGACTCAAGGACTTGCAAATGGGTCTCTGATCCTCCGATCGCGCTCACAATCCCTTCGCCTACTCTTGCAATAATCGTCTCTTCAGTGGCACCCCCGACCAATTGTGCGATATTGGTGCGCACAGTTACACGCGCTTTTACATTGATCTGGATACCATCTTTTGCAACCCCTGTGATCGCACCTCCATGCCCTGGGCAGTCGATGATTTTAGGATTTACAGACGTAGCGACAGCATCCCGGATATCACGTCCGGCAAGGTCAATAGCTGTCGCACGGCGCCAGTCGAGGGGAATATTGGCTTTATCAGCAGCAATCATTGCGCCACTTACTTCCGCCACATGTCCGCCGGCAAGATAGTGGGTTTCCAAGTCATTGACAGTAATATCTTTTAACCCTGCTTTGAATAAGTTTATGCGGGCATTGACAATTGTCCGAGGAGGAATTTTCCTTAAACTCATGCCGATGATGTTGAAAAGAGAGATCGGGGTTCCAGAAACAAACGCCTGAAACCAGAGGCTGATAAATTTTCCGAGAATGCTCAAGATGATGATGGCAACGACAGCTAAAACAACTGGTAAAAAGTAGTATTCGATAAACGAATCTGACTGCCCTATGGCTACTAATAAGAGTCCTTTCATGAGGTTGAATCCTTTTTCAATGGTTTAACAATTAAGCTTTCCCCTTCTCCTCCTATGACTGCCACTTTTGTCCCCTTTTCAATGTAACCAGCTTGGGAAAGAGCTTGGTGTTGAGCTCCATTGATTAGGATATAACCGCCTGGTTTCAGATCAGAAAGCACCACCCCTTCCTTGCCGATCGCGCTTACATCGTAGGAGGAGGCTTGATAGCCTTGCTGATCTTTGTCAGAGTAGATGCTAAACATCCCTTTTGTACGGGGGATTTTCCAAAGGGCATATTTTATGAGGAGAGCAACGGCGGCAAGACACCCAATGATATATAAAATAATTGCCACAGCCGATTCCGACTGTTGAACAAAGAGGAACATACTTGCAAAAATGAGAATGGCACCAATCGTTCCCAAAATAATTCCGGGAAGATAAAATTCGATAAAAACCAATACCAATCCGAGTGCTAACAAAATAAATGGAGTCATTTTTAAGGTTCTCCTAAAGAATCTTCATTGACAATGATCACACTTCCCTCCAAACGGACAATTTTGATGGGTTCTCCCTTTTCAATAAAACGTCCTGCACTCATCGCATCGTAGATTTTATCCTTTACGAGAATTTTTCCCGAAGGACGTAAGGGAGAGACGGTTTCCCCTCGTTCTCCTGGTTGCGGAAGGAACTTAGGATTTTCCCCGGCGATATATCCATTTTGCTCTGAGCCGCTTAAAACAAATCGATGCATCGGGCTAAACGAGCGGGTGAAGTAACGGGCGAGCAAAGCGATAATCCCGAATCCGATTAACAGTGTTGCTGAAAGCCAGACAAGGTGATGGAGAAATGACTCTCCGGCAGCATTCCATGTGCCAGTATGGAAATCAAAGCTCATATTGCCTATGCCTGGTAGCATCAAACCAAACAATCCTGCGAGAAAAAAGAGAATTCCAGCTATGCCTAAAAGGCCAAAAGTGGGCAAAATAAATAGCTCAGCCAAAATGATTGCAATCCCTGTAAACAGTAGGATCACTTCCAACCAATTTCCGATGTCTAAAGCAAAACTAGAAAGGATAATGAAAAAGAGGCAAAGAGCAGCAATCGTTCCTGGAAGGGTCAAGCCCGGATTATTGAGTTCAATATATCCTCCGATAATCATGCCAAGAAAAAGCACCGAGGAAATAATAGGATTGGATAAAAGGTAAAGGAAATAGGTTTTCCAATCCATCTGGAACGTATTGATCTTAGCGTTTGGGATGCTTTTGAAAAACGGCTGTTCGAAAAGGGGAGACTTGGAGGCAGGCCACTCCCCTTTCAATTGCTCTTCAGGTGTAATTTGAGGCAGTTTGACAGGGGGAACATTAATATCTGCTACACCATAGTTGATAAGGTCTTCAGCATTGAGCGTCAATAATTTACCTTTTGGCGAAATCAAAATATCGGGATCGGGACCATTGGTCTTGACTTCTGATTCCAGGTCCACTTTGGTCATTTTGCCATGACGTAAAACCAGAATTAAGTCTTTGTCGACCATTTTTTCCGCGATCAACGGATTGCGACCAAAGAATTTAGCTCTGTTTGCAAAATCGGTGCGTAGGGCAGAATTAACCTTTTCAGAAGCCTCTTTCATTTCTCCAGAGGAATCGGCAATGACAGGTTCAGCAGCTCCCATGCTAGCATCTTTGACAACAGCGATAAAACGGCAGGAATAGGCCAACATAGCTCCTGCAGAGATGGCCCAATTGTTGATATAAGCGACAACAGGAATATTGTATTGGATATCTAGGTCTTTCAACGCATCTGAGATTTTTTGAGCTGCAAAAACCTCTCCTCCAGGAGTATTTAGCTCCAAGATCACAAAGCTCGGCTTTATCTTTTGATAGTGTTCTAAAGCACTCCTCACATAGAGCCAGGTGGATTGATTAATCCCGCTCTGCCGATCATCGATCACAATTCTTCCAATCACATTTTCTTTGTCTTGGCTATAATGGATATGCTCCTTTAGCATCTCTTCAAGCGTTGTAGGAGTAATGACAAGGGTATTGCTTTCAATTTCGGAAGATTTTTCCGCATGCAGTTTTGGAAAATATTTAGCCTCAAAAGTGGCTTCTGGAATCACTTCATGGAGCAAACCAAGCTCTTTAAGCTGATTATGGTTGACGACAAGGGTTGCACCGGCAGTTTTTATAAGGGGCGGATAAGCGGCAAGCTCTTGCGTGCTCATAGAGGGATCCGCCATAGCACCAGCCATTAATCGGAGCAGATCCGCTTTCGGTTGGTTGGGATCGATCAAACTAATCACAGTATTTCTAAGGATGTTGGGGGGCAAAACAGTTTCTTGACCTAAAGAGATATCCCCCCAGGATACAAATATGGAGGCATCTAAGGTATCTGCCAGGAACGGAATAATGGCGGCGGGGCCGAGTGCTGTATTGTCAATATAGACTAAAACCCTAAGCCCTTGTAGACGTTTGCGTTCATAAATTTTTTTGGCAAAATCGATCACCGAAACAATGCTTCCGGATGTCGAATTGACTTCGATGATAAGGTCAGTGGAAGGTTTTTCCAATTCTTTCACTGCTTGACTAAGCTCATCCTTGCCAAGATAGCCCTTGAGGCTAATCACAACCGGTTCTTCAGCAGAGAAGAGGGGCATTACACACAAAAGAATAAAAAGAAAAAAATACTTGAAAGTCAAATTCCTACCCCTATTTAAAATCATACTTCTTCTATGTGATTTCCTTTAGAAAATCAAGGATATGGTCTCGAGTTTTGGACAAACTAGATTCTTCGTGGGCATCGGTTAAAAACCACGGTTCCTGCTGTGCAGGAGGGAGGTAAACTCCATGGTCAAACATATACCTAAAAAATTTAGCGTAGAGCGGCAAGTCTAGTTGAAGGGTATCTTCTCGGTTTATCACTTTCTTTTTTCCGAAGAAAAGTGTAGCCATCGATCCTGCTTGTTGCACACAGGCATTGAGATTTTTCTTCTTAATAGACTCAATCACAGGTTCGGTGATCATCTTCGTTTTTTCTTCCATCCTTTCAAAGAATGCTGGAGTTTCGAGAAGTTGCAAAGCTTGAAGTCCTGCTTCCATTGCCAACGGATTACCCGACAGCGTTCCAGCTTGATAAACGGATCCCAAGGGTGCAAGACAATCCATAATTTCTTTTTTCCCCCCAAAAGCTGCGGCAGGAAAGCCTCCACCGATAACTTTGGCAAGACAAGTGAGGTCTGGCTTAATCCCGTATTTACCTTGAGCCCCTTCTAAACCTACCCTAAAACCGGTCATAACCTCGTCAAAAATCAAAAGAGCCCCATGTTTTGCTGTTTCTTCACGTAAGGCCTCAAGAAACCCTTTTTCAGGCAGGATCACCCCCATATTACCTGCAATCGGTTCGAGAATAACAGCTGCAATTTGCCCAGCAAAATTAGGATCATTGAATACTTCCCGAATTTGCTCCGTATCATTAAATCTTAAACACAACATATCTTTTGTGACATGATCAGGAACCCCTGCAGAGCTCGATGTGGGGGATAAATAAGCTAAACCCGACCCCGCCTGGAGCAAGAAAAAATCGGCATGGCCATGGTAATTTCCTCCGAATTTAATGATGATTTTTCGGCCTGTGTAGCCTCTAGCAAGCCTTGCAGCAGTCATCGTCGCTTCTGTTCCAGATGAAACAAAACGGATTTTTTCGATATTGGGCATTAACTGAGTGATTTTGCGGGCGAGTTTTTCTTCGATAGGTGTTGTGATCCCAAAAGTGGTTCCCATCCCCATTCTTTTTTGGACTGCCTCGATGATGATCGGATGGCAATGGCCGTGAATGATTGCACCCCATGAGCTACAGAAATCTATATACTCATGACCGTCAACATCATAGACTTTGTCACCCAAAGCGCGTTCTGCCACTAAAGGGAGCTGTCCCATTGCCAAGCAGGATCGCACAGGGGAATTGACGCCTCCGGGGATCACTTCACACAATTGTCCATAAACTATCTCTGATTTCGGCCGTTTCCTCATCGATCACTCCTGTTAGCGCGATTAATATAATCTTTCTCAACAAAAGGAACAATAGGTCTCTATTCACAACCTTTTGACCTGAATGGCCGAATCGATTAAGATTCAATAGAGTTAAATTTAATTTTACTATCGTGAATGTTTAAATGGTTAACAGGCCTTATAGCCGTATTTGGAGAATACTTTCTCTTAATTGCCACCGTTTTCTGGGTTGCACTTAGGCGTCCTCCCCAATTTAAATTGGTACGCGATCAGCTGTATGAAATTGGGGTGATGTCTCTTCCAGTGGTGGCAATCACCGGTTTTTCAACCGGAATGGTTCTTGCTGCCCAATCGTTTTTTCAACTTTCGGATAAAGGGCTCGCGGGCGCGACTGGCTTGATGGTAGCAAAAGCTATGCTTGTGGAACTAGGGCCTGTTTTAACTGCTTTTATGATCACAGGTCGTGTGGGCGCTGCTATGTGCGCTGAGTTAGGAACAATGCGGGTAACTGAGCAGATCGATGCTCTCCGGTCGATGGCGGTTAACCCCTTGAGATATCTTGTCGCTCCCCGTTTCATTGCCGGTATGTTTATGGTCCCCCTACTCACTATTTTCAGTACAATTATGGGGGTTTTTGGAGGGTATCTCATCTCGGTTTATTTCTACCATATGGCTCCAATTTCATTCTTGGACCCAATCCGGATCAACGTCACGACTTTCGACTTTGTCAGCGGCATGGTTAAAGCCTTTGTGTTTGGGATTATCATCGTGACCATCTCTTGTTTTAGAGGGATGAAGACCCATGGTGGTGCTGCAGGAGTAGGACGATCCACTACCAATAGTGTCGTGATTTGTTATTCTGTCATTTTAATTGTAAACTTCCTATTAACACTGGGATTAAACAGCTCATTCTCTTATTTCCAAGAATTTTTTGACGCTGGGGGACCCTGAATGGCCAAAGTTTTGATTTCTGTAAAGGATTTGTGGAAGAGTTATGGCTCTCTCCAAGTATTGAAAGGATTGACTTTAGATATTTTCGATGGAGAAACTCTTGTCATTTTGGGAAGATCTGGGGTTGGCAAAAGCGTTTTGCTCCGTCAAATCATCGGGATTGAAAGACCCGATAAAGGGGATGTTGAGGTCAATGGAGTTAATGTCTCCTATCTTAAAGAGAGTAAACGATTTCAATCGGTTAAAGAAATGGGAATGCTCTTTCAGGGCGCGGCTCTTTTTGATTCAATGAATGTGGGCGAAAATACCTCTTTTTATTTACGGCAGCATTACAAAGACCTATCAGAAAAAGAGATGAAGAAACGGATTGCGGAAGCGCTAGATATGGTGGGATTAAAAGGAAAGGAGAATGTCATGCCCTCCGATCTCTCTGGTGGAATGCGGAAAAGAGCGGCGTTAGCACGATTGATTGTATATAGACCCAAAATTGTGTTATATGATGAACCAACTACAGGATTGGATCCTATGACCGCGATGCAGATCAATGAATTGATCATCCAAACGCAAAAAGAATTAAAAGCTACGAGCATAGTGGTAACCCATGATATTAAATCGGCGATGACTGTGGGAAACCGTTTGGCGTTCCATCATGATGGAAAAATTGCCCAAATAGCAACTAAAGATGAATTCTTAAAAATCGATGACCCTCTACTTCACGCATTTTTTGAAAACGCCATCTTAAGTCCCAAAGCCTTCAATGAGGTTACAAGGGGGAATAAAGCATAATGGCTGACCAAGCAAAAAACATATTGATCGGATTGTTTGTTGTCGCTGCGTGTGCGGTCGGAGTATTTATCCTTCTTTTTCTTCATCCTAGTGTCGGTAATGAAGGGAGAACGCTCCGAATCCGATTTGCCAATATCGATAAGGTCAATGTGGGAACGAGAGTCACTTTTGCAGGGCTGCCGATTGGTGAGGTTGTTGAAATTCACGAAATTATCAATCCTGAAGATCCACGGGAAGATCATGATGGCTATGTGTTCCCTTACGAACTTGTTTTGAAAGTGGATACCAGTGTCAACGTCTATAACACCGATACGATCGCTTTGAGGACATCAGGATTGTTGGGGGGAAAAATCGGTTGCCATCACTCCAAATCCCGTTAAAAAAGGGGAAAAATTAATTCTTGTCGATCAAGAAATCCTTTATGCCACAGAATCAGGATCTGTCGAAGAAACCCTTAGTGAATTCAAAGATTTATCGAGCAAAATTGAAGCAGCTTTAGATGGGATCATTGTCATCTCAAAGGATGTTACCGAATCAAAAATAGTTCAGCATGTGGCCCACACGGTACAAAATCTAGAAGATATCACAGGAGGGTTCAATAAGCCTGAAAAAATCGATGATTTTGTCAATAACTTACATAAAATTTCAGAAAATGGGATCGATCTCACAAAAAAATTCAGCAAAACTTTGGATAAGCTGGATGTCATGGCAATTAATCTGGTTGAATTCAGTAAAGAAAGCGTGTATGTCGGGGAAAAATTATCGAATGTTATCGATAAAGTGCAATCGGGAGAAGGGACGGTCGGCAAATTGATCATGCGTGATGATCTTTACCTGCAA
>CAVPVT010000061.1:0-11238 GCA_963709145.1 Parachlamydiales bacterium
GATGGGCATTGCAAAACCTTTGATGCAGCAGCGGATGGGTATAATCGTGGTGAGGGGTGTGGAGTTGTCGTGTTGAAACGACTTTCCCATGCTATACAAGATCAAGATCCTATTGTAGCTATCATAAGAGCTACAGAAGTTAATCAGGATGGCGCAAGTTCGGGTCTTACGGTCCCTAATAAGGAAGCACAAGCTACACTTATTCGTACAGCTCTAACAGACGCTGAATTAGAGCCTAACGCGATTGATTATATCGAGGCACATGGGACCGGAACCTCTTTGGGTGATCCAATTGAAGTAGGTGCATTGAATATGGTGTTTAATGGGCGTAAAGATCACCCTCTGAAAATCGGAACTGTTAAAACCAATATAGGCCATTTAGAAGCGGCTGCTGGCGTTGCAGGATTGATAAAAACCATTTTAGCTTTAAATCACGAAATGATCCCCCCTCATATCCATTTCAAAAAACTCAGTCCCAGCATCTCGCTTAACTCAATACCCGCCGAAATCCCTCTCACTTTAACTCCTTGGCAACGCTCTAATCGTCCAAGAATTGCGGGTGTCAGCTCCTTTGGTTTTAGTGGAACCAATGCTCATGTGATCATCGAAGAGGCTCCATTAAGAGAACACAAGAAAAATGTTAACGAGCGGCCCTGTCATCTTGTGACGATGTCAGCTAAGACAGAGGCGGCTTTGAATCAATTAGTCGACCTCTACAAAAACCAACTTCCAGAAGAGGAATTAGGGGACATTGCTTTTTCGGCAAATACGGGAAGAAGTCATTTCTCTTACCGTCGAACATTTATCGCAAATAGCAGAGAGGAGTTTTTGAAAGAACTTGAGATAAATGAAGGAGAAATCCATCAAGTTCCTCCTTCACCACCCAACGTGATCTTTATGTTCAAAGGATTAACCCATAAAAACACTGAATGGCTCACTATTTTTCCCCCCTTTAAAGAAGCGCTGGACTTAAGTCAAGGACTCTATGAATGGGCTTTTTTTCAACTGCTGAAAAGCTGGGGGATTGTTCCAGACTACGTGGCAGGAGAGGGTCCAGGAGATCTTATAGCTCCAGTTGCTGCGGGAATAATCACTTTAGAAGAGGGCTTAAAACTGATCGCCTCTAGCAATCATCCGGTTGAGATGGAAAAAGTAGCTAAAAATATTCAATACAAAGAACCTAAAATCGGTTTTTTATCCAGTTGGACCGGCCAAGTTATTCGCAAGGAGAGCTTGACAGCCGACTACTGGAAACCCCATGAAAATAGCAGAACTATTCCAGAAGGCGCTATCGTTATAACTTCTCACGATAATTGGCAAGATCTTCTGACCATGCTGAGCCAGCTTTATCTAATGGGGATTCCCATCGACTGGAAAAGTTTTGATAAACCCTATCAGCGAAAAAAAGTCTATTTACCCAACTATCCCTTCCAAAGGGAAAGATATTGGATTGAAGTCCCTCAGAAGAAGAGACAGCTGTCTGCTGAAGTACATCCTTTGCTTGGGGAATTTATTCATTCCCCTTCAGACGAGAAATTATTCAGGAATGAAATCGATTTGGATTTCCTTCCCCATCTTAAAGACCATCAAGTATTTGAGACTATTTTATTTCCTGGTGCAGGCTATGCTGAACTGATGCAAGAGGCTGCAGTTAAAATTTTTGAAAATCAATTGTTCACAATCACTCATCTTTTGTTTGAACAACCCATGGCTTTACACCCAAAGAAATCAAAGCCGCTAGAACTGATCGCGAAACCCATGGAAGGTGGATATAGCGTTTCCATATATAGTTTTGAAGAACAAAACTGGACCCTTCACGCCAAGGGAAAACTTTTAAGATTAACACCTGAGACTATTCCAAAACTAGAATGGGAGTCTCTATGCACTGTTTGCCAAACAGGGATAGATATCCCTGCTTTGTATAGCAAATTTGATGCCCTAGGATTGCATTATGGACAGCAGTTTCAAACTCTAAGCAAAATTTGGATTGGAAAAAACGAGTTCATTGCGGAACTGGAAGGCGATGCATCTGACGCCCTGATAGATGGCAGCTTGCAAGCCTTGGCAGCCCTTACAACTGGCATGGGGATCGAAGACACTGTTTTCCTCCCCTATAGCATAGATCAAATCAGTTGTTTTTCGGAGTTAGGAAACAAAGTCCGTGTTCATGGAAAGCTCACGCAAATGACAGAAAGTGATGCTTCTGCTGACATTGAAATCTTTTCCCTTGATGGCAAACCCCATTTAAAAATCGAAGGCTTTCACAGCAGAAAAACGAACCAAAACAATCTTAAACAAATGCTAGCAAAACAAGAAGGGCTTGAATCAGCTTCTTGGTTTTATCAAATTTGCTGGCAGTCAAAGCCCTTGGAAAAAACAAAAGACAAGCTAAAAGAGCCCTGGCTAATTGTTTCAAACAAAGAGGAAGTCATCGAAGAGTTGCGAGCAAAGGTTATCAAGCCGGAAGAGGCTGTATCAGAAATAGAAAAAAATCTACCTGCGGGTGTTTTGTGGTTTGTATCAGGCAAAGATTCATTAAAACAGGTTCTTAGCTTTGTACAAGCAATTAGCAAAAGCGACCAGAAATTTAGCTTATACTTTATTACGCGTGGGATCCAACCTATTGGCCCCATTACAGATTTAGAAAGCGCTTCATTCAACGGTTTTTATAAAACATTAAGACTCGAAATGCTCTCTCTCGATTGTCGACATATCGATTTGGCCTTAGGTGAAAAAATCCCATTCCATGAACTTATAGCAGATGATCAAGAGGGACAAGTTGCCTATCGGGAGGGGATCCGCTATGTTCCAAGGTTACTTCCAGAGCGGACAGCTAGGCACTCTGGTAAGAAACTCATCATACCCATGGCACAAGCTTACAGATTAGAAACTTACCAGAGGGGATCACTAGAAAATCTCTACTTAAATCCTAAAGATGAGATTCCTATCCCAGGACCGGATGAAATCACTGTAGAAGTTAGAGGAGCTGGTTTAAATTTCCGCGACGTCCTATTTGCCATGGGGTTTCAAGTAGGCCCGTCTGTTCCTTTGGGAGGGGAATGCTCCGGTATCGTTAAAAGTGTAGGCTCGGAAGTGACGGGATTTAAAGAGGGAGATTCAGTTGTAGGCTTTGGCTCAGGTTGCTTTGGATCTTACATGGTAGCTTCAGCCGAAACATTCGTTTTAATGCCCTCGAGTCTTTCTTTTATTGAAGCTGCAGCTATCCCCGTTGTATTCGCGACAGCTTATTATGCGTTAACAGAGCTCGCTAAACTTAAAAAAGGGGAAAAAGTCCTTATCCATGCTGCAGCAGGAGGGGTCGGGTTGGCAGCTATTCAAATAGCTCAACAAGTGGGAGCAGACATTTATGCCACTGCTAGCAGTCAAGAAAAGCATGATTATCTTAAATCTTTAGGAATTTCTCATATCTATAATTCTAGGACTTTAGATTATGGGGAAAACATTTTACAAGATACGCAAGGGCAAGGAGTCGATGTTGCTCTGAATTCTCTGACAGGAGTTGGTTTTATTGAGAAGAGCTTAAGCGCCTGTCATCAGGGCGCCCGTTTCGTAGAAATTAGCAAAAGGAGCATTTGGTCCCAAGAGAAAATGAAAGAGGTACGCCCAGATATAGATTATTTTATCCTTGCTTTAGATGTGCTACTGATTGAGCAACCTAAGGTAGTCGCTAAGATCTTACACACTATCCTAGATCAATTTAAAGAAAATAAACTTAAACCTTTGCATTGTACGAGTTTTAGCATCTCGGATGCTGAAACCGCTTTTATTTTTTTACAAAGAGCCAAAAATATCGGTAAAGTTGTACTGACAGTTCCTGAAAGCAAAAAACTTAAAATCGATGCAACCGGGAGCTATTTGATTACAGGGGGTTTTGGCGGTTTGGGCCTCAAAGTCGCTGTTTGGCTTGCTAACCAGGGCGCTAAACATTTAGTTTTGGCAGGACGAAGACCTTCCCCCATCGAAATTACGGGTGTAAAAATTGAGCCGGTTGCACTTGATATCTCCCAAAAAGATGTTGTGAATACGCTCATGCAAAAATTTGGGACCGAATGGCCCGAATTGAAGGGGATTATCCATGCTGCTGGTATCCTTGACGATGGAATTTTGTCTTCTCAAAATTGGAGCCGCTTTGAAAACGTCATGGCTCCCAAGGTTCAAGGGAGTTGGAATTTGCATGTTGCCTCTTTAAATAAACCCTTAGACTTCTTTGTGCTCTTTTCTTCCGTTGCGTCTTCTCTCGGATCACCTGGTCAAATTAATTATTCCTCTGCCAATGCCTATATGGATGCTTTGGCTTATTTTCGTCAGGAAAAGGGATTACCTGCTTTGTCAATAAACTGGGGGCCTTGGGCAGAGGTTGGCTTAGCCGCCGAGCTAACAGAGCGTCACCAAACTTCAGGAATTATTGCTTTTAAACCAGTTGAGGGAATTAAAGCATTTGAATGGGCATTAGCACACTCTTTTCCTCAGGTGTCCATCATCAATATGGATTGGAAGTTATCATCCTTTCAAAACACATTCCTAAGCGAGCTGACTCCTGCCAAACCTATGGAAACCTCTATTCTTCTCCAACGCTTGACGGAGGCACTTCCTTCAGAAAGGAAAGAGATTGTCATCGAATATTTACAGCGGGTGATAGGCAAAATTTTAGGAGTAACCACATTAAATCCAGAGCTTGGATTTTTTGAAGCTGGGATGGATTCTCTGATGAGTGAAGAAGTGTATGAGAAGATCCAATCCGATATGGGAGCTAGCTATAAATTTCCGTCTACTCTTGTCTTTGATTACCCAACAATACAAAAGCTTACCCTCTATTTTGAAGAGCATATTTTCCCATTGATTGGCATCAAGCTAGAAAAGGCCCAAGAGCAAAAAGTCATGATTCCCACAATCAAGGAAACAGAAAAGATAGCAATCATTGGCTTAAGCTGTCGTTTTCCAGGAGGTGCAAATCATCCACAAGTCTTTTGGAATTTGCTAAAACAAGGATACGACGGAATTTCCGAGGTTCCTTTCAATCGATGGGATATCGATTCTTATTATGACCCCGATCCTGAAACTCCAGGTAAGATGTATGTACGTCATGGGGGATTTTTGGATATTAATATCGAAGAATTTGATGCTAACTTTTTTGGAATCAGCCCTCGTGAAGTTGAAAACATGGATCCTCAGCAAAGATTGCTTTTGGAAGTTGCTTGGGAAGCAATAGAGCAAGCCTGCATTAATCCCTTATCTTTAAAAAGCTCTTTGACTGGAGTTTTTGTGGGCTTATGTTCACACGATTACTCCGATCTGCTTGGCTTGCAAATTGTGGATAGCATCAATGCCTATGTGGGTACAGGAAATGCAGCAAGTATCGTGTCTGGGCGCCTATCCTATTATTTAGGGTTGCAAGGCCCAAGCATGACCATCGACGCAGCTTGTTCCTCTTCGCTTGTGGCTCTTCATTTAGCATGTAAAAGTTTGCAGAATGGGGAATGCAATTTAAGTTTGGCTGGCGGTGTAAATATTATCTTGAATCCAGCCAATACGATTTATGCTTGCAAGGCTCATATGTTATCAAAGGATGGTTATTGCAAAACTTTTGATATATCAGCCGATGGTTTTGCACGGGGTGAAGGCTGCGGGGTTATTGTTTTAAAACGTCTTTCGGATGCTATTCAGAATCAAGACCCGATCTTAGGGATAATTAGAGCGACGACAGTCAATCAGGATGGTGCAAGTTCGGGGCTTACAGTTCCCAATAAAGAGGCGCAAGCTAATTTGGTGAGAGAGGCACTCGCTCGAGCCGAACTAGAACCTGATGCAATTGATTACATAGAAGCTCATGGCACCGGCACATCATTAGGCGATCCTATCGAAGTGAATGCCTTAAGTGATGTTTTCAGAAATAGACAAGACCATCCCTTATGGATTGGAACCGTCAAAACAAATATAGGCCATTTAGAAGCTGCTGCAGGGATTGCTGGAGTCATTAAAACAGTTTTAGCCCTAAATCATGAAGCGATTCCTCCCCATCTGCATTTCAAGGAACTCAATCCCCATATCTCACTGAATTCAATTCCGGCTCAAATTCCCCTTTCGTTGATTCCTTGGCCTAGGGTCAACCGGCCAAGAATTGCTGGGTGTCAGCTCCTTTGGATTTAGTGGCACAAACGCCTACGCTATCATTGAAGAGCCCCCATTTATTGAACATAAGAAAAATGAAATCGATCGTCTTTTGCATATTTTAACCTTATCAGCTAAAACAGACACTGCTTTAAATCAACTCATCGATCTCTATAAAAAAGCCTTACCAGAAGAGGAGTTCGCCAACATCGCCTTTACCGCAAATACAGGAAGGGCCCATTTTATTCATCGAATCACTGTGATTGCCAAAACAAAAGAGGAACTATTAAACAAATTACAAACAAGGGATTATTTCAATCAGCACTACATCAAGTACACCTCCTAAAATTGCTTTCATCTTTACGGGAAAAACTTTCGAAAATACGGGATTACTAGAAACCTCGCCTATCTTCAAAGAAGCGATAGATCTAAGCCATGGTCTCTTTGAATATGCTCTCACAGGCTTTGGAAAAGTTGGGGAATTGTTCCAGACTATGTGGCGGGAAGGGACAAGGAGATATCATAGCTGCAATGATTGCCGGAATCATGACCTTAGAGGAAGGTTTAAGACTTATCAATGTTAAACAATAACGATGAACGTCGAAAAAGTAGCTAAAGAAATCCAGTACAAAGAACCGCAAATCGGCTTTTTATCTAGTTGGACGGCCCAAGTTGTTCGTAAGGAGGGAATCACTGCCGATTACTGGAAACCTCATGAAAGCATCGAAAGATTTTAGAAAACACTTTAGTGATATCTACTCAAGATAATTCTGGAAAGATCTTCTTCAACGTTAGTCAGGTTTACCTAAATGGTATTTCAATCGATTGGGTAGGGTTTGATAAACCTTATAACCGTAAAAAAGTCTTTTTACCTAACTATCCTTTCCAAAGGGAAACCTATTGGATAGAAACACTCAAGACTCGGAAAAAAAGACATGATCGGCAGAGGCTCATCCCTTGCTTGGTGAAGGGATTCCCTCTCCTTCGAAAGAAAAGCTTTTTAGGAACGAACTTGATCTGGATTTCCTTCCCTATCTTAAAGATCATCAAGTCTTTGACAAGATTCTATTCCCAGGAGCGGGTTTTGTTGAATTGATGTATGCTGCGGGAATTAAGATCTTTAAAAATCAAATATTTAAATTGAACAACCTCTTACTTCAGCAGCCCTTGGCTTTAGAATTACGGAACCAAAACCCATAGAACTTATTGCTAAGCCAGAAGAGGGAGGATATGTAGCCTCTATCTATAGTATGGAAGGGAATCATGGGTTTCCCATGCAAAAGGAACAATGTCCCCATCAGATGCCCAGACACCAAAAATGGAATGGGATCAGCTGCGTGCTCTTTGTCAAAAACCAGTTCATATTCCTCCTTTATATGAGAAATTCGATGCCATAGGCTTACATTACGGCAAGCAATTTCAAACTCTTCGCAAAATATGGATTGGGAAAAATGAGTTTATTGCCGAACTTGAAGGCGATGCCCCTGCTGCCTTGATCGATAGCAGTTTTCAAACTCTCGCTGCCATCATAACCGATAACGGAAGCCACGAAGATCATGTTTTCCTTCCCTATAGTATAGATCAAATTGTTTATTTCTCCGAGCTGGGACCACAATTCGCGTCCATGGTAGGCTCACTCAAATGACAGAAAGCGGCTTTATTGCTGATATTGAAATCTTTTCTTTTGATGGTAGACCACACCTAAAAATTGAGGGTTTTCGTACCAGGAAAACCGATCAAAACCGTCTTCAGCAAATGCTAACAAAGCAAGGAGAAGGTGAGATGACCTCCTGGTTTTTATCAAATTTGTTGGCAGCCTAAGCCCATAGAACAGATCGAAGAAAAGCTAAAAGAACCCTGGTTTATTGTCTCGGATCAAGAAGAAACCATCGAAGGTTTGCAAAACCTTCGACGGTTTCTTCTTGATCCAAGATGATCAACCAGGGTTCTTTTAGCTTTTCTTCGATCTGTTCTATGGGCTTAGGCTGCCAACAAATTTGATAAAACCAGGAGGTCATCTCACCTTCTACTTGCTTTGTTAGCATTTGCTGAAGACGGTTTTGATCGGTTTTCCTGGTACGAAAACCCTCGATTTTTAGGTGTGGTCTACCATCAAAAGAAAAGATTTCAATATCAGCAATAAAGCCGCTTTCTGTCATTTGAGTGAGCCTACCATGGACGCGAATTGTGGTTCCCAGCTCGGAGAAATAAACAATTTGATCTATACTATAGGGAAGGAAAACATGATCTTCGTGGCTTCCGTTATCGGTTATGATGGCAGCGAGAGTTTGAAAACTGCTATCGATCAAGGCAGCAGGGGCATCGCCTTCAAGTTCGGCAATAAAATCATTTTTCCCAATCCATATTTTGCGAAGAGTTTGAAATTGCTTGCCGTAATGTAAGCCTATGGCATCGAATTTCTCATATAAAGGAGGAATATGAACTGGTTTTTGACAAAGAGCACGCAGCTGATCCCATTCCATTTTTGGTGTCAGGGCGTCGGATAGGGACATTGTTCCTTTTGCACGGGAAACCCATGATTCCCCTTCCATACTATAGATAGAGGCTACATATCCTCCCTCTTCTGGCTTAGCAATAAGTTCTATCGGTTTTGGTTCCCGTAAGTCTAAAGCCAAGGGCTGCTCAAGTAAGAGGTTGTTCAATTTAAATATTTGATTTTTAAAGATCTTAATTCCCGCAGCATGCATCAATTCAACAAAACCCGCTCCTGGGAATAGAATCTTGTCAAAGACTTGATGATCTTTAAGATAGGGAAGGAAATCCAGATCAAGTTCGTTCCTAAAAAGCTTTTCTTCCGAAGGAGAGGGAATCCCTTCACCAAGCAAGGGATGAGCCTCTGCCGATACATGTCTTTTTTTCCGAGTCTTGAGTGTTTCTATCCAATAGGTTTCCCTTTGGAAAGGATAGTTAGGTAAAAAGACTTTTTTACGGTTATAAGGTTTATCAAACCCTACCCAATCGATTGAAATACCATTTAGGTAAAGCTGACTAAGCATTTGAAGAAGATCTTTCCAATTATCTTGAGTAGATATCACTAAAGTGTTTTCTGGAATCTTCTGGATGCTTTCATGAGGTTTCCAGTAATCGGCAGTGATTCCCTCCTTACGAACAACTTGGGCCGTCCAACTAGATAAAAAGCCGATTTGCGGTTCTTTGTACTGGATTTCTTTAGCTACTTTTTCACGTTCATCGTTATTGTTAACATTGATAAGTCTTAAACCTTCCTCTAAGGTCATGATGCCGGCAATCATTGCAGCTATAATATCTCCTTGTCCAATCTCCCGCCACATAGTCTGGAACAATTCCCCAACTTTTCCAAAGCCTGTAGAGAGCATATTCAAAGAGACCATGGCTTAGATCTATCGCTTCTTTGAAGATAGGCGAGGTTTCTAGTAATCCCGTATTTTCGAAAGTTTTTCCCGTAAAGATGAAAGCAATTTTAGGGGGTGTTTGAGAAGTCTGATTGGAAAAATAATCACCTCGTTTGTAATTTGTTTAATAGTTCCTCTTTTGTTTTGGCAATCACAGTGATTCGATGAATAAAATGGGCCCTTCCTGTATTTGCGGTAAAGGCGATGTTGGCGAACTCCTCTTCTGGTAAGCGCTTTTTTATAGAGATCGATGAGTTGATTTAAAGCAGTTGTGTGTTTCGGCTGATAAGGTTAAAATATGCAAAAGATGGTCGATTTCATTTTTCTTAACGTCGGATCAATGGGGAGGTTCTCAATGATGGCGTGTGCGTTTGTTCCACTAATTCCAAAAGAGCTTATACCGGCAATTCTTGGCCGGTTTGAGCAGGCCATGGAATTAAGCGAAAGGGGAATTTGGGCCGGAATTGAATCTAGTGATATATAGGGATTTAGTTCTTTAAAATGCAGATGGGGGGAATCGCTTCATGATTTAGGGCTAAAACTGTTTTAATGACTCCAGCAATACCCTGCAGCAGCTTCCAGATGGCCAATATTTGTTTTAACCGTTCCAATCAATAAAGGATGTATTGCCTATTCCTGAATACATCGCTTAATGCACCCACTTCGATAGGATCTCCCAATGATGTGCCGGTCCCATGAGCTTCTATATAATCAATTGCATAGGTTCTAGTTAGGCATGAGCGAGTGCATTCTATCAAATCTACTTGTGCTTCTTTCTTCGGACTGTAAGCCCAAACTTGCACCGTCCTGATTAAACTGCCTGTCGGTCTGAATTATCCCTAAAATTGGGTCTTGATCTCTGAATAGCTTCAGAAAGACGTTTTAAAACAATAACCCCTAATCCTTTACCTCGTGCATAACCATCCGCTTCTATATCAAAAGTTTTGCAATAACTATCTTTTGCTAACATATGGGCCTTGAACAATAAATAGTATTAGAGGATCCAACAGAATATTTATGCCGCCAGCCAAAATTCAAGTTGCATTCCCCATCAATAAGCTTTTACATGCTAAATTAAGAGCCAAGTGAAGAGGAACAAGCTGTGTCGATAGTTACGCTCGGGCCTTAAAAATCCAAAATAATAGGATAGGCGCCCAGCCAAAATACTTGCAGAATTTCCTGTACCCAAATAGGCATTGATGTTATCCAAAATTTGCAAACTATGATCAGATCGGAGTAGTCGTGCGAACATAAGCCCATAAAAGTGCCAGTCAGAGAGCCTTTCAAAGATAAGGGATTAATGCAGGCTTGCTCTAAGGCTTCCCAAGCAACTTCTAAGAGCAATCGTTGCTGAGGATCCATGTATTCAGCTTCGCGAGGGCTAATTCCAAAAAAATTAGCATCAAATTCTTCAATATTAATATCCAAAAATCCGCCATGACGCACATACATCTTTCCAGGAGTTTCAGGATCGGGGTCATAATAAGAATCGATATCCCATCGATTGAAGGAACTTCAGCAATTCCGTCGTATCCTTGTTTTAGAAATTCCAAAAAGTTTGTGGATTATTTGCACCTCCTGGAAAACGACAGCTTAGGCCAATAATTGCTATCTTTTCTGTTTCCTTGATTGTGGGAATCATGACTTTTTGCTCTTGGGCCTTTTCTAGCTTGATGCCAATCAATGGGAAAATATGCTCTTCAAAATAGAGGGTAAG
>CAVPVT010000062.1:0-32138 GCA_963709145.1 Parachlamydiales bacterium
ATCAATATTCCACTTGAGCCAAGATCATCGACTTATTTAGAAGTGATGACGACAGAACAAGGCGCACAAAAATACATGCCTTCTTCTCAAATGGATTTTATCTGTCTAACCCAAATGAAACAATTTACGTCATCACCAGACATGGTGAGAATGAATACAACATTGAGCCTCAAAGGTATGATGGACGAACCTTGAATGGTAAATCGACCCAAAAGGTCATCAACAAGCATTTGAGACAGGGAAACTACTTGCAGAAAGATTTACAACCATCGACCATATCATGACAAATCGGATGATCCGTACCAACGAGACCGCGCAAGAAATTTTGGCCGCTTTTCAGGAATAAATCCCTCTCTCGATACCGATAATGCTGATTTACTGGAAAGATGCATTGGAACATTTGAAGGCTATTACCTAAAACTAAAAATATCGATATCGCACCGATCAAATAGCAAAAAGAAACTGGACTGACTGGCTAAAAATTTTTGAAAAGGCTTGCAAATAATTTAATCCATAATCATTTTTTGAAATTCACAAGGAAAAAGATTATGAAAACATTATTGCATTCTATTATTTTTCTGTTTTTAACTGGCACGCTTTTTGGACAAAACGAGCCTTATCTGAAAAGCATTCGCCAGCTGACATTCTCCTCCATGAATTTTGAAAAGGCTGGGGAAGCTTATTTTTCACCTGATCAATCATCGATCATCTTTCAAGCGGTTCCCAAAGGTGAAAACAATTACCAAATGTATGTGATGAATCTGGAAGATGGGATCCCAAAAATGGTGAGCACCGGCAAGGGATCCTGCACCTGTGGGTACTATCACCCCACTGAGAAAAAAATCATATTCGCGTCCAGTCATGAAGATTTAAATCCCAACAATCCTGTTTTGTTGTCTCCAGGAAAATATGTTTGGGACTTAACTCCTTACATGAATATTTATGAATCAGAAACGGATGGAAATTCACTGAAAGCGTTAACATCAGGCCCCGCTTACCATGCCGAATGCGCATATTCGCCTGATGGTTCGGAGATTGTTTACGCTAGCAATGAAGATGGCAGCATGAACTTGTATGTCATGAATGGAGATGGCACCAACGTTCGGCAAATCACGCATACTTCCCATTGCTATAATGGAGGCCCCTTCTTTTCCCCAGATGGACAACATATCATCTTCCGATCTGATCGTGGAGAAACAGGCTATTTTCAAATTTTTGTGATTGGTGTTGATGGATCCAATGAAACGCAAATTACTGATAACAACGCCGTGAATTGGGCCCCTTACTGGCATCCCAGTGGAAAATGGGTCGCCTATACAACATCGGTACACGGTCACCACCAATATGAAATCTATTTAGTGAATATCCACACTGGAGCTCAAGCAAGGTTGACCAACAATCCCTCGTTCGATGGTCTTCCCGTTTTCAACAAAACAGGTGACAAACTGATGTGGACCTCTAAAAGAGGAAAAGATGGCACTTGCCAAATTTTTATCGCCGATTTCATAATCCCGCCAGAACTTAATTAAGGTAAAATCATGCGCACCTTCACAACTATTTGCTCTGTTGTTATTGCCACAATCATTGCTTGGAATCCAGTTTGGGCTTCTTCGGGCAATCAAACAAGCACTGTGAGCCCTATCTACCCGCAAGATGATTCTCTCCCTTTTAGCATCGAAATTGAAACGATATCATTGATGATTCCAAATGGGATCCATTCAAATGTTACGGGGATTTATAAAGATAAATGGCTCCTATTGGCTGGAAGAACAAATGGACTTCACGGTTTTTCTAATGATGATTTTAACTTTCCTGTGCAAAAGCAAAATACAGTCGCCTTTGTTGTCGATGTGAAAGCAAATATCGTCTATTCACGCCCTTTGGACGATCCTAATTCTGGCTTAAGCCAGCAACAGATCGATGAATTATCGGTGACGAGCCCTCAATATTTCCAAAAAAATAATGTTCTCTACATCACAGGGGGTTATGGGGTTGATACTGCAACAGGCTTATTCAGCACCAAATCCACTTTGACCGCTATCGATATCCCTGAATTTATTGACTGGGTCATTCAACCTACACATCACAATAGTCCTGCTGTCAAACACATACGACAAACATCCGACCCTTTTGTCCAAGTGACAGGGGGTTATATGGATGCTGTCAACTCAAAACTTTCTACACTATTGATTTTTGGACAAAATTTTTCCGGTTATTATGAAGCTTCTTCCAATGGAGATTACACACAGCAAGTACGCCGTTTTCAGATTGTCGATAATGGCAAGCAACTTTTCATTAAAAATAAAATCTCAGAACCTTTAGATCCGAGCTACAGACGAAGAGATCTCAATGTTATTCCCATTATTAGAAACAATAAACGCTCATATGTTGCACTTTCAGGCGTCTTCACAGCTGAAGGGGGCATTTGGACCGTTCCGGTGTTCATCAATAGGGATGGCACTTCTTTTATGCCCAATCCTTCTAATCCTAATACCTTTAAACAGGGAATGAATAATTACACCAGCGCTGTTGCTGGAATTTATGATAAAAAAACGGGTGACAATTATCTCACACTTCTAGGAGGAATTAGTTTCGGCTTTTTCCAAAATGGTAACTTTGAAACCGATAACGAAATCCCTTTCATCAATCAAGTGACAACGGTCCAAATCGATAAGCATGGCAACTTTACACAATATTTAATGGATAATGAATATCCAACGATCCTATCTACAGGAAGCAATCCAGGAAATCCCTTGCTTTTCGGAGCTGGCGCGACATTTTATATCGCACCCGGATTAAAAACCTACTGTAATGAAGTGATCCCCATAGATCAATTTAAAACCCGTACGACATTAGGATATATTGTCGGTGGTATCATGAGCACCCTACCCAACACCAATACGATGGCGGATTCAGCAGCTTCGCCTTATATTTTTCGAGTCGTAATCACACCCACGAGAAGATAACTTTTTATCCTGCCGTACGTGGAAATTGATATGTAACCTTCAATGGCAGCAGGAAGGTTATTTTCTATGGATTGCTTATTAACAAAAGGATCAAGTCGAGCATCTCCTGATTATTGAATCAAATCAGTTATTGGTAATCTGTAGGGAAGTAGCGCCATCTCACTGTGACCCATTCCTCCTCATTCACGACACGAAATTGTGTATGATGTGTTGACACTCCAACAAGAATGGGGCACAAGTGTATCACATCAAACATCACTTTAAATTGAAGATCTTCTACATTTTCATTCCAATTCAGGTTCCCAATTAGAAGTGAGGCACTGTTTAGCTGTTCTCTAGCTTGTGGTGGAAGGCCTTGGTTCAGGAGATACCCCGCAAACGTCTGCCATATTTCGTGAAGTCGTTTTTCTTCAGCACCTTTATTTAGATCTAACAAATATTTCATGATACGTGAGGCAAAGGATTGGATCATTAGAGGTCCATTCAAAAGCTTATTGGTCATTTCCCTAAAACTAGCGATGCTGGTTTCGGGAACCATTTTGTTATCGACAATATATTTTATAGCGTCTTCTCTTTCCTGTTTGCCCATCTGCATTCTAGAAACATTAAAACCAACATCAAGTTGGAATGCTTTAAACCAGTCTTCCGGAGATTGACCACTTTTCAAAAACGCAAGGATTTCCGGAGTTTCAATAGTGGCGTTGAAAGCATGTGTAGGAACTTCCACTGGGATAATTTCGTTAGGTTTGTCATTCGTGTAAATAGAAGTTTCCTTACTTAATTTTGTACAGAGTTGAAGAAATTTTATCGCCAAATCTTGCGCGTTCTTAGGATGGGACAAAATTGGTGTAGGCATCGGTTGTTCCAACTCTGCCGCATAAGCACGTCTTAAGTTATTCCCTGTCTCATACCTCCATGGCACTCCTTTCAGACGCGCTAAATTCGCCACAGGATCTTCGAATTTTTTATTTTCATCATCAAATGACCAAAGAGCCTTTTTTAAGAAATTGGGATCGTTCTTGATATAGTCGGCTATTTTATCCAGAGTTTTGTCTTTTTGAGGAATATCTCCCAACGCTTGAATGATGAATGTTTTAAATTCATTGGGATTAGTTACGTTTTCAAGACGATAACCTCCATCACCAATGGTAAAATCGTAAATCAACCGAATTCGTCCATTCAATGCACCTTTAAGAGAATCACGAATTACATTAACAGGCTGAGGCCCCTTGGCTAATGCTGTTGTCTTAAAAAAATCGCTCAGTCCATCAATCACGCTAGCAATCACTTTTGCATTGGTATAACCTGTGGGATTCGCCTCTGCCATCGCAGCAAGAAGGTTTTCCCACACCCGTAAAAGGCCATTGTTGGTTTCGCAACAAAATGCAAAAAGTCCGATTTGCACCTGTTCTTGACTATTTGCATAAAGTGGAATTAAAGACTCTGCAGTACATTCAATCCATAGATTTTTTGGATCCGAATCTTTAAATAATGTTTGCAAAACTTTTTCCGTCGCCTCAGCAGGTTTATTAATCCCCATTTGCATAAGAGCAGCTTTAATCCCTGGTATCTCGTAGATTGGAATTTGCTGAGAGAAAAGAATTCCAGACCGTTGAAGCTTGAATTTCTTTATGCGGCTATCATCGGCAATATTCATAACGAAATGAAATTCCTTAGGATGCCCATCAATCAGCCTGACTGCACGTCCGGTTTTTAAGATTTCCGCAAAATCTTTCAAGCACTTATCAAGCCGTTGATTGAGAAGGCCGATCCCCAAGTAGACCGCGAAACAATCACCGATAGGTCCTTGGCGTAAGTGTGAAAGAAGTGCAATCAGAGCGGCCTGCTTGGCATGGACATCTGAGATTGGTGTTTCTGGGGACAGACCTAAAACACATCGTATAACCTGGTTGATGGGATGATGTGGATCTTCTGGTTTTACAATTGAATCAAAAATTACGTGGAGGTTTGTCGAATTCTCCAATTGTTCTAGAACTTTGTGAATGACGATTTCGTAATCCATCGGATTGTCTTTTGACAATAATTTTCGCATGTCGGGAATAATCCCTGTATTTAGGACGCCAGAGCTGATGATAACAAGTGCTTTACCAATCTCTTTTGGCGTGGCTATTTGAAGAGTAAGTCGTGGATCTTGCAAACCTCCTTGGCCTTGAGCTTCAGAAAGAGCAGCAAGTCTTTTCTGGATACCATTTAGGCTTGCTTCAAATGTTTGTTGAATTTGGGTCTTGATTTCCGGATGTTCATGATCCAAAGGTTTTTGAAGTTTATCTTCGAGATAAAGGACTTGTGCGATCTCTTGTTGAGCCGTTTTTAATTGGGCATGATGTTCCTCTACCTCTCCCCTGAATTCTTGGACATCTTTTAAAACCTTTTTACAATAGGCTGTAGAAGGTTTTTCTTTGGCTTGAGCCAAAATGACCTTTTGCAGTTCCAATTCAACCTGATAATTGGTGTGGAGGGTAATCTTAATTTCCTGTGAAGTTGGCTTAGGCGGTGATAAACAATTTAAGATCCTTCGAACAATTGCTTTTATCTTTTCGGCAACAGTGTTGAAGAATTTACCGATTTGTTGCAAACATTCACTGGGGCAACAATGGAATCTGCAATCGACTTGAGAAACATTTGCCATAAAACCTCCGGATGGTAAAGCCTCCGTTTAATTCTATGACAAATAAAAATTTTAAATGCTAGGTCATTCAGCCTTTACTTAGATTGATCCTTTTTGTACGTAAATTTTAATTGGGAAAAATAGAGAATCGAGATAAGCTGTTTTCTCAATGTAAAATGGGGATGTGAAATGATTGTCGAAAAAGTTAATGAAGGTATTAAGGAAGCGATGAAAAGTCGGAATCAAGTCAGACTTGATACTTTACGTATGCTTAAATCAAAAATTTTGGCTGTCGATGCTCGTGCCAATCTTGCGGATGATGAAGTTGTCAAACTGTTCAAAACGTATTTCGGTAATTTACAAGAAGCTCTTGAACAAGCGCAAGGGGCAAATCGCCCTGAAATTGTCGATCGGTTAAAAATTGAAATGACGATCGTGCAAGAATTTTTGCCAAAGACACCATCGCCCGAAGAAACGAAGGCAATCGTCCAACAAGCAATTGCTGAATCTGGCGCAAAAACAAAAAAAGAACTTGGCTTAGTGATGAAAAGCATTATGACGATCAACAAAGCTGTCGATGGAAAATTAGCTAAAGATTTGGCGAGCCAAATGCTCGCTGACTAATCTTTTATTCCTATAGGCTACAGTTGGCCCAACGATCCTTATGTTAAAGGTTCTTATTTCTACATAGCTGCAGGACAGAATCTTTATTAACGGATATCACTGAAATTAGCGGCGAGAAGTTTAAAACCCTTTTTGCACCGATAGAAAATCTTTATTTTGCTGGTGAACATGCATCCACTTTACTAGAAGTCCTAGGAACTATGGAGGCGCCCTGTGAATCTGGAGAAAGAGTTGCCCGTGCCATCTTGAAAAGCATTGAATATTAAGATAAAAAAGGAGTTGTCAGAAATGAATCAAAGTACGACTACAAGGAGTCAAAAGATTTTTGTCAAAATCGTGTTTTGCCTTGCTTGCTCTACTTTTCTTGCAACTATAAACGGGAAAGAACACTTAGAAGCTTTTGAGCAAATTTTATCGCCAGAATGCCTCGATCAACAAGTAGTATACAATACAACTACAACTGTTTTTTATGGATCTTCTGTTGAACCAACCATTGCGGTAAATCCAAAGAATAAAAATTACCTGGTCGCCGTCTGGCAACAAGATCGGGTCTCTAATGGAGGAGCACTTCAGGCAGGAGTTGTTTATTCCAAAGATGGAGGTATTCATTGGCATAAAAGCAATATTCCTTTTCAAATATGTGAAGGTGGAATCAATCAACGCTCAGGCGATGAATGGTTAAGTTATTCTGCCGATGGAAGTAAAGTTTATTTATGCGCTGCGGTGCTCAATGCAACGCAAGTACCCAATACAGAAAATCAGTTTGGAGTCGTTGTCACAATTTCAGAAGATGATGGAGCAACTTGGAGTGAGCCTCGTTATTTATTCTCCAGTATGAATTATCTTAATGAACCCACAAAACAATTTGCAAATTCGGACAAAACTTCTATTACGGCTGATCCAAACGATTTTCGTAATGCTATCGTGGTCTTCGCAAACTTCAATCCGAGTTCATCCTCCCATGGAGTCGCTCAAAGCAGCTATACAACTACCTGCGGAAAAAATTGGTCAGCAGTACAACTGCTATATGATCCTTTTCCAGACCTTACACAACAAGGCTTAAGCAATGGAATTCAAAATGACAATCAGGCTAGCAACAATGTTGTCGTCATCTTACCGAAGAAATGCAAAGCGCCAAATGTAAATGGTGATTGGCTCGACTTTACAGTTCGAGTCTACGCAAAGCCTAATGCGACTGATGCACAATATACTAACGATTCTTTTCCCTTTCAATATTCTCTAACAGATATTGTAGCAATACGCTCCAAAGACCAAGGCAAAACATGGAATCCTCATTCAGAAGTTGTCGTACCAAGTTTTGTCAATCATTTGCTTTATACGGGTGGATATACTTATGACAGCCATGGAAATATTATAGGCGGTTTGGGAACGCTCATGCGAAACGATCAAACAGTCCCTTCTTATAACGTAAATCCAAGAAACGGTTTTTTGTACGTTGCTTATCAAACGAGCGAGTTTAGGCCGGACCAACTCCAACAAATAGGGCTCGTCACTTCTCGAGATGGCGGACATACATGGTCAACACCTATACAAATTAATCGCACCCCTCCGAATGCATCAAATCCTCAAGCTTTTGCCCCCTTTGTTGCCGTTACTAAAAAGGGACGAGTCGGTGTCTTGTATTTTGACTTTCGCAATGATGATCGATCTGATTTAAATAATACCCCAATGGATGCATGGCTTGCGATCTACCAAGAAGTCAAAAATCCAAATGGAGGAAGCACGCAAATTGGCTTGAATTTTGTGGAAGAGATACGTCTTTCCGAAAAATCCTATATCGCTCAAAACGGCCCCATGACTACCCAAGGAGTGATGACTGAAGGCGATTATCAGTTCCTTAGGGCCCAAGACAACAATTTTTATGCCATCTATATGAAATCGTTCGATGGTCCTTTTACCCCACCTACTGTGATCTTCAATGATCCAATTCATAATGCCACTATTCTCCTAGATAATAACCGTCGGACAGCTCCTTTTATAAGCATTGTTAAGAACACAAAAAATGACGCACATTTATTTTTAACAAAAAAATTAAAAACATCATTTCATTGATGAATACGTTAAGTTAGAGAGGGCTTATGACTTTTGATGATCAAGTCAGAAAATATAAAGAATTAAGTAGAACGATCGATGACCTTGAGCAAGAGAAAAAAGCTCTTGGAGGTTATATTATGCAGCAAATGAAGGATAAATCCATGCGTGTGGGAGACTTCATTGTGAAAAGATTTATGCGTTTGTCCATTCATCTTTCCGTGGAAGATGCACGTATCTTGAATGCAGTTAAACAAGAGGAAGTTGTAGACAAGGAAAAAGTGAAAGCACTCTATCATTCGGGACAACAAGTTCAAGGTGTATCAGAAGTGCATTACATTCAGATTTCCTCAGTTAATAAAACCTAAAGTGATTAAGCAATAGATTGATATTTTTCATTTGTCGCCAACCCATTTTTGGAATGACTCAGAATCCACATTTTTACCAGTAACGAGAATGACTACATCACCTTGCAAACCTTCGTGCACGGAAAGAAATCCTGCTAATGCTACTGCACCTGAAGGCTCAATAACTAAGTTATGATGCTTCCACAATAAGCGCATGGCTTCAATTATACTTTCTTCAGAAATTGCGAGGACTTGATCCACCGTTGACATCAAAATAGGATAATTTAATTTTCCAACAGAAATAGCACGTAAACCATCAGCAATCGTATCAGTTTTCTCAAAAGCAATATGTTCCTTTGCTTGAAAGGAATCGTAGAAATCATGGGCGCCTAAGGGCTCTACACTGTAAACGTTGATCATTTTATTATAAGCCTTGAGAACAGTCGCACAGCCGCTCAAAAGGCCTCCTCCTCCTACAGGAGAGAAGAAATGTTTTATATGAGGATTGGTTTCAAGAACTTCAAGAGCAGCAGTTCCTTGACCCGCCATTGTCTGGTAATTGTTAAAAGGATGAAGGGCAAAATATCCCTCGTTTTCTACAAGTTCTTTGACTATGCTTTCTCCATCTTCATGTCTATCACCACAAAATACGATCTCAGCTCCAAGATTTCGCGTACCCTCGATTTTTTTACGCGGAGCATTTTGAGGCATTACAATAGTCGCTTTCTTCTTCAATTTAGCAGAGCCATAGGCTACAGCCTGAGCAAAATTTCCACTAGAAAAAGCCACGATCTTTTCAACGGATGGGTCTAGCTGCAAGAGAGCATTAAATGCTCCTCGTACTTTGAAACTCCCTGTAGGATGCTCGCTCTCAAGTTTCAAATAAATAGGGCTCTTATATCCAAAAATTTTTTGAAGTATATCGCTTTTTATCAAAGGAGTCGGTTGCACGAAAGGAGAAATTCTCTTTTTAGCCTGGATGAAATCTTCAGGGGACATTTACTGTTCCTTTAGCTTGCGCTAAACTTTTCCATGGAAGGATTTATATTGAAAGAATATTTCATTCCTATACAAGCAAAAAAAATCGATTCATCCGGAAGTTGAGTTGAATTTCAAGTTGTAGTAGCATTTCAGATTTTAAGTTAGAACAACCTCTTTTTGAGTTTTATGAAAAGTAATCCTGGGGTCGACAATAAAACTAAGCTTGCCGAAATGTCATATGCCTTTGTGCTTTCGCGAGCAATACATGTCGCTGCTATCCTGGGCATAGCAGACCATTTGGTGGAAGGTCCAAAAAGTGCCAATGATCTATCAATGTTAGTCGGTGTTCAACCACAACCACTCTATAGGTTGTTGCGTACGCTGGCAAGTCACGACATATTTTTAGAAGAAAAAGATAATTCATTCGTCTTAACACCCCTTGCTGAATTATTGGTTACGTCAAATCCAAACTCTCTAAGATTACTTTTAATGAAAGAAGATGAATCACGATGGAATGCTTTTGGTGATCTACTTTATAGCATAAAGACGGGGCATCCAGCATTTAATCATCACTATGGCATCGGCTATTTTGATTATATCGCCAAAAACCGGCAGTTATCACAATCCTTTGATTTGGGTATGGCTAATCTTTCTGCCAAAGAAGATGGTCTAATCGCAGGTAGTTTTGACTTTTCAACTTATCATTCAATTGTAGATCTTGGGGGTGGCATTGGCGGTTTGTTAGCTGAAATTTTAAAGAAAAGTACTTCATCGCATGGCGTTGTATATGAACTTCCCCATTTGAAGGATCGGGTGGATGCTTTTCTTCAAGAACAAGGTCTACTATCACGTTGTAAATTTGCAAGTGGAAGCTTTTTCCAAACAGTTCCTGAAAACTCCGATCTGTATATACTTAAAAGAATTTTGCATGATTGGGACGACCAAGCATGTGTAAGCATTTTAAGAAATTGCCAGAAGGCTATGGCAACCACAAGTAGACTGCTCATCATTGATGCTGTTGTACCCGAGGGTAATACTCCTCATGAAAGTAAAAACTTCGATCTCTTCATGCTAGCGTTATTTGGTGGCCAAGAGCGTACTCAAAAAGAATGGCAGCGGTTGCTGGATGATTCTAATTTGAAATTAAAACGCATTTGGCCAACCCCTTCTTCACTTGCCATCATTGAAGTGGAACGTATCATCTAGTAGTAGAATTACGATCATTTTATCCATCCATTTAAGTTGTGAAGCACATCTTTACAAAACGGTTGTTTTGATATTAAAAAACTGAAATAGGAACTGATTTCTTCAGTTTTTACCTCCGGATCTCTTGAATTTTTATAATAGTAAGGTCTTGATTTTAATGACTCCTCATATTGAAAAAATTGAAAGATAATATTGACCTCTATCTCAGCTAGACTTTCTTTAAAATCCAACCGGAGCATTTTTTCAATATCTTTTGGGAAATCTCGATAATACTTGGATTCATCATTTGCAAGCACAAAAGCAATATTTATTTTCTTTTGTCCGCTTGATATTCCCCTCTTTACCGATTCTTGAATCAAATAATAGCCTTCAATGTATTGCATTTGTGAATAGGCGCATTGGACGTCCAGATTTTGGCTACAATCAAAGAGAGAAGTTTGATTGTTGAATAGCGACTTTACCTTAATTCCAGTTTCCTTTTGATTTTTTGAAAGCTCCAAGAGCCACTTTTTTTTGGGTAGCTCCTGATTAATAAATGTATAAAGATCTTCTTTTTCTTTCGGAACTTTTACACAGTATCGAAAAAAAGAAGCAGAACCGATGCATTCGATGATCACCTTGTTAATGCTGTTAAGCACTTCTTCAAGATAGGACTTTGGCATGCTGTCGATATTGTTTTGGAAATTCCAGGCTTTTAGTGAGTAGAGCCAAAACTTCACATCTTTCTTTAATGCGAAAAGCGGCTCGAAAATAGACTTTTTCATAAACAACGCCCCAGATTTTGGAAGACCTTTCAAGCCTTCATACCAACAGTAGATATCCACGGGTCCTTGAATCGCAGCTAAATTTTTGACAACCGCTTCCGGTGAACATGGCTCAGAATCTAATTGAACACGAATCTGTTCTTTTTGCAGTTGCCAAGAAAGATTCGTTTGTTTTGATATTCCAGAAATGAACGACATAAATTATCCCCTTATTTTTGAAAAACTTTTTTCTAATACTTTTTTAGCTACAATTTCTAAAGGATCTATTATTAATTTATTAAGCGGAGACAAGTGCTTAGCAAACAAGGACAGTTCCGTACACCCTAATATAATTGTGTTTGCCGTCTCAGCGCGTAAAATCTTTAATAAATCCTGAATAATCGCTTGTTGCTCAGATCCTTTAAGAATCTGATCGATGAGTCTATCTATCTGTTTCTGCGTTTGAGAACTTGGATAGATGCAGGGAAAAAAACGTTTATGGAGGCCAAATTGCACCGAGGTTGTTGTGCAAAGAACAAGCGGCATCTCAGACGTCGGTATTTCCGTTACAATAACTTTGGGAAGATGAATGAGATCGATTAAATCTTCACTTTCATCTAAAAAAGCATGCAACGTGTTGCAAGCTATTGCTAAAACAGCGGCACCATTTGTGCGTAATTGATTCAGACACTCGCTTAGTTCTTTTCGCAATTGTGCCACATCCATTTCTGGCGACAGCATTTCCGAAAATGGGAAACTTAGAAGCAGAACTTTAGGGAAATCTGCATCTTTATAACATCCATACAAACTTCCCGATAAAGAGAAGATCCGTTCGAGCAGTGCTGCGCCCGCTAAAGGCCCAGCGCCACCTACAATTCCGATAGGTATCGGTTTCATAAAAAATAATCCTCAAATAATTTTTAAAATGAAATAAAACTAAATAAATTTGTTCTGAACGGGATAGAATTTCTTAAGACCAAATCTCAAAAAACAAAAATCAATTCAGAAATAAAGGAAACAATTAATGAGCAGGATGCTCGTGATGATGTGAAAAATGATGGATAGAAAGAGCAGAGATTAAAAAGGGTTTAAAGTAACGATTGGATTGCGCTAGCTGCGCTCCATAGTCGGTTATCATATTATTCTCCTAAATGAAATTCTCTTAGGAAACAATCTCCCAAGCCGAAGTCAAAATACTAGATTTATGAATTCAAAACAAGATAAACATTCCCTGAACCATAAAGACATTGTAAACAAATAATAAAATTAACTATATAGGTTTTAGTCTTAGAGGCAAAGACAAAGGCTTATTCAAAATTTAAGGAGAGAGTGATGTTGTATTTACAAAACGTATATAGAAGTATTTTTTTTCTGCTTTTGCTAACCTGTGCACAATCTTTTGGTGACGTAAATACTAGCTCTGACATCATTGAGAATAGAGGAGTAAACGATTTACTTGATAAATCGATAGAGAAAATATGCAAAAAAAGTAAAAAGTTATCGTATTACCTATTCATAGAGGATTTTATACTAAGTTTTATTGAAATTCCAACATCTAATGTTTCAGGTGATAGTACGACAATATCTTCTGCCTATTTAGCAGGAAGAGCCGCGGTTTATAACACACAAAATGAAAAAGTGGGAACTTGCTCCGCTTCGTTTCTATGCATGCAAAATGCGGATGGCATATACACAGATATCTCAAATTATTTATCGGTAGACATTGGGCTCGTCATATCATGGTTCACGCCTACCACACTCATCAATTTAGAATTGGACAGCATTGTTCATTCAATGGTTACCGAGTGCATTGTTTTGGCGAACACTAAAATTGGCTTTAACCCATTTTACGGAAAGACGTTCAATATGATTGTTTCATCTGATGATGAAAAAATCTATTTCAAATTAACTGAAATATAAATTTTGACTGTGCGCTTACTTAACTAGTTTACTTCGCTGGGAGAAGGGTATACAGGTGGTTTTGATGGTTTGGGAAATCCAGGTCTCTCCGACATATCATGCACCTGTTGAGGTGTCGGTGGTCCAGCAATGAAATTAATGTCCCAAGGGCCATCCACTGAGACGTAAAGAAGGTTACCTTCCTCAGAGTTGGTCCATCCTTCTTGAATTAGAAATGTAAATGGCCAGCAGCATATTTATGCAAAATGCTTGATATCAGCGTTTGATAAGGCAAACCTTCATAGGCAGCTTTTTGCTTAATTGCAGATACATCATTACCGGACAATCTAATATTTATGCGGACATCTTTTTTAAGAGTTTTGGCAGCAGCTGTTCGAGCTTTAATTTTTTCCTTTTCTAAATTCTTCACTGATCTCCATTCTTCTTTCTCAAATGAAGTCACAATTTCCTGCTCTTCATCTTCAAGTTTGTGAGAGACTTTTTTTCTTTTTCTCATGTTCCCTCAATATATTTTTGTCTTGCCTTTCTACTTGGAATAATGGTTTTAAGGAATATATTTCCATCAACATCTTCTACGAAAGGAACCAAATAAACATATTCGTTTGCATAAATTACATAGATTTTCTGAATGCCGTACTTTATAGGGTTTGGATGTTCGAGCACATCCAATATTTAATCATTTTCAATTGCAGAGATAATTTCATCAAAACTTATATTCCTTTCATTTATTAGCTTAGAATTTTTCTCTGAAGAATAAGAAAAAATCGTCATGTTATCTTAAAATCGTTTAATAAGCATTGTGTCACAATGTCTGCCTTTTGTCAACACGCTTATCAATCGATGCAGCAATTCTAAATACGAAGACAAAGAAATTCACACAGAACACGAAAACTCAAGACTCAAAGAGAACACCTTAAAAGCTTTGTGTCTCTAAGTGTTCTTTGTGTTGAATTTTGTTGAACAAACTCTGCAAATGAAAGCTGAATATAGAAGGTCCAGGTATAGTTTTAGATAGATTTTTATATTCGTTTAGTTCTCCTGCAATCGATAGAGAAAATGTGCAAAAAAAATAAAAAGTGATCGTTTTACCTATTCATGGAATATTTTATACATGTTTTATTGAAATCCAACATCTAATGTTTCGGGTGATAGTACTACAATTTCTTCTGCCTATTTAGCAGGAAGAGCGGTGGTTTATAACACACAAAATGAAAAATCTATTTCAAATTAACTGAAATATAAATATTTGACTGTGCTCTTACTTAACTAGTTTACTTCGTTGGGAGAAGGGTATACAGGTGGTTTTGATGATTTGGGAAATACAGGTCTCTCCGACATATCATGCACCTGTTGAGGTGTCGGTGGTCCAGCAATGAAATTAATGTCCCAAGGGCCATCCACTGAGACGTAAAGAAGGTTACCTTCCTCAGAGTTGTCCATCCTTCATGAATCATCTTGCTAGGCATATAATTGTAGGAGCCTGGACTTAAGTCTGCTGTTTTTCCATCGGCGTCTTTCATCAGAAAATGACCGTAAACGCAGTAATGCGTTTCATTAGCTGTATGCCAGTGTTTTGGAGCGTGGTAGTTTTTTGGACAACGGATCATGAGTTGTGTTGCACCCGTTTTAGGGCTCACATGTAAAATTGTCATTTCTGCCGATAAGTTTCCAAGCTCTGGGATAAGTTTCTCCCATTTGTAATCTTCATATTTCAAATAAATTGCAGGGTCAGAAAAAGGGGGTTGAGCATTTTTAGTTAAATCCATGGATTCAGCGACAAGAGATCCTGCTATCATAGTCAGCATTGCATTAAAAAATAGTTTCATAACATTCCTTTTTTTCCTTTAAATAGTGAGGCCAAAAATGAATGTCAAGACAAAACTTCAAACTTTGCACATCAATAAAATGATGTGTCTTTCTAGAATTAGGCAAATCCGAAAGAAGTTTATTTTTTATCGAGTCAGAAATTTAAGCCACAACGAAAGAGATTTATTATCTACTAATCCAATAGTGTTCAGATACTTATAAAACATAGAAAAACACACGACGAGTGCAAATCCATCTTCTATGCAATGTAAAAGTACGCCGATCAAAGACACTACGCTTTCTTCAAGATTAGCTTCTGCTAATTTAGAAAAATTTATCAATACCACAATTCGGACTTTTTATTTTAGATGCAAGAAAATCTAAAACCAGTGTTGATATTTTCACAAAAAAATTTATTAGGTTTTCAATAAAAAGGTTGATTCTATTTCTTCTCAAATGCAACTTTCTTTTTTGAAAACAAAAGGAGTTCATAATGAAGAAATATGCCATTTTTCTCTGTTTTGCTTTAGTCTGTTTCGCAAGTATTTTTGGAGATTCGTCTCAGGACAAACTTATAAATACTGAGCAGCTCATCAAGTCTCGTAAAAAATGTTCTCGCAACAATTATAATAAACACTGCGAACCAATTACTAAGATTACTCAAAAAGATATCAATCAAAAAGATGGATATGTCATCAGAAAGCCCGGTATTTATAAATTATGCGAAAATATCGTTTATAAACCGCGCGAGCACAGTAACGCGTATCAAGTAGCGGCTGCGATCACCATTGAAGCATCGAATGTGATTTTGGATCTTGGGAACTATCATATCTCACAGTATGTTCCGAGCGACCCTTCAGACCAGGTTCCTTTCGGCGTAGCCATTTTAGTGCCTGATCTTGCACCCAATAATTCCGACCTCAATTTTCCCGCCATACAATCTGTCTATATCCAAGGCGACAATGCGATCATTTCTGACTTTAGCATGTATGGGATTCGTGTGATGGCTCACACCAGCGATATTCAAATCTCGAATATCACCATAAAAAATGTGGGGAATTTAGCCTCTTTAGCTTTGAGACCCTTTCCTCAATACTTACCTCATAGCTTTTATGAGGATGCTGGATATGGCCCTAATTTCGGAGTGGCAGGTCTATGCATTGGTGAGAGTGAAATATTGGGAATGGGTGCTGAATTTTTCACTGAGCGACTTTTTGTTCCACAATATCGTGTCAATGAAGTCATCATCGAAAATGTCTTTTGTTTGGACAATTTCTTTGATGGTATCTGCATGGCCAACACGACCGATGTAACCATCCGCAACTGTCACTTCAATGGAACATTTAGCGATGACCCAGGAAATGCTAATGGTCCACTGGGTCCTTATACCTATGTTGCGGCCATAGGAGGTAACTTTGCAGGTTTTGATGGCTCGGTCTTTGCAGAGGATCCCAACATCCAAGATATGGTTGTGATAAACTCTACTTTCAATAACTCACAGATGCTTGGTCAATTTACAACACCTATTTTCTTTGAAGACAATAGCGGCACTTCGAATCATGCTTATCCAGTAGCAGGATGTATTGATTTGCGATCAAAAGATGTGGTCTATAGCGGCTGCCAGTTCAACAGCAGCATCTGTACTTTTGGACCGACCGTTCAAGGAGGCAGCACGATCTTTGGCTATCTTTCGGGTAGTAATGAAAATACGACATTTCTTTCCTGTTCGTTTAACAACAATGCTGGGCCAAACGCAGTGAATGGATTTCACCGCAGCGGAACCACTATTCCCGACCTCTTACCGATAAAACAAGGGCTTAATACATTCTTGTACAACTGTACTGCTAATGATAACACACAGTTATTACAACCGACCTTAGTTGTTCCGCAGACCGTCCTTTCTGGGTATGTATTTGCCTTTACAGTAGGAGTGGTTGTTGATAGCTGTACGGCCCAGAATAATGTGTTGCAAGGTCCTGCAGAGCAGCTTTCTATTGCTGCAGGTTTTAATACTTTAGCCGCGTTACCAGGACCGGCAAGTAATGTTGAGAATATGGTGTTCAGAAACTGCACAGCCACACACTCTGCAGCATTAAATGGCGGCGACGCAATAGGTTTTTCCCTGATTACCTTTTTCCTAGATGCACCGAGTGCCACCCAGGCCGTTCTACTTGAAAATTGCGTAGCTGAAGGGTGTGAGACGCTTCCTCCTCCTAATAATTTGATTGCATTAGGTGCTGTACAAGGTGCTGGCAGTGGATTCTTCGTATTTAATGAAATTCCACCAAATCTAACACCTGATCAACTGAGATCTGGGCCCATTTCATTTGTTGGCTGTAAGGCTTTGCACAATAAAGGGGTTCCTTCGGTGAATTCTTTGCTCGGTTATGACTTTTTTTCTGCAGGATTCTTTGTTAATTTTGGTCTAAACTGCACATTCTATCAATGCGAAGCGGACTGCAATGTCTACGGCTTTCTCTTACAAGACAGCCTTAACTGCGTTGTACGAAATTGCCGAGCTGACAATAACGTCGATCTAACCTATTTACCAGGAACAGGTGCAGGCTTTACAGACCTTGGGTTTGGAGGCACGACAGCAATTCCTGCACAGAGCCATTCATTCTTCGAGTTTAATCATGCTTACAACAACGGAGATGGAACAACTCATGTGGGAGCCAATGGAAACTACAACGTGTATGTCGATCCTTCAGCAACGATCCCCTTAGCGATTCTGGAAGTGAAGGTATCTAGTCCACTAACTTCGTATAACTGTTTCAACCCTTCGACCTGTACATCTGTCCATAACGTCTCGGCCATTCCTTAAGGAAAAGGCTTTTAAAGACCAGCCCTGTCATTCAGGGCTGGTTTTATTCGAAACATTCTTGACTCATTTTGCGCCAGTATTTCGCAGTCAAGTGAGCAAAATTCGCTTAATTTCGTGATTACGGAAAAGACGATAGATTTTGCTAAATCGCAATTTTTTCGAGATCCAATTCCAACTCAATATTTTCCTGATGCTCGGGCGGAGACAGCGGAAGCGAAACCAACTCATTATACAGCTCACTGATTTGTTTTTTCCCTGTAAGATGACCCATGAGGCACAACCGAATGTCTTTTTCCGTTCCCAGGCTCATATTCGTATGCTTATCTTTAAAACCTTCCCACTTGATGACTGTTGGATGTTTAACTCCAAATCGCTTTGCAAACACATCTAGGGTCATGCCTAGACAGCGCCTAATAAAGCGAATTTCATTTCCTGTTAATTTTGCCTGTTTATGGCACAGCATTAATGAGACAATTTTCTCCAACTTATTGTAATTGATGTTAGGCAACCATTTTCCCTCGACCTTTACCATGGGGACGTGATGAAGCAAGATTGGAAATCCACAACCATAATCAATAAATTGATCTTGAATTTTCTTTTTCATGATATTTATACTCTAATCTCATACGTCGTGATAATAATCATATTGGTTGCTTCATCGAATGAGATAAAAACTCTCAATTCACGAGCAATGTCATGCCTCGTATAGCATAATGCCATTTTTGATAGGCTTCATCAAAATCGTCTTCTTTTTTTCATAAAATCAGTGTAAAAGAACATCTAAATACCTCACGGCGTGTGATTCCCCGTTGATCTTCCCTCTGTTCGGAATGTAAACACGATAAATATCTTCCCCACTCTACACATTCCTGACCATGATCAATTTTCGGAGGTCGCGGGGTCTTACGTTTCATATGCAATAGTTGCGTTAGCGTTCGATATTCATGTCTATATTTAATTGTAACTGAAGTACATTTAATTTAAGGTGTGATGACGATATTGACGGGTGAGCTTTCGCTACCGGCTGAGTTAAATAAAGACTCACGCAATTTCAGGATTTTCGGTCCCGATGAAACCCTGTCAAATCTTTTAGGAGCAGTATTCGAAACAACTAATCGCCACTGGGAAGCTCGAGAATTTAAGAATGACGAATTCCTTGCTCCTGAAGGACGTGTGCTGGATTCTATGCTCAGTGAGAACCAATGCGAAGGTTGGCTTCGATGGTAGGGCCATAACTGATTATTGGTAGAGGTATAATTGTTCATGATGAATCACAAACTTTATAATCGGATTGCTTAGAGTCATAAAAGGGATTAAGCCTACTCATATATGCCACAACACACCACACCAAAAATGTTATCCAAAGCAGTATTGGAATCATTCCTTTAAGGACATCTAAGTTAACGCTGGTCGTTAGCAAGAAAGTTGCATCTGTATACATGCCTAAGGGAAAAACCATTGCCCAACGAGAGGGCTGATAATGAAATGGCACTTTGAAGTAGGCAAATTTCCATAACTCCATCAAACACAAAATAGGAATCCAGGCTGTTCCCCATCCCCATAAAAATAAAACCATTCCTTCCATAAAAGGCTTTATAGCATCGAAAAATAGCGGAGGATTATGTACAAGAATAAATTGACTCCCATCAACAACAGCAATGGCTGCTGCACCCATGCACGTCCAATAGCAGGGATCCATATCTCTACCCACAAATGGAAAAAACAGCATTCGATAGAGATTCAAAGTCATGAAAATCAGATAAACGAAAACCCCAAAAGTCCAAAAACAAAATGCGAGCAACAAAAAAATCTGGTTCATTAGCATTTGATTTTCCCAAAGGGTAGTGAGTGCAATGCCCGAAGAATTGCATGCAATAGCAAGTAATAACCAGAATGGGCTAATGGCTTGTATAGGAGCCTGAATATGAAAAAAAAGTGTGCAAAACAGGATATACGTAAGAAGAATTGTTGAGATAACGCCTATTGAGCCGAGAACGAGTCCGCAGAGACTATATCCAGCAAGACACAAACTTACAGCTAGAGCATTTGTTCCAGCGCTAAAGGTTAAATACTTAAACATTTTTTGGATGTTCTTGAAGTCTTGGAGCGCTTCAGTTTTGAGCATCACCAGCCTGAAAAGAAATAAAGACACCAGAATCACATAACCGAGCAGTCCCATGACCAGAAATAACCAGGAAAGAGCAATCCAACCAGTTTTATGAAAAATAATGGAAATAATCCCTGTAGACATTACAAAGGCAAAATTCGCTGGACTTATGTTTTTAAGGGATGATTGATTCATTTCTGTTTAGATATCAAGCTTATTATAAAGCCAAGCTAAAAGAAATAAACCCACAAAGGCATCTACAAAGCCATAAGCAATGCCAATGATAGATCCCCACAAAGAAATGGAATAACCTGGATAAATACTCGCCATTAAATTTAGAAACTGTGCGGAATATCCGGTGTATATGGCGAGGATAGTGCAGACAAACATGCATAGGGCCCACAGGATTCCCCCAGAAACTCCCAATCTTTTAGGATTTAACATAGTGTTCCTTCTTGGTTGATCTCGTTTTATATCTATCCTAGGTATAGCAATTTTATCATCATAAAAAACAAAATTTGGAGATGCAATCTGCGCAATCTAAAGATGGGGGCGGTTGGATTCGACCAATGGAGACGTGAGTCGTATTTACAGTCGGATTCCCTTCCACAAAGTTATATGAACTGGAAGACATTGTCGCAACACAACAAAACGTTTAAAAGAGTTTGATTGTGCCGGCTTGCGCCATTTTGCTCCAATTTTTCTGATCAAGTGCGTAAAATTTGCGTGTGCGACACGAGGCTGTTTCGAGAAGATGTCTCTCTTAAATGAAGAGACCATCGTTACCGCACGATGAATCTAGAGCTCTGAATAAAGAAGCGAGCTTGACAATGTAGCAAAGTGCAGCAATGCACGGGGATGATACCGTAAGGTTATCACCTTCCTGTTAACTAAGTATAAACAGGTAAGCGCTAGATAGTAAGTATGGCAAACATATGTGAATCTACGATAAGGGTCGTGAATTACAACAAGCGAAAATAGTTGATACGCTTGAGCCAAAAGGCAAAGAGAAAGAGTGGTTTGGCTACGCAATCCAACCACGTGGTTAGATCTAGTTCCTTCTTAGTAAGTTAGATGGTTTTGCCGTTCTTCCTATGTGGGGTAGCTAGGCAGTGGTCGTGTCTAGTAGGGAAAGGGGGATAACATTTGGTACATGTAGCCCTATGGGTGCAGTTAACTCTAGATGGCCCAATATGAAGATCTAGATGGGTGCTGTAGTTGTTACAGTGTTGATACCTAGTGCACTTTGCTAGATTGTAGAAGGCCTAACAGCTAGGGTTATGTCGAGAGATCTTAGGCTTCTTGTTAATTAGCTTCATCAGCGTTTCGGAAAGTGGCTAAAATTTAAGAGGTTTGCAATTATAGCAATACATAGTTTTTTTGCCTGTTACTTGGTTGGATTACGTATTGCTATAATTCCAAGCGTCTAAATTTTAGCCACTTTTCAAAACGCTGATGAAGCTAATTAACAAGAAGCCTAAGATCTCTCGACATAACCCTAGCTGTTAGGCCTTCTACATAGGGAGCAAAGTGCCTGGGTCTCAACACTGTAACAACTACCTACCTAGATCTTCATATTGGGCCATCTCTAGAGTTAACTGCACCCATAGGGCTAGATGTACCAACTGTTATGGCCCTTTCCCTACTAGACACACCACTGGCTGGCTCCCCCACATAGGAAGAACGGCAAAACCATCTAACTTATTAGAGGAACTAGATGTAACCACGTGGTTGGATTGGGTCGCCAAACCACTCTTTCTCTTTGCCTTTTACATCAAGCGTATCAACTATTTTCGCTTGTTGTAATTCACGACCCTTATCGTAGATTCACATATGTTTGCCATACTTACTATCTAGCGCTTACCTGTTTATACTTAGTTAACAGGAAGGTGATAACCTTACGGTATCATCCCCGTGCATTGCTGCACTTTGCTACATTGTCAAGCTCGCTTCTTTATTCAGAGCTCTAGATTCATCGTGCGGTAACGATGGTCTCTTCATTTTAAAACATATAGGAGAAACAGCCTCGTGTCGCACACGCAAATTTTACGCACTTGATCCAGAAAAATTGGAGCAAAATGGCGCAAGCCGGCACAATCAAACTCTTTTAAACGTTTTGTTGTGTTGCGACGGGGATCTTCCAGTTCATATAACTTTGTGGAAGGGAATCCGACTGTAAATACGACTCACGTCTCCATTGGTCGAATCCAACCGCCCCCATCTTTAGATTGCGCAGATTGCATCTCCAAATTTTGTTTTTATGATGATAAAATTGCTATACCTAGGATAGATATAAAACGAGATCAACCAAGAAGGAACACTATGTTAAATCCTAAAAGATTGGGAGTTTCTGGGGGAATCCTGTGGGCCCTATGCATGTTTGTCTGCACTATCCTCGCCATATACACCGGATATTCCGCACAGTTTCTAAATTTAATGGCGAGTATTTATCCAGGTTATTCCATTTCTTTGTGGGGATCTATCATTGGCATTGCTTATGGCTTTGTAGATGCCTTTGTGGGTTTATTTCTTTTAGCTTGGCTTTATAATAAGCTTGATATCTAAACAGAAATCAATCAATCATCCCTTAAAAACATAAGTCCAGCGAATTTTGCCTTTGTAATGTCTACAGGGATTATTTCCATTATTTTTCATAAAACTGGTTGGATTGCTCTTTCCTGGTTATTTCTGGTCATGGGACTGCTCGGTTATGTGATTCTGGTGTCTTTATTTCTTTTCAGGCTGGTGATGCTCAAAACTGAAGCGCTCCAAGACTTCAAGAACATCCAAAAAATGTTTAAGTATTTAACCTTTAGCGCTGGAACAAATGCTCTAGCTGTAAGTTTGTGTCTTGCTGGATATGCATTCTTTACTGCGGACTCGTTCTCGGCTCAATAGGCGTTATCTCAACAATTCTTCTTACGTATATCCTGTTTTGCACACTTTTTTTTCATATTCAGGCTCCTATACAAGCCATTAGCCCATTCTGGTTATTACTTGCTATTGCATGCAATTCTTCGGGCATTGCACTCACTACCCTTTGGGAAAATCAAATGCTAATGAACCAGATTTTTTTGTTGCTCGCATTTTGTTTTTGGACTTTTGGGGTTTTCGTTTATCTGATTTTCATGACTTTGAATCTCTATCGAATGCTGTTTTTTCCATTTGTGGGTAGAGATATGGATCCCTGCTATTGGACGTGCATGGGTGCAGCAGCCATTGCTGTTGTTGATGGGAGTCAATTTATCTTTGTACATAATCCTCCGCTATTTTTCGATGCTATAAAGCCTTTTATGGAAGGAATGGTTTTATTTTTATGGGGATGGGGAACAGCCTGGATTCCTATTTTGTGTTTGATGGAGTTATGGAAATTTGCCTACTTCAAAGTGCCATTTCATTATCAGCCCTCTCGTTGGGCAATGGCTATTCCCTTAGGCATGTATACAGATGCAACTTTCTTGCTAACGACCAGCGTTAACTTAGATGTCCTTAAAGGAATGATTCCAATACTGCTTTGGATAACATTTTTGGTGTGGTGTGTTGTGGCATATATGAGTAGGCTTAATCCCTTTTATGACTCTAAGCAATCCGATTATAAAGTTTGTGATTCATCATGAACAATTATACCTCTACCAATAATCAGTTATGGCCCTACCATCGAAGCCAACCTTCGCATTGGTTCTCACTGAGCATAGAATCCAGCACACGTCCTTCAGGAGCAAGGAATTCGTCATTCTTAAATTCTCCAGTGGCGATTAGTTTATCTAATACTGCTCCTAAAAGATTTGACAGGGTTTCATCGGGACCGAAAATCCTGAAATTGCGTGAGTCTTTATTTAACTCAGCCGGTAGCGAAAGCTCACCCGTCAATATCGTCATCACACCTTAAATTAAATGTACTTCAGTTACAATTAAATATAAGACATGAATATCGAACGCTAACGCAACTATTGCATATGAAACGTAAGACCCCGCGACCTCCGAAAATTGATCATGGTCAGGAATGTGTAGAGTGGGGGAAGATATTTATCGTGTTTACATTCCGAACAGAGGGAAGATCAACGGGGAATCACACGCCGTGAGGTATTTAGATGTTCTTTTACACTGATTTTATGAAAAAAAGAAGACGATTTTGATGAAGCCTATCAAAAATGGCATTATGCTATACGAGGCATGACATTGCTCGTGAAATTGAGAGTTTTTATCTCATTCGATGAAGCAACCAATATGATTATTATCACGACGTATGAGATTAGAGTATAAATATCATGAAAAAGAAAATTCAAGATCAATTTATTGATTATGGTTGTGGATTTCCAATCTTGCCTTTTCATCACGTCCCCATGGTAAAGGTCGAGGGAAAATGGTTGCCTAACATCAATTACAATAAGTTGGAGAAAATTGTCTCATTAATGCTGTGCCATAAACAGGCAAAATTAACAGGAAATGAAATTCGCTTTATTAGGCGCTGTCTAGGCATGACCCTAGATGTGTTTGCAAAGCGATTTGGAGTTAAACATCCAACAGTCATCAAGTGGGAAGGTTTTAAAGATAAGCATACGAATATGAGCCTTGAAAGGGAGAGAATTAGGTTGTGCCTCATGGGTCATCTTACAGGGAAAAAACAAATCAGTGAGCTGTATAATGAGTTGGTTTCGCTTCCGCTGTCTCCGCCCGAGCATCAGGAAAATATTGAGTTGGAATTGGATATTGAAAAAATTGCGATTTAGCAAAATCTATCGTCTTTTCCGTAATCACGAAATTAAGCGAATTTTGCTCACTTGACTGCGAAATACTGGCGCAAAATGAGTCAAGAATGTTTCGAATAAAACCAGCCCTGAATGACAGGGCTGGTCTTTAAAAGCCTTTTCCTTAAGGAATGGCCGAGACGTTATGGACAGATGTACAGGTCGAAGGGTTGAAACAGTTATACGAAGTTAGTGGACTAGATACCTTCACTTCCAGAATCGCTAAGGGGATCGTTGCTGAAGGATCGACATACACGTTGTAGTTTCCATTGGCTCCCACATGAGTTGTTCCATCTCCGTTGTTGTAAGCATAAATCCATTCGAAGAATGAATGGCTCTGTGCAGGAATTGCTGTCGTGCCTCCAAACCCAAGGTCTGTAAAGCCTGCACCTGTTCCTGGTAAATAGGTTAGATCGACGTTATTGTCAGCTCGGCAATTTCGTACAACGCAGTTAAGGCTGTCTTGTAAGAGAAAGCCGTCAACATTGCAGTCCGCTTCGCATTGATAGAATGTGCAGTTTCAACCAAAATTAACAAAGAATCCTGCAGAAAAAAAGTCATAACCGAGCAAAGAATTCACCGAAGGAACCCCTTTATTGTGCAAAGCCTTACAGCCAACAAATGAAATGGGGCAAGAGATCTCAGTTGATCAGGTGTTAGATTTGGTGGAATTTCATTAAATACGAAGAATCCGCTGCAGCACCTTGTACAGCACCTAATGCAATCAAATTATTAGGAGGAGGAAGCGTCTCACACCCTTCAGCTACGCAATTTTCAAGTAGAACGGCCTGGGTGGCACTGGGTGCATCTCCCAAAAAGGTAATCAGGGAAAAACCTATTGCGTCGCCGCCATTTAATGCTGCAGAGTGTGTGGCTGTGCAGTTTCTGAACACCATATTCTCAACATTACTTGCCGGTCCTGGTAACGCGGCTAAAGTATAAAACCTGCAGCAATAGAAAGCTGCTCTGCAGGACCTTGCAACACATTATTCTGGGCCGTACAGCTATCAACAACCACTCCTACTGTAAAGGCAAATACATACCCAGAAAGGACGGTCTGCGGAACAACTAAGGTCGGTTGTAATAACTGTGTGTTATCATTAGCAGTACAGTTGTACAAGAATGTATTAAGCCCTTGTTTTATCGGTAAGAGGTCGGGAATAGTGGTTCCGCTGCGGTGAAATCCATTCACTGCGTTTGGCCCAGCATTGTTGTTAAACGAACAGGAAAGAAATGTCGTATTTTCATTACTCCGAAAGATAGCCAAAGATCGTGCTGCCTCCTTGAACGGTCGGTCCAAAAGTACGGATGCTGCTGTTGAACTGGCAGCCGCTATAGACCACATCTTTTGATCGCAAATCAATACATCCTGCTACTGGATAAGCATGATTCGAAGTGCCGCTATTGTCTTCAAAGAAAATAGGTGTTGTAAATTGACCAAGCATCTGTGAGTTATTGAAAGTAGAGTTTATCACAACCATATCTTGGATGTTGGGATCCTCTGCAAAGACCGAGCCATCAAGGCCTGCAAAGTTACCTCCTATGGCCGCAACATAGGTATAAGGACCCAGTGGACCATTAGCATTTCCTGGGTCATCGCTAAATGTTCCATTGAAGTGACAGTTGCGGATGGTTACATCGGTCGTGTTGGCCATGCAGATACCATCAAAGAAATTGTCCAAACAAAAGACATTTTCGATGATGACTTCATTGACACGATATTGTGGAACAAAAAGTCGCTCAGTGAAAAATTCAGCACCCATTCCCAATATTTCACTCTCACCAATGCATAGACCTGCCACTCCGAAATTAGGGCCATATCCAGCATCCTCATAAAAGCTATGAGGTAAGTATTGAGGAAAGGGTCTCAAAGCTAAAGAGGCTAAATTCCCCACATTTTTTATGGTGATATTCGAGATTTGAATATCGCTGGTGTGAGCCATCACACGAATCCCATACATGCTAAAGTCAGAAATGATCGCATTGTCGCCTTGGATATAGACAGATTGTATGGCGGGAAAATTGAGGTCGGAATTATTGGGTGCAAGATCAGGCACTAAAATGGCTACGCCGAAAGGAACCTGGTCTGAAGGGTCGCTCGGAACATACTGTGAGATATGATAGTTCCCAAGATCCAAAATCACATTCGATGCTTCAATGGTGATCGCAGCCGCTACTTGATACGCGTTACTGTGCTCGCGCGGTTTATAAACGATATTTTCGCATAATTTATAAATACCGGGCTTTCTGATGACATATCCATCTTTTTGATTGATATCTTTTTGAGTAATCTTAGTAATTGGTTCGCAGTGTTTATTATAATTGTTGCGATATTATATTTTATGAGACTTGATGAGCTGCTCTTAGTATTTATGTTTTGTCCTTGAGAACTAATCTCCAAAAATACTTGCGAAACAGACTAAAGCAAAACAGAGAAAAAAGGCATATTTCTTCATTACGAACTCCTTTTGTTTTCAAAAAGAAAGTTGCATTTGAGAAGAAATTGAATCAACCTTTTTATTGAAAACCTAATAAATTTTTTTTGAAAATATCAACACTGATTTTAGATTTTCTTGCATCTAAAATAAAAAGTCCGAATTGTGGTATTGATAAATTTTTCTAAATTAGCAGAAGCTAATCTTGAAGAAAGCGTAGTGTCTTTGATCGGCGTACTTTTACATTGCATAGAAGATGGATTTGCACTCGTCTTGGGTCTTTCTATGTTTTATAAGTATCTGAACACTATTGGATTAGTAGATAATAAATCTCTTGTCGTCGTGACTTAAATTTCTGACTCGATAAAAAATAAACTTCTTTCGAATTTGCCTAATTCTAGAAAGACACATCATTTTATTGATGTGCAAAGTTTGAAGGTTTGTCTTGACATTCATTTTTGGCCTCACTATTTAAAGGAAAAAAAGGAATGTTATGAAATTATTCTTTAATGCAATACTGATGATGATTGGGGGAACTCTTATGGCCGAAACCTATAAATTTTATTCAAAAGGTGCCCAACCTTCAAATCGTTCCGATCCCTGCTATCTATTTGAAATATGAAGATTATAAATGGGAAAACTCATTCCAGAATTAGGAGACCTATCAGCAGAAATGACAATTCTCCATGTCAACCCCAAAACAGGAGGAACACAACTAATGATTCGTTGCCCAAAAAATTATCATGCTCCAAAGCATTGGCATACTGCTAATGAAACGCATTATTGCGTTTATGGCCATTTTCTGATGAAAGATCAGGATGGAAAAGTTGCAGACTTAAGCCCAGGCTCATACAATTATATGCCAAGCAAAATGATTCATGAAGGCTGGACCAATTCAGAGGAAGGAAATCTCCTTTACGTCTCTCTCGATGGCCCTTGGGATATCAATTTTATTGATGGACCACCTACACCTCAACAAGTGCATGATTTGTCTAATAGACCTGTATTTCCCAAATCCTCAAGACTCCCTATATATCCCTTCTCCTAGTGAAGTAAACTAGTTAAGTAAGAGCACAGTCAAAAATTGATATTTCAGTTAATTTGAAATAGATTTTTCATTTTGTGTGTTATAAACCACCGCTCTTCCTGCTAAATAGGCAGAAGAAATTGTAGTACTATCACCCGAAACATTAGATGTTGGATTTCAATAAAACATGTATAAAATATTCCATGAATAGGTAAAACGATCACTTTTTATTTTTTTTGCACATTTTCTCTATCGATTGCAGGAGAACTAAACGAATATAAAAATCTATCTAAAACTATACCTGGACCTTCTATATTCAGCTTTCATTTGCAGAGTTTGTTCAACAAAATTCAACGCAAAGAACACTTAGAGACACAAAGCTTTTAAGGTGTTCTCTTCAGTCTTGAGTTTTCGTGTTCTGTGTGAATTTCTTTGTCTTCGTATTTAGAATTGCTGTATCGATTGATAAGCGTGTTGACAAAAGGCAGACATTGTGACACAATGCTTATTAAACGATTTTAAGATAACATGACGATTTTTTCTTATTCTTCAGAGAAAAATTCTAAGCTAATAAATGAAAGGAATATAAGTTTTGATGAAATTATCTCTGCAATTGAAAATGATCAAATATTGGATGTGCTCGAACATCCAAACCCTATAAAGTACGGCAGTCAGAAAATCTATGTAATTTATGCAAACGAATATGTTTATTTGGTTCCTTTCGTAGAAGATGTTGATGGAAATATATTCCTTAAAACCATTATTCCAAGTAGAAAGGCAAGACAAAAATATATTGAGGGAACATGAGAAAAAGAAAAAAAGTCTCTCACAAACTTGAAGATGAAGAGCAGGAAATTGTGACTTCATTTGAGAAAGAAGAATGGAGATCAGTGAAGAATTTAGAAAAGGAAAAAATTAAAGCTCGAACAGCTGCTGCCAAAACTCTTAAAAAAGATGTCCGCATAAATATTAGATTGTCCGGTAATGATGTATCTGCAATTAAGCAAAAAGCTGCCTATGAAGGTTTGCCTTATCAAACGCTGATATCAAGCATTTTGCATAAATATGCTGCTGGCCATTTACATTTCTAATTCAAGAAGGATGGACCAACTCTGAGGAAGGTAACCTTCTTTACGTCTCAGTGGATGGCCCTTGGGACATTAATTTCATTGCTGGACCACCGACACCTCAACAGGTGCATGATATGTCGGAGAGACCTGGATTTCCCAAACCATCAAAACCACCTGTATACCCTTCTCCCAGCGAAGTAAACTAGTTAAGTAAGCGCACAGTCAAAATTTATATTTCAGTTAATTTGAAATAGATTTTTTCATCATCAGATGAAACAATCATATTGAACGTCTTTCCGTAAAATGGGTTAAAGCCAATTTTAGTGTTCGCCAAAACAATGCACTCGGTAACCATTGAATGAACAATGCTGTCCAATTCTAAATTGATGAGCGTGGTAGGCGTGAACCATGATATGACGAGCCCAATGTCTACCGATAAATAATTTGAGATATCTGTGTATATGCCATCCGCATTTTGCATGCATAGAAACGAAGCGGAGCAAGTTCCCACTTTTTCATTTTGTGTGTTATAAACCGCGGCTCTTCCTGCTAAATAGGCAGAAGATATTGTCGTACTATCACCTGAAACATTAGATGTTGGAATTTCAATAAAACTTAGTATAAAATCCTCTATGAATAGGTAATACGATAACTTTTTACTTTTTTTGCATATTTTCTCTATCGATTTATCAAGTAAATCGTTTACTCCTCTATTCTCAATGATGTCAGAGCTAGTATTTACGTCACCAAAAGATTGTGCACAGGTTAGCAAAAGCAGAAAAAAAATACTTCTATATACGTTTTGTAAATACAACATCACTCTCTCCTTAAATTTTGAATAAGCCTTTGTCTTTGCCTCTAAGACTAAAACCTATATAGTTAATTTTATTATTTGTTTACAATGTCTTTATGGTTCAGGGAATGTTTATCTTGTTTTGAATTCATAAATCTAGTATTTTGACTTCGGCTTGGGAGATTGTTTCCTAAGAGAATTTCATTTAGGAGAATAATATGATAACCGACTATGGAGCGCAGCTAGCGCAATCCAATCGTTACTTTAAACCCTTTTTAATCTCTGCTCTTTCTATCCATCATTTTTCACATCATCACGAGCATCCTGCTCATTAATTGTTTCCTTTATTTCTGAATTGATTTTTGTTTTTTGAGATTTGGTCTTAAGAAATTCTATCCCGTTCAGAACAAATTTATTTAGTTTTATTTCATTTTAAAAATTATTTGAGGATTATTTTTTATGAAACCGATACCTATCGGAATTGTAGGTGGCGCTGGGCCTTTAGCGGGCGCAGCACTGCTCGAACGGATCTTCTCTTTATCGGGAAGTTTGTATGGATGTTATAAAGATGCAGATTTCCCTAAAGTTCTGCTTCTAAGTTTCCCATTTCGGAAATGCTGTCGCCAGAAATGGATGTGGCACAATTGCGAAAAGAACTAAGCGAGTGTCTGAATCAATTACGCACAAATGGTGCCGCTGTTTTAGCAATAGCTTGCAACACGTTGCATGCTTTTTTAGATGAAAGTGAAGATTTAATCGATCTCATTCATCTTCCCAAAGTTATTGTAACGGAAATACCGACGTCTGAGATCCCGCTTGTTCTTTGTACAACAACATCGGTGCAATTTGGCCTCCATAAACGTTTTTTTCCCTGCATCTATCCAAGTTCTCAAACGCAGAAACAGATAGATAGACTCATGGATCAGATTCTTAAAGGATCTGAGCAACAAGCGATTATTCAGGATTTATTAAAGATTTTACGCGCTGAGACGGCAAACACAATTATATTAGGGTGTACGGAACTGTCCTTGTTTACTAAGCAGTTGTCTCCGCTTAATAAATTAATAATAGATCCATTAGAAATTGTAGCTAAAAAAGTATTAAGAAAAAAGTTTTTCAAAAATAAGGGGATAATTTATGTCGTTCATTTCTGGAATATCAAAACAAACGAATCTTTCTTGGCAACTGCAAAAAGAACAGATTCGTGTTCAATTAGATTCTGAGCCATGTTCACCGGAAGCCGTTGTCAAGAATTTAGCTACGATTGAAGGGGCCGTGGACATCTACTGATGGTACGAAGGCTTAAAAGGTCTTCCAAAATCTGGGGCGTTGTTTATGAAAAAGTCTATTTTCGAGCCGCTTTTCGCATTAAAGAAAGATGTGAAGTTTTGGCTCTACTCACTAAAGCCTGGAATTTCCAAAACAATATCGACAGCATGCCAAAGTCCTATCTTGAAGAAGTGCTTAACAGCATTAACAAGGTGATCATCGAATGCATCGGTTCTGCTTCTTTTCGATACTGTGTAAAAGTTCCGAAAGAAAAAGAAGATCTTTATACATTTATTAATCAGGAGCTACCCAAAAAAAGTGGCTCTTGGAGCTTTCAAAAAATCAAAAGGAAACTGGAATTAAGGTAAAGTCGCTATTCAACAATCAAACTTCTCTCTTTGATTGTAGCCAAAATCTGGACGTCCAATGCGCCTATTCACAAATGCAATACATTGAAGGCTATTATTTGATTCAAGAATCGGTAAAGAGGGGGAATATCAAGCGGACAAAAGAAAATAAATATTGCTTTTGTGCTTGCAAATAGATGCAATCCAAGTATTATCGAGATTTCCCAAAAGATATTGAAAAAAT
>CAVPVT010000063.1:0-64968 GCA_963709145.1 Parachlamydiales bacterium
GATTTAGAATTTGATTTTGGGCCACGTAAAAGCTTCCGCGGTTGAACGATCGCAAGTCGACTAAGAAATTTGCGATCGTTCAATTACAAAACTCTAGGTTTTTTATGTCATAAAGTTCATCAGCTTCATCTAAAGGAAGGGCTGGGCTAGCTAAATATGTATCACAACTATCCTGTATGCTACTCTGAACTGCTTTGCGGTAAGCACGTTCTAAAAAGAGGCGGTAAACAATATAGAGTAAAAATGCTCCGTCCACTGAGAAAGAAACGTTTGAGGCCGCATTCGTCAATAGGCCTGCGGTATTTATTTGAGTGGTTTGATTCGAAGAAAAATTGTCATAAAAAGATACATCATTAAATAACACTTCTCCACTGACAACCCCTTTGACAATATTTTTCATCATGTAGCCAATGCCGCATAGGATCACAAATTTCCCTACGCTCAAGAGCGGTGCTGTTTTTATTTCCTCGAGGCAATTCCTCAATATCTTCCTAAATAGGTGCAGAAAACTCATCCGTTCTTTCAGATCTATTCGAACTTTTCTTAAAGTAGGTTTTAAAGATTTCCTGATCATAGGTTTAGAGCGCAAACTCGCGACGTGATCTATGTTTGCCGGTTCCAAAGGCTGGTCTCTCATTTCAAAATCGATTGTTCTGTATGGATTCAACTCGCGACGTTTGATGTCATAAAGTTCATTAAGTAGGTCTATAGGGATCGAGTTGTCATTGAGATACTTGTCATACGCCTCATCGATAATCCGATACGCTGCTTTCTGATAAGTAGTGCGTAAAAACAAATAATAAATATTATAAATTAAAAAGATACCGTCCATAGTAAAAGAAGCATTTTGTGCAGCATTGGTAAGAAGGTTCGCTGCATTAATTCTCGTTGCTTTTACTGATGAAAAGTTGTCATAAAAAGATACATCCTTGAATAACACTTCTCCACTGATTATCCCCTCGATGATATTTGTCATTCCTATGCCACAGCCACCGAGAACGATCAGCTTGCCTAGTGATAGCAACGGTTTTTGTTTGAGTTCATGGAAGCAATTCTGTAGAGAACGCGATGCGATATGAAATACGCGGAAATCCTCATCAATTTTCTTGCGAATATTCTGCAAAATCGGCTGAAGCGTCTTACTCAACTCATGTTTCGACAGTTTCGTAAGAGAATGAGAATATGCGGCTTCAAGATCTGACAGGCCGTTGGAACAAATAGGAAGAGTGTTCATAAATTTTCCTTTTTTGAATGTATCCACGGTTACATGTATCGAAGGTTATATGTAACCGTGGATACAAGTCAAGAAAAAGTGGAATTCCAAAAGAAAATGCGGTAACATACAGCAAAGAAAGGTGTAAACATGCCTGTGAGTGGCAAAAGTGCAAAAGGTAGTGAACGTGCGCTACATTTTAAGAAGGCAAGAACAATACGGCTTTACGAGACTGCTGAGGATTATACCGAGCTTATAGCAGATCTGATCAAGACCCACAAAGAGGCACGTGTTTGCGATATCGCACGCCAAATGGGGATATCTCATGTCAGCGTACTCAAAACCCTTAACAAACTTATCCGCGATGGCTATGTGAAGAAAGATGCTCACAAGCTCATTACTCTCACTTTAAAAGGAAAGAAAATGGCCGCCTTTTCTAAGAAAAGGCACCTCATTCTTTCGGAATTTTTACTCAAGTTGGGCGTGCCTGAACATGTTGTAGCTACTGATGTAGAAGGCATTGAGCATCACATCAGCGCCACTACGCTAACAGCCATCAAAATTCATATGGAAACATTTTAGATGTTCAAGTTAAAAGGGCCTTGTCGCATAAATGCCCAGAGGCGGTGTTATATAGCATATAAAATTAAAGATTTACATTATGAATAAACCGATCTCAAAGAAGTCGGCGATGGCCTTCGTGATACTACTCGGGATTGTCAGCCTTTTTGCTGACATGACCTATGAAGGCGCTCGCAGTATCACAGGTCAGTATTTAGCGATTCTTGGTGCTAGTGGAACCGTCGTCGGAGTTGTTGCTGGCTTAGGGGAATTAATCGGTTATGGGCTTAGGTTTTTCTCCGGATATATCAGTGATAAGACTGGCAAATATTGGCTCATCACTTTTGTGGGTTATTCGGTTAATCTTTTAGCTGTCCCTCTCCTTGCCTTAGCGGGTCATTGGCCTTGGGCTGCATCATTAATCATCATGGAACGGTTGGGCAAAGCCATTCGCTCTCCATCAAAAGACGCTATGCTCTCCTATGCAACCAAAGAAATGGGGAGAGGTTGGGGGTTTGGGCTCCATGAAGCCATGGATCAGATAGGAGCTATCCTAGGTCCCTTAATTGTAAGCTGTATTCTCTATTTTAAAAATAGCTACACAGTTAGCTTTGCTGTTCTTTTAATCCCAGCACTTTGTGCGTTGAGTGTGCTAACCTGTGCTTGGGTCTTGTATCCTCGCCCTCAAGACCTTGAAATTTCTGTGCCAAAACTCAAATCTCCCCAACTATCCAAACAATTTTGGCTTTATATGATTGCTATTTGTTGTGTAGCTGCGGGCTATGTTGACTTTCCATTGATCGCTTACCATTTTAAAAAAAACGCGATTGTCACAGATGTTTGGACTCCCATATTATTTGCAATTGCAATGGCTTCTGCAGGAATATCTGCGCTCATCTGCGGTCGTTTCTTTGACAAGAAAGGCTTATCGACTTTGATCTATGTCACTGGAATTGCTGCCTTATTCGCCCCTTTAGTATTTATGGGAGGATTTTTTTTAGCTATCTTTGGGATGATTTTATGGGGGATTGGATTAGGAGCTCAAGAGTCGATCATGAGAGCATATATTGGCAATTTGGTGCCGATGGATAAGCGGGGAACAGCTTATGGGATACTCAATTTATGGTTCGGCGTTTTTTGGTTTTTAGGAAGTGCTTTAATGGGGGCCCTCTATGACGTTTCTTTGACAGCTTTAATTGTATTTTCGCTGATAGCCCAATTAGCTGCGGTGTCCCTTTTCTCAATTTTGTATAAAGAAGATAATAATTGATGCTATGAATCGTGCAGAAATTAATTGATAAAAATATATTGTGTACACTTTGAGAAAGGAGATTTTCATGAAACAGAACGCCTCCATCCGAAAACGTCTTCATAAGCATGGTGGAAGCAAAGCGATTGATTTACCCAATAGCTTTATTAAAAAACTTTCGAGTGACTATGTAGAAATTGTTGAAAGCGAAGGCAAATTAATCATTCACCCGAAAGCCAACTGGATAAACTTGAAGAAGAACCCTTATTTGAAAAATTTGTTCAGCTATTGTACGAAGATGCCCTCACAAACCCTTCAAAACTAAAAGAACTTAAAAAAATCTGGGGCCATGAATGGGATGAGCTGCTAAGGGTATAACAGATGACGAAGATTTACTCCTGATATCAATGACCCAGGTGCAAAGCAATGGTTGGAAGAGTATCGATAATGTTTGCTTCGTAAGGAAATCCTTATTCAGAATCAAAGTCATCCAAACCAATAAAATCTTCCCCCTCGATCTCGGAAAAGCTTTGCTTGACTTCAATATTTCCAGGATCTTTATCGGCTTCAAGAAACTCTTTTAGCAAAGCTTCTTCCTTTCTTTTTAAAACTTTCCACAAGGCTTGCGTTACAAATTTACTCATTTAACCGCTCCTAATTTTAGAATGTAAAGCGGCATCTAATTGCTCGGGAATCGTATAGGTTACCGGTTTCCTCATAAGAAACTCCTTTTTGTTAAATTATACAGAGCCCAGGTTAATAATTATTTGTTTAAATTTCATGAATTTGACAAGATCCAAGAAAAACGTAGCTGTAAAATAAGTCGCTGAAAAAGCAGGCTATCTTATGAAAGTTTTTTCTTCTCTAGTTCTTCCAATTTTATTGGCATCTAATTTGGGCATAGCTGACGAAACCACAAAGGTTCCAGAGTTTATGCAAGCTTTTGTCATAGACAAACCTGCTCCTAAAGAAAAAATAGCCTTCGACAATCTGTACACGCTCAATGATCAAATGTTTACAATCTACGATAAATCGTTAGGGATTTATAAAAACGATTTTCTGAATCATCATCATTTGATCATGGGCTTGTTTAGCGGCAAGGGCGGTCGCTTTATACTTTATCGACCTGGACAGCCACCTTTGGAGGCAGAACCAGTTCCTCCGATATACCAGATAGCAAAATCGATCGGCCATAGTGCAATGGCTACTTTCGTTTTATTAGCCCCCTATACCTCTAATCCTTCAGCAGACCTGGCGTGGATGGGAAGCTTAAAAGCTTATCGCACTAATGTCCAAACAGCTAGAGATTCCCTGGATGCATTAGACGTGAAGCCTGAAGAGCACCAGCTGTTCCAAGATACTCTCAATCAAATCGCTGCATTCATGGATAATTGCATAAAGAACGGAACCTATACCTACGCTGATTTAGAATCCTTCGGACAAAAGATTAAACCCGATTTAGCTAAGCTGATTGATGTGGCTACCAACGCGCAGGTGACACACTGGTGGAATGTGCTAGAACAATGGAAAAAAATGATCGGTAAAGATTGGGATAGTACTTATGGATTGAGTAATTCGATTTATGTTGCACGCCAGAATAATATCTTGTTTTCAATCCTGGTACAATTCTTTGGAGAAAAGGCAATAAATGATCGTCTTATCCTGTTGGAAACCACGGACTTTACTACTACACCTGAATTAATGATGGATGCTTTTATGCGCATTGTATCAGACCGATTGATTGGTAAAGTCTTTTTTAAAGATGCCCGTTTAATGGATTTCGAGCTCCTCGGCGGCAGTGCACGCAAAGTGATCGAAGCTGACGCAACCTATCATGGCTTTAAGGCGATCTTACCACCTCAAGTTCCATACAACAGTAATGCTTGGCCGTGGAAAACTGATCCTAGTACAGGTACAGGACCGAGCAATATGGATCAAATTCATTGATAAAAAAGAAACCAAGCCCCGATTCCTTATTTTTATAACTGGGCTGTCGTTTTCGGAGGTTTGTAATTGGATGAATCTTATTCAAATCAGTTAACTTTTTGGCTCAATGGTGTCAGAGTGGAGATATTGGATCCAGATCCCACTATCAAGTTAACAGATTATTTACTCCAAGTAGGGTTGACAGGCACAAAGGTCGCTTGTGGACAAGGGGGATGCGGTGCTTGCACTGTAATGCTCTCGCACAAGAAATCTGATGGCACAACGATTCATCGGCCGATAAATGCTTGCTTACGCCTGTTATGCACATTGGATGGAATGGTAGTGACGACTACTGAGGGGATTGGCAGTATCCATAAAGGGTTGGATCCTACCCAAGTGTGCATTGCGCGGTATAATGGAAGCCAGTGCGGTTTTTGCACGCCCGGTTTCGTGATGAATACACACGCATTCCTGCAACAAAATCCGTCAGCAAGCGAGAAAGAGATTGAAGACATTTATGGCGGTAATCTTTGCCGTTGCACAGGGTATCGATCAATTCTCCACGGTATGCGCACATTGGCATCTGACTATGATGTCGCTTCAGATAAGACTCAACGATGTCTTATTGATCCAAGTTTTTATGTTAATTTCAAAAGCAAGTTGACTCCAATTCATTTGGACGAACTTCCTGGATATGATCCCACAGCTAGAGCCCTTCATTTTAAAAGCGCTGATCTCCATTACTATCGTCCTCTTACCCTTGCAGAAGCCTATCGATTGAAGAAGAAATACGTTAGTCAAGCCGGGCGCTATGATGTCAAGATCATCTTAGGAAATACAGCATCCGGTGTTTATCAAAAAGAACATGCAAAATACCTAATTGATATTTCGGCAATAGAAGCGTTAGAAAAGATAGAAGCACAAGACTCAGGCGTTTTTGTTGGCGCTGCAGTTACGATTCAGGAGGCGATTAACTTCATTTCCGAAGTTATAAAGACACGGCCAGACCATCAGATTGCAGGGTTTAAAGAGTTTAATCGGCATGCGGTCTACATTGCTGGTCTGCAGGTCCGTTCTGCCGGAAGCATCGCCGGTAATATTTTCATGACAAGGGATCATGCGGACCGCGGCAGTCCCTTTCCGTCTGATGTCTATACGGTTCTCTCCGCCCTTGGAACTAGCGTTTCCATCGGTTCACTAGAATATAAAGGAGGATTCAAAAATTTTCTTCTATCCGAAATGCCTGCTGTGAAAGACTTGCCTGAAGATGCTATCATTTTGTCTTTTCACCTACCTTATACTCGACCTCAAGAATACGTACAGACATATAGAATTGCCCGCAGAGTGCAAATGGCGCATCCCATCGTGAATGCAGGCTTCCGATTCCGTCTCAGCGAAGAGAAAGGTGCACAAATTGAAGAAGCGGCCATTGTATATGCAGGGCTTGCCTCTTTAAATAGCCGTGCATACAAGACTGAACAATTCCTAGTAGGTAAACCCATAAATAATGAAACTTTGAAGTCTTGTCTGTTAGTTCTTAAACAAGAAGTCAAGGAAATGACCATCCCAATGGAGGAAGAGGGCATTAGTATATCATATCGACTTCAATTAGCTGAAAATTTCTTCTACAAATTTTTCTTGCATGTTGTGTCTTCAATAAGGCCTGAATTGGTTAATAGCAAAATAGTATCAGCGGCAAACCATGATACTAGACCTTTATCATCTGGAAAACAAGAGTACTATGAATACCCCGAATTATTCCCTTTGACCTTGCCTATAGTCAAACGGGGGGCTTTTGTCCAAGCATCAGGAGAAATTAAGTATACCCATGACATCGGCATGCCCCTTGGAGGACTGTACGGTATAATGGTGACGAGCAGTAGACCCCACGCCCGCTTTTCATTCACCAAAATTACCTCGGGTTTAAACGATCTGAAAGAACTGCTGGAAAAAAAATATCCTGGCTTTAAAGATTTGATTACGGCTGAAGATGTCCCCAAAGAAGGTTCTAAACTAGTGGGTTTAGGCGGCGACGATCCTGTATTTAGCGATGGAGTTGCTACTTCTGTTGGCGCACCTATTGGCATGGTCGTTGCTGATTCCATTGCGACAGCTCACAAGGCAACTTCTTTTATCGAAAAAGAATGCATCGCCTATGAAGATCTTCCTGCCGTTATCTCAATTGAAGACGCTATTGCTCACACTACTGAGATGCCCATGATAAGAAAGGCCGTAAATGAAGATGAAGATATCCAACAGCGCATCCCTACAATCACCCGCGATGGAAGCAATGAAGAATGGTTGAAAAATCCTAAGAAACCAATGCCAGGCACTCAGGTTGTTAGCGGAAAATTCAAAACCTCTTCTCAAGCACATTTTTACATGGAAACGATGAGCGCTTTAGCCATACCTGAAGGCTATGATCAGATGACTGTGTATTGTTCTACACAAAACCCCAACGGCACACAAGCCACAATCGCTAAAGCATTAGGGGTCAAACTCAATCAAATAACCATTATCATTGAACAAATTGGAGGCGGATTTGGGGGAAGCAACATCGAGCTAACATTATAGGTGCTCAAGCTGCTGTAGCTGCATACAAACTTCGACTGCCAATTCGGTTGATTTACGATCGATCCACAGATATGCAGGCAATAGGAAAGCGGCATCCATATTTAGGCGAGTATCACGTAGCTTTTACTGACGATGGGATAATCAAGGGTATGCGCATCGACCTCATTTCTGATGCAGGCGATACCTATGACTGCACGTTTGCTGTGATGGACTCCAGCTTGCTGAATATGGACCAATCTTATTACATTGAGACTTTGCAAGCCAATGGAAAGGCATACCGTACTAATAAAGCTAGTAATACAGCTTTCCGCACATTTGGAGTTGTACAAGCCTGGGCAATAGTCGAGAATGCCATTGAGCATGTGGCTTTTCAACTAAGTCAAAAACTCGGACGCAAAGTACTTCCAGAAGAGATTCGATATAAAAATATGTACAAAAACGGCACCGAGGATTCTTATGATGTCACCCATTTTGGACAGAAGCTAGATTTTTGCAATATTCGCACCATTTGGGATGACCTTTACAAGTCATCAGATTTTGAAAAACGGCAAAAAGAAGTGGTGAAATTCAATCAAGAAAACCGCTGGCGCAAACGCGGTATTGTCATGGTTCCCCAAAAGCATGGAATCGGATTTACAGAGCCTCGAGGGTCTTTAAACGCATCCAGCGCCCTTGTAACGGTCAATATGGCTGATGGATCGGTTTTCATCTACCAGGGCGGTGTTGAAATGGGTCAAGGGCTATACACGAAATTGGCACAGCTTGCCTCAAATACTTTAGGGATTCCCATTGAATATATTCGCATTGGAGGTAACTGTACCAATGCGATCACCAACTGCCCCCCAACCGCGGCATCCACGGGCTTCGATCTATGCGGAGGAGCAGTGGAAAAAGCCTGTCGGACTCTTCGCAATCGTCTGGAGGATTTATGCCGGAACTTAGAACAATTCACCCCTCATTCATGCATAGAAGATTGGCGTACCAAATGGCAGGAAAAATGGAAGGAAATTGTTTTTCAGGCATGGTTTCAACGCATTAATCTTAGTGCTGCTGAACTTTACAATGTTCCTCATTACAAAGGCCCGACAGAAAAAAATCCCAGAGGAAAACCTTTCCTCTATTATGCTTACGGAGCGGCGGTCACAGAAGTAGAAATTGATGTATTGACCGGCGAGTTTAAAATATTGCGCGTGGATGCCGTGAGCGATGTTAATAAATCACCAAATCCAGCCATCGATATCGGTCAACTCGAGGGAGGCTTTGTTCAAGGCATAGGATTTGCAACCACAGAAGAACTCGTCTATGATGAACATGGTCGTTTAGTGACGGACAATATTTGGAGCTATAAGCCGCCTTGTTCAAAAACAATTCCAATCGATTTTCGAGTAAAGCTACAGCCGGTCGATGAGATGAAAAACACCAGAGAACAGATTGCCGAGCAACAAGCTATAAAATCTTCTAAGTCATTTACAGAGTCCTCTTTGACTCTAGGAGCCTCCACCTACATTGCCATCAAGCAAGCCATTAAGGAAGCCAGAATCGATTTGATTGGTAAAGATGAATGGATCGATATGGAATTGCCGTTGACTTGCCAACGGATCCAGACGCTTTGCGGTGTTACAACTGATTCATTAACGCTTTAAATCGGTGTGATTTTGGATCCGATGCAAGACTTCTTCGACATAGGGTGTATATCTTTTTAGTAAATACGAGTTTGCAAAAAAGTTTGTACACCATTCGCTAGAAATATTTCTCAGGATAAAGAACGTCAAAAAAGCAATTGCAATGAGGCGGAAGAAAGCTAAGAAAAAAGATCCTAAGGAATGCATCGTTGCGTAAAAGAAAAAGCCGCTGAGGATTAAAGAAAGCAAAAAGAATGGAGAAGTGAAATCTTTCCATACGCCTCTTAATTTCTGAAGGATCGTATTCATCTTTGGAACCCCTAAAGGTTTGATTTGTAAAGATAATCTATCCGACATGATGGAACGATCATAGCGATCTAGCACTCTTGCAGGTAATAAAAGTGTCAAAAAGCAAATCCCGAGTGTCAAAGAAAGATGAACAAAAATATATCCTAAAGCAATGATTTGAAGGTTCATGCCGTCCAACCAAGGGAGTTTGCTCATCATTTGATTATAGTAATCTGTCATGTCGAGAAAAATGCCGCCGTAAATAATTCCATAAACAACAATAGGTTGGATCATTGGCCATAAACTAAGCAGAAGAGACCCTATGCATCGCCCAAACAAGTTTTTACCAAAGAGCAACACACCGATATTAAATAATAAACCTTGCATAGAGATGGCAAGCATGGGAGTAAATTTTTTGCCATAGGGGCTTAGGGTCTTAATGATAGCTGCGGTATTTGAAATAGTCATGGGAAGAAAACGTTTCACCATAGAATCTGAAGGGACTGCAAAAAGAAGAGCTCGATTCAGCACGAAGCATTGATTTAATGAAAGCAGAAATCCTGAAAATGGAATATGAAGCGCATGTAGAATCGAGCCTAAGCCTATTTCCATTAATGACAGCTGCGTAGCGTAAAAAGCTGCAATATCAAATGAAGGCGATCTTGTTTTTTTTTCTAATTTTTCTGATGATGAATTAAGATTCATAGGAAATAATTGTCTTAACAATAATGTTTATCGTACTCTATTAATGAAATAATTTACAGAGAGTATATGTATTATGCTTTTCATCCATGAAAAATTAAACGAGCTTTTTTTTTCAAATACTCCTTTTGTGATGGTAACTCTAGTTGATGTGATTGGGAGTTCTCCTCAAGATGTTGGCAGCAAGATGTTAGTCACTAAAGATGGCTTGTATGGGGGGACTATCGGCGGAGGAAAAGTGGAATTTAAAGCCCTAAATGAAGCCAAAACACTTTTAGAAAATAGATTACAGACAAAATTCTTTGTGGAATGGAATTTAAAAAAAGATGTCGGCATGTCGTGCGGTGGCATTGTACGATTGTATTTTGAAGCTTTCCATACAAACACTTGGAAAATTGCTGTCTTTGGTGCTGGCCATGTCGCCAATGCCCTCATCCCTCTTCTTCTCTTGCTGGAGTGCCAAATTCGATGCGTAGATCCGCGTCAGGTCTGGCTTGATAAACTTCCCAAATCGCCAAAATTATCATTATCGCATACCCAAGACATGGCCTCTGAGGTAAAACATATAGATCCTGACACATTTGTCTTGCTAATGACAATGGGGCATGGGACCGATTTGCCCATTTTGTTGGAAATTCTAAAAACTAAGCAATTTCCCTATTTAGGTGTTATCGGAAGCCGAGCTAAAGCTGCTCGCATCAAAAAAGACATAGAAGAAGCAGGGCTCCCTCCTTCATGTAAAGAGGCATTTCATTGCCCAATAGGTTTAGATATAGGCAATAACCATCCGCAAGAAATTGCCATTAGTGTTGCAGCGCAATTGATACAAGTAAGAGATCGATTGCCATCAAAAAAAGGATTAAATTCATGAATAGAAATCTATTTCTAGTTTTTTTCTGCATGAGTGTTTTGATGATTACAGAAATGGCTTTAGCAGAACCATTCTGGGAATTGGGTCCAGATAAAGTTAGAAAAATGTTAAATGAAAAGTTCTTAGCTATCAAAGCTGAAAAACCGGAAGTCCTGAAAGTAGAAAATATAACGATAAAAACTGATGATCGAACAACTCCTCTGCGTATCTACACACCAAGATGAAGAAAAAGATTTACCGATTATTCTGTACATTCATGGCGGTGCCTGGGTGGCTGGCAATTTGGATACACATGACAATTTAGCCCGATATCTATGCAAAGAAGTGCAAGCATTGGTTGTTTCCGTGGGGTATTTGAATGCACCGGAAGGGAAGTTTCCTTTTTCGCTAGAGCAATGCTACGATGCTTTGCTTTGGATTGTAAATCATGCTCAAAAGTTTAATACAAATCCTTCTCGCTTGGCTATTGTTGGAGATAGCGCAGGCGGTGGCATGGCGGCTGCATTATGCCTTGTAGCACGCGATCGAAAAGGGCCCGCAATCGATTTACAGGTATTAATCAATCCTGTCGTAGATAATACATGGGGTGGAACACTTCAACGTCAAAAGGATGAGTTTGATGCAGAGCGTTGGATTGCTGCACAATATGTTGTAGATCCTAAAGACACAAACAATCCCTATGTCTCTCCAATTTTTGCTAAAGACTTGTCCAATCTTCCGCCAGCACTTATTATTTTAGCTGAGAAAGATATGTTCCGTAAGGATGCCCAGAAATATGCAGACCGATTGCAGTCATCAGGAGTGCATACCAACGTATATACCCAATTTGGCGTTGGCCACCTTGCAGGAAATGGGGCACGAGCTTCTGCATTGGCCCAGGAATCCCTTGATGTAGCTGTAGCAGCTCTACGTGGCGCATTTAGAAAATGACTTCTTTTAAATAAATCTAAATTTGGAGTGTACTCCAGAAAAATAGCCAAATATCTGGAGTACACTCCTATGATTCGTTTTGTACAGGAAACATTTACACGCTTGATTGATGAACTCACTATTACCCAAACGCGTTATCTTTATCCAAAATTTAATCTGAAAAACCGTCTCACAGGCCTTGTTGGGCCTAGAGGGGTCGGAAAGACCACATTATTACTTCAATATATCAAAAATGAATTGCATCATGAGGCCAGAGCTTTTTACTTTTCTGCAGATATGATTTATTTCCAACAGGCAACATTACTAGAATTTGTTTCACAAATTCATCAAATTGAAGGATATAAAACTATATTTATTGATGAAATTCACAAATACAAAAATTGGAATCAAGAACTCAAAAATATTTATGATGCCTTTCCCTCTCTTAAAATTGTTTTTTCGGGAAGTTCGATGCTTGATCTTATTCAAGGAAGTGCAGACCTTTCGCGCCGTGCAAAGCTGTTTCATTTGCGTGGAATGTCATTTAGAGAATATTTGAATTTCGTGACAGATCAAGTGTATGTTCCAATCAGCATGCAGGATCTTAAAGGAGTGCTGAAAATTTCCTCTATTCCTCAAGTTATTTTGCAGTTCAAAAAATATTTACAGCATGGATACTATCCGTTTGTTTTTGAAGATGAACATTCCTATTATGAAAATCTATCCAGAATCATTGATAAAATAATTTTCGAAGATATTTCTGCATTTTATCAACTCAAGACACCTAATCTACATTATTTTAAAAGAATCCTCACTTTTCTTGGCTCTATTCCTCCAGGTGAAGTTAGCATTCACAATATTAGTCATGATCTTGGCATTGATCATAAAACCGTTGAGCATTATCTATCCATCCTTGAGTCTGTTGGGTTGGTTAGGCTTTTGCATCCTTTTATGGGGGGAAGTCAAGCCCTGCGCAAATCACATAAGATTTTTTTGAATAATACTACACTTATGCATACACTCAAACAATATCATGGCCAAGACATTTCTAAAGGTACAGAAAGGGAGCTATTTTTTGTTCAAGCATTGCAAGATGCGGGTGAGGATATTTTTTTCACCAAAATTGGGGATTTTAGAACTCGCAACTCTGTATTTGAAGTAGGTGGAAAAAATAAAGATAAAAAGCAACTTCGAACAGTGGAAGGTGCTTCATTTTTGGTTAAAGATGATATTCTTACACCACTCAAAGGAGAGATCCCTCTCTTTTATTTTGGATTTCTCTACTGAAGATTTCTCGATATCAGCGATTAACAGGGAGTTCCCGAACAAAATAAACACAACGACTTAGCTTCTTGACAGAGCTTTCGGGACTGTTCGTAGGTTAAAATGGAGATCGCATCATCAAAGGAAATCCATTTTGATGCTGCAATTTCATTTTGAAGAAGCTTGACGGTACCTTCTACTTCGGCTAGAAAATAGGTCACCGACTTTTCAGCCTTTACACCGTTATCATTTATGAAGTATTGCTCAATCAAAGGATTCACTTGTAGAAATTTTGCAATTGAAAGACCCGTTTCTTCAAGAAGCTCTCGGGCAGCCACTTGCTCTGGAGATTCCCCTTTTTCAGGATGACCCTTGGGAAAGCCCCAGTGCCCTTTTTGGTGCTGGAGGACAAAAACTTCCCAACCATTTCCCTGACGTCTTACAGGGATGATCCCAAAACAATAAATCAAATTAGTCTATCCTCAAAAGCTTATTCAAATAACAGTTTAATTCCTCAAACTTAATCTTAGAGCAGCGATAGCCAATATAACCATCAGGCCGTATAATGTAAATTCCTGAGTCTGAAACATTATAATTATTGAAAGCTGATTCTGTTTCAGCAGTTTTCTCATAACAATGGATTGCTATAAGTTTGGGAAATGAGGCTAAAAGCTTCGAAAAATACTGTTCTTCTGACTCATTTAAGCGCATCTTATTGCGAAAAACTAAGATGTTAAACGGCTTTTCTCGAAAAATTTCAAATAGAGTTGTCTTACCAACGTTTGCATCAGGAGCTCTGAATCCTGCTTTAGGCCCTTTAAGAAACATTTGATCGCTTCCAGAACTAGATTCAACAATGAATTCATTAGACTCATAATGGATCCCTAATTCTGATATAAAGCTAAACGCCTTCTTTCGAAGTTTTTGAGATTTTACCACATAACGGATAATGTGCGGCACCACTCTTTGTCGAAAAAAAATGATGAATGGATTTTTTGAGGTTATCCATCCAAATACTCTATCAGTAGATTTCAACAAAATTTCTCCGATCTTTTGCCGTTCTATTTGGTAAGTGTCCAACAATGCATAGGATGAACCATATTTAAGGACGCAAGCCATTTTCCATGCTAAATTCGTAGCATCTTGAAAACCGGTGTTCATTCCTTGACCGCCTACAGGGGAGTGAATATGGGCCGCATCTCCGGCCAAAAAGGCGCGACCTTTTTGATATTGCTTTACCGCTCTATGATGTAAATGAAAATTGGCAATCCACAATGGATCACTAAGATTTAAACTTTGCTTTGTAATAGCCCTAGTAAATGATTCGATTGTTTGAAGCGAAGGAGGTTGATTATCTTCCCTCATCTCTATGCCTGACAAAATTAAACGATTAAGGTTGTTTGGAAGAGGTATGTGCGCTACAAGTCCTTCTGTAGACACAAAAATGGCCAGCTTGTCAGAAGGTAAAGACCATTTTATCATTACATCTGCGAGCACAAATTCTTGTTCATAATCTCCACCTGCAAAGGTCAGATTTAAAATCTCCCTGACTTTACTTTTAGCACCATCGCATCCCACAATATAGCGACAACGGATAATTTCCTTATGATCAATATGCTTTATTTCAACTTCTAAGCTGTCCCCATTGTCCTTAAAATTAATCAACTCTGTTTGTCTTTCAACCTTTCCCCCTCCCTGCTCTAGCAGATTTAGAAGAGTTTGTTCGGTATCTGGCTGAGAAATCAAATAGACATATTTATAGGGCGCCCCTTCAAATTCAACGTTATTAAAATCAAATTCGATGGGTGGCTGATTTCCAAAGAAAAAAATCGCCCCTGATCCTTTTTTTGACAGTCGCAAAAATTGAGCTGCCACTCCTAGGTTTTGAAAAATTTCCATCGACTTGGCTTGAACACCAATAGCTCTAGATTCTTTTGCTCGATCAGCCTGTTTTTCAATTATCCGAAACGGGATCCCAAAACGAGCGAGTTGACATCCCATCATCAACCCCGTAGGGCCACTCCCTACAATAAGAACATCAGTTTCTTTTTCCATGTAAATTCTTTCGGTGAAAAAAAAAGCCAGGGGAATCATCCCCTGGCTTTAGATTCTACTTATTCAAGAAAGACGGCAGTTGCCGCAATTGATAAGTCACAAACAAGTATTGCTGGTCAAAGTTATGAGGATTGAATATCGGGTTAAAACCGGGCCCTACTAAAACTTGGCCTGATTCACCCAAAGGAATCACCCCTTCGAGCCTCTCAACCCCTTTTTTACTAAACTCGGCAACCATGTAAAGACCTGAAGCTTGGAAACTTCTCATAAAAATAAGAGGCCCCAAAATCGCATTGTCGAATGAGTATAAGGGACGTTTGTTAGCTCCCCAAGGAAATGCCGCGAAGCCACCCAAATTGGTCAACGCTTCATTTAAGGAGCTCACAATCACAGTATCGATGTCTGGAATCCCATTCAGCCAACCATCATAAAATACTGTATTGTCAAAGTTTGTTTTGAGAAGCCTAGCAAGCAGATTTCCCTGTCCCGCAAATAAGAGGTTAGAATTAACTCCTTCAGGATTAGTATTGGGAAGGGGATCACCCGGCGTGCTATGGGCTATTTCGAAGTCTGTTCCTGCAAGTAAAGGATTTAACACATTCGCGGCAAAGCACAGTAACCAGGTGCTTGCCAAAATAAATCTATCACTTACATTTGTTGTAGAAATAATGCTCAACTCCGATCCGGTGAACCACTGCCCTTTATAACTTTTCAGAAGTTCAACCGCTCTTAATTGATCAGGAGTGGGATTAGCAAGATTTTCTATGGCTTTGAAAAATCTCTTCTTAAACAAGGGAGTAAACATATCTGCACCTTCATTGAGAGAAGGATTAAATGCAGTTATGCTATTCGCCAATGATTCCACAACTGTTAAGTACTTTAAAGAATCAAAATTTAAAGTTTTTTGAGACTCAAGATAGTTATACAGCCAATAACTCCTGTTTAAAGAGGGACCCCCTCCCACGATGGTATCTTTAGAACCGGCATCATATTGTCTGAACAAGGAGTTCCAACCATTGTAATACCCTTGAGGCGTATTGATATCATGTTGAGGCGGACGAATCCCTTCTTCATAAGCGCTGTTGGGAGCAAAGGGATTTTGAGGAATCCCTTGAGGTAGCCTTCGGTCAAATTCAGGAGGCAATTCCACCCAATCTGTCGCCTGATACGCTCCGATATCTCCATTCGAATCGGCCAATTGCCCTTGGAAACCTACCATATCCGATAGAACATCTAGCCTTAGGGCTTTTTTAACGAAATCTTTAACCGATGTAACGAAAGGCAGAACCCCTTCCAAATTTAAGCCTTGCAATTGACGGCCAAAAAACGCAGAGCGCAATGTTAACATCACACCAGGTTCACTTGGAACAGGGTATTCCACGACCCATCCATTTGAACTGCTACGATAGACAGTGATGGTAACCGGTCCAACTCCTGCAACTTCTATGACTTCAGTGCGAGAAGAAACCACATTGCTGATCGGTTCAAAAAGATAGTCGCTAGTTGGTAAGTGGTTGACCTGCGCAGAGATACCCATGTGGTTGTATATCCCGATTCCAAAAGGCAGACCGGTAATGGTGAAATAATCGGCTGTGAAGAGACTATTTTCAATCCTAATTTCATAGAAGTCGCTAGGATGGTTAAAGTTAGGTTGCGGGGCAATCCTTAAAAGGGCATTACCCGTTTGTGATTTATGAGGACTGACCGCTTGGCCATTACTTCCTAACTTTGGCACATATTTGTTGTTCCTTTTTTTAACAGCCTCTAATCGATTGTTTACCCTTTGAGCTAAATTTAATTTATGACCGTAGTCGGGATCATTTGAGGCCAAGGCGCCATGTTTAAGACATTTGTTAGTGCTAACAATGTTCGCAAGAGCTTTTTCACTACAGCTATAATCTTTAACCATCGTATTTTTCGATTTAATCATTAAAGTTGTAGGATCAAGATCATCAAACATTTTCAAAGCATCGACAGCGCCCACAATGGCTGTAAAAGCGTCTAAGGCCATAAAATTGGAAAGTTGGTAGTTTGGAATTTGCGATGGGCTAAAGAATTGGAAAACATAACGGGCTGTGCGCATAATGTCATACACAGAAAAATTAGGCACGGGAACTGATGGAGGATCAAATCCTAAAGCAGCCAACTCGAAAGGTAGATTTAGTTCCGGATTCGCATTGACGAAAGCGACGTAAGCGTTTAAACCGTCCACATAGTTTTCGTAAATGGTCTTAGTCGTGTCTGTTAAATATAGATCAATTTCATTTTGGACTTCAGCATCGGTAGGATTGATTTGCCGTTGAAAGATATCAGAGTCCAAAAATGCCGGGCCAAAAAAAGCGGAAGCATTTCCATTGGCAATTAAATTGACCTCAAAAATTTGCCAAAGGCGATCTTCAGCATGAACTTGCCCGATCGCATTGCAGATTTCTGGGAAAGTACCACCATAGATTGTTGGGACGCCATAACTATCCCTGACAATTGTCAAAGATTGATTATTTGATGAACTTGATGATGATGATGAATCTGCGTAAACCCCAATGGGTAACGACAGCAAGGTGCATATCCAAAGGAAAATGCGACCATAGAATTGTTTCTGCATAGTGCCTCCTCTACTTCTTCAAATATTTGTTTATATGATGGAGGGATTAAATGCCAATTAGGAAAAGGAGATAGCAGGGAACAACAGCCATGCAAGGATCGGAGGACTTTTTTAAAAATTTAGGTGTTAAATATCTTAGTGTAATTCTGTTATGTTCGATCCCATAAAAACCGAGACGAATGCAATTTTCCTATTTTGTTGGCAAAGATCTTTTATTTCAAGTAACCTCCAATTCTGAAGGAGTTGCTAATGTGCTTTTCAGCGGAGACGAGCTTTACTGCTGGTGTCATTTTGGTTGGTGCCGGTCTTGTCCTTATAAAAAAATTCGTTGGGCATAAAGAAATATTTCTAGCTTTAATCCCTCTCTTTTTCGGTATTCAACAACTTTCCGAAGGAGTTCTGTGGGAGTCATTGGAGCATGGGCAATATCCGAGTGGATATGGTTTGACAGCTCAATACATTTTCATTTTTTTTGCCTACATGTTTTGGCCTGTCTTTATCCCTTTTGCTTTTGGTGTTGTCGAAGGGAAACTTTGGCGCAAAACTTTAATGATTTCACTCATGTTAATAGGCTTATTATTCTTCTTAAACATTGGATTTTATTTTCTCACCACAGATAACATTCGAGCCAAGATTCTTGAACACAGCATCTCTTATAGCTATATTACCACATGGCCTTATAGAATCTTATATGCCGTAATTACCTTGGCTCCCTTTTATCTTACCAGCATAAAGAAAGTGTGGATCTTAGGGATTGCGAATACAATCGGCTATATCATTGCTGATGTATCCTATAATTATGCTTTTGCTTCAGTATGGTGCTTCTTGGCCGCAATCATCACAATTGGACTTTTTATACTTCTTGAAAAGAAGTCGATTAAAACGATTGAACAGGAAAGAAAATCTGACTCTTGAAACACAACATGGCTGTGATGTAAGATGCCTGATTGGGAATTCAATTGAAGAGGTGAAGTATGAGTACGCAATCGTTAGAAAAAGATCATGTAAAATCGCATCAGCATCAACTATCCAATCTGTTGAAGTCAATCCAAAGTAAAATTATTGGACAACATCGTCTGATTGAACAGATGCTCGTGTGCCTACTTGCTGATGGCCATATCCTCATTGAAGGGATGCCCGGTTTAGCTAAAACAAGATCTGCAAAAGCAATCGCAGATGGAATAGAAGGAGACTTTCACCGTATCCAATTCACACCCGATCTGTTGCCTTCGGATTTGATTGGAACTGAAATCTATATCCATGAAAACAGCAACTTCATCTTTAGAAAAGGCCCAATCTTCAATAATATTCTCCTTGCAGACGAAATCAACCGTGCCCCAGCGAAAGTCCAATCAGCCCTTTTAGAAGCCATGGAAGAAAAGCAAGTCACTGTGGGTCATAAAAGTTACCCTCTACCTGAACTCTACATGGTGATCGCCACTCAAAACCCTGTCGAGCAAGAAGGAACCTACAATTTACCAGAAGCGCAACTCGACCGCTTCATGATGCATCTAGAAGTTGATTACCCTAACCATCAAGAAGAGATTCTTATTCTCGAATTAGATGAGAAAAGACAGCAAAATAACCCTACGCATCATTTACCAGCCACAACCAAGGAAGAGGTGCTCAAAGCACGTAAATCTGTGGCAGCTATGCATATATCCGATAATCTTAAAAATTATGTAGTCTCTTTGATCACCGCCACACGTACGCCAGAAAAATATGATGATGAACTTGCGAAATGGATCACGCATGGAGTGTCTCCTCGCGCTACTATTGCAATGATTCGCTGCGCTAAAGCACTTGCATGGCTGAGAGGGGATGAGTATGTAACCCCAAAGCATATTCACACAATTGCAGCGCCGATTTTAAGGCATAGGATTATCCCTTCCTTTGAATCTGAGGCGGATGGAGTTTCTCGCAACGATATCGTCCGAAAATTATTGGAAGTCGTCGCGATTCCATGAGGTGAATATGCTTTATCCAGACTTTGAAGATCTGGTGGCGCTAAAAAATCGGAAATCGAAATTAGCGCACACCTCTAAACGTTCCGTTAAGTCGACTGTTCCGGGGAATCATCACTCTCCATTTCGTGGACAGGGTTTGGAATTTGATTCTGTCAGAGAATATGTTCCAGGGGATGATATCCGTTGCATCGACTGGCGCGTTACCGCACGGACCGGCTCCCCCCATTTAAAGATCTTTAAAGAAGACCGGGAACGACATAGGATCATTTGTGTGGATATGAATGCTCCCATGCGATTCGGCACAAAGAATACATTCAAGTCTGTCCAAGCTGCACGGACAGCAGCTTTATTAGGTTGGCAAGGTCTTGCAGAGCACGATTGTGTTAGCGCCTGCCTTTTTGGAGATGTTCCCGATGGCTTGCAGTTTTTTGCTCCTAAGAGAACACGTAAATCGTTTTGCAGCATGTTAAAAATGCTATCTGAACCAGTGATGCAAAACCATACTGTTTCGATTCAAGAAGCCTTAAAGCATATGAGCAAGGCTTCTCATACAGGTTCCTTGATTTATCTCATCAGCGATTTCATGGATCTTCAAAAGAACCTTCAAAACGAAGCGCAATTAAGTAGGCTATGCAAGCGGTGTGATGTGATTTTTATCGCAATTAATGATCGTGCTGATAAGTCGATTTATCCTGTGGGAACACTCCGTTTTTGTGGAATCGACAAGGAAAAAATCTATGTCAATACCGAAAGTTTAGCGGGTCGAAACACCTACACTCATCAGTGGAATGAGAATCGACAAAATCTTTATGAATTGACCTCTAAATTTAAAATTCCACTTATTGAACTTACGACCGAATCAGATATCCATCGTGATCTTATCCTAGGGTTAAAATCGATCGGTAAAAGGAAAAAACGATGAATCCGCTTTTAGAGCAACTACACGATATTGAAGGTTTAGACCCAATCAGTGGATGGCCTCTGGCATTCGGTTGGTGGGTTGTTATTGGATTGGGGTTGACCCTTGTCATAGTGACAGTTTATTTGGTCATCCGCTGGATCATCTTTCAACGGAGTTGGAAGAGCGATACCCTTCAAAAACTGGCCATGTTGGATAGTCAGCTTTCAGATACAACTGCCCGTGAAACTTTGATGACCTTGTCGGAGTATATACGTCGAATTGCTCTGCGCCGCTATTCAAGAAAGGAGTGTGCAGGCTTAACAGGGGATGATTGGCTGAAATGGCTTAAAAAAAACGATCCTAAACAATTTGATTGGGAAAACCATGGAAGCATCCTTATCGATGCTCCTTATGCTCCTATTAGTGTTCGAGCTTCCATCAATGACATTAAAAATTTGATACAAGCAGTCAGAAATTGGGTGTGTTAGATGTTTCATTTTGATTGCCCTTGGTTTGCTTTACTTTTCCCGCTCCCTTTACTTGCAATATGGCTTTTTCCTCGTAGGAATAAAAAAGGGGAACAGCAAGCACCGGAACTTTATTTTCCTGCCTTGGAAAGGTTAAAGCAGGCTTTTCCCACCCGTAGCGGATTCAAAACTCCTTCAAACTTCCTATTTTATTTTTTGCTCACTTTGTGCTGGTGTTGCTTAGTTCTTGCACTTATGCAACCTGAAAAAGTTGATCAGTTTCGTCATGTAAAAAATAAAGGATATGACCTAATGTTAGCTGTAGATATATCAGCATCTATGCAAGCGGTTGATTTCTCTACACCCATTAAAGTGTTGAGCCGGTTAGATGCAACTAAAGATGTTGTCGGGAAGTTTGTGAGAGGAAGACAAGGAGATCGGGTTGGACTGATCACGTTTGGTGAAAATGCCTATTTACAAGTCCCTTTGACTTTAGACACATTGTCTGTCAGTAAAATGTTGAATGATACTGTCTCTGGGATGGCAGGTAATGGGACGGCTATTGGAGATGCCATTGGGATGGGTGTAAGATCTCTTCGAGAACGTCCTGAAGGCTCTCGCGTCCTTGTTCTGCTGACGGACGGTGAAGATAATTCCAGTACAATCCCTCCTCGTGAAGCCGCAAAACTCGCCAAACAATATGGGATCAAGATTTATACAATTGGCATTGGTAAAAGTGGTCAAGTGCCTTTCCCTTCCAAATTTGGAGGTTATGGAATGGCTGAAGTGAAGATGGATGAGGAATTACTCAAAGAGATCGCTTCAATGACTGGAGGCGAATATAACCATGCTACCAACCAACAAGTTTTGGAATCGATTTATTCTAAAATCAATCAATTAGAAAAATCGGAATCGAATGAATCTCTCTTTTTCATTCGGGAACCTTACTATTACTATCCCTTAGTTTTGGGGATGGGGATTTTGCTTGTACTGACAGTATTCCAGCTTCAATATAGGAGAAAATTGAGTGGAACTTAGTGAACTGAACTTCGCACATCCAATGTGGCTATGGGCAATCTTGGCTATCCCTTTGGTATGGTTAGGGTGGTTTTTCTTTTATCAAATAAACCGTCCGACATTGCAATTAGAAAAGTTTATCGACACTCATCTATTGCCCTACTTATTGATCAATAGATCATTGAAGACAAACTCTATTTGGAAATATTTGCTGATTTGGAGCGTTGTTTGGAGCTGTCTGACATTGGCTTTGGCAGGCCCTCGCTGGAATTACCGTGAAATTGAAACTTTCTCCAAAGATCAAAGTTTAGTTATTTTACTAGATCTTTCCAATTCCATGAATGCCACCGATATAAAACCATCCCGCTTAACTAGGGCCAAACAAAAAATCGAAGATCTTCTCAATGTATCCAAAGGGGTTAAAGTGGGATTGGTCGCCTTTGCCGCTGACCCACACATGATTACTCCTTTAACCGATGATAAGGAGACGATCCGTCATTTACTCCCAAGCCTCGATACCCGTTTAGTTTATATCCAAGGAAGCCGTTTGTCTCCTGCGCTCGATATGGCTGCTACAATGCTACAAAGTGAACCAGGCAATAATAAATCCGTGCTGGTGATGAGCGATGGGGGATTTGAAGATGCCACTGCCATCAAGACTGCCAAAGCTTTAGCAGAAAAGGGTGTAGTCATTCATGCCATGGGAATCGGCACCCTTGAAGGTGCCCCATTAAAAGATAAGGATGGTAACATTGTCAAAAAGAATGGCTCTCCCGTAATCTCTAAATTAGAAAAGGAACGGTTTGCCGAAATTAGCTCTGTTGGAAAAGGGCACTATTTGGAGCCTAATTACTCAGACAAAGAGGAAGCGATTATTTTGGAAGATCTTGAAAGGCGAGCGGAAGCCCAGAGTGCTTTGGGTAAGATCAACAAAATTTGGGAAGAAAGATATTATATTTTGATTCTACCGGTTCTGCCTATTCTTTTGTGGTGGTTTAGACAAGGTTTTATCATAGCGGTACTTTTACTGGTTCCAACGCTTAAGCTTAATGCAAATGCTGCCGATTATTTCAAAAATCAGGAGCAACTGGGTCAACAGGCCTTTGAAAATGGCGATTTTGAAACCGCTGAGGCATCCTTCCAAGACCCTTATCGAAAAGGGGTGGTTTGTTACAAAGCAGGAAAGTATCGGGAAGCTGAAGAGCTATTTAAGCAATCTACCCGCCCAGAAGTTGCTTCAAGTGCAGGTTATAACTTAGGGAATGCTCTTGCGTTGCAACAAAAGTTAAAGGAAGCAATCAAAGCTTATGAGGATGTTTTAGAAAAATGGCCCGATCACACCAAGGCTAAAGACAATCTTGAGATTTTAAAGAAAATGTTGGAGCAACAGCAATCCGATAATTCTGAGGATCAAAAAAATTCTGAAAATAATTCCGATAAAAACGAAAAAAAGAATCAACAAGATCCCAAGAATAATGAGGAATCAGAAAATCAGCAGGAAAGTGATAGACAAGACTCCAAAAATAATGAGGGATCAGAAAATCGACAGGAAAATGATCGACATGATTCCTCAAAAAATGAAGAAGGGAAGAAAAACGAAGATCTTCAAAACAATCCCGAGCAACAAAAGAAGCCTCAAGAAGAGCAGCGCAACACTGGACAGGAGAACGAGGCTAAGTCTGCTAAATCGCAAGAAGATCAAGATGCAGATCTATGGTTAAATAAAATTGAGAATGATCCGAAAGAATTTATGAAAAATAAATTTTATATTGAGTCGAAGAAAAATGGAGCAACGGAGGGAATAGATCCATGGTAAAAACCTTCTTATTTTTACTGATGCTCTTGCCGCTTTTCCTTTTTTCAGGAGAATTCACTGCGTCAGTCAATCGTAATCAAGTCAATCTAGGAGAAAGCTTCGTTCTCAATTTAACATTGAAAGACGCTTCGGCTAATGCTGCGCCTTCAGTCACTCATCTGAAAAATGCTTTCATTATCCATTCACAGCAGCAATCGACGAATACCGTCATCATGAATGGGAACGTCTCTTCGAGTAACATTTGGAAAGTTACCCTAATTCCCCAAAAGGAAGGGGAATTGATCATCCCTTCAATTAGTATCAATACGGCCGAAGGTACACTTTCGACAGAACCGATCAAAATACTAGTCACTAAGGGAGGGGCGACATCCAATTCCGATTCTGATCTGAGTGGAATGACTTTAACGGTGGATGTTAGCAAAGCAAAGCCTTACAAAAACGAACCTTTTTTCTACACGGTTAGGCTCACTTCGAAAGCGGATTTGGCCGATTTGAGACTCCAAAAATTCGCTATTGAAGATGCCATTGTTGAAGAGAATGGGGAACCTAAATTGTTTACAAAGGTTGTGGAAGGGATGAAGGTGAATATTATCGATTTTAGCTATCTCATTACCCCATTAAAAACAGGCTCTTTAAATATTCCATCTATAACATTGCAAGGAAGCATTCCCACAAAATTAAAAACTCGCAATGGCACAGCATTTGATAGCGGCTTTGACCATTTCTTTAATAATCTTGCGTTTGATCGGCTGCAACCATTTGCGCTGACAACGGAAGAATTGGCGCTTGATGTGCAAGCGCCTATTGCGGGCATAAACCCATGGCTTCCCGCAAAATCGCTTAAAATTGAGGAAGTTTGGGACAATTCCCAAAAGTTACAAGTAGGGGAACCGATCATTAGAACGATTCAAATTGAAGCAGAAGGGGTGATGTCGAGCCAGCTGCCAGATCTGCAAGATTTGCAGATAAACGATGTGGGTTTTAAAACGTATGTCGATAAACCTGAGACTAGAAATGAAATTAAGGAAGGGAATATCCATAGTTTTAGAAAAGAACAGTTCACAATGATCCCTCAAAACAATGGACCTTTAATTTTGCCAGAAATTTCTATCGCTTGGTGGGATGTTGTAAAAAATGAAAAAGCTGTAGCACGCATACCAGCGAGAACTTTAGAAATTATGCCTAAAATGGCAGTTGCGAATGCGCCAATAGCCTTTGCTGATGATGCAATGGTCTCAAAGCAGCCTCAACAGGAAATCCAACGAGATCCTTTGCTTTATGTGTTGCTTGGTGGTTTGGCACTTTTACTCATCGGCGCAATCGTTTGGGGGATTTCTCTGCAGAAAAAAATTGTACGTTTAACCGAAACACCTACCGCGGCAAAACCCGCTGCCAAAGTTATAAAACAGCCCCAGATGATTCACGAGGACACTACTTACGCATCTCCAAAGCCTGCTAAGAACAAAAAGGAAAAACTACCGGATCTTAACCCGACTTAAAATATTCAAGCCCCTTTTAACGATGAGTGTTCAATTCCTTTTTTGCAGCAAGCTAGCATAATGATAGGGACGGTCATAGCTAATAACAAGCCTACCATCATGAACACTAAAAAAGGGAGCGGTCATATTCAGATATATTTGTCGGGGGAATAAAATCTGTCACAAAAGCTGCCAAGCAAGTAATAATCCCCAAACCAAGGGTAATTTTAAACGAAAGCAGACGTATTGCTGCAATAAAAAGTAGGATGTAATCGAACAATGTAATCGCCGAAGCTAAATCGAGGAGTAGCCAAAAAGTAACGGTGACTCTTGGTAACAATAAAAATACGCCACATGCAAGAGAGAAAATACAAGCCTCTATAATTGGAACTCCTACAGGAGCTTCAAATCGGTTAGTCTAATTTATTACGCTGCAGTTTGCTTCTCTCACGAAGCCGAAGGCAAAAATTGTACAAAGTCGAGTCTAAGCTGTTAGTCGTCAAAATAAGCGAGTGAATTTCGATAATTGGAAGAACATTTCAGACTTTTTGTTGCAGGAAAGTTTGCCTTTTATGTTCTCAATATAATGTTGAACTGTTCTTTGCGATAAATGTAGTTTTTCAGCTATTTCTCGCGCTGTTTTACCTTCAAGGAATAATCTGTTCACGTCCCTTTCGCGCGACGTGAAAACAATTGCAAATTCAGGTGAATAGGCCTTCAAAAAGTCTTGAATTTTGCCTTTGTCCGAAAATCGGTGTTCGGCACGGAATTGTATAGATATGAGCCTGTTTGGACTTGTTCAGTGTTAACAAAGAAAGGATTGTAATAATGCATTTTTTCATCAATATAATGTTGAATCAAATCAGGATCAGAACCTATAAAACTACATAGACGATCGTTAGAAATAAATAATTAGAAAAAATAATTAAGATTGAAAATCTGAAACATTTGTTCAGACAGTTTTTTTACTTTGTGTTTGTAACGGCCGCTATAATGAACGGCCATATCCTGAAACGTTTTCATAATATATTGTTACACTTTATATCCACTTTATATTAATTATTTGTCAAAATTTAAAATAAAAGTTGATATATATTATTACTCTAGTGTATAATAGTTTCTTTAACACGAGGTTATTATGCTTATCGATACTAAAATCACTCGAGAATCTGTAACTCCGCATTTTCTGAACTATTCAAATGAAGCTCATGCACTAAATAATGATATATCGACACGTGCAAAATTTCTTTTATCAGCACCAGCGTCGATCATATGGAGCGCCTTGAAGATAATTTTAGGATTAGGGGGTGTAGTTGAGACAATTTATGCCGCTGGAGAACAGAAGGAAGTTGTCAAGAATGTTTATTCTTTGCTGTCTGAATCAAAATTGATTTTGGCCCAACCCTATGTATATATTTTGAAAGCAACAAACCCTAAAGCGAAATTTAGGAATAATATTCTACGCTCTCTTGTCGAGGAAGATATGAACAAGAAGGTAAAAATTAAGCGAGATGGGGATGGTTTTATATCGAATGGGGTCATTTTGTTTTTTAAAAAAGTAGCGATTAGGTGCTACAACTCGGAAAATTTACTGAAAAGACATGTAGCTTCTCGATTAACCTATGCTTTGTTAGCAATTTCTTGCCTTGTTACCCGAATTTTTGACGCCATAATCGCATTAGTCGCAGTTCCTGTTTCTCTTTGGACAAATGGTCATTATCAATCTCTCAATAATATGGCATTTAGGTCTCTTCAAGCACCAGGAATTATTACTGATCTGTTTTTTTGTACAGTTAAATTTATCAATCCGTGGGCATTGACTGAAGAACGAAAAGCGCAAGCTTAGAATATCAAAGATCGCCAATATTCAATTCCATTTGGTAATGTGGGAACGGGATGCCAACTGGCAATAAATTCTCCGAGAATCTTGAAACCGACCTTCTGGTATACGTGGACAGCGCGTGTATTGGTGACTTCCGGATCGATTAAAACTCTTTTAATCTTTGGAAATTGACCCTTCAAAAATTGTTGAACCATTGATACAGCAAGTCCCTTTCCTAGGTAATCAAGCTCACAAATAAATAAGTCTAAGGTTATAGCGTCATTCCCTTCAGGTGAGGTAATCAAAAAGGCAAACGGAATTTCTCTATCGTATCCAATCCAATAAGTTGTTGAGGAGTCTCTTAAAGAATTTTTCTAGCCCTTCCAAAGTGTTATGAAGTCCTACTCCATGAATCCATTGCTTGATGTGTGGCTCTTGAACCATTGATGAACAAGCTTTTTTTGAGACGACTCAATAGGTGCAAAACGAAAAGTGGGTGCTTCAATAGCAATAAAGATTTCTACTTCTTGAGGAGTATCACTATAAAGTTCATAATCACCAGTATAAGTTCGTCGCAAAGTAGTGTTTTGCCAAATTGTTCCCCAAGTTTCAATAAGCGCTTGCGGATACGGGCCAATGACACGAAAAACAGCAAAACATCCACCTGGTATCGTTTTTGTAACCATTTCTTGAGGAATAAATTCGGAAGAATTCACCCGATTGCCGATCACAAGCGAATAAGGTTTTGTATAATCACCTTCGTAGTTGCAATAAAGAGCAACAATACCGTTAGAGGTTTTATTGGGAATCTGATTCGAAATTCCTTCTTTATAGAATTTTTCCCAATGCTTAGGGATATCATAAGGACCCGCTTCTGGATGATTTGAAGTTCGACATTCTATTCCTACTACAGTCATGGACGGCTTTTCAACAATCGAGAAATTCGACATACTAATTTAACCCGTTTTAATATTAATTGATCGATTTTATCTTTTATTCAAAAATATTTACCATAATTTTTTAGTGTGAGATTCACGTTAATTTGAAGAAATTTTTTAAATCTTCGAGTTAAATTCTGTAGTATATCCAATTTGGAAGGATTTTTAACAACCATCCGATCAAAATCCAGCGACGTGTAATGTAGGCATAAGATTTTTTTCTTTGGATGGCTGAATAAATTTGTTCGGCCGCTTGAGTTGGAGATGCGACCCAAAATTTTTGTTCTGCTTTTGCCATCTCGGTATCCACAAATCCAGGCCTTATATCGGTTACCGTAATCGCAGATTTATCTTTAAAGGCTTTTTTACGCAACCCTTCTAGATAATTAGACATAAATGCTTTTGATGCGCTATAGGCCGGAACGATGTCACTACCTCTCAACGCGATTATAGAGGAAACCCCTACGATATGTCCGTGACACTCCATGGAAAAATATTTAAAAGCAGCTCCTGTAAAGCGCAAAAACCTAAGACATTCACATCGATAGTTGTCTTTTCCTTTAGCCAATCCATTTCAGGATTTAAGAAACCAGTTCCAGAATTGATGACAATAAGGTCGACACCATTCATGTTTTGAATCATTTTTTGTAGTCTTTCGATAGCTTCTTCTGGATGGCTTACATCCATATAATCGGCATAAGTTGTAGTCGAGATCTTAAGTTGCAATTCCCGTAATAATTCAATACGTCGTGCCATTAGGCCTACTTCGTAGCCATTTTTTGCAAGGATTATAGCTAACTCTTTTCCGATACCTGAGGAAGCTCCAATGACAATCGCTTTTTGCATAAATTCATCTCTTGATTATTGTTTTTCTGTCGGGAAGACAAGACGACATAACCTTCCTCCATTTGGTGTTAAGAATACACTATTTTATGGACGAATTTTTGGTGTATAAAATACTTAAAACTTCCTTATCGAAAACGGTGCATCGTTAATACACCGCTTCTAGCTGCTAGCAGACAACTTTTTTATTGTCGATTGAGTTCTTAAATGTTTTTCGAAGAAAGATTGCCACGACAAACCACAAAACCAGTAAGGGAAAACCTGCAACATCTCCAAAGGCGGTCTGAAGAGGAGTCAAAAACATATTAAATATTGAGCCTGCTTCTTTGGAGGCATGTGATCCGAAAGTTTCAATCCAAGCGTGGGCTTTGAAACGGACATCCGGTGTTGTAGGAATGTAAAGTTGCTTTAATGCGGGGCCATTCAGTGCATAAACACGCCATTCAAGCAATTAAATTCATTTAAAATCGTTTAAATTTTAGTGATAAACGTCTTTTATTTGCTTTTGTAAAAAAAGTAGCAAGAGAGTAGAATTTGATTCTTTAAATCACTGGAGTTGCGCTTGTTAGGTATAATAAAATTTAAAATCTATTTGATTATTGCTTCATCAATGTCTATCGTCAATCTCCTTTCTGCTGACTTAAGTGACAAGGCTGAAAAATTTTTCGTTTCAAAAGATGAAATGATCCGACTAAAACTGGACGGCAAAGTTTGCACGCCTAATATTCTGCTATTTAATTGCCATTACGGAGCGGGGCACAAAATGGCAACACAGGGGATTGTGGAAAGTTTGCCAGAATGCAGAATTCAAATAGTTGATATCTATGATGAACCTTTGAGACCTTTAGATCCTATGAGGGAAATTAGCCCAAAGTGGAGCAATGAAGAACTATATAACAAAATGGCAAGGAAAGAACATAATCGATTGTTAAATTTTGCTGGTAGGTTAGCTCCAAAAGCCCTCGATCTGCAGAGGCACAAGGTTGAAAAGTTGCTGATCGATTACGTCGCCAAAAATAAACCTGACATGATTATTTCTTGTGTTCCTCTGGTCAATCCAATGTTACTTACAGTGGCTAAAAAATTTGAGATTCCCTTTCTCGTGGTTACGACCGATATTGACATCTCAGCCTTTTGTTATGGTTTTAAAGACGTTGAATATCTAAATGATTGGAATCGATTTCGAATTACAGTCCCTTATTCTAAGGAAACTTGGGATCCTTGGTTCGGTGAATGCCTTCCCAACAATGTTAAGTCTTCGTTGCAATATGGCTTTGGATATCCAACACGCCATGCATTTTCGGAAATTTTTGAAGAGTCTATTCTCGATCAGCTGAGGAAAGAGTATCAAATCCATCAAGATGAAAATGTTGTTCTGGTGATGATGGGTGGGAACACCGCTCAAGCAGCAATGACCTATGCCAAACTTCTTCTCAGTATGAAAGAGGAGGAAGTCGAAAGGATTGTAGGGCAAAATAATAAAAGAAATAAGATCCGCATGATTTGTCTGTGTGGTGATGTGGCCCAAAAGATGAATCATTCCCTAATGGTCCAATTGAATACTCTTAATGATTCAAAGAATAAACGAAATGAGCGTGTTGTTATCCATGCTTGTCCCGGCACAAATCGCATTGCCGAGTTAGCGTCATTGCCAGAACTTTCTGCAGTAATCTCAAAACCGGGCGGTAGCACCGTTAACGAAATGATCAAAAAGCAAGTGCCGATGATTTATCATATCTCATGTGTACCGCTTGGATTGGGAATGGGGTAATATGGAATATGGTGTAAGACGTGATTTCGGTAGGCCTTTTCAAATAAATGGGAAGATAGGAGACAAGACAAGAACAGATTTTATGCAAGTATTAACCTATGTATTCACCTTGCATAACGACTTTCAAAAAGGAAACAAATCAGTACCTGAAGCATCGATCGATTTTACCAAGAACTTAAGAGATGCTATCAAAGAGATGTTGTCGGAGGCGTCAATATAGCCATCACTCAGCTTAGCCTGAGGTGCAATTCGGAATAGCATTTTTATTTATCTCCAAAAAGCGTTTCTAGAAATTGGCGGTTAAACTTATAGAGACGAGCAGAACTGCTTTCCCATGTCCCACGTTTTACCGTGAAACCAATTGTGGCGATCGCTTTATTCAGACGTAGAAAAGGAACTAAGCGAGCATAGTCCGGAATTGGACGGATATTCGCATAACCATCTAAAAATGCCTTTTTGATAGGGAATATACTTATCCATTCTTCATGTTCAATCGAACAAAAATCTTCCTCAGCAAAATTCGCGCGAGCTCCAGCCCAATCGATTATTCCTTTCAGTTTTCCATTAAGAACTATCAGATTACCAGGGCGATAGTCTCGATGCACGATGCAAGGTCCATCTACGGATGCCAAAAGATTTAGATGTTTTTCATAATATCTGCGGCATTGTTCAATCAAGTTTAAAGGAAGGTGTTGACTACACTCTTTTAAGCTTTCCTCAAATTTCAAGGTAAAATAAACCCTTGGATCAGAAGATAAGCTGTCTTGTATAGGATCGCCATAGCCGGGTAAGCGATTAAGATGGATGCGCGCAAGACTGCGACCAATTTCAAAGGCAAGTGATTCTGTCAGCTCGTCTGCTTTAAGAAGTGTACCTGGCAAATACTCCATCAAGATAGCTCCGTGTACTTCTTGGCTGGGTTCTATGTTTTGGATAATTGTTGGCACGGACAAAATTCCAGCAAAATGTTTTAAGAAATAGACTTCTCTCAAGTAGTCGTTAGTTCGATCACAAATTTTTAAGATGAACTCTTCTCCATTAGGCTTTGTAATCTTATAGACAATGGCAACCATAGCATCTTCATGGTCAATCTGTGAAAAAGTCGCAGTCTGCAAATTTAGAATTTGTCGATATGTACTAAGCATGTATTTCATAAAGTAAATAAATTCGATTAGACATGTTATCAGTAGAATCCATCCAAAACTAGTATTTTTTAACAATTTTCATTGCCGCTGCTTGACTCAAAATCTAATGATGCTATGATGACTTATACAATAAAATATTTTTTTTATGAGCCCTATTAAAAAGGATTCAAAAAATTAAATGGTCACATACTTAATTTCAGTCATATTTCTTTGCATCGGCATTTGTTCATCAGCTCATGCTGAATTTAAAGCAGAAGTTAAAACAATTGATGTTGGTGATATTAAAATAGCATATTATGTTCGAGGGCAGGGCAAACCGTTATTCATGATCAATGGTTTTATTTCTAGCATGAGTCTGTGGGATCCAGCATTACTAGATGAACTTGCAAAAAACTATCAACTCATTTTGTTTGATAATCGAGGTGTTGGATTTTCAACAGATACGAAGGAAAATAATACAACCATATCCCAAATGGCTGATGATGTAGCCGGGCTAATTAAAAACCTAGGTTACGAAAAAGTAAATATACTAGCGTGGTCTATGGGAGCACGTATTGGACAGCAGTTACTGATTAAACACCCTTCCTTGGTGGAAAAAGCGATACTTTGCAGTGCGAATCCAGGCGGTAAATACGAAGAAAAAACATCTGCAGAGGTTGAAAGTAAATTAAATAACCCAAATATTCCTGATATGGAAAAAATTGGTTTAGTTTTTACTGATGATGAGAAAGGAAGACTAGCAGCCAAAAATTGTCTGGCTAGATTAAAACAGGCTGTTGCTTCAGGAACTATTCCCAATGATTTCGTCATAAGTAAAGAAACATTAATTCGTCAAAATCGTGCACGTACGATTCTTTGGAGCAACAACGATGAGAATTTTAATGCTCTTAAAGATATTAAGAATTCTGTTTTGTTAGCTGATGGCCGGTCTGACATAATTGATTTGCCTAAAAATTCAGTAATTATCGCGAATCAAATTCCATTTGCTTGGACAGCTTTCCTTGAAGGAGGGCATGCTTTTTTGTTTCAGGAATATAAGCAATTTGCAGACTTAGTATATGCATTCTTGCAATAGTAATCTAGATTAGGCTTGACAGCACTGTGGCTCAGTAAAGGTTACCTTATATGTATTGTTATTAACACGAGGGAAATATGAGAAAAGTTTTTTTAAATTACTGCAGAGGCTCTTTTGTGGGGGTTCTCCTTTTTTCATCTTCACAAGTGGTAGCCGAAGAAACGTCTTTTCCTAGTAGAAATGTGCCAGCAAGAATTATTCCTGTGCCTACTGATGTAAGTCCAGAATTACAAAAAAACATTGCTCTTCCACTAAATCCGCTTATGAATTTTGAGCCTAAAACGATGGAACAATGGCGCGAAATTGTAGAAAAAGGCGAGGGTTCTGTAACAGAATCATTAATGAAGTCGGCAACCCAACTGTTCACAGTAGATGTGCAACCAAAAGTCATTGGGGGCGTAAAGACTCACATTGTTTCTCCTAAGTCGCTTTCAGAAAAAAAGCGAGATAAACTCTTGTTGTATGTTCACGGAGGTGGTTACATTCTCAATGGAGGGGAGGGCAGTATTCCTGAGGCCATGGCAATGGCTCATTATGGACAAATCAAGGTAATATCCATCGATTATAGAATGCTCCCAGATTATCCTTTTCCAGCAGGTTTAGATGATGTTCTCGCTGTATATAAAGAAGTTCTTAAAAGCTATAAGCCTGAAAACATAGGTTTCTTTGGAACTTCAGCTGGCGCTGGACTAACGGCGGCTGCCATGTTGAAACTTAGAGATCTAAATCTCTCTCAACCAGCTGTAGTAGGGCTGGGGACTCCATTTATGGATGTCACTAAAACAGGAGATTCCTATAATACAAATCAAGACATTGATAATTTTCTTGTAACATATGATGGACTTTTAAAAAGTATAGCAAAATTATATGCGGGTTCTCACGATATGAAGAACCCTTTAATTTCTCCTATTTATGGAGATTTTAGTAAAGGTTTTCCTCCGACAATTCTTACTTCAGGGACTAGGGATCTTTTTCTTAGCAATACTGTGCGCACCCATCAAAAGCTCAGAGCAGCTGGAATAGAAGCCTATTTACAAGTGTTCGAAGGGTGTTCGCATGCATTTTATTTACAAATCCTGGACTCACCTGAATCAAAACAAGCTTATCTAGAAATGGTTGCATTTTTTGAAAAACATTTAGGAAAATCCCAATAAAAACAAAAGTTTTATTTTTTATTTTTGCTTGTTTATTTTACTCCAATGAGGCTTTTGGTTGGACAGAGACATTATCTGAAAGAGCTTCTAATCCGATTACCAACTTGTCTCAGCTTCAAAACGAAAATGATTTTTCTCCAAAAAACTATGGATCTAAAGATTGCTCAAATAAGGTTTTAATCAAGCCCGTCATCGCTTTAGATAAAACAGATTGGTTTCCATTGGAACAATTGATTAGGGTAAAGTTTCAGATACCTACTCTTCCTGAATCTTCTAAAACAAGTAAGGGAACATCTTTGGGAGATACCCAATTTTTTGATTTGTTTGTCACCGAAGAGCCCTCGTGGGGAAGATGGGGAATCGGCCCGATGGCAATTTTTCCTACGGCAACGACTTTGGATGCTGGCCAAGGAAAATGGCAAGTTGGGCCGGCAGTAGGAATCAGCATTCTCAAATTCACAGGCTGGCAAATTGGGTTTTTAGCTCAAAATCCGATTTCGTTTGCCGGAAATGTTCATAAAGCGAAGCAAAATTATCTTTTATTCCAACCATTCATTACCTATCATTTTTTGAAAAATGCCTATTTAGCTTCTAATGGTGAATGGACAATTGATTGGCTTAACCGAACACAGCAAATTCCAATAAACCTAGGCGTTGGTTATACATTTCCTTTAATAGGTCAATTCAAATCCGATTGGCTTTTGCAGTTTCAATGGATGGCTTATCAAAATGCCGCAAAGAATGTAGGTTTTGTCAATCACTTTACCGTGCAACTTTCATTCAATATTCTTTTTGAATAAGTCCGTCAAAAATGAATCTTTCAGTTTGCCTTGGTATATAATGAAAGAGCAATTTTTGATTCTTTGGCATGATCGACGATGGGGATTGGATAGTTTGGACATTGACCATGATACTTTTCTTGATGCCATTTGTGGATGATTTCAGAGGAAAGTGAGGTTAAATCTGTTATCCATTTTTTAATATAAATACAATCGGGGTCAAACTTAACCGCCTGTGTCCACGGATTGAAGATCCGGAAATAGGGCTGAGCATCGCACCCAGTGCTGGCCGCCCATTGCCAATTTCCATTATTTACGGCAGGGTCATAGTCAATCAGTGTTTGCGCAAAATACTTTTCGCCCCATCTCCAATCAATATGGAGGTCTTTGACCAGAAAGCTAGCGGCAATCATCCGCACACGATTGTGCATAAACCCTGTCTGATTCATCTCTCTCATTCCTGCGTCCACGATCGGAAATCCAGTCTTGCCTTCACACCACTTTCTAAAGATTTGTTCGTCATGGCTCCAATGAACGCGATCAAATTTATCATGGAAAGCACCTGAAAAAACCTGTGGAAAGTAAAATCCAATCGAAGTAAAAAAATCTCTCCAGTATAACGACCGGACAAGAGCTGAAGAGTCTCCGAATTGTCTTGATATCGCCCGATAAACCTCTCGTGGCGAACAAGTGGTGAATTTAAGATGTGCAGATAGATGTGTTGTCTTTTGCGCCGACGGAAAATCTCTTAGTGACTCATAGTAAGAAAATCGATCCATTTTTTCTAAAATCTTTAAACCGTTGGTTCTTCCTCCACACGGCGGAAGAACACGCTTAGGAAGGATTCTCTTATAAAGGCTGTTGCCTGCATCAAAAGGAATAGAGCTTGAGTAATAATTGTTGTATTGATTAGTGACAGGTAGGTTTACACCCATTCGCATAGCATTTCGATAAAAGGGGGTAAACACTGTGTAAGGCTTTCCATCTCCTTTTAAGGTCTCATCGGGCGAGTGCAGGAGAGCATCGTCGAAAGAACAAAAAGACACTTTAAATTTGTTACAGGTTGCTTCCATTTTCTGATCTCGTTTGATACTATAGGGTGTATAGTCTCGGTTCACAATTACAGCATCAACATGTTGTTTTTTAATCAATTCAGCAACTATCACTTCCGGCTTCTCATAAAACAGGTAAAGCTTTCCTCCTTTTGCGACTATGTCATTTTCTAAATCTTCCAAAGACTCAATCATAAATTGTAGGCAGTGCTCACTTCGATAAGGATTATGTTCAATTTGTTCGGGTGTAAAAATAAAACAAAGAATGACTTCGTGAGCATTTTTAAGAGCAAAAATTAGCCCGGTATTATCTTCTAGTCGCAAGTCTCGTCTAAAAATAAAAAGCGCTTTTTGAAATTTTTTAATCGTCTTCATGACTTAAACTGTTCGTTATAACGCACGACTGCTAAAATAAGGCTTATAATGCAATATAGCGCACAAAATTTACACAGGAAAATGTCGAGCTTAATCCTGAAGAAATCGATACAATTATCAAAAAGAGAGGAGCTCATATTGCTGAGACGGGAGTTCGTGTCGATTTTGAATGCGACGTAAATGTTTCCGTGTACTTTCCAAAACTCTTAGAAGAATATGATAAAATTATTGCGGCCGATCTGCCAATTGAAAAAGGATTTCTTGATAAAACTAATCAAATTCGTTATTGGAGGCTGCCTAATATTGCAACAATTCCATGTGGAGGCACACATGTTCGTTCCACTGGTGAAATAGGAGCAATTGAGCTCAAGCGAGATAGGGCAAACAAAGGTGTAGAAAGGGTTCGAATCACACTCAAGTATACCCGTACAACTAGCGATCCAATATAATAAAAATTAACTTCAGTCTTTCCTAATTTCTTGTGTTCAAAGGGTCCATCAATTTGAGCTAAAAAAGTTTGCTATAGAAAGTGCCAAGAAGTTATTGGTCATATGACAAGCAATCGGTGCAATGATATTGCCTGTTGTTTCGTGAAGAATTCCCTGAGTAGGTTGCAGCAGGATACGACTCGCTTGAATCAGGCTTGACTTATCACTAAGGTAAAGACCCCCATTAAATAGATGAAGACCCGCAAACATTGCATTAATACTGATAATTCTTGCTGAAGGAGAAGTGAGCCACTTAAAAACACAATTATTCTGCAAGCATTGAGGGGTAATACAAGTTGCAATTTTTTGTGAACCGGCTACACAATTTTGCAGAATTCCACGAAACAGAACTTCTTCGACAACAGCGAATGCTAAACCCTCAAGAATAGACGGTAGTTCAGAACTACCCTTTATTCCCGCCTCATTCCCAGAAGCCATCCTCGTCAAAGCTAACTCAAGGCTCATTATGATCAAATAGCCTACCAATTGCTTTTCGCCACCCTTGATTACGCCGATTTTAAATTTCTGAGCCCAGGAAAGATCTTTATATTGTTGGAATTTTTCTTGAATTGCTTGGTTGTTAATTGCAAACAACAAACTTTGTTCATAAAAAATTTTTGTCACAGAAGAGAATTTTGAAAGCAAAGGTTTTGCACTTAGACTATTCAATAATGTAGTGAAACAGCTAATAGAATAAAACCTCGAATTAACGTTAACCATAGAAATTTCTAATCCTTTTTATTCCAATACTGTTGACTTGTCAGAACAGTCATTTGACTCTCCTAAAAAGATTATCCAGATCGAGTTAATTCAAAGACTCGAGAGTTTTTACAGAAATACAGAAGAGTTGTCATCATTAACAAAGCGGCAAGGATATAAATAGCTAGAGGATTATATAGATATATTAAGCCAGCAACAAAGGGGCAAAAATCTCATATGAAGAATGCAAGCCTTGATTGACTCCCTGTAACTGCCCTTGCTTATTTTCACTTACGGATTGTGAAAGCATATTATTATAAGAGGGATCAAACAAGCCTTCTCCAATCGTGATAAGCACAATAGAAATCCACAATAAACTAGCCATGCCTAAATAGCCGCTTAGCACTATGGAAGCAAGCCCTGCTATCATAAGAATGAGGCCACCAAAAATAATGCTTCTTTCAGGAAATATGAGAAGCTTTGGCAATAAAATTGCCCGTGAAATAATATCACACAATCCTATAAGGGCAAACAATACTCCAATCTGAGCTGGTCCCCAAGCAAAGACATCTTTTAAGTATACCGAAATATTACTTTGATAAAAAAGGAGCGCAATAAAAAAACAAGCGCCTAATATAAAAACTTTTCTCGCCTCTTTTAGGCTAAAGATATCCTTAAAATGAGAAAACGGATTAAGATCATTGACTGTTATATTTTTTTTTCGCTTTCCTTCTACAAGGGTTTCAGGCAAGGAAACATAAATAAATAGCGCTGTAATAATTGAAATCACCTCCTGCAATATAGAAGGGAAGTGAAAGATATTCAATGCCTAACATCCCTCCAATTGCGGGTCCAATCATGAAACCGATACCATTCGCGGCTCCTAAATATCCGTATAGCTTTGTCCGTTCCTTCCCTTGCGTGCTATCGGCTACGTAGGCATATAATGCGCTAATATCTCCAGCTGAAATTCCAGCAATAACTCTGCCAAGAAACAATACCCAGAGAGCTCCGCCAATACCAAGAGTAAAATACCCGACCCCCGTTGCAAGCAAACTAAAAAACAAGATTGGTTTTCTGCCAAAATAATCGCTAAGAGCACCCATAATAGGAGCCATAAAAAACTTACAAACAGCATAGATTGAGACTAATATACCCAAGTAAAGAGCGACTTTTTCTGCAGGAACATACAGACTAATAAGAAATGGAAAAAGTGGAATAACAATAGTAAGCCCAACCGCATTAAGCAATGCTATGATTAAAATTAGCCAAAGCTTTTTGTTCATTTTTAAAGATCCCTGAATTAAAGAATATGTTTTAGCACACCTTGTTTATTGCGGCAAGACGTATTATATCTATGCAAAACATCTAAAAAGTGAGCAAGATCGCCCGCAAATTCTGTGTTAGTTGCCATATTCTTATCGGTTGTATAGGGAATTGAAGTCGTCCAAAAAAAGCCTTTGAACAATTGCGAGCAAAATTGAATTGACGGGTATAGAAAATAAACATGAGCATGCGGACAGATTGGATGAAAATCCTCTAGAGAGCGATTGAGGAAATTGTCATAAGACATGACGTATACTTTTGCATCTGTGTCTAGGGGTTTAAATCTCTGATGAGCGAACTTTTGTCCTTAGTGATATCTTTTGCCAAGGTAAAGTATACGTAAGCATTGGATTCCGTTTGCTTTGCACCTAGCAAAATGACTTGTGTTGAAGCGGCGTGTTCTTTAGATGTAATAGGTCTCCACCCATATATCTCTGGAATCATTTTAAAATTTTTCCAATTTCTATATCACTTGGATCTGTTTCGTAACCATCTGGATCATTAAAAGGCATTTTTACATATTCGTGATGATGATAGAATTTATATGCTGCTTGAGATGATTGAACCAATAATATTTTAAAGCCCTGGTGGTATAACCAACGCTCACATAGCTTCAGAAGTTGGCTTCCAAATCCACGATTACGGTAACTCTCATCGATTACAATAATTCGCAATGTAGCTCTATTCTCGGGCCAAAGTTGGAGATGCGTGTAACCGATGATGTCTGAGTTCTTATAGAAAACAAAATGAATATGATCTTTATATTTGAAAGTCCATGTATAAGGATCTTCATTTGATTTGAAAAAGTATTTTTGACGCAAGTTACGTACTGTAAGCCATTCTCGATCAGTTAAAGCTTGCACCATGCGCCATCCATCAAAACCATCTTTTGCATCAATACTCGCAACAAAGGCATCTTTTCCGTTGCAATACTGCAATAGATCTTGAGGAAATTTCGCGGCTAATTCTATCTTAAGGTTTGCATATGCCTGAGCGTCGTCTTCATGAGAACGGATCCAATCACGGAATTTTAAATATCGATCAATTTCAGGATCACCCTCTTCATAAACATGTACATTGTGGGTTCTGACGTTTTTGTTTTTTTGAAAATAGCGTCGAAAAGCAATTCCATATTCGCCTTTAACTTCATATTCCAAGTCTTCCATTGCTTGAGCTGCTTTATCAACTTCTAGAATATTTTTTACAACAGGAAGGATGTCGATGATAGGCTTAGAGGATAAGCCAGGGACTGATGTTGAGCCGATATGATGAATGATTAAACAATTTGTTCCTAGAGCATGCTGAATAAGGGTTGACTCTTGTTCAAACATTGTAGGCCAATGATCATGGTAAGGGACGACTTCTATGTGAACGTTCATGGCAGTTATCCAAAAAAATAAGTTGCAAATATCGGCGTATAGATTGTTGTAACTAATAGGGAAATGGTTTGGCTATTTCATCTATAAAATTCAGAGAAGACAGTCTATGACTCTCTTTTCGTTTCTCTAAATTGAGAGAAATGATAGCAAAAATCTTGATCTTTATCACCAATTTTCAGTCGTCAGTAAAATCGACCAGAGAAAAGCAACTCAAAAATTGAAGTGACATAAACCCTACACTGCTATTATCAATCATTTAAGAAAAAGTGCCAATAGGGTCTATGTTGTCGTGAATGATGAGGGCGGTTAGTTTAATTCAAACCTATCCTAAGAGTGCAAAAATGAAATTTAACATAAAAATAATGTGGAAAAAGCTTGGGCCCGGTTTGATTACAGGATGCAGTGATGATGATCCTTCAGGTATTGCGACTTATTCTCAAGCTGGTGCGAGTTTCGGCTTAGCTACCTTATGGACAGCTTTTATAACCTATCCTTTAATGTATTGCATTCAAGAAATGTGCGCTCGTATTGGCATTGTAACAGGGTGTGGGCTGATCGGTGTAATTAAAAACTACTACCGTAAATCTTTTTTTTATCTTTTACTCCTAATCTGTTTCTCTGCTGTAACCTTTAATATTGCGGCTGACCTAGCTGGTATGGGGGCCGTTGCCAACTTACTTTTGCCAAGTATTCCTATCTTTGTTTTTTCATCCCTATTTGTTGTCGTCATTTTTTCTACACTCTTTTTCTTTAGCTACCAGAAGATAGCTTATATCTTGAAGTGGTTGTGTATTAGCTTATTTGCTTATGTAATTGTGCCATTTCTAGTTAAACAAAACTGGATTGAAGTTTTGCTAGCTACTTTTATTCCTTATATAAAATGGAACAAAGAGTTTATCTCTATCTTAGTTGCTATCCTAGGAACGACAATTTCTCCCTATTTATTTTTTTGGCAAGCCAATATGTCTGTCGAAGAACGAAATCATAAATCTAATCAAACAGATAAAAAAGAAATTAAAGATATGAAAACAGATGTAAACATTGGCATGCTTTTTTCTAACACTGTGATGTTTTTTATTATTTTAACAGCTGGAACGGTTCTTTTTCCTGCTGGAGTTACTCAAATTGAAACGGTAAAAGAGGCAGCCCTAGCTTTGAAACCATTGGCGGGAGAATTCGCTCAGTTTCTTTTTGCCATAGGCATAATTGGAACAGGATTTTTAGCAATTCCAGTTTTAGCAGGTAGTTTAGGATATCTGTTTGCAGAAGCTTTTGAGTGGGATAAAGGTTTGGATAAAAAACTAAGTGAGGCTAAAGGTTTTTACGCGATTATGTTTGCTTCTATGGGTATCGCCTTACTTTTAAATACCATTGGATTGAATCCCATAAAATCACTTATTTATTCGGCCATTCTTTATGGATTTATCACTCCATTTCTTATCGCTATTATTTTATACATTGCAAATTCAAAATCAATCATGGGCAGATTTGCCAATGGAAAACTCTCAAATATTTTGGGGATTGCGACACTGCTTTTAACAACAGGAGCTGCTTTCGCTCTTGTTGTTGTTTGGTTCGAATAGAAATCAGCTATTGGTCTTGATGGGGGAGTTCACTCCTGCTTTACCGTTGCATCGTTAGTGTACCGTACTTTGCTTTTTTTTGAGGTTTACATTATCCTTGACTTTGCCATCAGCTTTTCTCTATGCTATTCAGCATGAGGCAACTATACATAACCAAATTTATTGCTTCCTTTTTGCTGGTTATTGCGGCTTTGGATGCAAAAGACACATTAATGGAGGACGACATGTCAAGCCCAGTTAGCAGTGATGTTTGCAACTTAAGTCTCATTTATAATGAAAGCTATCAATATTCCTTACCTCAAAAAATTTTAGAGGGTTTTTTATCTGGAAAAGCATTTGATAATCCTGATGTTTATACGAGAGAAGAATCAGAAAGATTACGCCGTGATATTAACGAATTGTACCAAAGCATTTTGGCAAGCAGCCCTGCTAAGGAAAATTTAGCTATTATCACAGCAGGTGCACCAGGAGCTGGCAAGACCGTCAAACTACAACAAGATTTAGAGGCAAACGCAAGTAAAGGCAGAACCTATGCCTATGTATGCCCTGACGATGTTTGTTTAAAGAATCAGACAAGAACATATGTTGCAGACATTTCAAATAGTGATGATTCAATGGCTGCCAGACAAAATGCATATAATAAATGGCGTCCAGGATCAAACGCTGCGACACATTTAATTTTAGGGAACTTGATTCGAGAAAAACGCGCATTTTATTTTGGATCAACCTCATCAGGTCCTGCAACGGGTAAATTTTTTGAATTCCTCAAGGCTCAGGGATACACAATCAGATTGATCCATGTATCTGCTCCAGATGATGTTCGCTGGGGTTCTATTCAAGAAAGAGATAAAACTTTTGTGCAAACAACGGAACAAGATGTAAAAGAGAAAGGACTATTACTTCCTCAAAGGATTAACGACACATTTTTAAAATATGCTGACCAAATTGAGTTTTACTATCGTGACGATGTTAAACAAGATGCAATATTAGCTGCTCAGTGGCTGAGAAATGAAGATGTTTCCGAGTTTGCTGGAACACTTCAAATTCTTGAACCTAAACAATATGAACAGATTAAATCAGTTCATAATGCTGCTGTAGAGCTTCTTAAGAAGCCCGAGCTTCATTGGAAAGAAGCAGTTGAATCTAAATCTAAAATTTTAGCAATGCCTCTCTAGTCCATAGCCTTAGTTCTAGATAGCTTGTTAATGAAAAAAAAACGAGAAAACCGATCACTCAGTAAGAGGGTCGGTTTTTTTTATAAGGTCGACCAGCATACTTGTGGGTATCTGAAATAAACCATCTTTTCATATTTAAGCTCAGTGTTTGTGTCGAAGATCATTAAAGTCGATAATTGAAGAGAAGAAACCACTTTCCAGTACAGATTCATCGACATCATTGACGTGAAACAACCCTGCCGTAACGAGGTCTTCCATGTATTCAGAAACTAGACTGTTTTTTTCAACCTTCAAGTCTGTGTAAATATCTTTAAGTTCACAATGTCCATCTGCAAGCCTTTCAACAATGGTTTTGTAAGTATCACTTCTGGAAGAGAATAAATCTGAAAAGATTCGTTCAAACTCAAAATAAGCTTTATTTCGATAGCCCTCCTTCACGTGGTAGGTATTGACAATAACTTTTTTAAAATTATATGTTAGCATTAACAGTACAATGAAGAATATTTTCCTAATGATACTGTTTTTTCCTGACGAACTATAAAAGAAGAAAATAAGAGGAGAATGATTATTTTTATGGTTTATTAGGAGTTCCAATTATCATCGTTATTTATTGAAAGTCTTTGGAATTATCCAAAGTTAACATTCAAGAAAATAACAAAAATAAAACAAGGAGAGCATTTATGATAAACGATCTTAAAGGTCTGCTCATTGATGAATTACATGACATCCTGAGTTCCGAAGAGCAAATAGTGGAAGCTTTACCAGAAATGGTGAAAGCGTCGGAATCTGAAGATCTCAAAAATGCTTTTGAATCACATTTAAAGGAGACTAAAGGTCAAATTCAACGCCTTGAAAAAATTTTTAAACTTCTTAAAATTGAAAAAAAAGAAAAATTTTGCAAAGCGACAAAAGGGCTTATTGAAGAATGCAAGGAAGTTCTCCAAGACTTTAAAACAAAATCACCACTACGAGACGTAGCTCTTATCTCTAAAGCACAACGAATAGAACATTATGAAATATCTGCATATGGAACAACGCGCACTTTCGCAAGTGAATTGGATCTAGGCGAGGTAGCCGATTTGTTACAAGCGACTTTGGATGAAGAGGCAAATGCTGATAAAAAGCTGACAAAAATTGCGGAAGGAGGACTTTTTAAAACAGGAATAAACCTACAGTCGAATGCAGCAAACTCATAAATTTAGATAACAAAGGCCGTTGGATTCGAATATGAATGCTGATGTCTGTATTGTATGAGCTGGTGTTGTAAGTCTTACTTATGCTTAATACATTAGCTAAGGAAGGAAAATCAGTCATCGTTCTATAGAAGAATATGAGAGAGAAATTAACCATACTAGGAAGCATTAATTGTTCCAACCAAACAACTTTATAGGAGAAAAAAATGAAAAAAATATTCACTTTAATTGCTTTAGGATCTGTGGCATTAGTATCCGCAGACCCATCCTATCAACCTTATGGAAATGGAACAAGTAATTGTCCATCTTGCAATAATGGAAGGTATTATCAAGATCAAGCCAATAATGGTAATTATTATCAGCAAAATCAACGTCAAAATCCACAAGGGTATTATCAAGATGATACTCGAAATTATCAAAGAAACAATCAAAATGATTATCAACAGCAAGTGCCTAGAAATCAATCCTATGATCAAAATCGACAAAATTACCAGCAACAAGATAATCAGTATACCCAAGATCAACAAAAAAATTATGGTAACTCTTACGCATCTCAGAATGATAATAACCAAAAAGCCGTTTCTGATCAGGAAATAAAAAGGAAAATCCAGGAGAAACTAGATTCAGGTTGGTTTTCCAAAGGATTTCAAAATGTTTCTTTTGATGTAAACAATGGCAATGTCACTTTACGAGGTTCTGTCGATACACTCGAAAATAAGAAGAAAGTTGAAGATAGCGTGAGAAACATTGATGGTGTGAGACAAGTAAACAATCAGATCACGATCGTTAAAGAAAATTCAGATGCCTATTCGGATTCCCAGCTGCAAAATTCTGAACAAAAGTATCCGCAGGATTTTGCTTCTAGTTCCCAGGACAGAGAATTGAATGCAAAAATTCGAGATAAGTTGAGTAATGGTTGGTTTTCAAAAGGTTATGAAACACTAGTGATCAGAACAACTAATGGAGTCGTCATTATCAGCGGAAATGTTGATAAACCAGAAGATGTTCAAAAAATCAACGATCAAGTTAAAAATATTGAAGGAGTTAAATCTGTTAATAATCAGTTAAAAGTAAATAACAGATAATTCTCGAGGAGAAGCTGCTATCGCAGCTTCTCCTAACTTAAAAAGAGTCGTCTATGAAAGCAGTAAAAAAAATTAACCTGCGTCCGCCACAAAAACAAAAGCCTCCTGGCATTCAAACAAAAATGCATCCTAGACCTGAAATAGAAAGAAATATTCAACATCTTAAATTGTCAGAAAAAGTTCCCGTTTGGACGCCTTTGATAACTTCTATATTTTCACCCAAAAAGATAGAGACTTTTGGTTCAGATGTCCCCATGCAAAGAGCTGGAGAACCAGCAGAAGTGGCCTCCTATTTTGTCTTTCTGGCTTCTGCAGATTCGTCGTACATGATCGGTCAGATTTTCCATCCAAATAGGGAAGAAATTGAGAATGCTTAAACTAATCAAATGAGGATGTTTAGTATGACAAAAAAATATGGTGACAAAGCGCAAGAATCTGTAAAAGACGCTATGGATAAAATGAAAAAAGGGAAACTAGAATCAGGAAAAAGTCATAAAAAAGTGACAGATAGAAAACAGGCCATAGCGATAGGACTTTCAGAAGCCAGAAAACAAGGGGCAAAAGTCCCTAAAAAGACTGGCTAAAAATTGGAAGGACCTTCTCTTTATTTAGCCGCAGAATGGTTAGCGCCTTTTGTTGGAAAAATCATTTTAGCTGTGGAAGGGAATACTAGAATTGGGAAAGAAAGACTTTTTGGAAAAAAAATTGTAGATATTTTTTCCTGGGGTAAACATCTTATCTTTCAATTTGATGATTTTGCTTTGCGTGTTCACTTCTTGTTGTATGGCAGCTTTGAAGCTACGGTAAAAGATCAAAAAGTTACAGGAGATTATCCAAAAAAACGGATAAATCCACGACTTTCTTTAATTTTTGCGGAAGGTCAAATCATCATTTATAGTTCTTCCTTAAAATATCTTGAAACATCTCACGCTCGGGAGCTTTACGATTTTTCAATAGATGTGATGTCTTCAACATGGGATTCAAAAAAAGCACTTAAAGCTTTAAAAAATTATCAAGAAGAGGAAATCGGAGATGTTTTGCTGGATCAAACCATTTTTTCGGGAGTGGGAAATATTATAAAAAACGAAGTTCTTTTTTTAGTAAAAAGGAAGCCTACCACTATCATCAAGGATATGTCTAATTCTCTTTTGCAAAAAATCATAAAAACTACACGAGAGTTTTCTCTTCAATTTTATGAATGGAGAAAACAGTTTATTTTGAAAAAACACTACAAAATTTATCGAAAAAGTCTCTGTCCTTTATGTGGCGAAAAAATTATTAGAAAGAGAACAGGAAAAAGAAAAAGAATAAGTTTCTTTTGTCCCAATTGTCAGAAATAGTTAAGGTTTTCTTTTTTTTAGAAATTCTATCATTTGTTTAAGATTAAGGGTGTTAATAACACTTTCTTTTTTTAGCCAACCTTTGCGAGCTATATTGACACCATATTCACAATTGCGTAGATCATAAATTGAATGGGCATCCGGATTGATACTGCATTTTAATCCTTTTTCTTTAGCCTGTATCCAAAAGCGCCAATCCATATCTAGGCGGCTAGGATAGGCATTAAGCTCTATAATTTTATCATTAGCAATACAGGCATCGATCACTTTTGAAACATCGACTTTATAAGGGTCACGAATTCGCAGAAGTCGCCCGGTTAAATGACCTACCATGGTAGTATAGGGATTTTCAATGGCTTTGATTATACGAGTTGTCATGACATCTTTTTCTTGTTTAAACAAACTATGGACGGAAACAATAACAAAATCTAATTGTTTGAGAATTTCTTCTCCAAAATCTAGTTGTCCGTCTTTTAATATGTCACACTCTATTCCTGAAAAAACTTTAAAAGATGTTCCTAAAATTTGATTAATTTTTTTAATAGACTCAATCTGAGAAATCAAGCGATCCTCAGAAAGACCATTCGCTTGATGGCTTGATTTGGAATGATCACTAATTCCTAAGATACTGCCACCCCATTTTTTTTGCAGCGTTGACCATTTCTTCAATTGTATTTACCCCATCCGAATCTATGGTATGGCAATGAAATGTTCCTCTAAGATCATTTTCTTCTATTAAATCAGAAAAATCGTTCTTTCTGGAAACTTCAATTTCTCCATAACCTTCTCTCAATTCTGGAGGAATAAAATTTAAATCTAAGAGTCGATAGATATGGGATTCTTTAGAGAAATTATGCAATCGGGAGTCCAAAGAAATTCCTTTATTATGAGCATCTGCTTCCAGATCTTTGACGTGACATTTATTACCAGTAGATTTCCATAATGCCAATGAAAAATCTTTGTCCTCTACAAATTGTAATGATGCCTCTATACCTTGTTTGAGTAGTACTTGAGGAAAAGACGGGCTGTCATTAAGGATACTGCGAACGAATCCATGATTTAAAAATTCAAAACGGCAATGCTCTCGGCCATTTGTGGTTACTACAAAACTTATTTCATTAATAATTTCACATTTCCGTCTTAAAGCCCCGGATATTTCAATTTTCGTTGTGAATTCGCTCAATTTTGTTTTAAGAATTTCAGCAATATAATTTGCTTTTGGATATAGTAAAAAGTTTCCCTCACTTAAGTATCGTTGTAAGCGTTTTTTCAATTTCTCGAGAAAATAGGGACTAAATTCTTTTAGTCCCTATAATTTTTTTTTGTTCTAGAGCGTTTTCCAAATCATTGATGGATACAATTTTAAAATTTTCGTATAATTTTCGTATTTTTTTTACACTCAATCCAACATTAACTAACTCCAAGATGGTATTGGGAACACTATTTTTTAATTTCGTATAATAATTAAGTTGATTTTCTTTAATTAAGATAATAATCATTTTGGAGAGGGTTTTACCAATCCCTGAAATATCTTCCAGAGAGTTTTTTTCTAAAAAATGATTAAAGTTTTCACATGTCTCAATAGAAAGAGCTGCTCTTCGATAAGCAATACTTTTTTTGGGATTTTCATCCAAGAGTTCAATGAAAAATGCCATCTCTCTTAAAATTTGGGAAACTTCATATTTATCCACGATATTGGGTTCCTTTCCAACCATTCATTCGTGAAAAAAAGTCGTCTAAAAAAAAGTTATAATAAAAAATCAGAGGAGACTTTAAAGTCTCCTCTGAGATAATTATTTTTTTCCATGTTCTTGAAGGTGTGATTTTGCTGCTTCACCCGAATGATGTTTGATATGCTGATGATGACCATGAGCAAGATGAGCATGATGCCCTGCTTTTTCATGATTGCCAGAATTATATTGCCTCGCTGCTTCTTTATGGTGATGACTAGCTTGTTCAGCATGTTCAGCAGCTTTTGAATGATGTTCCGCTGTACTAAGGTTATGTTCTGTAGTTTGTTTTGTCATAAATTTTCCTTAATTTGAGCGTTTAGACTCCAATCTGGAAGGTCTGAAAAAATATTTTTTTAGTCAATAAGTTTATGCTTTCTCTAGTGAGAGGAGATTTGCGGTAGATCGCAAGAATCTCGTTCTCAAGGAAATATTAAAAAAACAAAATACTTTTTTACATAAATTTAGCTCTTTGCTTATACATTGATTTAAGTGGTGTAGAAATTCTATATACACCCTTGCGAAAATATGCTGTGGAAACCAATTAAAAGCCGAGCAAAGGAGATAGAATGTTATACACCGTTTTGTTAGTGATCTTGATCTTGTTACTCTTGGGAGCACTTCCTACATGGCCTTACAGTGCTGGTTGGGGTTATTATCCAAGCGGAGGTCTAGGATTAATAATAATAATTCTTATCATTTTATTATTAGTTGGTGGGATTTAAATGTTGGAAGTTTTTTTATAAACTCAGCTTAAATTTACATTCAAACAACTATAAATTAAATTGTCCAAGAATGACTCAAATTTGATTGTGGCTACAAGGAGTAAAAACATGCTAAAATGGGCATTCATTTTTTTGTTCATTGCGATTATTGCAGGTGTGTTAGGATTACCTTCCGTCGCAGCTTTGTCTGCAGATATTTCTAAATTTTTATTTTTCTTGTTCCTGGTGATTTTCGTTCTTATCATCATTTTAGGATTGACGGTGTTCAAGTAAGACAATGAAAAAGAAAAATAATGATGACGATTCGAACCTCAAGGATAGCTATAATGCGTTTAAAGATTTCCAAGGGTGTCAAATACACTGGAATGAAAGTTGGACGGGGGCATACGTGGAAATATGCGTCCGGTGAATGGAAAGAAAAGAAAATTACTCCAGATTTATGGGAATTCAATTATATAGTTAAAAAAAAGCGCAAAGGTAACGCTCCAGAGGGATCAGGAGTACCTGTAGGTACAGAATATCACTGGTATATTCTCGCACATCAAAATGTACGCAAGCTAGATGCAAATACGTACTCCACAGCTATGCGAGGATATAAATATAAGGTGGCCCATAAGAGAGCAAATAAGGATTCGTGGAGCGCAAGTTATCGCGGACAAAGAAAGCGGTTAATTAGTCTTTTTAAAAGCGCATTGCGTCAATTAGAGCAAGAAGAATTAGAAGATACCCCAGCAAGAAAAACTTCGAAGAAACAGGCAAAAGCAAAACTTCCATTCGAGAAGTAGAATTTATGTTTAAAATGTTTGCTAACAATTATATGAGATATATTTATGAAAGAAATTATCGGATAAGTAAGCTACGTTGCCATAGCTTTCTTATCCGATAAAAACGCGAGTGCGCAACACTTGCGCAAAAGCTAAAAGACTCTTGTGGAAAAAGTGAGGCAACTTGGACTTAAATCAAGGACCAGCGGGTTATGAGTCCGTTCCATCTCCTTAAACTACCGCACCATACAGTAGTTGACTGCAACCATCATACGGAGAAAAAGCCCTTTTCGTCCATTCCAATTTGAAGCCATTTCATCTCACTTGCTGCCCCTATTTGGTCCACCAATGGTCCACGGATTTCGCCAGGATTTTAAATGTTAAATTTATATTGAACAGTGCGTATGGCTGAATAGCCAGAAGATTACTTGGGCGCTTACGATGTACTAATGAACATCTGCGAAAAGTTATTCTGAGCACTGAATCTGCACTGAAGCTGCCTTGTCAAGGAAGCTAAGTAACGTTTTTTCAGAGACAGGTTTGTAATCCCAAACTTCGACACAGAGATTGAGTTGATTAGATATAATCTTCTTTGGTCTTTTCTCATGGACGTGACCATGTAATTGAAAATGAGAAGGTGTTGGATTGGAAGGAATGTGGATAAGCTCAACATTGTGTTGGTCTATTTTCAAAAATGCCGATTCCAAAACGAGATTGAATCCGACTCGCATCATGTAGCTTGCATTTCGATCATGATTGCCACGAATACAAAATTTATGGCCTTTAAGTTGAGAGCAGATGGAATGAAGATGCTCGACATCTCCAAGTCCAAAATCGCCTAGAAAAAAGACTTGATCTTCTGCATCAACACATTGATTCCAATTGTCAATGAGGCTTTTATTCATCTCCTCAACTGTCGTGTAAGGACGACCAGCATACTTGATGATATTTTTGTGAGAGAAATGTGTATCTGAAATAAACCATCTTTTCATATTTAAGCTCAGTGTTTATGTAGAAGATCATTAAAGTCGATGATAGAAGAGAAGAAATCACTTTCTAATACAGATTCATCAACACCATTTACGTGAATCAAAACAGGCCGTATGGATATATTTTTAGGAAGAGCTAAGCTTTTGATTTTTTGTTTTACTTCATCGATGACGCTTTTTGTAATTTCCTGAGCGTTAAATTTGATTTCGCACAAATAGCAGGTTCCAAATTTCGTTTGGATCATGTAGTCAATTTGACATCCTTGGCGATCATTCGCCTTTCGTTGAAAAAATGGATTGTCATTCACAATTTCAGAAGGATCGATACCAAGGATTTTTTGAACTGTTTTTCGGTTTCCAAGAACAAGGCTTTCAAATTGCAATCCCATTGCAGATTGCCATTGAGGTAATAGCTTCAATCCTTGTTTTTCGATCTTTTTTTTATTTGGTTCAATATACTTAAGATAGAATCTCAAGTAATTATCCTTGAGTCGATAGTGGCTTAATTTGGAATCTAGACCTGTCTTAAGATGCCATGTAAAATCGCGTGAAACAAACCCTGCAGTAACGAGATCTTCCATGTATTCAGAAACCAGACTGTTTTTTTCAACCTTTAAGGCTGTGTAAATATCTTTAAGCTCGCAAGGCCCATCTGCAAGCCTTTCAACAATGGTTTTGTAAGTAGCACTTCTGGAAGAAAATAAATCTGAAAAAATTCGTTCAAATTCATTAAAAAGAAAACCTTCTTTTCGAAAACACAATCTTTGGATGTTTGTCTCAGCGCTTTGATTTGGCAAAATTTCTTCAAGATATCGTGGAACACCTCCCATTACAGAAAGTACTTTAAGCTTGTCAAAAGCTGAAACCCTATTTTGTTCCGCATTCCAAAACTCATTACATTCATATAGGGGAAGCTCTTCCAAAATAATGTCTAAGGATATTCTTCCCATAAACCCTGTACTGCTAAGGATATTTTCTTCTATCCAGCTTGAAATCGACCCACACAGAATTAGAACTAGTTGAGGATTGTTTTTGAAATAAAGATCCCAAGCAGTTTTGAGTTTTCCGAGAAATGTGGGATCTTTTGAACCCACCCAGCTAATTTCATCTAAAACAAGAACAATTTTTCCTTTTTGAGATTGCTGTGCTAAGTGCCAAAACAGATCGCCCCAGTCATCAGCTCTTGGAAGAGGAATTTTCATTTCACGTTGTAGTTGTCGAGCAAACTCTTCCTTCTGGTCGGCAGCTGAAATACCTTTGGTTGGAGGAATCCCAGAAAAAACATAATGCGGGGTTTTCTCAGCGAATTCTTGCGCTAAACGACTTTTTCCAATGCGGCGTCTTCCTCGAATGACTACTAGACTAGCAGACTTCTTCTTAAAGAGTTCCCCTTAGCATCTGAAGCTCTCTTTTCCGACCTACAAATGAATGCTGCATTTTTGAATCCTTATTTGGTGATGAACTTATCATAACATTTTCAAGTCACCAAATCAAGAAAATACGATTTGGTGACTGATAAAAAAAGGAAATTCTGCCTATCCTATTGTGGATTATAGATTATGGGAGGTTACCAAAATGACTTTAGTGCCTGATTCGCTCGATGAACTTATACATCTATTAGAATCTCGAAAAAATAATTGCTTATTCCGTGGACAATCTCCACATGATCGTCTTTTAAATTCCACTTTAGCCAGAGAACTTCGCGGGGAAACTATAAAGTTACCCAGGAATTACATTCCAAAGCAACCCCCTTAGAATATTGGACCCCTCAAAATTTACATCAATATCACCAAATAATTCTTGGGACTATAGAACCTCATGAAGACGTAACAAGACCTCTCAATGGCAAAGGAGATCCAATATTTGAGATTATTCGATATGTCCAGCAAAATCCTAAGCAAGAAAAAATAAAAAGCCTATCCCCAATCTTCCAACGCCCACTTTAGAATTTTCTGAAAACCCTTGGATTGGACTGTATTTTGGCTCTTATAAACCGGATGATAGTGGCGCCATATTTTGCCTAAAAAAGAAAATCGTAAGCACCTATTTTTCTTTTCAAGAAGCTGATAATGAAATAGCTCCATGTATTATTGATCCTCTTCATAAGTTGCGAGCATTTCGTGGCTTTCGTGGCAATTCTTCAGCAATATAACGATCAATGGCTTCAGATAGTGTGTGCTCGGAAGAACGTACATGTGGAAAATGAATTCCTAAGAGTGCCTCGCGTTCTTTCTCGGCAAGCCACTGTTTGGCAAGTTTTTCTTCAGGAAAAGTTTGATTTGATCGGGATAGCCTTTCTTGCGAAAACGGACACGGAAAGTTAAGATGTTCTTTGAACTGATACGCACATCAATTCCTGGTGGCAGACGTTTTTTGATAGCTTCGAGTTGCTTCATATCGATGACCCTGTGTTTAAGGTAATAAACTGGGTCAGCTACTGAAACTGTGGGTGAAATTGATGCCGTTTGCTGTGGCTTGCTGTGATCATTTGGTCCACCAGGGGTCCACGGCAGTGGTGTCGCCGTTTTAACCAAATCTGGTAGGTCACAACAATCAGGCTCCGACATATCTTCTGATGGGAATTTAAAAAGTGGGGCAACTTGGACTTGAACCAAGGACCAGCGGGTTATGAGTCCGCTGCTCTAACCGACTGAGCTATTGCCCCAAGAATGGGGTTATTGTAGCCGAATGTTAATGCTTTTTCAAGTGGTTTATGTAGTTTTGCAAGATTAAAGCATGATTATGCAAAGGATCCTTCGCCCCATAAAGTAATGTCACAGGCCCTTCTATTAATGCTTTCAAAATAGGCTCCAACGCTTTATGTTTCTTCGAAAGTTCCCCCTTGTATTTGCTTTCAAAAATCTTCCAATCCTCCGGATAGGCATGAAATTCTTTTCGAAGTTCAGATGAAGGATCAACATCTTTAAGCCATCCCGTCATCCGCAATGAAGCTTTTGAAATACCCCTCGGCCAAAGCCTGTCAATCAAAAAACGGGAGCCATCCGATGCTCCAAATGGCTCATAAACACACGCTTAATATAAAGCTTATGCGAAGAGGGCATCAATATCCGTTTGTAATTTGCGCAATTCATCTTGAAGACTCGGCTCAAGACGAATAGAAACCTGCTTCTTAAGATCACGCAGCCGATTGATAAACATACGCGCCAACCGAATGTTTATGTCAGGAGCCGAAAGAAAATGATACTCCTGCCCATCTATCCGACGCATCCGGTTAATAAAAAAGACCTGATTGTTTTGTTGAAGAAAATCACACGAAAAACTGTTCAGGAATTCCCCCATTTCAGCCACTTCACGCGCAATACGTATATGCGATGTGTAAGTTTCAATAAGCCGCATAAGCTCCGAAATTTCCCGCTGCTTCAGAGTATCGTCCACTTCTCCAGACAAAAGGGAATTATAAACCGCCGTTGATACTTCTTGCTTCGGAATCGATGTCGATATTGCATTTTGCAGTTCGCGCAAAGTTAATCGGGATATAGGCAAAGCAAAAATACGTTTAAATGATCTATCCAGGTGCTCAATTTGTTCGTTCAAAACCATGTCTATCCTCCATTTGTCGATTAGAAAAGGAGTTTATGCGGCCATTGGTTTATAAACAAATCTTTTCTCTCGAACTCTGTACAATCATTGCCTTCAGCTTCAAGAAAGAAGCAAACCGCAGCGTAATAACTTTTGAAGGAAGAGGTATTGTTACCCCTTCCGAGAAATTTATTTAGCTGCGGGAAGCTTCTTTCTCGAAGCCGAAGGCAAAAATTGTAATAAGTCGAGTTTAATTTTTTTTATAAAAAATCTTTGCACTCAATTGGTCTATTTAGCTATAGATCAGTCTATTAAATTTTTAAACCCAGGACCCTTGCAATGCTTTCACTCAGTCGATCTTTGTCAGTTCTTATCACACTATTATTATTATTGGTTTCGAATGTCGCATTTGCGAACTGTGGACCTAACTGTCCTCCCAACTGCTCCTGTGGCTGCGCAGAAGGAAAATGTCCTCCCAATTGTAAGTGTGGTTGTGATATGCCCAACAAAGGTGCAGTCTCGAAACAAACCCCTGAGCAAAAAAGACCGGGAAAACTCAGCAATTGTTCCTGCGGTCCTAGTTGTCCTAAGGATGATTGTGGATGCGGTTGTGACCATGGCTACACCGAGGAAGAGCCTTACAATGATCCGAATTGTCCCTGCGAAAATGAAGAAGAGAATGTTCCCATTCACATCATCTTATCTGCGGCCAATGAAGACCACTCCCAAGAGTGTGGCTACAAGCCTTGTGCAGTATGGGGTCAATGGTTTCCCGATAATCCAGTCCTCTTTAGGCAATTCATGGCGGATCCAAGGGCTTTAATATTCTCTGCCGCTTGGAGATTCAATGATCAGGCGCTATTTAAAAATACAATTCCTGTTTCCTACTATGATACATGCGTGTTTTACCGGTGGTACAATGTATGGCCTTGGAAAGGTGATCTGCAGATTGAGTTAGAAGGATGCCTTTGGGCGGTATTCAATCCACTTGGAGAATCTTCGCCGTTAATTAACGCTGATTATTATGTGGGCATTCCGATTACTTATGGCGTCGGTCCTTGGGCTTTTAGATTGAGAGGATTTCATATCTCCTCGCATATTGGTGATGAATTTTTGCTACAACATCCTTTCTTCTGCCGCAGAAATCCAAGTGCGGAATATTTGGATTTCTTTATCTCTTATGACTACACCGATGAGATCCGTTTTTATAGCGGTTTAGGGTATATCGTGGCGCAAGATGATTCGTTTATTCAGAAGCGGTTTTATTCTGCAATTGGAACTGAGCTACGTCTTTTAGAATTAGGATTTGTCGATCATTGCCAACGAGTATATGGAGCACCGATTTTTGGGATGCACTTTCGCCAACAGGGGGATTTTGGGAATCGCGTAGACTCAACCTATATTTTGGGCTATGAATTCGGTAAATTGACAGGGGAGTATAAAAAATTAAGATTCTTCTTAGAATACCATGATGGTTATTCTGTGGAAGGGCAGTTTAGCCGCTTGAAAACAAACTACCTTGCAATCAAAATGACCTACGGCTATTGAGGCGAAATTCTATGACCGGTCCTGAGCTACAAGAAAAAGATTTTATTCACGAACCCAAAAATGCAAATCCATTATGGTTGTGGGCAGCGATCGTTGTAGGCTTTATAGCGTTAATTTGGGGAGGCAAAGAGTGGGTAACTGGCAAAGATCGAGAGAGTTCATCTATCTCTGGGCCTTTTGCCAATGTCTCCAATCGGGATTTTTCATTATTTCTTTGGCAAAATCCGGAATATATGCGTGTGAATGTTTCCACTAAAATGGGGTATCTTGAGGGCTTTCAATATTTGAATAAGGTTTCAGTAGAACCTGAAATGGCGGATAAGCGAGTCGTCGCGCCACCCAAAGTGGTTTTTTTATACCATGTTTGGAACCGTTTGCTAGGAAGTGATTATATTCCAAGAAAAATTCCAACATCAGAGTTTAAAAATTTTCTTAATTATTGTGAGGAATGGAAGCCTGAATTTTGGAGTCGAGCGCCTTCTGAGTATGTGAATTTTATTAAGGGGTTGCCCACCTATAAGGGAGAGAGTTTAGAAGCTTTGCCAATGTCGACTTTGCCAGTTGTAGTGCGTCAAGCTTTTGTAGGATGGAAAAATTATGCGATAGAAGGGGCTGCAATTGACGCTATCAAGCCAACATTTCAAGATGTCCAGGACTTATTAGGATCTTATCCTCATTATGCGCGCAATTTTTGGAGAAATATTCAGAATTGGCCCGATTCTCCTTATCTAAAATCGATGTTGTCTAAGCAATTTGATCCGAAAGCGGTTGTCCCTGAGAACGAGTTAGCCGGATTTCTGAAGGTGGCACTCTTCAATTTCAAACAGTCCGATAAAAAGTAAAACCATTACGTCCATATTAACATGAGTTTGTTTTTTTTTGCCCTTTCGGCTGCGTCAAAGCCTGGGGAATCGAAAATCGCAAGCAGGTCAATATTAGATAAAATAGGGATTATCTTGCGATTTTCAATTCGCGAAAGTTTTCACGCTAACCGAAAGGTCAAAAAAAACTCGACTCAGATTATTACGAAGCCGGCTTCATAAATCGGGCCATTTTTGCCAATGGGTAACTCGTTATAAAATAGGAACTTGCTTGCGATTTTCAATTCGCGAGAGTTTTCACGCTAACCGAAAGGACAAAAAAAATTCAACTCAGATTATTACGAAGCCAGCTCCATAAATAGGGCCATTTTTGCCAATGGGTAACTCGTTATAAAATAGGAACTTGCTTGCGATTTTCGATTCGCGAGAACTTTCACGCTAACCGAAAGGTCAAAAAAAACTCGACTCAGATTATTACGAAGCCGGCTTCATAAATGGGGCCATTTTTGCCAATAGGTAACTCGTTTTTGAAATATTGTTCGTAGATTTTTAGGGCTTGTTCAGCGGTTTGGACGCAGTAGAAACAGTTGCTGATCCATTCAGAGCCTTTAATGGTTCCGGTTTCTAGATTTGTTTTAAAACGAGACGTGATTTTACGAGTCCAATATTCAGAGGTCCCAAATAGTAATATGGGGGTGGCTGCGACCGATCCTACTTTACGACGCACTTCCTCTAAGGCTTGCTCAAAATCAGTGCCGATCCCACCCATTAAAAATATCGGGAAATCTAGATTAAACTCTGCCTGCCTCTCCACTAACTTGTCGATCCGGTAAGTCATTTTGGCTTCGACGTAAGGATTTTGTTTTTGTTCATTGACAATGGTATTTTCTTTTTGGGTGAAATCAACGATATAAGCGCATGAGAGAATCCCTAATTCTTTGGCAACGAGGTTACCTACGGCCATCGCACCTGGCCCGCCTCCTGTAATCAATGAAAGTGGTGTATCTTTACTTAGTAAGGGGTGGTTTACTCGGTTGCGCATTTCGAGCACCCCTTTCATGAGTTGGGTCAGCTCATTTTCAAATTGACCTTCAAGCAAGTTAGAACCATAAATTCCAAACATGGTGGACTTGAGGAAACTGTCAACTTTGTTTAAAGGCACAAACATCCCGGAATCCGATCTGGCTTTTGCACATATTTCAAAATTTTTCCAGTCAATTGATCAACCCAATAAACAGGAATAGCAAATTTTTCTAAATCATGAAGCAACGCTCGATCTTCAGCAGAGAAAAAGTCTTGATGGGAAGAAGAAGGGTGTTCAAAATAGATCCCTTTAAGGCAACGTTGAACGATATCTCCGAGTAACATCCGTTTCATTAAAGGCGAGGGAAAGAAACGGGTTAACATCACCCCTTGGCTGGTAATAATACCATCGCTGATTGCCTTAAGAAATGGATAAGTGGGTTGTTGTTCGATATAACGTTCGACCATCAACCCTTGACGAACTCCTTGAGATAAACCTGGGAAGTCATGCATGTGAATTTCCCTGACAACCCAATCTTCAGGTTTAAGATTGAGAAGTTGTTGTCCTTTTACAACAAAAACAGCAACGGAACTTGTTGGTGGAGGTGGGGCTGTCTCAAAAGCTTTGAAAAGAGCTTGACTATCTTCAAGGCTGGCCTGGAGTTGATCGCGGTCGGAATAGAAAACGTGCTCTCGATAGGGTTCAAGAGTATAAAATTCGAGAGGGATATCTGTAATTTCTCTTTTACTTTTGCCGTAGAGTTCGTAAATATCACCTGAGGCTTGTGTGTCAGGTTGAAGGATATTGGCTGAGGTGTGTTTGTAGCCTTGAGAGAGAAGCTCATCGACGACCTTTCCGAAAACGGTACGGATATGAAGGGGTAAAGTGCGGACAAGGAGGATTTCATTTTCTTCACAATTTCGCGGGGCGTGCGATTTCCATTCTTGATGTAGCCTGAGTGTATCCCGCATAGGAAGTCCTGCGGTGAGGGCTTTTGCCATCGTTGGGAGAAATCCTAGAATGGAGTTGTCGTATGTAATCCTTCCATGCTGCAGTGACAGAAATGCGACGGTGCGGCCATCAACTTTATCCAATATAAGCTCATCGCTACCGTGGAGACCGCCCAAGGATAAAAGAGGGCGTCCCCACCGGTCAGAGCGGCTAAACATACGAGATAGATATTCGGGATTACGAACGCGTCGCCGTTCATCGGCCGCAAACAGTTTTCCGATGAAGCAGCCTTGTTGAATAAGTTTTAGCATTTGAACAGCAATCGGGCCAATAGCGCGAAGTTGGACACCGCATTGCGCACAATGGTGTTTAGGGTCAAGATCCAAACTAAGTCCGATCCCATCAATGCCCACCTGTGCGAGTGTACTTTTAATATTGAAAATGACTTTTTCTTTTTCGATTTGAAATCCGACAAAGAGGGGAGAGATATGTTCAATGAAAACGATCGCTTCAGCGGTAGTATCATCGATCTTTTTAAGCGAAGTGATCGAACCATCAGGAGTGACTAAATCGAAATAATTGGGGTCGAGGAAGGTATCCATGTAGGGTTTCTATTGCTCAATTGGTAAACTTTAATATTAACTGTGAAAGGGGTCTCCTCACAACTGTTTCCTTTAAGTACGGTAAATGTACGTGATTAATTGAGAAATGCACAAAATTTTACCTATGTTTTTGTGGAAAAATTGTGTGTAAAAAGAAATAGAATAAAGTAAATTTGAATAAATATAAATATTTTAGAAATTGAAGATTAAAGTTGAGCACAGTGAGTTTTCAATATAAATCGCTAATACACAAATTTATACAACATCGTATGAAGATGTTAAAAAATTAATAAAAACTTTGGATTCCGATTTTTAGACTATAAATTGTTTATGTCGAAATTGTTGATAAGCACTGGGAATTTGATGATCTCGACTTTTCCCTTAATTAGGGATTTGAGATAATCTTCTGTTTTAAGCCCATTGTTCGGATTAAGATGAGCGATTATAAAATTTCAAGAACGTTTGGCACACATGATGGGAGCTTTCATGCGGATGAAGTGACAGCTTGCGCCTTGTTGCTTTTGTTCGATTTGATAGATTGGGACAAAATTACCAGAACACGCGACCCTCAAGTTTTATCCTTATGTGAATATGTATGCGATGTCGGCGGGATTTACAACCCTCCACTGAAGTTATTTGATCATCATCAGGCAGATTATCAAGGATCGATGAGCAGTGCTGGAATGATTTTGGAACATTTGAAACAGATTGGCAAATTAACAACGCATGGGCATCAATTCTTTAATCAAACTTTGATCAAGGGTGTTGACGCCCATGACAACGGATTTGATCCCCAAATTCCTGGTGTGACAACTTATTCTCATGTAGTTTCTAATTTTACTCCCATAAAGCATGAAGCTGATGAAGAAGAGCAAAACCACTCATTTAGACATGCGTTGGAATTTGCTTACGGACATTTAAGAAGGCTATGGGAACGTTATCTTTACGTGCAATCTTGCCGTCAGATCGTTTTAGATGCGATGGAGCCGAGAAAAAAAGTTCTTTTATTTGAGCATGCGATTCCTTGGATGGATTGTTTCTTTGAATTAGGGGGTGTGGATCATCCAGCTCTCTTTGTAGTCATGCCATCGGGAAAGCATTGGAAGTTAAGGGGCGTGCCTCCAAATTTAGAGGATAAGATGAGGGTGAGGATGCCGCTTCCGGAGCAATGGGGAGGTCTGTTAGGTGAAGAATTAAAGAATGAGGCAGGAATTTCTGGGGCTATCTTCTGTCATAAGGGGAGGTTTATTTCGGTTTGGGAAACACGTGAGGATGCATTGAGAGCATTGGAATTAATTTTAGGAAAAGAGGGTGAAGGATGACAGAGAAAAGAGAGGATACTATTTTTGGGAAGATTATTAGGGGGGAGTTACCTGCTGAAAAGGTTTTTGAGAATGAGCGTATTTTAGCGATTAAAGATATTTATCCGAAGGCACCCATCCATATTTTGATTATTCCGAAGAAAGCGGTTCCCGATTTGCAGTCGCTTGCCAAAGAGGATTTGCCTTTGATGGGAGAGATTGTGGAAGTGGCTCAGATTTTGGCGAAACGTTATGGGATCGCGGATGGATACCGTTTTACGACTAACAATGGTTCTGCAGCCGGACAAGTTATATTTCATTTGCATTTTCATTTGATGGGTGGAAAGCAACTGGGGGCAATGGCCTGATGTTAAGAAAAAAATTGACAGCCAATAATTGTGCGTTGATGGTAATCGATGTCCAAGAGCGCCTATTTCCCCATTTAGACCATGAGTGTGAGTTCCTGAAAGGGATCTTGAAGGTAACGCGTGGAATGCAAATTCTTGGGGTACCGATTATTGCTACAGAGCAGTATCCAGAAGGATTGGGGAAAACAGTGGAACCCCTAAGGAATTTGCTTGGATCAGAGATGAAATATTTGTGTAAGACGACATTTTCTTGTGGCAGCGACCCTGCGATCCGCAAAATTCTTGCAGAACTTGAAGTGCAGCAGGTGATTTGCACAGGGATTGAAGCGCATATTTGTGTGTTGCAAACCGCTTGGGATTTACTGGAATTGGGAAAAGAAGTGGTGGTGATCAATGATGCGATCACTTCACGATCGATTTATGATTTCTCTACGGCAATTGCGGAAATGCGTGACTTAGGTGTTCGGATTACGAGTTCCGAAACGGTCTTATTCGAAATCCTTGGAGATTCCAAGGCGCCCTCCTTTAAAGCGATCAGTGAATTAGTGCAATCGTCATGAAATTTTACCATACCTTCATCGCATTTTGTTTGGTTGGAGGATCCCTATTTTCGAGCGAAGCTGATGTTGTGAAAAGGGTGAAGGCTTATTTGGCGATCAATGATCATTTTGGAGCCAGTGACGAAGCTTTGGATGGACTTCAGCTTTATCCAAATTCTTCAAATCTATGGGAAGTCTATTTAAAGGCGTTAGGGGAGCGTGGCGATGAGGTTGGACTATTGGAGGGATGGGATAAGTATCGGAAATTAAATCTTGGAAACCCTCCAAAGCCTGAAGTGCTTGAAAATTTATGTTGGGGAATTATTCGTAATGGGAGCAAAAACAGTTCTCCGCTTGTCCGTTTAATTGCTTTGCTGGCAGCTTTTTTGGGCAATGATGCTCGCGGCGTAGAAATCATGTGTCAATCGCTTAGGGATTCGCATGCGGTAATCCGGGGTGCTGCAGCGGAGTTGGCGGGCAATATGCGAGATGGAATTTTATGTGAAGTTGTATTGGAAAGACTAAAAGTAGAGCGGGATAGCGATGTACAATTGGAACTGATTAGAGCCATTGGAGAGATGGATCTCAAAGAGGCCCTACCTTATCTGCTTCAGGTATTAACTCAATCGGGCTCTCAAGCAGAGATGAGAGCTGCAGCAATCGGGTCTGTATTGAATTTGATGGAAGATATTGATCAAGATCAACTGCGGGGGTTTGCCGCGAGCAATCGAGCTGGGCTCAGGTTATTGGCATGCGAGTGTATCGCCTATTTGGGATCTATTCGTGATGTGGATCTTCTGATTGGATTAACGGAAGATACGAATAGCGAGGTGAGGGCTTCTTCATTACAGTGTTTGGGAATTTTACCGTTAAATGAAGCGCAGAAAGAAAAAATTAAGATAGTTGCTAAAGGTTTATCAGAGGATCCGGATTATTGGGTTGCAATCAGTGCGGCGTGGCTCTTGACGTTGCTGCAGAAAGAGGAAGGGCAAGCCTTATTGAAAAGGTGGATGGGAAATGAGGCAATGGATGTACGTCTTTTGGCTGCTGGCGCACTTGTCGGTGCGGGTCGTTATGGAAGTCCATTGTTAGAGGAAACCTTTAGAACTACGCAAGACAGATTTGTAAGAGTGAATTTGGCATTGGGGATGATCTCTTCAAGGTTAGACTCAATGGGGGCTTGTGAAGTTTTACATGTAGCTATGGTGGAAGACAAGTCGAGATGGATGAAGGAAGAAAAGGGTTTATTTAGCTATATTGGACCTAGCAAGGTGAAGTTCAAAGAGGGGATTCCCAATTATCCTGAAACGGTTAATCAGCTTTTACGTTTAGATTTGATCAACATGATGGCAATGCTGCGTTATCCGATGGCTCAAGAAGTGGCTCAAAGCTTTTTACGTGAAAGAGCTTGGGGAGTCACCGGGATGGCTTCAGCTCTTTTGCTGACAGAAGGGGATGAGGCCGCGGTCAAGATTGTTGAAGGGTTGTTGAAAGATCCGAATCAAAAGGTAAGGGCACAAGCGGGATTGATTCTGGGATTATGGGGAGGGGATGAAGCGGCGATGGGAGTGTTAGTAGGAGCCTATGGGTTGGGACATCGGGATTTAAAGGAGCAAATTTTAGAAGCGATGGGAAATATCCGATCGGCAGCAGTCGTTCCTTTTTTAACTGAAAAATTACAAGAACAGTCACAAACTCTCCGTCTAATCGCAGCATCATCACTTTTGAGAGCTCTTAAGAATTAAAATGGATGGATATGAGCAGACAATTAGCACTGTTAGTAGGTTTCGCAATTTGTATATGGAATGACATTAGGGGGGAAGAAAAGTTTCCTGAAACTCCATCGCCAAGGATCATGTATTTGATGCCTGGATTTATGAATATTCCGGCGATTGAACCGGCACTACCCTCCAAATATAAGGCTTACCATAATAAGGACGAGGAGGATCCAAAAGTATTCTGGGGCACAGGTAACGGGATCAACACGTTTATGTTGACAGAGATTGCCCACAAAGATAATCCGCTTTTTGTGATCAAAGTGAGTCCGAATACTTTTCAAAGTGACTTAACAGAAGAGGGGATGAAGAAAATTATAGAGGAGCGTTTTACCCCCCTAGGAATTAAGAATTTGAGTTTGCGTGTTTTTAAATGGGGAGAATACCCAGTTGTCGCTATGGAAAATGAGATCAACAAACAGAAAGTGTTATCTGTTTGGGTTGGATTAAATGACCCTTCAGGAGAAACGGCATTGATCACGATGATTACTCCAGTAGGAAAAGGGCACCCTTCAGCAAAGGAAAAAGAGATTTGGAGCACCTTCCTTAATGAAACAAAAGAGCTGTCGCCGCAATTCAAATCCATTACAAAAGGGCACGATTTGCATCCTGGGTATACAGTGATCACTTTAGGGCCGGCACGACTCAGGGTAGTTGCTGAGGTTAGGAAAAAGGATCGGGCTCCTCTGATTGCTGTTGAGCCACTTAATGAGGATACGATGTTCAGTTTTCTCGATGTTAAGGAAGCAACCATAGAAGGGGAATGGTACAAGGGGACTCCGGCCATTAAGGTGACAGGGACGATTACCTCGAAAGAGTTTGTTTTTGATGAAACAGCGCTTGTGATCGTGAAGGAAGTGGATGAGTTCACAATAGACCCATCTGAATTAAAGAAAAATCCAATGAATGTGGTGTTTGATGGAAAAAATGAAGATCAAGGAAATCCAACGAGATCTTAAAGAGAAAGGGTTGGATGGATGGCTTTTGTTTGATTACAGACATTCAAACGAGCTTGCTTGCAACGTGCTTGGAATTCCATCTGACAGAATGTTGACGCGCCGTTTTTATTATTGGATTCCGAAGGAGGGAGAGCCGATCAAAATTGTTCACCGGATTGAAGATAACGTGCTTGACCATTTACCTGGAAGCAAAAGGGTATTTTATTCTTGGGAAGATTTAGACTCAGTTTTGAAAGAGTCTTTAAAAGGCATCAAAAAGGTTGCAATGGAGTATTCGCCGCAAAATGCAATCCCCGATATTTCGAAAGTGGATGCGGGAACAGTGGATAAGATCAGGGGGTTAGGGATTGAGGTTGTTTCCTCGGGCGATCTTTTACAAAAACTGACAAGCGTGTGGGATGAAGCGAAACTTAAACAGCATTTAGAAGCTGCAGATGTTTTGGACAAAGTCATCGCAATCACGTGGAAGGAGATCGGCACAAGACTTGCGCAAGAGAAAGCATTCACTGAATTTGATGTGCATACGTTTATGTTGAAGCAATTGGAGTCGAATGGATGTATGACAGCGGATGGGCCTATTTGTGCGGTTAATGCTCATTCGGCGGATCCGCATTATATGCCAGAGAAAA
>CAVPVT010000064.1:0-3561 GCA_963709145.1 Parachlamydiales bacterium
ATGATTTGATTCATTAAGTAAATGAAACTCGGTGAAGCATAGCGATATCTTTAGGTTTAGGGTATTCATCACGTAATGCTTTTAAAATGACGGGTTTATAGTCATGTCTTCGAAATCCGAGAGAAACGATGGTTTCTTCGTTTTCGTTGATTTTTGTTAAATGATCAACTTCTAGATCTTCAAAAGTAGAACTCATAATTTTTTACCTCAAAAAATCGAGGAATAAAAAACTAATTATTATTATAACTATAATTTATTAATTGAACAATAAAGTCAGCCGCTGCTGCCCTCTTCATTCAACCTCATATTCTTCAAAGTAAGGATTCCGTCATAATAGACCCTGGCAAAAGAAAGGTATCAGGTTGCACCACTCGCATTGATTAACCCTTTCAATCGTCTTTTAAAATATAAAATATATAAAAATGATATAATTAATAATAAGGATATTTTATTTCAATAATGAAAGTTGGCCGGCTATATGTTATTAGTTGAAGATGTAGAAGAAACGAAAACGATTTATGAAGATGACAGAATCGTTATTTATGGAGGGGTGCTAAAAAACGAAAAGGAACAGCCCTGCATATTGAAAAAGCTTGCCAAAACATACCCTCAACCCAAAGATATTGCATCTCTTCAACATGAATATACATTGCTCAAGAAGCTTGAAAAAGTTCCTGGGGTTATTCGAGCTTATGATCTTATCCACTATGAGCACAGCTTTATATTAGTTTTAGAGAATTTCGATGGCATACCGCTGAAAGACTATATCCATAATTACGAGGTATCTCTAGAGCAATTTTTTACTCTGTCTCTGGCCTTGATCGATATCATTGGCGCTATTCATGCCCAGCATATAATTCATAAGGACCTCAAACCCAATAACATTCTCATTAATCCGCAAACACTAGAGCTAAGACTCATTGATTTTAGCATTGCAACTCAGCTTGCGGAAGAAATCAAGGAAGCTTCGCTTCCTTTGCTCATAGAAGGCACGCTTGCCTATATCTCACCGGAGCAAACGGGTCGCGTAAACCTACCTTTAGATTATCGAACAGATCACTATTCTTATGGCATTACGTTATATGAACTATTGAATAAACTACCCCCCTTTCATTCCGCGGCAGACCCCTTAGAATTAGTGTATGATCATATGGTCAAAATGCCTACCCCTATTAACGGCATACCTCAGCAGTTAAATAAGCTGATTGTTAAATTATTGGCAAAAAATCCAAACGAGCGCTATCAAACCGCAAGGGGGATTAAAAGCGATCTTTTACGATGCCAAAAGCAGTGGCTTGAAGAAGGGCAAATTCAAGAATTTCCCCTAGCTCAAGGGGATCAGACCGATCAGTTGCATATCTCCCATAAACTTTATGGTCGGGAAGATCAAACCCGTCAGCTTTTAAATGCCTATGACCGAGTATCTAAAGGGGCAGTTGAATTGATGCTCGTAACCGGTTATTCGGGTGTAGGCAAAACTTCTTTAGTGCGCGAGCTTCATCCTTCAGTGACTCGAGAAAACGGCATTTTTCTTTTTGGCAAATTTGATCAATTACAAAAAAATATTCCCTATTCAGCGATTGCACAAGCTTTCAAGCAGTTTATTCACCAACTATTAGCTCAACCCGAAGAAAATCTTATCCCTCTTCGTAAAGAAATTCTTGAGGCGGTGGGAAATAGCGGTCAGGTTGTGATCGATGTCATCCCTGACGTGGAACTTTTAATCGGAAAACAGCCAGAAGTTCCCGCATTAGGTCCGCATGAAACCCAAGCTAGGATTTTAATTGTCTTCCAAGATTTCCTTCGTGTCTTTGCTAAGAAAGATCATCCCTTTGTTATGTTTTTAGATGACTTGCAATGGGCAGATGCAGCTTCTCTCAATCTCATGGAAGTGATTCTTAAAAACCCGATGATGCAATTTTTACTTTTAATCGGAGCTTATCGGGATAATGAAGTCGGTCCAGAACATCCCTTACTTGCCACCTTAGCAATTTTAGAAAAAACAGAGCTTAAAATAAACACCATAAATCTAAAGCCTCTCAGTGTGCATGACGATCTTCTTTTGTTAGAAGATTCCTTACATGAATCGGAGGATCTTCTTGCACCCTTAGCTAAATTAATTGACCTCAAAACAGGTGGAAATCCTTTCTTTATCAATCAATTTTTAATGACTGTCCATCGCGAAGGTTATTTGAAATATCATGCTGAATTAAATCGCTGGGAGTGGGATGAAGATAAAATCAAAAAGACAAAAAATACAGATAACGTTGTCGAGCTGATGGCTAGCAACATTCAACGATTATCTTCCGAGGCAGTGAATTTATTAATCTTAGCGGCATGCATTGGGCATCAATTTGATTTACAATCTCTTTCCATTGTGAGCGAGATACCCCTATGGAATGTTGCTTCTCTTCTTCAGGAAGCTCTCTTAGCAGGCTTTATCCTTCCCGTAGACGAAAAGTATTTGCGTATAAGTGAATATGGTGAGCGTCTTCCAGAACTGCTTAAAGATAAAATTAGCTACTATTTTATTCATGATAGGGTCCATCAGGCAGCGTATAAGTTGATGCCTGACGATCAAAAACAATCTACCCATCTTCTGATTGGGCGTTTACTGCTAAAAGAACAAAAAGGCTTTGGGAATGTCTCAGAGCTTTTTGAAATCATGAACCACTTTTTACAAAGTTTAAATTTAATTACTGATTTACAAGAAAAAAGACAGCTTGCACAACATTTTCTGTTTGTGGGCAAAGCTGCGAAGTCCTCCATTGCTTATCAAGTGGCTTATCGTTACTTCGCCGCCGCAGCTGAATTGCTGTTTGAAAACTCCAATTGGGAACAGGATAACAAACTTTTATTTGAGCTTTATCTGAACCTAATGGAAAGCGCTTATCTAATTGGGAACGAAGAGCACGCAAATCATATCCAGGATCTTCTTTTACAGCAGGCCAAAACTAAAGATGAAAAATTATCCGTTTACGCCATTTTATCCAGAAAATATCTCAATGAAGGGAAAGAGAAACAGGGTTTTGAAACGGTTCTAAAAGCTTTTGATGCATTTGGGATTCACATACCTCCAGAGCCTTCAACCTTACAAATTTTGTTTGAATATCTAAAAATAAAGTTCAATCCCCGAGTAAAAAAATTTCTAAAGCAAGATATCGATTCCGTTGTTATTCGAAAAAATAAAGAACTTAATCTGTCTAAATTTTGGCAAGAGTCTCTTATTCATATTTTTCACTGTAATCAAAAAACATGGCTTTACACCATGCTCCTGATGGAGCAAAAAATGTATTATGAGGATTTTACTGAGGAAACTCCGCAGGCAATTAACGGAGCTGCCGTAGTTAGATTAATTTTTAATGAGATACCGGAAGCTTTGTTATATCGCGAACTTTGCTATAAGAGCTCCCAAAAATGTCAAGTTTACATGGGACATCGGTTTCCCGTGATTGATGCCCTCTATTTTTTTCAATACAAGCAACATATCTCTACCTGGTTTGAAAATCACGATGAAGTTTTTCGGTCATGTATAGAAAATGGCGATTTACACTTTGCATC
>CAVPVT010000065.1:0-48537 GCA_963709145.1 Parachlamydiales bacterium
AGAGTTTGAAGGAAACAGTAAATCATTATATCGAGGCTATTGATCCACTCAAAAAAATCTCCTTACCATCTTGGAGATTACTCTGGAGGTGGTCCAATAGTGGCAGAAATTGCTTTTCAATTAGAAAATGAGGGTGAAATAATTAACTTACTCACATGTTTGGATGCCCTAGACATCTATCATGACAAAAAGCTGTTAGAGGCTATAAATCCTCTTATCTTGTTTGTGGCAAATATTGACAGGGAAAATACAGTTAACATTATGGATTCTCTCAAGGAATTAGATACCCAAAGTGCCTTAAAATTCATTTACGAAAAAGAAAGGAATAGTTTAAAAACATTAAGTTTCAATGATTTTAAACATTATAAAGATGTGGTTAATAATATAGCTCTCATCCTCCAAGAATATATACCAAGGCATCACAATCGCATTAAGCAAACATGTTTGTTTACAAGCAGATTGGGTGTATATGAGTCCCTTGGCTATCCTATTCATGTTAAAAATCTTATGATTGAAAGTAATAATAAAGTAGAAGAATATCCCTTAGATAGTGATCATTTCAATATTCTTCAATCCCCTTACATTAATTTTATTGCCGATATCTTAAAAAAATACATCATTTAGCTGAATGTTCCTAAACTTCGGATATTCGCCTTGTGCTTCGACAATATTATGCAAAACTAATTCAAATTTTGGAGTTTTAATCAAACCTAGTTAAGTCCAGAATCCAAGTTCGTATTTCATTCAAAATAGAATGAGTTTTTACTTTACCAACTCTTTTTTTCAATCTCTCCTTGCTAATAGATCTAATTTGTTCGCATAGGGCAAAACTTTGCACAGTCAACCCACCTTCAGGAGGATCAATTTGAACATGTGTAGAGATTTGTTTCTTAATACTAGTGAGAGGAATAATTATCACTAATCCCGTTCTAATCTTATTCCAATTATTATTCGACACTATTAAACAGGGTCTAATTTTTTTACCTATTTCATTTCCAAGAGTGGGATCTGGGTCAAAAAGCCAAATCTCTCCTTGTAAAGGATTATTCATCTTCTAGGCCATCCATTAATGTTCCATCCAATTCTTGTCTTTCTTTCAATTCCTGTTCCCAAAGACCTTTATTAGCTTGTAGACGTTCATATTCATTATTAAGAATGCGCATTCGTTCATGATAACGATAATTTTCAAGGGCTTCATCAATGATTTCAATTTTCGTTTTTCCTGTTTTTGTGATGAGTTCTTGAAGAATGGCATCGCTATTAACTGAAATTCTTGCTGTTAAAGCCATGATCATGCTCCTTGTTCATCTATATGTATACAAAATTGTATTTAATATTGTCAACATTTCTGTGTTTGAAAGAATTCTCTATTGAGTAGCTAAAAATTCATCCTTGGTATCGAAAATTCGGAAATAGGGATCTAATTCGACCTGTTTGAGTTGGCGGCGCAAGGTCGAATTAAGGCCGATAAGAGCAAGGTTATCTTTGCCTTTTGTGAGTGTCATCAAAAAGCTCCAACCCAGGCTTTCCACAGAAACACAGTAGGTTAAATCGACGACGAGAACCTTATTGATCATCAAATGCTGCAGAGCCTCTGAAAGCTCTGCGTAGTTTTGGGAATTATCAAGTTCACCGAAAAAACTTAAAAACAGAAAGGGCGGTATCTGAATAATCGATTCAAATAATTCAGGCAGAGGATCTCTATCTTTTAAGCGAGAAACAATTTCACGAGCACTATTGCAAGCTCGATCGGACAGATATCCCCAAGCATGATTTAATCTAAGAAGCGTGCGGATATTCCAAGGAATTTTTAAAGCAAAGATCTCCTTTTCTTTCTTTTGGGCTGCCATCCAAACTTTAATCAGAAGGGCAGAAGCCGCAGCGTCAATATGCTTCACAGAACGGAAATCAAAAATGATGACATCGAAATCGAAAGCTTCTTGGACCAGGGTCTCCACTTCAGCAACTGTATTTTTATCAAAACATTTAGGAAGAGGAATAATGGTAATTGTCTTTTCAGGCGCAAGAAAAAGGCTGTTGTGGAGAGGGCGATAAGAATTTTCAGGAGCAAACAATTTGTTGACATGGTGGAAAATTAAAAGCGGCGTTCCAAAATAGATCAATTTAAGAAAATCGATAACGTATCTTTTCCAAAGGCGCCCCGGTTCCATGATAAGGCGCTGCAACCATTCCATCCCCGTTTTTTGCATCCAATTAGGGGCTCTTGGAATTTTACCAGTATAGCGTTCGAAACTTCCTCCAATCCCTATAGTGACAGGAACTTTTAATTGGCTACGGATCCGATCGAAGAGAAGTTCTTGTTTGGGGTTTCCAAGTTGAAGAAAAAGAATGTCCGGTTTGGCTGAATTAATATTTTCTACTAGGAGTTCATCTTGTTCAAAGGTGTTTTCAAGCCATTCTCCTTTAATATGGATATGGGGTTCATCAACTCCGGCGATCACCAGGTTAGGGTACTCTTTTTTCAATTTAGCGGCAGCTTCCCAAGCGACTTTACCCGTTCCCCCTAAAAGAAAAATCCTTTTTTTATCTTTAGCGAGCATTGCAGCAATTTCGGGAAGAGGTCTTGACCGGTGACCCTTTCCGGCAGGGGACAATTGAGCCATTTCGCAAGCCACACAATGGGCATACCATCTGCAGTAGATAGGTTGCTTTCACGTAAAATCCTGAGAAGTTCGAGACTTTTAGGGTGAAAAAAGCTCCACCCAAGCATATTGGCGAGAAAATCGGAATTGACCGTAGCAACGTAGCATGGGGTAAGATCCCTAGAGTACTTGTCAATCATCCGGTTAATATTCGAAAGGGCTGTTTTACGGTCCACTTGGTCGATCATGGCGCCAAGAATGAGAATCCGGTTTGAATAGCTCATTGTTTATCCTTGCGAAAGCTTTTGTAGCAGGGTTTTGAATAATATTTTTAAGTCATACATGAACCCCATATTTGCGCAGTAGTAGGCTTCAAGGCGTAAAGTTCATCATCATTGGCATTTTGACCAAACTCTAAGGAAGCGAGAGTAGCTATTCCAATTTTGGATTGAAGATAGAGTTTTCGCCAATCTATGGGAAGATTTTCAACCTCTTCGACTGAACGTGGGGCAACCCCAACAAAATGGGTAAACCCTTTAAGAATATTCCACAGGTTAGGCCAATGTCTGAATATATTTTCGAACTTATTCAGCGGAGTTCCATTTCTCTTGACCAGGTAGTACCAGTCAAAGATTCTCCATCTTGTGGGCGTTAAGGAAGCTGGAAGTTTTATCACTTCTTTTTTTCTTGATTTTGCAGGTGATAAGCAAGAAAAAGAGAATGGGTGTGAAAAAAATCCCAACAAACAAGCCGCAAAGTCGACTGAAAATGGCCAAAAAATGGTTGTGAATAGTAATCGGTTTAATTTCGGAAATGATGAATTCGTCATTGATCTCGATATTTGTGTCCAAAGCGAGATTGACGAGGAGGTTGCGGTCGACGATACAGTCATTGACCTCAATTTTTTCCCCCACATAACTTCTTTGGCAAATGATAGAATTTTTGATTACGCATCCTTTGTCCAATAGACAGTGTTTTCCAACAATGGCTTGAGGTCCTAAAGTGACGTCATCCAGGATATGGGAGTTTTCACCGATAAATACAGGCGGAAGAAGTTTGACGTTTGGATGAAGAGCCACTGAACGGGAAATCCAAATCCCCGGTTCTATCTGGTGGGCCGAAATTTTGAATTGAAGGTTTGTTTTGACTTTGTTCAAGAATTCGATATTGGATTTGAGCAAGTCAGGAAAAGAGCGGGCTGATAGAAAAGGTTTCGCTTTTAATTGGGGAAGTTTGTCTTTGAGAAATAAAGGAAGATTGCGATAAGGCATCTCTCTTGGAAGGTCTATAAAGGTGTTAGCAGGAGCGATTCCCCACCCTGACCAGGTTTGATCAGGAAGCATGTAGAGCCCTACACGTTCCGGATCGATTTTTTCTTCGAATTCTGGAAGGGAATCTGCTTCTCCTAATAAAATATTTTCTTCTCCCCATCCTCTGGCAAGAGGAACGATTAGATTAAAAGGATAATCGGGAACTCGAACGAGGTAATAGTTTATGGTGATTCCCCACCTTTCGCCATAACCGAGTTTATCTTCAAGCATCCTTGGGATATGGCTGAGAATGATATCGAATTTTTTGACTCCTTGACGGACCAAGAATTCGATGACGCAGAAAATGATTGGCTTGTCGCAGATGTGCATAAGAGGGGTGGGTCTGTAGTTAACCATCGGAAGCATATCGGAAGTATAACCGGTAGCGTTTAGGATAGCCCTCATCAATATGCTCCTTTACCTAAGATGATGGCTGGGATGGTCTTCAAAAGGAGTTTGATATCGACTAAAAGGCTTTGGCTTTCCACATATTGGACATCCAGCTGTACTTGTTGTTCAAAAGGGATGTCGGAGCGACCTTCTACTTGCCAAAAGCAGGTAAGGCCAGGCTTGATATCTAATCTACGTCGGTCTTCAAGAGTATAATGGAGAGTTTCATCTGGAAGTGGTGGACGCGGGCCAACAAGGGACATATCTCCTATTAATACACACCAAAGTTGAGGAAGTTCGTCCAAGCTAGTTCTTCGAATAATTCTTCCAATCCATGTTATCCGTGGATCTCTCCGGATTTTAAACCGTTTTTCATTGGGATCATCGCTGAGATGGCTCATCGACTTCTTGTACTGATCCGCATTAAGGTGCATGGAGCGGAATTTGGGAAAAGAAAATTCCTGTCCCCATTTGCCAACCCTTTTTGTCACGTAGAAGACAGGACCCCCATCTGTGATTTTAATCAGGAGTGAAATCAGTAGCATCAAAGGACTAAGCAGAATTAATCCAAAGAATGATAGGGTAAAATCTAAGATCCGTTTGATCAACTTTGCCCCCCATATGGTGATCAGCCAAGCATATTTTTTACGTTGGTATGTGAACTTATGGATCGGATTTTTGCCTACGGCGTACCTGGCATGCAACTCTTCCAAAAGTCGCAACCTTTCATCGGCTTTCAAACCGCTCTCGTTCGACATGGTGATTTAGTGCGTTGATGCATCACTGTTTGATTTTCATTTGTTGGAAGGAGCGGACGGCATCCTCTCTTGTCGGGAATATTTCAAATATTTTGTGCATGGATACGAGTTCGAACATTGCCTTAACAGGTTTATTCATGCAGGTTAATTTTAGATCGCCTCCTTTAGTGTGAAGAACGCGCAAGACTGAGAGCAAAGATCCTAATCCCGAGCTATCGATAAATTGCAGCCGGCTCAAATCAAAGATCAATCGGTTGATATCATTTTCATGCACAAATGCGATCACTTTTTCTTTGAACTCTGAGGAATCCCGTGCATCCAAGGAATCCGATTCTGGAGTGATTGTCCAAATACCTTCGTTTTGTTCTGTTTTGATATCCATGTTATCCTCTTCAAAATTGTAAAATTTAAAAATTCTGAGTTTGTTCCAGGCTTTATCTCCCTTTTTGGGAACATATTCCATTCGACTAGCGATTCGACGGATCATGAACCAACCGAATCCATTTTCCTGGTCTCCAAGGAGGCTTGGTTCCAACATGACAAATGGATCGAAGGCTTTGCCTTGATCGGAAACTTCTAGTAAAACCCCTTCTTTCTCGCAAATCACCTGAAGGGTGATGGGACCGCCCGGTTTGCCTCCATAGCCATGCTGCACGATGTTGCAGAAAATTTCATTAACGGCGAGCTGAAGTTCTTGAATGATTTTCAGGGAGTTGCCAGGAACATTTAAGCAAGTGCGGTGGATGAATTCTCGGACTGCCTGTAGCTGTGAAAGGTCGCTAGAAAACTGTCCTTGCCTAAGAGGTGTAATCATAAATTGATGGCAATCTTCAAATTTGATCACAATAATTGTAAGGTCATCTTCAGGGATTTCTTTTTGGGTAAATTCGATCACAGCTTTTTTCAAGATTTGGACAAGAACGTCGGCTTCTTTATCACAGTAACGCTCTACGAGATTCATGAGACGGTCTTCACCAAAAAGCTCGCCAATAGGAGATCTAGCGTGGGAGATACCCAAAGTGTAGAAAATTAAATAATCGCCATCGGCATAGTTAATATTATAAATTTTGTAATCTTCTTTCTCAGCTAGGCCTAGTGGGAAGTTATCCCCTTTAAGGAAATTCCCTTTTCTTTTTTGTCTTTGAAAGTGAATTGGCTTAGAAAAGCCGCAATCGACAAAGCTAAAGAGCCTTTTAGGAAAATTTAAACGGCCGTAGAAAATGGTCACAAAATGTTCGAGTTGGATGAGCTTTGGAACGATCTCTTCGTGAACTCGCTGTAGGATTTCTTGTAATTCTGGGGGATCATCTTGCCATGCACTCTCCTGGCTGTAGACAAGATGACGGTCGACAGGTACTCCAAAACGCAAAATCTGGGTTTTGACAGCATGTCCGATCAACGCGGCCGGGATCCCTTTACCCATCACGTCGCCAATAACAATATCCAGGATATGTTTAACGGGACGGTAAAGTTCAAAGAACTCTCCGTCAACTTCATAAGTAGGGGTTGTTCTAGCCGCAATTTTGATCCCTGGAAGGTCATCGGGGACTTTGCCTTGCAATAATGTTTTTTGGATTTTTCCCCCTAATTCCAATTCATGCCTTAAAGCTTGGTGGGCTTTAGATAATTCCCTGTGTTGAATGACAATGAGATTATGTAAGGTTTGGTTTTCTTGGATAAGCCGAAATTTTTCGATTAAACTTTTGACAGTTTGTCGTAAATAATTGTCGTCCCAAGGTTTTTGGATAAATTGGGTGACTTGAGCGTTGTTGATTGCGGCGACGGCGGTTTCTTGATCACTATTAGCGGTGAGGAGCACTCTAAGCGTGTTGGGTCGCAATTCTTTGGCTTTAACTAAGATATCGAGTCCATTTTTGCCTCCCAACCTGGAATCACAAATAATGAGGGCAATTTGATGTTCATTGATTTTTTCGATGGCTTGTTCGGCTGTTTTAGCGGTGATAATTTCATACCCTTCAGAGGTCAATATTGCATTTAAAGCATTGATAATCAAATCTTCGTCATCAACAACTAAGATTTTTTCTAGAGATGATTGTAATGTAGTGGTCATTGTGAACTTCTCACTTATAATTAGTTTTAGAATCGTCATAAAGATTTTCTTGTCAATCCGGAAATGGACAGGAATGAATGTTATGATCAATATGGAATTAAGTAATGAAAATGGATGGTACTATGACTTATTCCTTTTCCTTGGATCTGAAACAGAAACAGGCTCCCACACAAAAGCAGAAGCAATGTGTGATGATGTCGCCTCAAATGCAACAGGGAATCCACTTATTGCAACTCCCTTTGCCTGAATTATCTGAGATGATTGAAGCGGAAATGGAGCAAAACCCTCTTTTAGAGTATATTCAAGAAGGGGAAATGGAAGAGGATAGAGGATTAGAGTTAGAATCTGAGGAGGAGGAACAAGAAGAGCTGGAAGAGGAGCCTGAAAAATCGATTGTAATTGATGATCAAGACTTTGAAATTCTACAACGGTTGGATGAAGATTTTAAAGATCATTTTTCACAAAGTGGGCAAGAATTTACACCTCGACTCCGTGACGATGCCAAAAAAGAAAGTTATTTTGAGACTTTAATCCAAGCAGAACCGACCTTGTTCGATCATCTGATGACCCTTGCACATGAAACGTTTATGGACCAAGATCATTTGCGAATGGCTGAAGTGATCATTGGCAGTTTGAATGATCATGGCTTTTTAGATTGTGACCTTCAAGAATTAGCAGAGTTGCATGAATTCGATCCGGTAACGTTATTAAAAATTTTAAAAGAGATCCAAAAGTTTGAACCCATAGGAATTGGAGCGCAAAATTTGCAAGAATCGCTGCTCATCCAGTTGCGCTATCAAGACAAAGAAAAAAGTTTAGCTTATCAAATCGTTGAAAATCACTACGAGCAATTGCTCCATAACCATTTACCAGTCATTCAAAAGGCGCTGAAATGTAAACTCAACGACATTAATAAGGCGCTGGACAAAGATATCGTGAAGTTAGACTTGTACCCTGCGGCTTCTTTTTCTAAACAAGCTCCCCAAGTTTTGATCCCTGATATCATGATTCTTCAGGAAGGGGAAGAGCTCAAAGCTAGGGTGAATGAGGATTCGCTTCCCTCCTTCAAAATCAATCCCCGCTACTTAAAAATTTTAGAGCAGCAAGCCTCGCCGAAAGAGGAAAAAGAATTTGTACAACATAAGCTTTATTCAGCAAAGTGGCTGCTCCGTAATTTGCATCAAAGGAGTGAAACTTTAGAAAAAATTGGAAATGCGCTCGCAGTCAAGCAAAGACAGTTTTTTCTTGAACCGGAAGGTAAGTTAAAGCCTTTGACCATGCGGAATTTAGCCGAAGAACTTAATCTGCATGAGTCGACAATCGCAAGAGGTGTAGCTAACAAATATGTACAAACTCCCCGCGGAGTATTTCCTTTGCGCTATTTTTTCAGCAATTCATACACGTCAAAGGAAGGAGAGGAACTTTCTTCCAAAACTGTTCGGGAAGCTCTCATGGAAATCATTGAGAAGGAAGACCGGCTTCATCCCTATTCTGATCAGGCGTTGTCTTTCCAACTTAAGCTAAGAGGGATCGACTGCGCCCGCCGCACCGTTGCTAAGTACCGCACTGAAAATCATCTTGGTAACGCTCAACAAAGACGGAAATACTAAGCTCGATTTTGTACAATCACAGATCCCCTTTACATTTTTGGGCGAACAGACTATATTTAATCGAGTTTAACGTCCTAAGCAGTAAACGGAGATCATTACATGTCTTCTGTAAAAAAGAAGCGCAAATATAAGATCGCGAAGCACAAGCGCAAGAAGCGCAGCCGCCGCGACCGTCACAAGAACAAATAGTGTTCGAAAGCGTTGAGTATTATGTGGAAGTATCCGGTTGTCTTTGATGTGATCGTCATCGGTGCCGGGCACGCAGGTTGCGAAGCTGCCTGCGCATCTGCCCGCATGGGCTGCCGCACCCTGCTACTGACCATGAACCTTGATACCATCGCGAAGATGAGCTGTAATCCAGCTGTCGGAGGGATCGGTAAAGGTCACATTGTTCGGGAGATTGACGCCCTTGGGGGCATCATGGGTAAAGTGACCGATTCAACTGGGATCCAATTTAGGATGCTGAACGCGACCAAAGGTCCTGCTGTCTGGGCCCCTCGGGCCCAGGCAGATAAGGCAGCGTATCATCTTGAGATGAAGCATCGTCTCGAGCAAATCCCCAATCTCGAAATTAAACAAGGGACAATTGAAGACCTCGTCATTCAGAATGATCGGGTCGATCAAGTTCTCACTAAGGAAGGGATCGCATACGTTTGCAAATCGGTCGTTATATGCAGTGGGACCTTTCTAAAAGGGTTAATCCATATCGGGGAAAACAATCTTTCAGGAGGTCGCGCTGGAGATTTACCCTCCATTGGTCTTTCCAATAGTTTAGCCAAATATGGCTTAACCCTTGGACGTCTCAAAACAGGGACGCCACCGAGAGTCAACCGTAGATCGATCGACTTCTCTCAAACGGAGGAACAGCCCGGGGAAGAGGGGGTTTACTTTTCGTATGATCCACCTGAGAAACCCCGTTTAGGGCAAGTCTCTTGTCATATTACCTATACCTCGGAAGACACAAAGAAAGTGATTTTGGAGAACATTCATCGTTCACCCATGTATTCCGGAAAAATCAAAGGGGTAGGACCCAGGTATTGTCCTTCTATTGAAGATAAAATTGTCCGTTTTGCTGATAAAGAGCGGCATCAGATCTTTTTAGAACCGGAAGGGTTGAATACAGAAGAAATTTATGTGAATGGGGTATCCTCCTCTTTACCTTTTGATGTTCAGTTGCAGTATATTCGGAGCATACCTGCGCTTCGCAACGCTGAAATCATGCGACCCGCTTATGCCATCGAGTATGATTATTTGATTTGTGGTCAGATTGGGCCCACATTGGAATATAAAAAAATTGAAGGGCTGTTTTTGGCAGGACAAATCAATGGGACAACAGGTTATGAAGAGGCAGCCGGCCAAGGATTGATTGCAGGGATTAACGCCGCAAACAAAGCGTTGGGGAAATCTCCGTTCATTTTGAAACGCTCTGAAGCCTATATTGGGGTGATGATTGACGATCTGATCACCAAAGGATTGGATGAGCCTTACAGAATGTTCACAAGCCGTGCGGAACACCGCCTTTTATTGCGGCAAGATAATGCAGACCTCCGTTTACGGGGATATGGTTATGAATTGGGAATGATCAATGCAGATCAATATGCGCGTCTACAACGTAAGCAAAAAGCGATGGCAGAGGAAACGGTACGTTTAGAAAAAATTTACAAGCAAGTGAATGGAAAAGGGTATACATTAGCTCAGCTTCTCTGTAGACCTGAAAATAGCTATGCATCCCTATTAAAGGAATATCCAGAATCGTTCCTAGATCATGGTGCCGATATTAATGCTCAGATCGAATTAAATATTAAATATGCAGGATATATTGGTAGGCAAGAAGGGGAGATTGCGAAATTGGCTCATGTGGAGAATATTCTCGTCCCGAAAGGGTTTGATTTTTATAGCGTGACAGGGCTCCGCAATGAAGCGAAACAAAAACTTTCTAGGCATAGTCCCGAAAACTTAGGGCAAGCTTCCCGGATTTCGGGAGTCTCACCCGCCGATATATCGATTTTGATGATTGCATTATCAAAAAAACCGACAGCAAAACCACCTGCCAGCCCAGGATGTCAGTCTTGGGAAATGGATGATGCATGATCCACTTTCTAGAACTGCATGGAATTCCTATTTTGGAACAATTGCAGCTCGAGGAAGCTCTTTTAAAAGTCGATGAACGGCAATGGTGTATCCTTAATCATGGAGCATCCCCTGCGATTGTGATGGGGATTTCAGGGAAGCCTGAAAAGGTTTTAGATTTAGATAAGTTCCGACAACACCCTGTGCCATTGATCCGCCGATTTAGTGGAGGAGGAACGGTTTATGTGGATCGTTCGACTTTGTTTGTCACGTTCATTTGTGATGCTGCCGCTACTAAAGTTTTGCCAAAACAAAAATCAATTTTAGAATGGATGGAGAAATTTTACCGACCTGTATTCGGAAAAGATTTTGTTGTTCACGAGAATGATTACGCATTTTGTGACCGAAAGTTTGGAGGCAACGCCTTTTACTTGCGTAAAGAGCGGTGGCTACATCACACGTCATTTTTATGGGATTATGATTCCAAAAAAATGGAGTATTTAACCCTTCCGGAAAAAGCTCCCAAATATCGGCAGGGGCGTAATCATGCCGATTTTTTATGTTCTTTATCAGAAAGGTTTGAAGATCCTTCACAGGTCATCCAGTCATTCAAACGGGAACTTTCAAACACTTTCGAGGTAAAAACGGTGAAACTTGCGGATGTTGAAGAGATTGGCAAAACCCACCATCATAAATCAACGCTTAGTCTGCTTTGCGGTGGTAGGAAGGATGCTGCCAAGGAAGAGTAAACTTCCTATACCAATTGCAATCCCTCCCACACTTTCCAAACGAGTAAAGCCGAGTTTGATTCCTAAGATTAATAAAACTAAACCAGTAATCGACAGAATAAAACCTGAAAAGCAAACGATAACCTTGCAATTTAAGGTGCAAAGTTTGGGAGGAGTCGGGTAAGTTTCATAATAGGTTGAGGATACTTTATACAGGCCACGATTAGTCGGTTGAAAGGCGTTATTTCCTTGAAAGGAAGAGGTTAAACCGTTCAAAGACTGCATAAATTAACCAAATAGGATAAAAAGCCGCCGTTGGGTTCGAAACCTTAAGCAAACAACAGTGTTTGTATAGGTGGGTTCGCTTCCTAAGAGAAAATGATTTCCCTTAGCGTTGCGATCCCCTAAATTATAAGAATCGTTGATAGCAAATTATGATCCCGGTGTCCACAACAGCAGCGGCTAACATAATAGATGTTTCTTAGGAGATAAAGCAACATGAAATCAGATCTTAAGCTAGAAATTCCAAGTGGCCTGTCTCCTTCCATGGAGAAAATCGCTCATCTGCTTTTTGGGGATTTGACTCTTTGGAAGAAATTGCGCTTTGATCCAGAATTTAAATCTGAAGTTCTTTACCGGCAAAATCCAGCTAGGCTAGCTGAAGGCCGTGCCTTGATGCAAAATTTATTGAATCAAATATTTCAGATTAATTCTAAAGATCTATTTAGAGCGGAAGCGTTGATCGGAAATATTTTGTGTTTTTATCCCTATGTTAATCCTGCAGAAGGTCAAATTTTGTCAATACCCCACTATATCGATCAGAATTGGCGTCGGGTAGATTACCGTGTAGAAAAAATTATTTTAACGCCTTCATGGATGGGATCCCCTGTTGAGGCTTGTGGTTTAATACCTGTAACAGATAATGCTGCGCCTCCTCGCCTTATTTTCAAAGGGACAACCTATCCAGCAGATAAGGGTTTGTTGTTGCAGCTCATGACAGATCTTAATCCAGCCATGGCGGTTGGCTCGTATTTGTTTATGATCGGAAAAAAGAAGATTGATGAATGGATGAGGAAGGTAGGAGGGTGCGTTTGGGTGTGTGGACTAAGTTTAGGAGGTGCATTGACAGAACTGACTTCTGCGTATTCTCCTCAATGGGTTGCGAGAGGCGATGCTTACAATGCCCCTGGGCTGGATTGTAGAACCCCATTTAAGCAAAACTTACCACAGCCTCTCGTGAATATTTATACGCAGCCCTATGATATTGTATCGCAAGTAGGAACATGTCTGGGTGGGGAAAATTGGAATTTGTGGAGCATTATTCCTAGCCAGGAAATCAAAAATATTTTGATTTCTCATGTGCATGTCAACTTATCTGATCCGCAGGCTCAAATTGTACAGCTAAATCGTTGTCAAGAGGAACGGAAATGGTCGAGACGTTTAAGCTCTTTAGGGTTTCTGGTCTTAGCAATCCCCTTATTTCTTTTGTTATTGGTGATTTGGCTATTCAAACTATTATTTAAGCGGTGAAGGAGTTTGTTAATCCAAATCGAGGCTTTCCGCTGTGTCAATTTTTGAGCTTTCTATCATAAATTTTTATATACTTTTTCATCTTCCTCTGATTCCCATTCCGTTTGAGTGTATTGTAATGCCTGTAAGTATTCGAGATCAAAGGATGTGACTTTATGAAGAATCACCTGATTATCTTTTGTGATTTCGTATACAATTTGATCATGAGATTTTAGATGAAGTGTTTTTCTTACTTCTATTGGGATCGTGGTTTGAAACTTAGGTGTAAGTTTGGCTCTTACTATACGCATTGTCTTACTTTATTCTCACTAACATACACTTTTAATCTCATCAGGGTAACCGTCAATTACAGCTAGGTTCAACAATGATCTTGAAGAGATAAGGTGACGGGGAGGAATCCGCTTGTGATTGTGTATTAGGCACAGTGCTTACAATACCTCCTACTACATATCCGATCAGGGTCGGTTTCTTGATCGAATCCAGTTCAATGACGTCATTGTCATATTTAGGAACTTTCTTTAATAGGATTGCTTCACATTCTGAACCGAATAAGAGAAGATTGCCTATATTTACAGCCCTAGAACGCATGAGGGGGAATCCTCCCCCGTTTCATCAAGTGCTGAGTGTATTTGCCATATTTATCGATCTGGACTACTGTTGTCTGGCTAATAAAAGGGATTTCCGGATCTGTAAAGAATTCCAAGCCATCGTTTGTTTTTCCAAAAAATCCGAAACTCATGCCTCCCAACAAAACTGTGTACATATTGCCGGTTTTTTTGGAATACATGCCAAATGTGGCGCTATCATAGTTGTTCATGGCTTGCTTAAAAGTGGAAGGAAGTGTCGGATCTGCCATTGAAGTATACCCATCAGCTGTGATTTCAACCGGAACAGTCCATATTCCTGTTGTGAGAGTAAATACACCTGAGAGCGCTACAAAACCATTCTGCAGTTTTTTATTCACTTTGCTCACGATAGGCACCACATTCAAATCTCTGCGCCGATAATCGGGATCTGGCGTAGGTGGCAATGGATCTAACGGAGTAAATGAAAGATTAACGCCGTCATCATGGATATAAAATCGGCGCACCTGTTCCGTATACTGTTGATAAACGGGTGGTTGCTGAAGAGGATCGGCATAGAATCCATTGAATTCATGCCCCATAATTAACAAAGTTGGGTTATTTCCTACTTGGTTCATATAACCGCCTGTAACTTTGAATATGTCGTCAAAAATTTGACGAATGTGTTCAGCCGCGGTTTCACCTGCAGATGGATTTATAACCCAGTGGATCAATCCAGGCAGATCAATAGCTGTAAGTACATTTTTTGTGTCGAGCCCTCCGGTAGTAGAATCAAGTCCATAGCCGCCGGTAATATATAATGTAGTGCCCGATTGGTAACCTTGAGCAGCGGTTACAGACAACAGATCTACCTGTTCTTGGGTTAGACCTGATTGAGGGTCAAGTAATGAACGGGTGTAGGTTTTTTTCTTCATTGGGTCTATGACAAAAATAGTGGTATTCTGCTGATTTGTAGGGAAGTTATCAGTACTATTCTGCACAAAGCCGTGTAGACCACCCACTCTTCCTGTAATGATCAAAAATTTATCATGATATGTTCCATGAATATAGGATTGGACTCCGAACGGCAGTTGGAAGTCAGCCTCTACAAGTTTTATACGAAATGGCAATGAGTGGTCTGAAAGGACCTCGCTGACTGTCGCTGTTTGATTATCGGCTGAAACAGCCATAGACCAGCCTATTCCAATCATCAGAAGAGAAAGAATTAATGAACACTTGAAATTGTATGTTTTCACAATTCACAACCTTAAGTTAAAGTGGACGGCAATTTTGAATGACTCTTTTAAATTTTGAAATTGTACAGATCATTATTTTAATTCCCATAGAATTAAATGATGGCGACATGATTCTTGGATAAAAACGCCTTACCAGCCGGTGTAATTTTAGCGCATCCTGATAGGGTGATTTCTTCCAGATGTTGTAGTTTAGATAACTCTTGGAGCCCTTTATCGGTGATGTTTGTGCAATTGCGAATGTATAGAGTGCGCAAATTTGAGAGATTGACAATATCTGCAAGTCCCTGGTCAGTGATAGAATTGCATCCAGAAAGCGATAGTTCCTGGAGATGAGAAAGTTTAGCAATTTCCTTCAACCCCTTATCGGTGATATTTTTACAATCGAGTAGATACAACTTTTTTAACTGCATAAGCGTGACTAAGGCCGCGAGCCCTTTATCGGTAATGTGGCGACAGAGGGAAAGAAAAAGCGATTCCAGACGGAGGAGTTTGGAGATAGCAAACAATCCTTTATCCGAAATATTGTAACAAAGTGATAAACCGAGTTCCTGGAGTTTAGAAAGCTTGGCAACTTCGGTAAGACCGTCATCCGTTATATTGTAACAGCCCAGAAGATGCAACCGTTCAAGTTGAGGGAGCAGCGGAAGATGGGCAAGCCCTTTATCAGTAATATACCGACTGGAAAGATAGAGGATTTTAAGGTGCGACAACTTCGAAATGTAGCCTAGTCCAATTTCTGTAATTGCATCGCAGCGCGAAAGATTGAGCTCACACAACTCCGTAAGTTTGGCAATATCATTTAGGCCATTATCTTTAATGCCACTGCATTTTGAAAGATCAAGCAATTGAAGGTGTATGAGTTGTGTCAGATTGGATAGTCCCACATCGGTAATAGAACTGCACCCTGAAAGAGATAACTCTTTTAAATTTATAAAGGAGGACAGCAGCGCCAGAATTTCATCTGTAACCTGATTATTATTTCGAAAGCTTAAACGCTCTAGTTTTGGGCATAGTTTTATCAGTTTAAGGATATAAGATTTAAGGTCTGGAACACTTTTCTCTTTAATTTCCAATTCCTTGACTGATGAATCTAAAATCTGATTCATGATCGCTCCATTAAGTGATTTGATCGGAACTGCTTCCAAGCTCATCGCATACTTGTACTATTCCATCAACAACTCTAACCGCAAAAGTAGCTACAGGATCGTAAGCAGGAGGCTGCGTTGCTTCGCCAGTGCAGACACAAAAATGAGCTCCATGTCTAGGACAAACGATCTCTTCCCCCTCAATTTCTCCATCCGAAAGAGTTCCACCATCATGTGTACAAAGATTTTGAATCGCGTAAAAAGATCCGTTGATGTTAAAAACCATGATTAGATGATCCTCAGTATTGACCTCGCGCATGGTATTTGGTGGAAATTCGGATACTTTTGCTACATCAATCCAGTTCCCCATAGTTCCCTTATAATTCGACTTCATATTAAATTTATTTATATCATATAATATAAAATATATTCTAAGAATTTATTAATTCGTTAGTTCAAAAAATGCGTTGTACCGAAGGAGGAGACTGAGTGAAAAAAGACAAACGTTATCCAATCGATTTGCCCTGCCCTATCTGCCTAGTGCGCAATCTTGAGGGAGAAAACGAAGATGAAATCTGCCCCAAATGCAAAGGGCTGGGGACTATTCGAAAAAGATGCACTGAAGCAGAAATTGAGGAATTAGCCTCAAACCTAGTTTTAGGGATTGATAGAAATAAATTGCTTGAGGAAACAGAGATCATTACTCCTCGAAAAAAGCAATCTCAATGTCCTTTTGGGTATCAATAAACATCACAAACATAGTGTTTAGATGTTCGCAAGGCTTTCACATAATTTTTAGCCTCTACTTCGTTAAGATTGCCGAATTGCTGCACAATTCGATGAATCATTGCATCAACATCCTTAGCCATGTGTTGTGCATCTCCGCTCACAAATATGTATGCTCCATTTTGAAGCCAATCAAAAAATTCAGCGCCATGTTCCGAAATTTTGTGTTGAACATAGATTTTGTAATCTTGATCACGCGAAAAGGCTGTATCGAGTTTGATAAATCCTTCATTTTCTAATTTTAGAAGATCGTCTTCGTAGTAATAGTTAAGGCTCCGATTCCAATCCCCAAAAAAGATCCAGTTTTTACCACTATCGTGCCTAAATTTTCTTTCCTGCATGAACCCGCGAAAGGGGGCGATTCCTGTTCCCGGCCCAATCATGATAATTGATGCGTTAGGGTCATTGGGAAGGGTAAATCCTTGCTCGTTAGGTTGAACAAAAACAGGGATTATGGGTTGATTCAATGAGCTCATATTACAAAGATAATGAGTGCAAACACCTTTGCGCAAATGCTGATTTGTCACATACTCTACCAATTCGACAGTCAGATGAACTTCTTCTCCTACTGCCCGCATGGAGGATGCTGCTGAAAAATAACGGGGCGCAAGAGGCCCCAACAATTGACAAAGCTCTTGAGGCTCAAAAGTTACTTCCGTGTGCTCTTCAAGCAAATCCCAAAGCTCATGATTGGTTAGAAATTCTTTAAGTAATGGGGATTGATTGAGCAAATTGTCCAAAAGATCTTTTTTAAGGGAATTTGTTTGCCTTTTGGCAATTTCACGAAGGACTTTGACACTTATTCTAGTAATTGTTGCTTTGGAAGTTAGAAAATTGCGCACTGAAATAGTTTCAGATGAAGGTGAAGTTATAAGCTCATCGCCCTTGGCCTTCATGGCCTTCAAAGTATGCTCTACAAGAACAGGATCATTTAAGGGATAAACTCCAAAACTATCTCCGACTTTATAGTGCAATCCTGAGCCACTTAAATCTAAAACAACATGCTGAGTATTTTTTTGTGAACCCGCCCTGCACAAAGGATAACGTTCTTTGATTGTTGCTAAAAAAGGATGTCCTTTATCAAATTTCATAAAATTGCGCCCATCCCAATGGGTTTTTGTAGCTATCAGAATGAATTCAGCATCACATTCGCTTTTTCAAGATCTTCAGGAAAGTCGATTTCACAACAATGATCAGTAGGAACGGTGGCGGCCCAAACTTGTATTCCATCTTGAATGCACCCTTCGATCCCTTTTTCGAAATAGTCGTTCGGTTTACAAGCTTGCAGATGAATTTTGAGGCTTTCAAGGTCCGATTTTTTGAAGTAATTGATCCCGAGAGCTTCCCCTTTAGGGTTTTGGACCTGTTTGGAAACTTTAAGGATTTTTCCTTGGGAATCTGTACGGTATTTGACCTCCTCATTACCCACAGGGCCTTCATTCACAATCATGCTAGTTCGATCGTAAGAAAGCAGGGTTTCTAAAACATCGGGATGGAATACAACATCTCCATTGATCCATAAAACGTCGGTTTGCAAGGGTGTGATCGCTTTTAATAGACTTTTAGAAGTATTTTCATGGGCATAATTCAGGTTATGCACATACTTAAGCTGGGGATACCTTTTTATGATCTGCTCTTCATGATACCCAACAACTACATTGATGTTGCCCATAGGAAGAAATCGGGCAAAGGTTTTCAATTGAAGGCCGAGGATGGTTTCTCCATTTGCGAGTAATGTCAAAGTTTTGGGTTGTTCATTCTCACCTAAGCGGCTTCCGATCCCTGCGGCGAGAATGATCACTTCCATAGCATCAACTTTGTTTTAATAATGGGGGCTGTTCCACCACTAACCACTGTTCTCCTTTTCGGACAACCGGAAGGAGAAGGACAGCTGGCTGCTGAGTCCCAAAATGGAGCATATACTCAGGTTTATCCTTTGATTCAACAACAGATTTTTGAAATCTAGGGAAATTGGAACCGCTAACCAAGATCCTAATTCGATGCCCTTTAGCAAAAACAATGCTTGTTGACCAAAGATCAACTTTGACCTCCACCGGAATTTTGGGGTCGATCGTTTTGTGGTTTGGCTCACCCAAATGGGTGATCCCATCAAGGATCAAAATACTTTTACCATCAGGGTAAACATCGGTTAAACGGACCGAGACATCCCCAGAACGTGTTTCTGAAGTGATATATAATTTTGCTAAGATTCTTCCTGTCACCTCTAAATCTTCTTGCAAAGGCTCGGTGGTAAAAGATATCACGTCGTCTCTTTGCTCAATTGGACTTTGGTCTTTAGGGCCAGATTCAAGAAACAGGTTACTGCCCCCAATCGTAGGAACAGGATTATCGAAAGAATAAGTATAAGATAAAGTACCACTTTTAATGTCTGCTGGATGATTTTTCAAAGCTCTATCTTGCGACAAATAAAGAGGGGTCAACTTTGCAGGGATTGGCCAGGTTTGCGCTGTGCGCCAAATGTTGCCACTCGAAGGGGAACCGTCGAAAGGTCCCATCACATAGTACAGGATGGGTGGGATATCTTCGAAGCCGTTCTTTTCTTCTTTCAAGTAATAAGCAAACATGCGATTGGCAGAAATGTCGATAGGAGGAGTAATCCCTTCCTTAGGGATCTCAAAGTCTCCGATTTTAGGGGTTCTGGGCCAGAAATGATTCCAAGGACCCATGAGAAGCTTTTGTTTCCCTTTTGCACCCGCACCACCATACTCTTGACGGGTCTTAAAGGAGTCTAAAGTCCCTTGAGAAAAGATGTCAAACCATCCACCGTAATGAATTGCGGGCGCCTCAACTCTTTCCACCATCGTGTTTGAATCAAATTGAGACCAAAAAGCATTATAGATTGGTTGTTGACTTACCGTTTCTAAGATAGAAGGATCTTTGGCGCACATGTTCAGCCATCCTTCCACTTGGTTTTTCCGCAAAACCCCCCCATGATGAGTTCCATAGTGTAATACACTAGGAGAAGCAACGCCGATATACTGACATTTGAGACTTGGAGGAGCTGTCGGGGCTAACATGAGTTGGGTAATCCCCATTGCTGATAAGCCTGCAGTGCCTATCTTCCCATTGGTGTAGGGGCTTCTTGCTAACCATTCAATGGCATCATAACCATCTTGCAGTGAACCCCACCCATCGGCTGCATAGGGGAAGGTTTTACCATGGGGATCCATAGCACTTCGGGTATCTTGGACAGCAACAATATACCCCTCTTTAACCATAGGAGTATAAATATGGATGGTTTCAGAAGCCCTGCCTGCAGGGGAGCGGATAAGAATGCAAGGCAAACCTTTGGCATCAGGCGATGGCATGTAAAGATCGGTTGTCAATTCAACCCCATCCCTCATTGGAATGGAGATCGATGTAGTAGGTTTTGGGTATTCTCCAAAAGCAGATTGGGTCAATAGAATAAAAATTAGTAATAAAAGTCTTAACGCTTTCATGAAAAATTACCTGAATATAGACGAAAATGAAAGGATTCATCAATTCTATTACTCATATCGCACCTTCAATTATTGAGGGAGTAAAAGGCCTGATTCATATTCTCGACTTTGTACAATTTTTGCCATCGTTTTCGGAGAGAAGCTTCCCGCCGCTAAATAAATTTCTCGGAAGGGTTAAAAATACCCTGCCGAGAAATTTATTACGCTGCAGTTTGCTTCTCTCTCGAAGCCGAAGGCAAAAATTGTACAAAGTCGAGATATTAAAATCCGGCAAATTGGGATGACTTAGGAGCTTTTTGCTGCTGTTTTTGAAGCTAAGCGGGATTTTGTCCGGCTTGCTTTATTCAGCTTGAAGATCCCTTTTTTGACCCCTTTGTCCATTAAGCTGTAGACTTGATTTAAACGTTCTTGGGCACTTTCCCCTTCTTTGGGATCTTCTTGCAAATGGCGGATGGCAGTTTTGACTTGGGATTTGAATGCTTTATTGCGAAGACGACTTTTTTCAGCTTGATGATCCCTTTTTAAAGCGGAAGGGACTCTTTCCTTTTTTTAGGCGCTTGTTCTTTGGCCATGGGCTAAATCCTTTCATGGTTTTCGTTGATAATAATGCTTAGCTCTAGAATTATAGCTTCGTTAACAGAGATAGTCAATATGAAATACACTGTATCGAAAGAACAAACATTACTAGAGGCTTTAGCGGACTATTATCCCGAAAGCTCAAAAACCACCTTGCGGGATTGGATTAAGCAAGAACGGGTGACGGTAGATGGAAAGGTGGTAAAAAGGACCGATCATCAGGTTTTTCCCGGTTCGACAATAGCTTTAACCGCCAAAAAACAGCGGGTTAAAGGAGGGATTGAAATCATTTATGAGGACCGTTATTTAGTAGTGATTGATAAACCGGCAGGGATATTAACGGTGGCGACGGCCTTTGAGAAGAAGAAACAGCCTATGCTTTTTTAAAAGAGCATTATCGACCAGGGACAGTCCATGTCGTGCATCGTCTTGATCAGGACACTTCGGGTGTAATGTTGTTCGCTCGAACGGAAGCGGTCAAAGAAAAGCTAAAGGAAATGTTTGAAAGGCATGACTTAGAAAGAAGGTATACAGCCGTGGTGGAAGGAGAAATGGAAGAGACCAAAGGGGAATGGTGCTGCTATTTGTATGAAGACAGTCAATATGTCGTTCATGTGACCCAAGACCCTTCTAAGGGAAAGCTGGCAGTGACCCACTACGTCTTGAAAGGACGCTCTAAGGATTACTCCCTTTTGGAATTAAAGTTAGAAACTGGCCGGAAAAATCAGATTAGAGTCCACTGCAGCCAAGCGGGACATCCGGTGGTTGGGGATGAAAAATATGGAGCCGCCCTGAATCCGATGAAGCGGCTAGGATTGCATGCCAGCTTACTGGCATTTAAACATCCGGTCACTGAACAGATGATGCGGTTTGAATCTGCTTTACCGGACGAATTTGAAAAAGTTAAACGCAAGTTAAAAAATGCATAAAAATATTTATTGGTTATTTTTTTTAGCAGTATTGGGACTTTGTGTCTTGTATTATACCATGGCGGCTTATTCAAAGATTTACAACTATACGAGGCTAAAAGCCTCAGCACCCGCTAAGACAGTGCAAGGCAAGCTCCAGGTACTCTCGGCAGATGAGGATGCGGTTTGGCTTACGTATGATTTTACGGCAGGCAAAGTTGTGGCTAAAGGGAAACAAGAGATTGGGGTACTTCCCAATACTCCTGCGGCTGAGCGAGCAATGGAAGATTATCTGAAAAAAGATTGGATCGTCTGGTATGATCCTGCAGATTTGACCTTTTCTTCGCTCAAAAAAGAGTTTCCTCTAAAAGAATTAATTTCAGCTCTGCTGTTATGGGGCATTTATTTATATTTTGTAGGTGTTGGAATTTACGTTAAACTTCGAAGGTGATATGTGACGGTAACTTTGAGAAACAGCACTGAAACTGGACAATTGTTACAGGCTACATACTTGCCGGAGAAGGGTTTAAATTTAATCAGTTTCAAAATCGATGATTTGGAATTGATTGACCAATCAACAAAGAAAGCTTTTGAAGAGCGTTTTGGGGGACTTGGACCGATGATTGGACCCCATTTTCACCGACGCAATCCGGCAACGATTCCTCCGATTAAAGATGAAAGTTTGTTTCCGTTTATTGCTTTTGCAACGGCTCACGGGTCGGCGGATCCTTTTTCCCATGGGATTGGAAGATATGCCCCTTGGAAAGTGGAGTCGACTGAGACAACTTGCAAAGGGATACTGACCGGTAAAATGTGTGGCAAGGAGTTCCTTTAGCTCAACTAGAAGGACAAAATTTCCAGATGATCTATGAGGCTATGGTGACATCGCGTGGCTTAAAGATTACCATGTCTGTGGTTAGTGACAAAGATTCGGTAGTGGGGATCCATTACTATTGGCGTTTACCCAATGGGCAAGGAAAAGTGGTGGCTCGGGTACAAGACACGTATATTGATGGTGGGGTTGTCAAACCAATCCCTAAGGAATGGATCCGTAATGATCAGATGGAATTTGATTTAACGCAGGCTGCCGATTTTACATTTCATCCTGCTCCAGATCCATTGAGAGGGAATATCACACTTGAAACTTCAGAATATCTGCTTGAGATCAACTCCTCTTCCTTAAATCAGGAAAATTGTTGGCAATTGTTCCATCCAGCCGGTTCGTCATATGTCTGCATTGAGCCGCTATCGGCCCAGGATCCTCGCCATCCTAATTTGACAGTCAGCTCCATCAATATTGAGATTTTGGTAAAGACTACCCAGTAAGATAGTCATAAAAATCAGATTCATTAGTGATAAGAATTTGATGTCATGTTCCCGGCAAAGCGGGATGATTGTGTCCATAAGACTTTGATCCCCAACGCCTGGGAGACAAATTGCCGTCACGTTAGAATAAACACCCTCTCTTTCAAGAATATCTAAACCCTTTAAATACTGAGGGATACTGAATCCTTCTTGATCCACTCGAAGATAGAAAAGAGCGTGTTGATAGAGAAGAGCTTGCACTGCGTAGAAAAGACCGCGCGAATCAGGAGGGGGGTTGCCTAAGCAATAGACAAGTTCATAAAGATCTTGAAGTAAATAGGGTGTCACATAAACACCCTTTTCTGCTTCTCCAAATAAGGCGATGGTGTGCTTCATACACCCCCCTTTTTTAATCATTATAACACAATGCTTTAATAAATTACCTTTTTCGAGAAATTTATTTAGAGCGACGAACGGGCATATAAGCAGCAATGTCTCCTAAACCCGATTCGATACTCAAAAGCCGATTATACTTAGCAATCCGATCGGTTCTTGACAAGGATCCGGTTTTGATTTGACCTGCATTGGTTCCAACGGCAATGTCGGCAATAAAACTATCCTCCGTTTCACCAGAACGGTGAGAAATAATTGTTCCGTAAGCATGGGTTTGAGCGATTCTAATGGCTTCAAGGGTTTCTGTTAAAGTCCCAATCTGATTGACTTTGACTAAAAGGGCATTGGCAACGCCCATAGCGATCCCTTTTTTAAGATATTCGGTATTAGTTACAAAAATATCGTCTCCCACGATCTGTATATTCGAACCCAGTTGTTGAGTTAAGTTTTTCCACCCTTCCCAATCGTTTTCACTGAGACCATCTTCAATAGAGTCGATCGGATATTTCGCGCACAGACCTCTAAGATAGTCGATCTGCTCTTGAGATGTTCTTTCCACAAAATTTTGTTTTTGCGCTTTTTTCTTCTTATCGATGTAGCGGCCACTCGCTTTGTCATAAAATTCGGATGCAGCACAATCTAGAGCTAAGGTCACTTGTGTTCCCGGTTTATACCCAGCTTTTTCGATGGCCGATAAGATATAATCGAAAGCAGCTTCATTGGAGTTAAGGTTAGGTGCAAAGCCCCCTTCGTCGCCAACGCTGGTAGAAAAACCGTCGTTTTTCAAAAGTTTTTTTAACGTATGGAAAATTTCAGCTCCCCATCTAACGGCTTCATGGAAACACGGGGCCCCTACAGGGCGGATCATAAATTCTTGGAAATCGAGAAGGTTGTCAGCATGTGCCCCTCCATTGATAATATTCATCATAGGGCAAGGTAAGATATAGGTTAAGGCGCCTCCAATGTATCTGTACAAGGGGAGGCGGGCGGTCGAAGCGCCAGCTCTAGCCAGGGCTAAGGATGCACCCAAAATGGCATTGGCGCCAAAACGGCTTTTATTTGCGGTTCCATCAGTTTGCACCATGAGCATGTCGAGTCTTTGTTGGTCGAAAACATGTTCACCCACTAAAATTTGTGCGATCGGACCGTTGACATGCGCAATCGCTTGGCGCACTCCTTTTCCAAAGTAGCGTGCAGAATCTCCATCGCGCAATTCGACAGCTTCATTTTCCCCCGTCGAGGCCCCAGAAGGGACAGAAGCGCGGGCTAAGTATCCCCGTCAGTCGTGATCATTACTTCGATTGTAGGGTTACCGCGGGAATCTAAAATTTCGATCGCTTTTACAGAGCGGATATATGCCATAGAGTGTCTCCTTAGAATGTTAATCTCGACTTTGTACAATTTTTGCCTTCGGCTTCGAGAGAGAAGCAAACTGCAGCGTAATAAATTTTGAAGGAAGGGTATTTTTACCCATTCCTAGAAATTTATTTAGCTGCGGGAAGCTTCTCTCCGAAAACGATGGCAAAAATTGTACAAAGTCGAGTTAATCCTATCGTAGCATAAAGGGGGAATTTGAGACTAAGCACGAAGCTCATTTCTTGACATGGAGTTTCTGGAACAGTATACTTTTGCTAGTTATAAAAGGAATAATCTTTATGGGACAAGTCAGCACCAATGAAATGAAGGCCGGAATCAAAGTCGAGGTGGAAGGACAGCCTTACACGATCGTTAGCAATGAATTCGTCAAACCTGGAAAAGGACAAGCCTTCAACCGCGTTAAATTAAGACATCTATTGAGTGGACGGGTGATTGAACGCACCTTTAAATCTGGGGATAAGGTAGATCTCGCCGATGTCGTTGAATCGATCATGAGAATGCTTTACAAAGAATCGGATGGGATCATATTCATGGATGACACAAGCTTTGAACAAGTGAAAATCCCCCTGTCAGCGATTGGTGACATGATGCAGTGGCTGATGGAAGATAAACTCTACGATGTGATCTTCTATAAAGGGGCACCCATTACCATCGACCCACCGACTTTTATGGAAATGAAAATTGTGGAAACGATGCCCGGAGATAGGGGAAATACTGCTTCTGGACGTGTGTTGAAACCTGCTGTGACCGAAAGTGGAGCGAAAATTCAGATCCCCATTTTTATCGAAGAAGGGGAAATGGTCAAAGTGGATACGAGAACTGGTGAATATGTTTCACGGGTGAATTCTTGACCCCTGTTGAAACATCTCATCGACTTGCGATCCTTAAAGATCGAGCAGCTATGCTATCTAATGCCCGCCTGTTCCTCATGGAACAGGGGGGAATCGAAGTGGATTGCCCAATTCTTACTGCCGGTGCTTCGGTGGACCTGCATATCAATTTGATGCCGGCGACTTTTGATCAAAGGGAAATCCGTTACCTTCACTCCTCTCCTGAATATGGGATGAAACGTTTATTAGCAGAAGGGATTGGCGATATTTTTCAAATCTCTCATGTTTTCCGCGACGGGGAGTGTGGGTTTAAGCATAATCCTGAATTCACAATGGCGGAATGGTACCGCGTAGGCATTCCGTTTGAGCAGATGATTGCTGAGACTGTTGACTTTATTCGCTTATTTTTAGGGGATGTTCCGACGAGTACGATCAGCTATAGGGATGCTTTACGTAAGTATGCTGGCTTTGATTATGTACAGGAAGATGTTTCAAAACTGGTCAAATTCATGCAAGCTAAGGGGGTTGAAGTTTATCCTGACGCTGTTGAAGAGGGAAAGGATGCTTTACTTAATTTGATTTTAGGCGCTCTTGTGGAACCTCAATTAGGGATGGGAGAGCTAAAAGTGCTCGCCTATTACCCATCCACGCAAGCAGCCCTTGCTCAGACGTATGAACAGGAAGGCGCTTTAGTTGCAGAAAGATTTGAGGTTTATTATCGGGGGGTTGAGTTAGCGAACGGGTACCATGAATTAACAGATCCGATAGAGCAGCGGAAAAGGTTTGTGGAAGCAAATCAGGGGCGATTGAGTTTAGGTAAAGAAACTCTGCCGCTTGATGAATCATTCTTACAAGCTCTGGAAAAAGGAATCCCTGACTGTTGTGGAGTCGCGGTTGGTTTTGATCGGTTAATGATGTTACGGCACGGTGCAGAGAAGCTTGCGGTTGTCGTTCCTTTTGACTGGACTACGGCTTAGATCTTTTCCGGCTCATGTTGAGTTTGTGAGATCATTTTTTTCTTAATGATTTCTTTTTGATAAAGCTTCAAATTCAGGAAAGCATTGATTTGAGTGGCATCGAACTCAAGGACTGTAAAAGAATGATTCAGATATTTAATTCTACTTAGCATCACCGCTTTACGTTCAGGATCGGTTGCGCTAAGATCAAAAATTTTAAAGATCTTATCAGTCTGTTCTAATAATGCTTTTTCTTGCTCAAGAACTACATCTTTCTTATCAAGAAGTGTGTTTATCTCACAATTAATTTGAATCAGCTCCGTCCGAGACACTTTTGTATGTCGTTTAAGGTCGGTGAAAGCTTTGTAAACATGAGTTTCATCATCAATGGCGTCGCTATAGATTTTAACAATTTCTTGCAAGTGCCTGTCAGTAGGCAAACGTCCATACAATTTAACTATGTTTATTTCGGCACATGCTTGTTTGATTTTAGCCCTTGTCCAAAGTCTATCCAGTTTTGGTTTTTGAAATTCCTCAAACGTGATCTCTTTAGGAATTCCTTGCATCACAAAGCCGGCGTCATATTTATTTCTCAAATATTGATAGAAAGATTTTGGCTGAAAATGGACATCCCAATCGATAGTCTTTAAAAAAAAGATTTCCATTCCCCTCAAAACTGGGAGGGTAAGAGAATAGGTTTTGGTTAACCAGGGAAAGTAAGTTTTGATAAAATCAGAAATCCAGATGCTCTGTTCATCACTATATTTCAAAGCAATGATCAACGCGATAAATTGAACTTTCGAAAGGGCAAAATTTAGATCTTTCGCATACTTTATTTTGACTTGGTCATAAAATTTTGCTGTAAGCAATTTTGCATGCTCGATGATCCATTCTTCATTTCGGTAGTCAACGGCGATCTTTAGCACATATTCCATCCCTTCATAGTCAAGAGAAAAGGGGATTGGTGAATCAAATAAAGTGTTATCTAAGCTATAAATTTTATTTATATAAGTGGCCTTACTAGGATTACCCAACGTTTCTGCATAAATTTCTTGAGCAATTTCGAGTTGATTTTTGCTTCTATTTAACCTTTTCGATTTGTGATTTGGGTCTGACGAGGGGATTTTCTCGTAATCCTGTTGCAATCTTTCTATTTTTTGTTTTAGTCGATCCAATAAATATTTTTCAAAAGATGTTAATTTGTTAATTTGTTTATTCTGTATTGCCAAATGCCATCCATCTAAATAACGTACAATTTGATGAATATGGGTTTTTTCTGGATCAGGGGATTTTAATTCTCCAAGATTTATAAAATAATTTTCAAGAAACACTACTTTAGTTTGGAAATTAAAAAATGCTTCTAGATATTTAAAGATTTGCTGATTAGTTGTATATTTTTTGTGAATGAGTTTGAGTTCAATCACCGCTCTGGGAATATGATAATTTTGAGAGATTGACTGAAGTTTGGTTAAAGCTGTAGTGGTCACGTTTGACTGGGATGGCAGACTCAATTGAATAGGAACGACGGGGACTATGTGAATAGAATCGACTTCCATAGATGCCTTAGCCTACCCTATACTGTTTTTCCTTTTCGAAGTTCTGTTTCCACTTTATCCAATCTCTTATTTGCGATGATAAGATTCGCTTTTAAGCGCATTGCATTAAATTTTCGGGTATTTTCAAGCATCGTTTTCGCAACAATCGTCTGTTCACTTAATATCAATTCTCTTCCTTTATCAATACTGCTTTTCTCTTTTTGTTGCTTCATCAAATCCATCAATTTCACTTTAATCTCTTTAGCTTCATTGGTATCATATAAATGGACATTAGTAGGATCGTTGTCTGCCTCCTTTAATTTTTCTAATTCTTCTTCATGTTGTTGGATGAGGTCAGTCAATTCCGTTTTTTCATTTTCTAGGTCAGTAGTGTCATTAAGGGGTTCAACTTGCACTGTTGGAGGGTTACCCTTGTAATAGGTATTTGTAAGGGGACTTAGTCGATTAAATTCATCCATGATATCGATCTCTTTTTCCAAAACTTGTCTATAAGATTCAATGTATTTGTTGGAAATGTCTCTAAGCGCTTCTGTGGGTTGAATAGCTGCATCATCATAAATATCGAACTGTGTAGCATTTAATTCGTTGTTCATGCCTTGATAACGTTCTAGGAAGGAAATTAATTCGTCTTCTAAAGCGGTAATTTTTTCTTCATTAGGCACTTCTTTACTTTTTTCATTATTAATTGTTTTTTTAAGATTGGTATAATTTTCGATTCGTTGGTGAAAGTCATTTAATTCCTGTTCCACTTTTGCTGTTTGTTGCTGAGACTGTTCATAGCTTTCTTTAACCCGTATTTTTTGGAACGCTTCAAGAGTCATTTCAGGAGCAGCCAACCCTTCATCCTTAATTCCGGTATCGTAAAGCTCCCTGGCATACTGCCATTGATTAATCGGTTCAAAGGCTATCTTGTTATCTAAAATTCGCAAAAATTGCTGCTCCATTGCATTAAAAGTTTTCAACTTTCGGTCTGCAAAGGCCTTTGGAAAAATTTTTGAGAAATCTGTGTTTAAAACTCGAGACTCTTCTGAATACTTGAAAGCTACCATGAAAGCCAAAAATTCTACAGCTGATCGATCAATCAAGGGTGGATGATTCCCATAATTTTTTTTGACCCCTTCATTGAATTTGTCGGTCAAGTATTTAGCATGTTCAATAATCATCTTGGGTTTTGCATAAGATAAATCTTCAATCAGTTTTATACATCTCACCCCATGATTGTCTAAGCTAAAAGGGATCGGTTTCCCTTTAACAACGTCTCCCATAACAGGTGCTCTAAAATTACTAATTCTATAGGTAGCATCGTTAATAAAGGTGGGAGTTTTAACAGTTTTTTCATAATGGACTTTGGCTGAATCAAGGTCGGCATTTGCTTGGTCAAGTTGATCCATTAAGGACTCATAATCGCTGCTAGTAGGATCCGAGGATTTGATTTCTGAGATTAATTGATCGACCTTTTGTTGAGCTTTGTCGACCGCGTAGGTTTCCAAAGAGGTGTTATCAGGGATTTTTCCGTTATGAATTTCTTGAATCCATACTTTAGAAATACTGTACATTTCAAGAGGGGTATTTTTAGGAATTTTACCACCATCTAAATCGCTTTTCCATTGTTTTATATTTGGATCTATTTTCTCTAAGGTGGTTAAAGTGTTGTTTTTCTTAGCGGTTTCAAATTCCAACAAAGCATGATTATAATTTGTTTCGGATTTGATAAAAGTCTCCGAAAGCTTAAGGATGTTAGGATCTGAACGTTTCGCTGCTTGCAAGTTTATTTTTGCTACTGCTGACTCATTTTTCGCTTTTTCTACTTTATAAGCTTCGAGGCTGACGCAACGGGTCATGCCTTCAATATAGGCTTGTTTATATCGAGTAATCTCGGATGCACCCGTCAAATGTTGAGCGGCGACTTCACTCACTTTGGCGGATTGGGGAAGTGGAGTTTGACTTGCTGAAATGGGGGCTCCGGAAGCCACTTTTTGCAGAGCTTTTATTTGCGCTAGAGCGGGTCCTTGTAAAGAAGATGGGCTTTTTTTCTCTGTTTTCTCTGAGGTTGTTTGCTGGAGATTAATAGATTTTATCGGTGAAGAAAAATCATAATGACCTGGACTTTCCATAATTACCTCTATAATTAATAAACTCCATTATTAAATTATAATTTAAAAATTAATTTTAAAGCCATTTTTGAACGATCGGGAAATGGCGTCCCACGGAGAAGGCTTTTTCTGAGACCCGTAAACCTGGCGGAGCTTGCCGCCTTTTGTACTCGTTGTGGTGAATTTTGCTAATTAATTCAGTAACAATAGGTAAAGGATATTGATGTTTTTTAGCAATTTCTTCGGGTGTAAGTAGCGATTCCATGTAATCTTTTAAGACATTATCGATCATTTCATAAGGGGGTAGTGTATCACTATCTTTTTGATTGGGTCTGAGTTCGGCAGATGGGGGTTTGTTAATCGTATTCCAGGGGATGATTTCTTTGGTGCGATTTATCCAACGGGCTAACTCATAGACTTGAGTTTTGGTGACATCATTAATGACGCCTAAACCGCCGCACATATCTCCATAGAGAGTAGCATACCCCATAGCCATTTCACTTTTATTGCCAGTACTCAAGACGATATATCCAAATTTATTGGAAAGTCCCATCAAAATCATCCCTCGTATGCGGGCCTGAAAATTTTCTTCGGCGACATTGAATGGCCTTTCTTCAAAATGGGGCTCAAGAAGATCTAAAAAGCTTTTAAAGGGTTCTTCAATAGGAATTGTTTTTGAAGAAATTTTAAGATTGTTTAAGAGTATTTCCGCATCAACAATGCTTCCTTCAGACGAGAATCTAGAGGGCATCAGTATCCCCAATATGTTTTGGGGACCTAATGCTTCAGCGGCGATACAGGCGACTAGGGCGGAATCGATACCCCCTGACATGCCGATGCAAGCTTTGGTAAAACCAGATTTACGAAAGTAGTCATGGAGTCCTAAAACTAGAGCGTGATATAGGTCATCCATCGGAGTATTTTTATATTTTAAGGGGGGGAGAGCAACACTTGTGTCGATCCAAAGATCATCTTCCTGAAACCCTTTTGCAAGGGCGACTAATTCCCCTTCGGAATTGACATGGACACTGTGTCCATCAAAGATCAAACTATCGTTACCGCCGACCTGATTACACAAGATAACGGGACAAGATAAGGTTTGGGCCGCCTTTGCGCAGACAGCAATACGGGAGTTTATCTGTGTAAGGTTAAAAGGGGAGGCTGAAAGATTAATAACGATATCAGGCTTAAGCTTTTTCAGTTCTAAAACAGGGTCTCTGCGATAAGAGGCAAATTTTAGGAGGTTACTATGTTGCCAGAGGTCTTCGCAAATGGTTAGACCCACTGTTTTGCCTGCAATGGGCCAAACCTTGGATTCATGCGAAGGTTCGAAGTACCTTTTTTCATCGAAAACATCATAAGTTGGGAGAAGCTCTTTGTCGTGGTAACCTAAAAGTCGTCCATTTTGAAGGATGGCAGCGCTATTAGTGATCTCTTTTTCTTTTAATACGGGATTGAGCCTTGGCGTGCCGATGAGGGCGGTGATATTTTGAGTGAAGGGGATAAGTTCTTTTAAGGTTTTTTCTGTTTTTTGTAGGAAGTCTTTATGGAGGAGAAAATCTTCGGGAGGATAGCCTGTCAAACAGAGTTCAGGAAGCAAAAGAAGATCAGCATTCTTTTTTTGGGCACGCTGGATCGCTTGCTTAATTAAAGCGGCATTTCCTTTTAAGTCCCCAACTGTGGGGTTAATTTGGGCTGCCAATATGCGCATAATTTGAAGAATACAGCATTCAGAATTCTTTTGCTATTGACCTAAAAGGTCATAAATTTGAACATTAGTTGCTTAAGAATATTCCCTGGAGATTTAACTTATGAGTAAAGCTTCTTTGCAAATTCATAGCGAAAATATTTTACCTATTATCAAAAAATGGCTTTATTCCGATAAAGACATTTTTGTTCGAGAACTCGTCTCAAATGCTTGTGACGCCTTACAAAAGGTAAAGGTATTGCGAGATCGGGGCGAAGTTGAGGCGCGGGATGAAGACTTAAGGGTCGATATCGTTTTGGATAAGGCAGCGAGGACTATAAAATTTAGCGACACCGGGATCGGCATGGATGCCGAAGAAGTGCAGAAATATATCGCCCAAATTGCCTTTTCCGGCGCTGAAGAATTCATGCAAAAATACAAAAGCAATGAAGAAAAAGATCAATTCATTGGCCATTTTGGATTAGGATTCTATTCTGCTTATATGGTTGCTAGCAGGGTCGATATCGATACATTGTCCTACAAGCCGGGAGCTCAACCTGCATTTTGGACATGCGATGGTTCATCTGAATATGAACTTGACAAAGGAACTAGGACTACCCGTGGAACCGATATCACCCTTCATATCGGCCCTGAAGGAGATGAGTATTTGGAAGAAGGGCGTCTAAAAGAAATCCTAGACCATTATTGCGCGTTTTTACCTTTCCCAATCTATTTAGATGGGCAACAGATCAATACCAAAGAACCATTATGGATTAAACCCCCTTCGGAATGTACTGAAAAAGACTATATCGACTTCTACCACCGTCTTTATCCCATGGAAGAAGATCCCCTTTTCTGGGTTCATTTGAATGTGGATTATCCTTTTCATCTAAAAGGGATTCTTTATTTTCCAAAAATGAGACGGGATTTTGATATAGGTAAAAACAGTGTCAGGCTTTTCTCAAACCGTGTTTTTGTATCGGACAATTGTAAAGATGTCATTCCTGAATATCTAATGGTTTTACGCGGTGTAATCGATAGCCCAGATATCCCATTAAATGTTTCCCGAAGCTACTTGCAGATGGATAAAACAGTCCGTCAACTCGCCACTCATATCTCTAAAAAAGTGTCAGATAGTTTGATTACACTCTACAAAAACAATCGGGAACGGTTCATCAAATCCTGGGATGATGTTTCCACTGTGATCAAGTTGGGAGCAATTCAAGATGAAAAGTTCTACGATCGGGTCAAAGAGATCTTGATTTGGAAAGATATTGATGGGAATTGGACAACAGTTGACGAGTATTTGGAAAGAAACAAAGACAAAACCCAAAATAAAATTTTATACACAGCCGATAGTGCCCAACATCTTGCGGTCCTAGACATTTACCGGCAAAAAGGGATCGAAGTCCTTTGTTCCAACAGCCCAATTGACTCCTACTTAATCAATTCAATGGAAAGAAAAATTGCACCCGCAGCCTTTCAAAGGATCGATGCAGGCATCGACGAGCATTTGATCGACAAGTCTCGTGAAAAAGTAGTGTTGGATGCGGAAGGAAAAACAGAAGCTGGACGCATCGCCGATTTAGTGAGGGAGCAGATCGGTAATCCTCAAGTGGAAGTGGAAGCGCAAAGTTTAGTGACGGATAATCTTCCAGCCTTTTTAGTGATGGACGAAAACCAGCGACGGTTTAGAGATTACATGATGGCAATGGATCCCAATTTCGGCGGTGGAAAAATGCCCGAATTCCAAAAGCAGAAACTTGTGGTTAACACAAACAGTCCCCTCGTGCATGCGATCCAAGCTATCGCTTCCTCTCAGCCAGAATTGGCTAAAGAGCTTGTACAGGAAGTGTATCAATTGGCACTGCTGTCCCATCGAGAGCTGGACTCGAAAGCCCTGCCCGATTTCATTCAAAGGACTAATCATGTTTTGGCTAAATTGGCAAATTTAGCTATTTCCAGCAATAAACCTGGAACAGCTTCATGAGTTTATCCTGGAGGGGGAATTACAAGGTTTTAATATTATTTTGGAACCTTTTACTCCCTCTCAGTCTGTTTGCTCAAGAGATGTACGATCCGGTCGCGCTCTATCTAACTTGGCAACGCAGTCCACAAACAACGATGACAATCCAATGGATTACATCTCTAGATCGGCCCCAAGATGTAGTGGAGTATCAAGCTAGCGGAAGCGAGGCTTGGCAAAAAGCTCAAGGCAATCATATCAGAATGCCAGATGGGCATTCTTTTTTGATCCACAGGGTAGAATTGACCAATCTTACTCCTGAAACTGAATATAAATTCAGAACCGGTTTTGATGCTTTTGAATATAAATTTCACACTTTAGCTAATGAATTGAAAACACCTCTTTTATTTGCAGCTGGAGGAGATATCTACCATGATGACATCTCTTATGTAGAGCAAATGAACAAAACAATCGCTCAGCAAAACCCTGAGTTTGTTTTAGTTGGAGGAGATATTGCCTATAGTTTTCCCCACCGATGGTTTTGGTTTCCTGAGTCGTTACAACGTTGGCTGAACTGGTTAATGACCTGGAAAAAGACGATGATAACGACCGATGGGAGGTTGATTCCTATGCTGACTACCATCGGAAATCACGATGTAAAGGGATTTTACAATCAGACCCCTGCGCAAGCTCCATTCTTCTATGCCCTTTTTGCGATGCCTGGTCCTCAAGGATATAATGTGCTAGATCTTGGAAGCTATTTATCCATATTCATACTGGATTCGGGACATACCCATCCGATCGATGGGGAGCAGCAGCAATGGTTGCAGCGGGTGATGGCTGAAAGAAAAGGGATTCCGCATAAATTTGCTCTATACCATGTCCCAGCTTATCCCTCCGTCAGGCATTTTGATTTTTATCAATCGTCTCAAATCCGCAAGTATTGGGTACCGATATTCGAAAATTACGGTTTGACAGCGGCTTTTGAACACCATGACCATGCCTATAAAAGGACTTTTCCAATTCTAAACGGGAAAGTCGAGAAGAACGGGGTTGTCTATCTAGGGGATGGTGGCTGGGGAATTGCAGAGCCACGTCAGCCGAAAGCCCCCTCCCAAACATGGTACTTGGCAAAAACCTCCCAATCTCGCAATGTGATGCTTGTCACCCTTTTTCCCGGTAATAAACGTTTGTTCAGATCGATCGACCCTTTAGGACAAACTATCGATGAATATTCGCAACCTTAAAGGCCATGAGCATATCGTCATAGTGGGTGCGGGAATCAGCGGTCTTTCCCTTGGCTGGTTTCTAAAACAGAAGTACGGGTCAAAAGTTAAGATTTCCATTTTTGATTTAGAGAATCGTGTCGGAGGGTGGATCGAAACAGACAGGTCCCAGGGTTTTCTCTTTGAAAAGGGCCCAAGAAGTTTTCGCACTGCCGGAACAGGGGCTTCGACACTCCGTTTGATCCGCAGTCTCAATCTCGAGGACCAGATCATTTTCCCCGATAAGGCCGCCTATAAAAGATTTGTTTATTGGAATGGACATCTTGAACGAGTTTCACTCAGTCCATTTTCAGAATTAGGACGCAGAGCCTTATGGGCCCTTTTGAAGGAGCCTTTTGTCCCCAAGGGGAAACAAGAAGATGAATCGATCGGTTCGTTTTTTCAAAGGCGTACGGGTCCTTTTATCAAGAACACATTGATCGATGCTATGGTCACAGGGGTCTTTGCGGGGAACATCGATCAGCTTTCCATCCGTTCTTGTTTTCCTGCAATGTGGAATTGGGAACAAGAGCAAGGTTCGTTAGTCATGGGGATGCTTAAGGGTGGTCGTAAAAAGGAAACGGATCCTTGGATAAAAAAGATGCAGAGTCAACCGTTGTTTTCTTTGAGGAAAGGGACACAACAGCTAACTCAAGTTCTGCAGGAGCGATTAAAGGATCATTTATGGTTAAATGCTCCAGTGTCTTCAATCCGACCTGAAGGGGATAAGTTGGTGGTCACAACACCTCAAGTTAGCTTTGCTGCAGATTATGTGATTTCTACCGTTCAAGCCCAAGCTTTAATTCCTGCCATCCAAAGCCCTTATCTAGATAACTTGCTAAGATGCATTCCTTATACGACGGTTGCAGTGGTCAATTTAGGCTATAAACGGAATATCACGGAATTTGAAGGATTTGGATATTTGATCCCGACATGTGAAAAAGAGAATGTGCTAGGGGTGGTCTTCGATTCCTGTGTATTTCCCCAACAAAACCAGCATACTAAGGAGACACGGTTAACGGTCATGATCGGAGGGGCCCATCGTTCAGATTTATTCCATCTGGACGATGATCAATACGTTAAGTTTGCTATCGCAGCGTTGCGCAAACAGATGAATATTTTATATATTCCTGATGCCGTGAGTGTCAAAGTTGCCCATCATGCGATCCCTCAATATCAAGTTGGACATCCAACTTTGCTCAAGGAGATCGAAAATTCGATAGAGGCTTATTCACCCCATTTAAAAGTTATAGGTTCCTCGTTTTATGGGGTTTCCGTCAACGATTGCATTGCATATGCAGAGAAATGGGTTCAATAATTGTGCAATCGCCTATAATGGGTATTGATATATGGATGGAATTTAGTTATAATTATTCTTAGAATAGCCAACTAATGTCTATTAAAAGAGAGTGTAACGATGTTTGACAAATTCACAAATCGTGCAAAACAAGTAATCAAGCTAGCCAAAAAAGAAGCTCAACGGATTAACCATAATTACTTAGGAACAGAACACGTCCTGCTTGGGGCTTCTCAAACTTGGGCAGGGAGTGGCTGTCAATGTCTTAGAAATCTTAACATCGATTTTGAAACAGTCCGTAATGAGGTTGAAAAACTTGTCGGTTATGGCCCTGAAATTCAAGTCTATGGGGATCCTGCTCTCACAGGAAAAGTCAAGAAGGTCTTCGAATATGCGAATGAAGAGGCTGCCAATCTTAACCATAACTATGTGGGCACAGAGCATTTACTGTTAGGCCTTTTGCGACAAACAGATGGTGTTGCAGCGCAAGTTTTGGAGAACCTCAATGTGAATTTGAAAGAGGTACGAAAAGAGGTTCTTAAGGAACTGGAAACCTTTAATTTGCAATTGCCGCCGATAGGAAGTCAAGGGCCAATTTCTCCAGGGTCTAATCCTGCTGGTACAGGCCCTACAGGACAGGCAGGGGGCCAACCGAAATCGTTTGAAAAATCCTCTTCTACCAACAATGATAAAATGCCGGCTTTGAAGGCGTATGGGCATGATCTCACGGAAATGTGCCGTGAAGGAAAGATGGATCCGGTTGTAGGACGTAAAGAAGAAGTGGAGCGTCTGATTTTGATCCTTTGCCGCCGTCGCAAGAACAATCCAGTATTGGTCGGCGAAGCAGGCGTAGGTAAAACAGCCATTGTGGAAGGTCTTGCCCAAGCTATCGTTAAAGGGGAAGTTCCCGATAATTTACGTAAGAAAAAGTTGATCACCCTCGATTTGGCATTGATGATTGCGGGAACAAAATACCGCGGTCAGTTTGAAGAGCGGATCAAGGCGGTGATGGATGAAATTAAAAAGAACGGAAATGTCCTTCTTTTCATCGATGAGTTGCACACAATTGTAGGCGCTGGTGCTGCTGAAGGGGCAATTGATGCTTCCAATATCTTGAAGCCAGCGCTCTCTAGAGGCGAAATTCAGTGTATAGGTGCAACCACGAGTGATGAGTATCGTAAACATATCGAAAAAGATGCTGCTTTGGAAAGACGTTTCCAAAAGATTTTGGTTTCTCCTCCTTCTGTGGATGAAACGATCGAAATTTTGAATGGTTTAAAGCAAAAATATGAAGAGCATCACAAGTGCATCTACACAACGCTAGCTCTGAATGCAGCCGCTATTTTATCAGATCGGTATATACCAGGACGTTTTTTGCCCGATAAGGCGATCGACCTGATCGATGAAGCCGGCGCAAAAATGCGGATTGCAATGATGAACCAACCGCAAGATATCAGCAATTATGAAGCTGGGATTGAAGAAGCGCGGATTGCCAAAGAAGAAGCAATCTCAAAACAGGAATATGAAAAAGCTGCGAAGTTGCGTGATAAAGAAAAAACACTGAGAGAACAGCTACAGCAAATTCGTGCTCAATGGGAAATTAATAAAGAAGAGCATGAAGTCTTAGTAGAAGATGAAGATGTTGCGAGCGTAATCGCCAAAATGACCGGCATTCCTCTAAGCCGGCTCACAGAAGGGGAGACTCAGAAAGTCTTAAAGATGGAAGAGATTCTCCGCTCAAGCATTATTGGCCAAGAAGAAGCTCTCAAAACCGTTTGTAGAGCTATTCGACGTAGCCGTGCCGATATCAAAGATCCCAATCGCCCGATTGGTGCGTTCCTGTTTTTAGGTCCTACAGGGGTTGGAAAAACCCTTCTGGCACGTTTGCTGGCTATCCATATGTTCGGTGGTGAAGAAGCGCTGATCCAAGTGGATATGTCGGAGTACATGGAGAAATTCGCTGTCAGTCGAATGACAGGTTCTCCCCCAGGTTATGTCGGACATGAAGAGGGAGGGCAGTTAACCGAGCAAGTACGGCAGCGCCCTTATGCGGTCGTTTTGTTTGATGAGATCGAAAAAGCCCACCCAGATGTGATGGATATCCTTTTGCAGATCTTGGAAGAAGGACGTTTGACAGACTCCTTTGGACGTAAGGTGGATTTCCGCAATACGATCATCATTATGACCTCCAATTTAGGTGCCGATTTAATCCGGAAAAGCACAGAAGTAGGCTTTGGGGCTATGGAAGGAAGCCTTGATTACGACCACATCAAGGAAAAGATTGAAAATGCTGTTAAGAAGCACTTCAAGCCTGAATTCTTGAACCGTTTGAACGATGTTGTGATTTTTCATCCTCTCGACAAAGAACATTTGCTCCAAGTGATCGAGCTGGAAGTCAAAAAATTGCAAGCTCGTCTCAAAGTTCGAGATGTCTATATTACCTTGGACGATGCCGCCAAGAATTTCTTGGTGGAGAAAGGATTCCAGCCTGAAATGGGTGCAAGGCCACTGCGTCGCACTATTGAGCAATACCTGGAAGATCCATTGGCCGAGAAATTGCTCTCTCATCCCGATGAGGGAAGACGTTGCCTAGTCAATGTTGAAGGGGATCACCTGGTCTTTGTCGATCAAGAAGTCGTGCCTAGGATCAAAGACAATAAGCCCAAGGATAAAAATACCCCTGTTTTAAGTGGGGGAGAAAAAGAGAATTCTTAACTCGACTTTATACAATTTTTGCCATCGTCTTCGGAGAGAAGCTTCCCGCAGCTAAATAAATTTCTCGGAAGGGGTAAAAATACCCCTTCCTTCAAAATTTATTACGCTGCAGTTTGCTCCTCTCTCGAAGCCGATGGCAAAAATTGTATAAAGTCGAGCTTAACTCACCTTGTGCAAAGTCGAATTAATTTGTTTGTGGAATATTTCCTTCCCAGCTACGGATATATTCCATGAGCTTTTCTTTAGAGGGATGGATCTTCAGAAAATCCACGGAAGCGCAATCGTTGCTCAAATGGGCAATTTTCGCTAATAAATGCAAATGACGCTTGTTGTCTGAAGCGAATAAAAAGAATAACGTGTGCACCGGCTTACCATCCAATGCACCGTATTGGATCGGTTGTTGCAAAAAGGCGACGACTACAGCATCTTGGTTCGAACTTAAAAGAAAATCGCGCGTATGGGGCACCGCAATCCCATGATTGAGTGCTGTGGATTGTAATTTTTCCCGATCGAGAAGTAAGTCAGATAGCACGTCATCATCTAAATTTAACGTCTTTGCCACCTTTTTCATGCAGCGCCGAATCACCTCATCTTTCGTCGAGCCAGAAATATCGGGGAATACGCCTCCTTTGTTAATAGCTCGGTAAAGGCTGAACTGCTTGCTCCCCCCTTTCGCTTCCGCTGCGCTTTCTCCCTCATGTTTAATCTTAGGCTGCTGTGTGAAAGGGGAAACACCATTTTCCTTAGCCAATTTGTGGTTCATCACCCATTCTTGGATTTCAATCAAACTAAAGCGATATTGGTCGTATAGCCTATATGCAGGAATTTTCTGCTCCGTAACCCAACGTCGGATTGTGCTTTCCGACACATTTAAATAATTGGCAACATCTTTAATTGTGAGATCCATACATTTCCTATTCAAATAAACTGATCATAGCTTGCGGTGAATTCAGAGTTAACATTTTTTTACGCAAATCCTCTTCTTTTATAATTACAGTTAAAGCCGATAAAATCTGCAAATATTCAGTTTGCTTATCATCAGGCCCACCAATCATAAAAATAATCCTTACAGGGGCTCCGTCGACCGCGTTCCATTCCACTCCTTTATTCAATATTCCGACCGCAATGAAAAATTGATCATAACCCGATAATTTCGCGTGGGGAATTGCAACCCCCATCCCAATACCTGTTGAGACCACTTTCTCCCGATCGATAATCGCATCGTAAAATGGTTGCTTATCGACAATTTTTCCTTCCGCACTGATAAGGTCGATCATTCCCTTCAATGCATCGTCGCGCGTTTCGGCATTCAGAAAATAGACCATCTTGGGGTCCAAATAATTCGCAATTCTGATCATATAGAAGCTTCAAAATTAGAAAGAGGTACTTTAAACTCGACTTTATATAAAATCGAGTTAAGGCCTTAAATCAAGGTCTTAGTTGGAGTATCCTCATCAAAGGCATTTATTGCTAGTGGGAACCCGTATGTCCAAATCCGCCAGCTCCTCTAACAGTCGAGGAGAGTTCATTCACAGGCACAAACGTCGCGCAAGTCACAGGACTTGCGACTAATTGTGCGATTCTCATCCCGGGTGTAATTATAAACTCCTTAGGACCATGATTGATCAAAATCACCATGATTTCACCCCTGTAATCCGCATCAATTGTACCCGGAGTATTCAAGACCGTGATCTGATTTTTTAAGGCCAGCCCACTTCTAGGCCTTACCTGAATTTCATATCCTTCAGGGATAGAGGCCCGTATACCTGTTGGCACCGCACATGATCCTCCCGATGGCAGGGTGATCGGCTCTTGTATAAATGCTTTAACATCAGCCCCTGCGGCTCCCATAGAAGCATAGATTGGAGTGCAGTTTTCATCTTCAATTTGTATAGGGATTGTGACACAGCGTTCAGAATGATTCATAATCAGATATTTATCGCTAGTTTATGCAGTTTATTTGAGATAACATGTTCTTTTTGAACCAGATTCCCCTTAAAAAAGTCCAAAATTTCTCCAAGGATTGATTTTAGATCATGCCGGCGAACAATACAGTCAACCATGCCATGTTCAAGGAGAAACTCCGACTTTTGCGCGCCGGGAGGGAGTTGTCTTTTGATTGTCTGTTCGATCACCCGGGGGCCCGCAAAGCAAATCAATGCATTTGGCTCAGCGATAATGATATCACCAAGGGAAGCAAACGAAGCCGTGACACCGCCGGTTGTTGGATTGGTCAAAATGGAAATATAAGGTAATTTTGCTTCGTGCAATAACGCCAAAGCAGCTGAGGTTTTAGCCATTTGCATTAAGGAAAGTACCGATTCTTGCATCCGGGCGCCTCCAGATGTAGAAACGATTACTAAGGCTTGCTTGTGATCACAGGCGTATTCGATCAAACGGGTGAGCTTTTCCCCTACGACAGACCCCATTGATCCACCCATAAAATTGAAATCGAAAATTCCAAGAGCCACTGGGCTACCTTGCATGCGACACGTTCCGGTTATTACGGCATCGGAATGACCCGATTTTTCTTTTGCACTATCGAGCCTTTGGGCGTAAGGTTCTGTATCGATGAAGTTTAGGGTATCGACCGGTTGCACATCGGCAAAAAGTTCACGGAAACTCTCGGTGTCGGTCAATGAGGCGATCCGTTCTTCGACTCCTAAGCGGTAATGGTAATCACACTTAGGGCAGCTATTCATATTTTGCTCTAGCTGGTTGGCATGGATTAGCTCATTGCAATGGGTACATTTTAACCAGCCACTATAGCCATCTTTCTTAGTAGACTGTACCTTAATTTTAGGTTTGTTTCTTGAAAAAAGCCCCATAATCCTTCACTTAGTAAACTTTGATACACAATTTTATGCGACATTTACGATTATGACAAGTATAAAATAAAAAAATCCTCAAAACTCAGGTTTTTAGTATTGTATCCGTGACCAAGTAATCTAAAGCATCTTTTTGGGAACTGTGACCTAAAGAAGCGGCTGCATACAGAGATCTAGAATCTAGCTTATTAAGTACAGAATATAAGAGGTTTTCGATAAGGATCAACCTTCCATTTGTCGAGATGAAAATCTATAATTCTTTTAAACATGGTTAAATCCAGGGTAAAAACTGTTTTTGGTTAAATTCCAAGGTAAAAGATATTTTTCAATCTAGAAGATTTCTCGATGTTAATTTTTCCGAGCGGAATTCGATCCTTTAGAAATCAATTTACCCCAAAATGAAATAAATTACCCATTCTTCATAACCTTTTAGAAGAGTGACCTCATTTTATTAAGAATATTCAACCCAAAACGCTTTAGCTATTGTTTTAATCGACTCGTCGGGTAATGATCCCGTGTCCAATAGTCTTGGCATGACGGTGCTTTGAATTACACAGAGCAGACGGAGGCGCTGAGTACGCTGAGAGGACCAGGCCAGATCGCCCTTTTGCTATCGCAAAACCCTAATAAGGATGCACTGGTTTTTCTGAACAAGATGAATCCATACTTGCATAAAATTGCTTTGGCTTCTTGTTCAGAAAAACCAGTGCATCCTTATTAGGGGCTTTGAGCGAACTCAAAGCGGCGATCTTAGAATTTCCAACTTCATATCGCTTTGTCCAGTCTTGATATCAGCGATTAACAGGGATTTCACGTGCTTTGAGCTCGCTCAAAGCCCATTATCAAAGGGTAATATCTTTTTTGAGTACGGGATCATTATAGTTGGCCGACGCTTTAGGATAGTAAAACCTTATTCTAGAAAGTTCAAAAATTGACACAGCGGGAAAGCCTCATCTATTCTAAGAATAGGAAATTAATGCAAAAGTTCTTTTTTGAATTAGAAAAATAGTGGTTATTAATTAACTCGCGATTAATAACAGGCCCACCCACCCCCTGCGGCCGTGTAAATATTCACTAGGTCTTTACGAAGCTGAGCATCCGATTCTGCTAAACTCGATTCCGTCTCTAACGTATTGCGTTGAGCGATTAAGACATCTAATAAACCAGTAAAGCCATTAGCGTATTGCTGCTTGGCTAAATCTTCTGCTTTGCGGTTTTGTTCGGCCGCTTGCCTTAAGGAGGCGTTGCGGACCGTTTCATATAGATAACTGGAAAGGGCGTTTTCCATATCTTCTAGTGCCTCTAAAACAGTCTCTTGAAAGGTGAGGTAGGCTCTAAGTTCGCGCGCACTCGCAGTCTCAATGTCCGATTCAATCCGTCCAAAATCGATAAAAGGCATAACGAGATTGGTCCCTATATTCCAAGTAGGAACGGTATTGAACAGTGTCATCCTTTGAGCCCCGAAAAAGCCAAGCAAGTTGACGGTCGGAAAAAGTTCTCTGAATGCCGCGTCATGCAATGAAATATTTGCGGCAAAGCTCCGCTCGGCTGCGCGCACATCGGGACGGGTGGCGAGTACCGTAGCCGGCGCTGCGACAATAATCTGCTGATCAAGGGGTTGAAAACTTTGTTCCATTTCGAGAAGACCATCGATTTCACCTGGAACATTGCCTAATAAAACATTTAAGCGATTGAGAGTCTTCTCATAACTAATTTGTAAAGTAGGAAGCCTCGATTCTGTAGTGGACACTTGAGCTCCTGCCCTTTGCACATCAAAATCGCTCGACAATCCTCCTTTCAGCTGCTCTTGGGTCAGCTGAAAAGTTCTTTTTTGGGTTTCGAGATTCTGAACAGTAATCGAAATCTGCCTTTCATAATTGCGTAGGTCAAAGTAGTTGCGAGCAACTTCCGCAAGCAGTCCGACAATCACAGCTTGCCGCATGATCTGTTCATTTTGAATCATCGCATTGGCAGCGGCTAAACGTGCTTGATTTTTTCCAAACAGATCTACTTCCCAGTTCACTTGAATTGATGCGTCTTCAAAATAGTAAGTGGTTCCGTTGGTATAAAATCCTTGATTGCCTTTTGAGGCATCTCCTGCGAGAGAAAATTTCGGGAAAAGAACAGACCAGGCGGCAAGCCTAGCAGCACGGGCCTCTTCGATACGGGTCTGTGCTATAGCCAAATTCTTATTATTGTCTAAAGCCTCTGCTAGAACAGTATCGAGGGTTTGATCTCTAAAATGCTTCCACCAATCCTGCTCCACACTAGCTAAATCATCGACGATCAGAGGGGCATCAAGAGATACATTTTTAAAACTATTCCAAACAGGCGGAGATTCGATGCCGGATTCTTGAATCCCCAAAGGTCTTCCGCATCCAGAAAGGAGTATTAGGATACAAAAAATTCTACTCAACATGGGAGTGGACCTTTTCAGTGCCAGTGACTTTTTTTTCAACCTCTCTCAACACCACATAAAATAGGGGTGTGAGGAAGAGTCCAAAACATGTGACGCCTATCATACCGGTAAATACAGCGACTCCCATAGCGTGACGCATCTCGGCGCCAGCGCCACTGGAAATGACCAATGGTATAACACCCATGATAAAGGCGAACGATGTCATTAAAATGGGCCTTAAACGTAAACGTGCGGCTTCAATAGCTGCAGCTTGTGTGCTACGTCCATGCAATTCTAGCTGCCGAGCAAATTCGACAATAAGAATAGCGTTTTTACATGCTAAGCCTGCAACCACAAAAAAGCTGATTTGCGTGAAGATATTATTATCGCCTTGAGAGATCGCAACTCCTCCAATCGCAAAGAGCAAACAGAGCGGCATAATCAGTATGATAGCTAGAGGTAAAAAGAGGCTTTCATATTTAGCTGATAATACAAGGAAGACTAACAAAATGCAGAGGGGGAAAACAAACAAAGTGGTATTGCCCGCCAGAATTTGTTGATAAGTCAGATCCGTCCATTCATAGCTTAATCCCTTGGGAAGAGTTTCATCAAGAATTTTAGTGATCGCTTGCTGCGCTTGTCCCATCGAGTAACCTGGGGAAGGTTCTCCATTAATATCCATTGAACGAAATCCATTATAACGGGTGGCGGTCTCAGGCCCCATTGCATCACTTACTCTTAATAGGGAGCCGAGAGGCACCATACGTCCTTCTTTATTGCGTGTTTGCAGTTGTAAAATATCGTCCGCTTTAGAACGAAATTCTTTATCTGCCTGAGCAATGACCTGATAAACACGCCCAAATTTATTGAAATCATTGATATAATAAGATCCCAAATAAATCTGCAGAGTATCGAATACATCCTGCACGTTAACCCCCAACTGCATTGCTTTAGTGCGATCGACGTCAATAAATAGTTGTGGGGCATTGTTTTTATAACTAGAAAAAAGACCTGCTAATTCGGGTGCTTTCGTAGATTTATCCAGGATTTCTTTTGTCACCTTGTCCAGAGCTTCATATCCCAAATTCCCTTTATCTTCAATTTGAAGCTTAAATCCATCGATCGTGCCTAAGCCTTGGACAGGAGGTGGTGGAAAAATAACAATCGACGCATCCTTTAGATTTGAAAATTTGTTTTGCAGATTCTCCGTGATGGTTGAACCCGAAAGGGAGGCTGTAGTCCTCTCATTGAAGGGTTTTAGACCCACAAATATTAGTCCAGAGTTTGGACTATTGATAAAGCCATTAATAGACATTCCTGGGAATGCCACACTGTTATCTACGCCGGGTTCTTTGATTGCGATTTCATACATTTCGCGTAGCACTTTTTCTGTGCGATCTACAGTGGCTCCTTCCGGCAATTGGGCAATACCGACTAGATATTCTTTATCTTGGGTAGGAACAAACCCGGAGGGGACAACTTGGAATAAATAATAAGTGGCTGCAAGCAAGCAAAGATAAACAATACAGCCAAGTTTTTTATGGTCCAAAATTTTAGTGATCCCTTTTTCATAATATTCAGAACTGCTGCGAAAAGAACTGTTGAACCAAGCAAAAAAACTTTTCGATCGGTCTTTGGAAGATCCTCGCTCCTTCAAAAGGATGCTAGCGAGTGCAGGACTCATCGTGAGAGCGTTAAAAGCTGAAATCACTGTAGAAAAAGCGATTGTCAACGCGAACTGACGATAAAATTGTCCTGTCAGTCCACTGATGAAACTGATAGGGACGAAAACGGAGCACAATACCAGAGTGATGGCAATGATAGGACTCGTAACTTCATTCATCGATTGAATCGTCGCATCTCTCGGATTCAATCCCTGTTCAATATGGCGCTTGGCATTTTCTACAACAACAATCGCGTCGTCAACTACAATCCCGATCGCGAGAACGAGTCCAAACAAGGATAAAACATTAATGGAAAAACCGAATAGAAACATGATGGCAAATGTGCCAATAATCGATACAGGCACTGCAATAAGGGGGATAATCGAAGCTCGCCAGGTTTGCAAGAAAACAATTACGACAAGGACTACAAGAACAAGTGCTTCCAGCAAGGTATGGATAACAGCCACGATCGAGTCCCGCACAAAGATTGACGGATCATAGACAATTTTATAGTCAACGCCTTCGGGGAAATTTTTTTTTAGTTCAGCCATCGTGCTGCGTACTTGATCGGAAATATAGATTGCATTAGCTCCGGGAATCTGGAAAATCCCCATACCAAGGGCTGATTTATTATCCAGCAAAGATCTAAGGACGTATTCAGAGGCCCCAATATCAATGCGTGCTATATCTTTAAGACGAGTCACGACTCCATTTTCATTTTTAACGATGATCTCTCCAAACTCCTCTGGATCTTGCAATCTTCCTTCCACATAGATGGGCATCTGCAACTCGACGCCTTTAGCATAAGGAGGTCCTCCAATGATACCTGCCGACACTTGCACATTTTGTCCTCTTACTGCATTGATAATGTCTTCTGCAGTGAGCTTACGCTCAGCGGCTTTCTGAGGATTAAGCCAAATACGCATCGCGTAATCGCCTGATCCCCAGAGTAACACGTCGCCGACTCCTTGGATTTTAGCAAGCTGATCCTTCACGTTTAGCGTGGCATAATTGCGTAAGTAGAGTAAATCATAGCGATCGTTTGGCGATGTCAAATGCACAACCATGGTCAAGTTGGTAGAGCTTTTAACAGTTTTCACTCCCAGTTGACGAGTCACTTCGGGCAAACGAGGCAGCACCTGATTGACCCGGTTCTGCACAAGTTGTGTAGCAAGATCAGGATCTACACCTAGTCGAAAAGTAATTGTCAGGGTCATTACTCCATCGCTCGAGGATTGTGAAAACATATAAAGCATATTTTCTACCCCGTTTATTTCCTCTTCAAGAGGCGTGGCAACGGTTTCTGCAATGGTTTTGGGGTTGGCTCCTGGAAATTGCGCCGTCACAATGACTGCCGGCGGTACAACTTCTGGATACTCTGATATAGGCAAATAGAAGATTGCAATGAGCCCTACGAGAAAGATCAAAAAGGAAATCACACCGGCAAAAATGGGTCGGTCGATAAAAAAACGGGATACATTCAGCGCATGGCTAGATGTAAGATTATCCGCCATTTGAAATCCATTCCTTGGCTTTCACAACATCTCCTGGTGCGATATGTTGGATACCATTGACGATCACCCGTTCGCCTGGTTCAAGACCTTTTAGCACAATCCTTTGAGCCTCGACTTCTTTGCCAAGCTCAACTTCGCGATAAACTACTTTATTATCTTTGTCTACAATGTAGACAAATTTTTTACTTTGATCTGAATCGCGGCGAAGAGTGCGAGGTAGAGCACGGCCACGCCGATGCCGACCGTGGGTGGCGTTTATGTTGAACAGATGACCTGCTCGCGCGCGCCCGGGTGCCGCTTGCTCCCACAGTCCGGTTGCGATCACGATGGTCACGCAGGTGGCGGCCACCGAGCCAACCGTGATAACGGTGAGCCGCACCGGCCCGAGGTGATCGGCCAGAGCCGCCAGATGTCGCTGGTCACCAGGGCGAACACGCCGGCTGCGACGGCCGCGGCCAGCGCGCGGATCAGCCGGAGCGCGAGCCGCCACGGGCGGTTGGCCCGGAGCATGCCCAGCAACAGCCAGACATTGCCGGTGAAGACGCGCGCGGCAAAGCCCACCTCATTCTCTCCGTGCTCGATCCGCCTGCCCAGCTCGGCCATCCGCCGGGTCACGGCATCGGCGAGCGGGCGGCGGCGCCGCCCGGCGGCGTCAGCGCCAGCTCATCGGCGAGGAGCGCCGGCCGCGGCCGGCGTGCTGCGGGCCCGTCGCGCCCGCCTGCGGAGCCTGTGGTGCGAAGGCACTCATCCCCGTGTCTGGTACTTGCGCAGCGGAAGCTTGACGAGATAGCCGGTCACGGACAGGGCGAACGCGGAGAACAGCAGGCAACAGCGCGAAGCCGTAGACGGCGGCGCCGAGTGCCGGCGAGCTGACGCCGTCGCGGTAGTCGACGATCGCCGAGGCGAGCGTGCGCAGCGGCTCGAAGAAGAACGTGATCCCGTCGCTGGGCCGGGGGCTGAAGGTCTTGCCGCCTGAGACCATCTGGAT
>CAVPVT010000066.1:0-17730 GCA_963709145.1 Parachlamydiales bacterium
CATGCTCGGTCCTTCAAGACCTAAGAAGTACGACAGCCGACCCGATAGAAAACTTGCGAATTTACCTGTGCCAAAATAAGTATCAAGGTTTTCCGGTGAATCAAAACTGCCAATGAGCTCCGAATAATCCAAATAGAAATTGCCTAAGAAGACTCCCGTTTTGGAATTCTTTAGAGATAAAGGGTCAATACAACTATTTTCTAAGGCTTCCCATGCCACTTCCAATAAGAGTCTTTGCTGAGGATCCATATAGATCGCCTCACGGGGACTAATCCCAAAAAAATGGGCATCAAATCGATCGATCGGTATGTTTAAAAAGCCTCCTCGGCGAACATACATCTTTCCTGGGGCGTCTGGATTAGGATCATAGAATTCCTCAATATCCCACCTTTCTTTAGGGACTTCGGAAATGAAATCTTCACCTTGTGATAATAATTGCCAAAATTGATTGGGATCATTAGCTCCGCCTGGAAATCGGCAACTCATTCCAATAATTGCGATAGGTTCATGAATGGCCTGCAAATCTTGTTTGATACTTTTTAGTTTGAAAGCACTTTTTTGGAGTAAATCATTGGTTTTTTTTTCATCGGTATACTGTTTTATGGCATTATCAATCGCAATTTCGAAATCAGAGAAATTAATGGGTTTGGTAATAAAGTCTGTTGCTCCAAAATTCATTGCTTTGCGAATATTTGCCATATCTCCGTAGGCAGTAACAATCAGAGCTCGATAAAGACGATTAAGCTTGGGCAATTCAGCTAGCAATTCTAGCCCATTCATAAGCGGCATGTTGATGTCGACTAAGAGGATATTGAGAGATTCATCGCTCTTCAACTTTTCTAAGGCTTCTACTCCATTTGTGGCAAAGACAAATTCCAATTCACCTGTATTAATCCGTTTGTGGAATACTTTTTTTATTAAAATTTGATAGTCTATTTCATCATCAATAACTAAAATTTTTATCGACATAAAACTACGTCCGCTTATTCTTTCTCATGTTAATTATATTAATTAAAATAATAGCTTGTCAAATTTTAGAGGGAGTTGCAAAACTGCTTTGCCCGGTAAAATTGATGATTTTGAGGCCAGTTGAGTAGCAGCGAAGTTGCCACGGTTCATTTCGTCGAGGTCGAACCCTTAAGGGTCGACCGAGGAGAATGAACACAAATGGCCTCAAAAGGGCGATTTTACCGGGCACATGAGGTTTGCAATTCCCTCTTTAACTTAGTAGTTTTTCAATATCTTCCTTACTCATTACAGCTTCTTTTTCGATTACTTTCCTCTCTTCCTCTTTAAAAATTAATTTAATTATAAGGTCGCACAATTTATTAATTGTAGGATATTCAAAAGCTAATGTGGCTGGTATGACATGCTCTTTCCCCAACTCAATTTGTAACTTATTTCTCAATTCTATTGCCCTTAAAGAATCTAACCCTAGCTCAAATAAGCTCATTTCTGGATCTATAAAAGAAAAGCCCAAGATTTTGCCCACAATTTTTTGAAGATAATCTATGAGGATCCGGTTCCTTTCGGAACGGGGCTGATTCTTTAAATGTTGTAATAGAAGGGGGGCTTCAACAACTGTTGTTTCTATTAATTCGCTTAGAAATGAATTTTTTGAGGAGATAAATTTCCAATTGATATCGGCAATTAATAAATTTGGAAGATTTTGTTGCAGAGCGAGTTCTAAAGCTTTAATGGCTCTCTCTGGGCTCATCGGATGCCACCCCTTGATTTGATGAAGAGCGCCAAGCTCAGCAGCCATTCCAAATTCTGCCCAGGGGCCCCAATTAATTGACAGGATAGGTAACCCCTGCACTCTTCGGTAGCTTGCAAAACAATCCAAAAAAGCATTGGCCGCCGCATAGTTGCTTTGTCCCGTTGATCCCCATATTGAAGCAATGGAAGAAAACAACACAAAGAAGTCTAAAGACTTTTTTAAAGATGCCATATGAAGACTTAAGATTCCTTGAATTTTTGGAGCAAATACGTTTTCAAATTGGCTCCATACCAGCGAAAGTAAGGACGCATCGTCGATCACTCCAGCTGCATGGATGACTCCTTTAAGTTCAGGCCACCCATTTCCAAATTTTTGCATGAGAGAGCTGAGATCTTGTTCATTCGTGACATCCAGCGAGATGATTTCGATTTTTGCTCCCTTTGATTGAAGTTCTTCGATCAATCTTATTGTTTGCTTCGAAGGTTCCCGCCTTGCTGCTAACACAAGATGTTTCGCACCTTGCTTGATCAGCCAATCGGCCACTTTTAATCCTAAACCCCCTAATCCACCCGTAATTAAATAACTCCCTAAGGGATCAATCTGAATCTCCTTCGATTTCTGTTCTCTAAAAGCTTTAAGTCGCGGAACAAATCTTTTTTCCTGACGGTAAGCAATTTGTTCTTCAGTGTCCTCTTGGAGGATTTCTTCCATGAGGAGAGGATTTTGAGTCAAAGGATCTAAATGAGTCTCTAAATCAATCAGTTTACATTGAATTTCGGGATATTCAAGAATGGCGGTTCTCATGAATCCCCATAGCGGTGACTGAAAGGGGAGAATTGTCTGATTTTTAAACTCCTGGGTACCATTCGTCACAAAATAAAGAGAAACAGGATTTTCCAATTTCGCTTCAATGAGTGCTTGTAGCAGGTATAAAACACTTTTGACGCCATAGATTTGGGATTGCTTCATATTTCCCACATCCAAATGTTTATTTCTATCTTCCAGGGTTTTTAAATAAACAAGCCCCTTTATGGAATGGTTTATATCTCTTAAAAGCTTTTCAAAATCGGATTTTATTTCTGGGTTAATCTGGTAATGATGTTCAGAGATCTTATTAAAGGAGGTTCCATATTCAATTTGAATCGGGATGCCCCCCTGGAATTGGATCTTTTCTTCTAACGGATCTGCAAATCCATAAGAATCCTTAAAAATGAGCCAAGCTCCACTTAAAGTAGGCTTTTTACTCTGTGTCAGCGCCTTTTCCTTCCATTCTATTGCATAAAACCAACGGCTTTCTTCTTTTTGATCTTTCATTGTTGAGATGAGCATATTTTGGGTTAGGGTACGCTCAAAAAAGTCTACCATTTGACCTATCTGTTGGCCTTGATCATTAAAAAAAGTAAGATCTGCTCTGTAAGTGTTTTCCTGCTTTGTAGGCTTATGGATAAGATGAACCCAAGCGAGTCTGCCCTTCCCAGCATGATACAAAAATTCCTTGATATGAAAAGGAATGGACAACAAGTCGGGTTGTCCCCTCATTTTTAACCGTTTCCCAAATATCGTCTGAATACAGCTGTCTATTAAACCTGGATGAAGAATATAGCCTTCCTCTTCTTCTTTTTCTTGCGGTGCGCGCAATTTAGCCAATACTTCATTTTCACCCATATACAAATGCTCGATCCAACGAAGTTTAGGACCCAAAGTCAGGCCAATCTCCGTGAAAAATTGGATAAGATGTTCCTTAGTGCATTCTTCAGGACAACGGGATTTTATCTTTTCTACACGATTCTCATCGGAAAAAACCGTCATTTCATTCCTCTCATTGAGGGTCCCTTGCACAAGTTTAATCCATTCTTTGGAATCTCCGACAGCCTGGCAAACGATTTCAAAATGACGCATTCCATTTTCTATCGGATGGATGAGTGTTTGAACTTGGCGTGGAAGATCCGTATTCACGATTAAAGGATTGATAAATTCTATGTTTTCTATTTTGCAACTTTCTTGATTGGATAACAATTTAGCTGCAGAAAGAATGGTGGAGATATAGGTCGCTCCAGGGACAACAGGAACATTATACAGCAAATGATCTTCGATAAAATCGGGCCATTTAGCACTAACTTGTGTTAAAAAAATGTTTGCCCCCTCTAACAAAGGAGTTTCAATCTCCTGTAAAAGAAAAGGATGCTTATTTGCTTTTAAAAGATTCTGTGGGCTATCTTTATTTTTTATCCAATAACGTTGACCTTTAAAAGGATAGTCTGGAAGAACAATTTTATTTTTTCGATTAGGCTTATAGAAGTTATCCCAATCGATAGGGGTTCCCTGCAAATAAAATTGACCCACCATTTCAAGAAATGTTAGCAAATCTTCTTTATGAGCACTTATCATTTCGGTGTTAGGGAGCGTCTCATGTTGTTTTGAAATTTCCCCTCTTTTAAACTCTTCTTTCTCTAATTTTTGAAGAAGTTCTTCCGTAGTCGATGCCACGATATAGAGTCGATATTTGAAATGAAAACGTCCAGTATTCGCCGTATAAGCTATATCTGCTAAATGACAATCACGAGTTTCATGCAAAAATCGGATATATTTTTGTACCAATGAGTCTAAATCTTCGAGCGTTCTTGCAGACAGAGTGAATAAGTGATAGGGTTCACTCGTCTTGTCTGAAATAGGGAGTGGAGGAGCCTCTTCTAAAATAATGAAGGCATTTGTTCCACCCATTCCCAATGAGTTGATGCAGGCCCGTCTTGGATAGGTTGTTGAGTCCCATTCTTTAAGGCTGGTATGGATATAGAAAGGGCTGCTTTCTAAGTTAATTTTCGGATTGGGATTTTTATAATTAATTTGAGGGGGTATTTTTTTATATTTTAGCATTAATGCTGTTTTAATAAGGCTAGTGATCCCACTAGCAATATCTAAATGCCCCATATTAGCTTTCACAGATCCTATGGCACAAAATTGTTTTTTGTCCGTAAATTTTCTAAAAACTTGGGTTAGGGCACCTATTTCAATAGGATCCCCCATAGCTGTGCCTGTCCCATGGGTTTCTATATAGGACACTGTTTCTGGAGAGATGCCGGCGATTTCAAAGGCCTTTTGCATACATCTCACTTGCCCTTCTTGACTCGCAGCCGCATAACTTAGCTTATTCCCTCCATCATTATTGATCGATGTTCCTTTGATAACGGCATAGATAGGATCTCGGTCCTGGAAGGCATTTTTCAGAGGCTTAAGGACAACTATGCCTAAGCCACTTCCAAATACAATGCCTGAGGCATCTTTATCAAAAGGCCTGCAATGCCCATCGGAAGAATAGACATCCCCTTGCCTCCATAAATAGCCTGAAATGTGGGGTACACGGATATTCACACTACCGGCTAAAGCAAGTTCACACTCCCCTTCCTGAAGACTTTGACATGCCAAATGGACTGCAAGCCCCCCTGTAGAGCAGGCTGATTGCACATCGAAGCTAGGTCCTTTTAAGTTTAATTTATAAGAAACTCTTGTGGTCAAAAAATCTTTATCATTACCTAAGGCGTGTACACTGCCTGTACTTCCTTGAATCTCAGGATTTTGCTTGATATATTCCAACAAATAGCTGCTGATCACGCCACCCGCTCCTGCAAAAACGCCTATAGATTCCTTACAATCACAAGAGGGGTATCCAGCATTTTCTAAAGCATGCCAAGCACATTGTAGAAATAATCGCTGCTGAGGATCTAAAACAGCCGCTTCATAGGGAGACACTTTAAAAAACTCGGCATCAAAAAGATCAACATCCTTTAGAATGGGGGATGCTTTAATATAGTGGGGATCTTGCAACAATTTTTTGTCTATGCCCACTTCTAGAAGTTCTTCTTCGGTAAAAAAATGGATACTTTCTTTTCCCACACATAGATTTTGCCAATATTCCATCACATTTTCTGCATCGGGAAATCGACAGGCCATCCCAATGATGGCAATGTCAGAAAAATGATCTTCAGCCATGCGTTATTTTCCTTGTCTATATAATTCTATGCTATCAAATTAAAACTATTATTTACAGATTGAGTTATAAAACTATTTGGGAAGTTTTTTATGAAGGGTCATTTCTTTGATGCTAGGTGTAATGGTAATCCTGCTGTAATCGTATTCGAGCTTTTTATCGCTGGGAAGCGATAGGCGAAATCGTTTAACAAATAAAGCTAAAATAACGGTCATCTCTAGCATCGCAAAATTTCTTCCAAGGCAGCGCCTTTTGCCGGCGCCAAAAGGAAAATAGGCATAGGGAAAATCTTGTCCTAAAGGTTTTTTAATAAAACGTTCAGGATTAAATTGATCTGGATTTTCCCAGTAATCCGGGTGTCGATGAATATAATAGGTATTTAATGAAATACCTGCTTGCTGAGGGATGTGGTAACCTAATAATTCATCTTCCTTTATAGACTGACGGAGAATGACAAAAAAAGGAGGGTATAAACGCAAGGCTTCGAAGATCATAGCTTGGATATGCGTTAATTTAGTAAGATCTGAATAATTTTGTAAATTAACAGACCGACTTTCTTCAGTTATTGCATTTTCTATTTTTGGATGTTGATGGAGCAAAATAAAGAGCCAATGCAGGGTTGCAGCAGTCGTCACATAGCCAGCTAGATCAAGCGCTAAAATATTTCGTGCAATGTGCTTAAGAATCAACTCATTAGGGTTGTTTTGATCATAATCTTCCAGATAGCTCCCAAGTAAATCATCGAAGTCCTGTTTTTTTTGGATCCTAGCCTGGACGATATGGTCTCTTAATTGAGTCAGTTCCTGAATCACATCCTTTTGCTTTTTGCTGAGTTCATATAAAACCTGCTTAGGCAAAAAGGGATTAGCTAAATCGGCAGTGTTTTTTAAAGCTATGTTAATATATTCAACAATTTTTTTCGGGTCTGCTTCGATCTTAAAAATAATTGTCTGATGCACGATATTCACTATAAGATGATCTATTTCAAATGGAATATTTATTATTTTTGATCCTGACTTTAATTGATCCTCCCATCCATCAAAAAAACAATTAGAAATTTCGATTACTTTTTTTATATATTGATCAAAATAGACATGAGGATCAAATGAAGGTTCACTTATTTTTCTATCATAAGACCATTGTTTATTATCATTAGTAACGATAATGATATCATCTCCAAAAACGGGCTTAAATAGGTTAACTAAAGAGGGATGCCTCTGGTAGTTATCTTCATGTTTGAATAGTATATGCTCAACATGCTTAGGATGAAATAATTCAAAATTCTTATTTCTTTGAAAAATATCACCATATTTCTTTTGCATTTCCCCTAGAAAAGCTGTTTGATCCTTCTCTAATGGTCTCATGTCTTTAGCAATCGGTGCTTCTTTCATCATTTTCCTTCAGTAGATAAAGGGCTTCCTGCATGAATAAATCTTTCTAAATGAATTTTATTAGCCGATATTCCCAATTTATTGAGAGTTTCTGTAATCGTTTCTTCAAATGCCTTAGGTCCACAAATAAATATATCAGCATTTGGATAGAGAGTTAAGATTTCTTGAATATTATTTTCATTAAGATGTCCTGTTTGACTGGTTAATCTTGTGGTAATAGAAATATTCGAAAAATTTTTCGGCCAAGTTGCTAGCTCCTCATTAAAAGCGGAATTCTCTTGATGGCGAATCGAATAATCGATATGCATGAATCTTTTATCTTGATTTGCAACGATTTTTTTTGCAAAAGCAATGGCAGGCGTTATCCCAATACCCGCTACAAAAAAGAGGATGGGAGTGTTATTCTCTTGGGGAAAAATGAATGTTCCCTCAGGAGTTGATACACGCAAACTAATCTTTTCTTTATCGTTGTTGAATAACCACCTGGAAAAAAGGCCCTGTTCTTCCCGTTTTACTGTAATCTCATAGAACTCTTTATCTGTATCAATGGATGTTAATGTGTAAGAGCGTGTCACCCATAAGCCATCCATGTTTCCTTCAATAATGATATGTTGTCCTGCTAGAGGTAGAGAGATCGAACCTTCTAAGGGGCGCAATTGATAACTTCTCACATGAGAATTGTGTTCCTGAATCTTATCAATCTTCACGTAGATCCAAATATTTTCACCCAATAATTCTCTAATTCGGGGACGACACCCTCCACATACAGTTCCCGCGCCCGTTCGTGAGCAGATTGCATCTACATCTGTTACTCCTTCTAGAATCATTTTTTGAATGGCATCTGTTTTGATTCTCATGCAATTGCATAATATTCCTTCATCAGCAACTGCTTTTTGAAGAGAAATATCGAATTTCCCTACACGACAAAAATATTCTAGATTTTCCAAGGTCATCGTCTGTTTATTATAAATGAGATTTGCGATTTGATCTAAATCATCCCATTTTCCCACGCTAATCACACCGACTAATCGATTATCAGTTAAGAAGATTTCACGAATATGATCTTCGGAATCTTTGAAAATTTCTTTTTGAGGATCTTTTATATCGCTATACAAAATTGCAAAAAGATCGGAACGAATAACACGGGATGCAACGATCGATTCCCCATTTTGGAGTTGGATGGCAGTATTGATTGCAGGCCGATCCAAAAAGGGTTTGGCGTATTGAGTCATGATCCCAATCAAAGGAATTTGATAGAGTTGAAGCGAGGCATCGATCAATTCTTTCAACTTAGCGTTATCATGATAGAGACTTTGTAAAATAGAAACATCGATCACGGCAGCTTGAACTTCAGTAAGTGCCACTGCTGTCCCTTTTCGAGATTCATTTTTTAAGACACCTAACTCCCCAAAAAAATGTCCAGGAGTTATGAGACTTCGCGATATCAAGCGCTTTTCAGGATCAAAAAAACGGATTTCTACTAATCCATTCAATACATAATAAGCTTTAAGAGATGGTGCTCCTTGGCGAAAGAAAACTCTTCGCTCCCCAAAACTTTCGATCCGATTGAATAGCGTAAGAATTTCCCTCTGATCCTTTTCCTCTTCAGTTTGTTTGATCAACTTGTCGATCAGTTGGGATTGCCCTTGTTCTTTTAAGAGTTTTCGCAAGGACTCTGCAGTTTTCAAACATTTTTGAAAAGTTTCATAAGGGATGACGACCAATGTGACATCTGTCAGAGCACGCACATTTGCACTCCGTCTAATAGGAATGCTCGTAAGAAGTGCCTGTTCCCCAAAAAAATGACCTGTCTCCAGACGAGCTAACACAATTTCTTGTCCTGACTCGTGATACGTGTAGACCCTTACTGCTCCAGAAACAATGAGATATAAACAATCCCCTATTTCCCCCTCTGTTATGATGATTTCATCCTTATTGTGGTGTTTGGTAGAGGTCTCTAAAGCAAGATGATCCATTTCTTGAGGAGAAAGGTGATCAAACAAATGGGATTTACTCAAAAGATCATGAATAGAAGTTTGCATACTCTTAAATCTTAAGCCTGCTCTCGGCTTACGAACCCGCTACCCTAGTATATGCCTATTTCTGAAAGTTAACTATTCATCTAAACTCTTTCAAGAAAAAAATACTCTTTCAATCTGGGGAATAACAAACGGTTTGTGTAGAGCGGCTGTCACCTCGTCACCCGTTTTATCTTTTAAAATTATATTATGATATAATAATCTTTGTATTTTCATAAAGGGTATTGATTTCTTCTATATCCTCACAAGTGAGCATAAAAAGACCCTCAAGGATTATATCATATATAATTTTAAAAGAAAAACAGGGTGTCCGATGTATGTTTTATACTTCTATATCATGGAAAATTATATTTTTAATGGTTTAATATTAACCTGTATCTACAAAAAAACGTTCATTTTAAATAGAGTTTCTATCGGAAGTAAATTCAAAAAACTATAAAAATATATGCAAATCAACAATCTTATAATTATTCCCATTATTATCACTCGTTTCTGCAGAAATAGCTTTGTGCGGCGACAATCTAGAGAAAATATTAAATGTCTCGCCATTAATACTGCTGATTCTGTAGCCTTTTTTTTCTTGAAGAAGGTTGAAGCTCTAGATCATGCAAAATTGTAATCTTTCAGATATAAGGGGATTCATTTGAATTTCAATGCGCAAAATCAAAAGGATCGCAATGAATAGAAGAAAGAAAAAGGACTTTCCACCCGGGACCTTTTTACCAACCGGGGCAAGAATATTGGCGATTGTGCAATTATGTCTGGCATTTACATGCGTCGTCTGGAGCTTAGGATATCCATTTTTAGGCCTCCATTTTGAAGTGAAAGAAAAGAAATTAATGTATGAGAAGGTAATCAAAGATGAAAAACGATTTGGAAAGCTTACCCAAATGCAGCAAAAACGGTTTCTCGATGAATATGATCGGTTGCAGAAAACCGAGACGTTTACGCAAAAGTTACAGCAGGGCATAGAGATTTTTTTTAAACGGATTTCAAAATTTGAGTTGATCTGGATTCTATTGGCGATTGTTTTACCGATTGCGCTTCTAAAGAAAAGGGAAGGAGCAGTGCAAGCTTCCTGGCTATTGCCAATAACAGCTTTTGCGTTTGCTTTTGATAATGGTTATCATGGCAGTGACCCCAATTTACTGCCTGAAAACAAATTATTTCCAACCGAAAAGGTGATCATGAATAATTTTTTAAATTCTGAAGAGTCTGCTAAATCGATTTTAGATCAACGAAAGCAGCTTTTGCGCGGTTGGGAGCGGTATTTAATTAAAGAGTGGGCACATGAAATTCCATCGCTTGAGCCCGCAATCTATGCGAGACAAGTTTCAGATGGAGATTTTGCGTTTAGTGTGGAACGTTTAAATAAACTAGAAAGAGGTTCTAGGGAGTATAATATATTTAGAGAGAAACGCAATCCGCTCGTTCTCTGGTTGTACGTGCTTTGGAATTTATTTTTTGCAGGTTATATCCAATTTATTTTGGGTTTAAACTTTGGAAATGTAGGAAGAATCGATCCACGTAAAACCGTTTGAAGTGAATACACGAACGGCTTTGATCGATGTCTCATCAAATGATACCGCAACAGATTCTTCCTTCGGTTTTAATTGACCGATCTGAATAATGCCCAGGTCACCACCCTGGTTTTTAGTAAAAAAGACAGCTTCATTAAAATGTAAGCTTGTGCCGGCTGCTAGGATCAGCATATCCGACTGCGACAACTTCAATTTTTTCAATTCTTCTCTGCGTATACCCAAGAATGATGTATGTCTCCCATGTTGTTGAAGCTCAAAAATCGATTTCTGTGGGAGATCTAAATTAATATTTCCTTGTTGATGAATCATCAAACATTGTTCATGAATTGTTTCAGTATCTTTTTCCGACAAATTGCGAATCCTTGCGAACAGATCATGGTCTTTTGTGCATCTTCTGGCCAATTCCACTAGTTGCTCATTTTTAGATTTTTCCGAGTGGGGCGATTTTGTCTTAGCAAAGAGAAAATAGAGTAATGCAACACCTGTAGTTAACGAAAGGAGGCTGATGCCTGTAATTCTCAAAGTCAGGGGCTTCATTGCAAAGATTTTAGGCGTAGAGATCAAGAGGATTGCGATCGAGAGAATCGTAATAATTGCAGCAGTTGCAAAAAGAGTTTTTGAAATTGTATTGCCTGTTTTATTGAAAGAGTCGGAATGAGAAAAAAAAGGTTGGGAGTGTATTGGCCTTGTTAGCATAAGTCTAACTAATTTAGCATTAGATAAATAAAGACTCCAGCAAAATAACCAACAAGAGCGGGTAAGGCGACTTTTTTGAGGTACCAATTGAATGATGCTTTTTCTAACCCCATATAGGCGATGCCTGCGGCCGAACCGATGATCAGCATACTTCCTCCCGTTCCGGCGCAATAGGCAATAAGCTGCCAAAATCTGGAGTCAGGCGGATAAGTAGCGAGATCATAAAGACCCATGCTTCCGGCGACAAGCGGAACGTTATCGATGATTGCAGAGACAACGCCGATCACGATCGCGATGACATTGACATTTCCAATGTAGTTTTGAAGGATTTGTGCGAGGTGAGCAAGAACCCCTTGTGCTTCCAAAGCTTGAATAGCGAGCAGGATCCCTAAAAAGAATAAACAACTTGGAAAGTCAATTCTAGAAAGAGCTGCAGGGACAGTGAGATATTGCATTGCAGGATTTTTACGATGAATAAGATCGGTAATCAACCATAGGATCCCCAGACCCAATAAAACACCCATGAATGGAGGAAGCCCAGTCAGATAGCGAAGGATAGGCACAAACATCAAAGTCCCAATGCCAACGAAAAAAAGCTTACTTCCAAGCGCACTGATATTATCATCTTCCACCTCAGCATCTTTAGTGATTGGTGTTTTAGGAAGGTAGAATTGTAACCAAAAAAAAGCTGCAATAGTGCATACGATGCTGGGAATGAAAAGATCCCTCATAGTGGGCCAACTGGAGATATTTCCTCCGATCCAAAGCATGGTTGTAGTAACGTCTCCGATGGGAGACCAGGCTCCTCCCGCATTGGCAGCGATCACAACCCCTGCACCCATGATTAATCTTTGTTCCCGGTCAGTAATCATTTTTTGTAAAATGGCGATCATCACAATTGTTGTGGTAAGGTTATCGAGTACAGAAGAGAGAAAAAAAGTGATAAAGCCGATCAGCCAAAAAAGGGCAAAAGGGGAATGGACATGGACAGCTTTTGAGATAATATTAAAACCTTTGTGAATACTGATAGTTTCAACAATCCCTAAAGCTCCTAGCAAAAACAAAACCACTTGGGCAGAAGTTGAAACATGTTCAATAAAATCTTTTTGTATCGATTCTTTCTGAACAGAGCCACTGGCGAAGGCAATTCCCCAACACAGTACACACATAAGAAGTGCAATCGTGGCTTTGTTGATATGCGTGATATGTTCGATTGTGATAAAAAAATATCCTATGCAGAATACGGCAATGAGCCAGTAATCGATAGTTTGCATGGGAAGGAGCGTGTGGGGTTCCATACTTTTAGCCCTTCATAATGTAGATGATCATAACCGTTAACGAATTTGAGTCCAGAATTATGGATGATACAATCGATTTTCATACCTCAGTTAAAAAAGGGACTAAACAAACCTATTTGCTGCGAGGGACAATTTTTGCGGGACTGACAACGTGGCTGCTAGTCTGGGTGGGAGTTTTTCTGCCACCCGCGTCCCTCGCGGTTTGGGGTCTTTTTATTTTCCTTTTTTGGATTCTCAGCCTTTATTTCTTTATGAATCCGTATCGCCGATTAAGTCTTCTAGAGAATACTCCCGATACATTGAGAATTCACACAGATAAATTAGTGTTCTACAAAAAAGGACAAGGGGCGGCGGCTATTCCTTTTGATGCGATAGAAACAATCTCCTATCAGGATAACCATCGTGTTTATGGGATTGGATTAAAACTTAAGGGTCCTACCCTCCAAAAAATTTCGGTCCACGGCAATGGCAAACTTATTTAATCACACCGCGATGTGCATGGCTATGATTTATTCTTCCCTTACTTTTCCAAACGTGCCTTTGAAGAGACGCAAGAAGTGTTTTTTCATAAAGTCTATTGAACTAGACTATGGATTGCAAGATGTCGTGGTGTTTCACAAGGCCGCGGATTTTCCGTTCCGCATCGACGACAGCTAATACGGTGATGGGGCGTTTCTGATCTGCCTCCATCAATTTCATGGCATCCCAGGCAAACATTTCTGGATGGATGTAACGAGGATTTTTGGTCATGATCTCGCTCATGGGCATGGTTAAAGTTTTTGATCCATGCTTCTGAAGAGAGCGTCGCAAATCTCCATCTGTAAATATTCCTTGAAGAACGTTGTCTTTGTCCACCACAAAAATGCACCCTGCTTGCTTATTGGATTGTTCTTCCAAAATATCTTTCATCAGATCTGTAGTCCGGCATAAAGGGATCATGGATCCAGTGCGCATGATATCGTTCACAAGCAAGGTTATCCTTTTCCCGATCTTGCCTCCTGGGTGGTTGGTGGCAAATTGGTGGATACTAAATTCTTTAAGTTGCATTAGGGCGACAGCTAACACATCTCCAAAAATCATTTGAATCGATGTAGAAGTGGTTGGAGCTAAATCAAAAGGACACAACTCCTTATCGATAGGCAAAAGCATTGTTAAGTCGGCAGCTTTACTCAGACGGCAATTTTCTTCTGAAACAAAGGAAATGCAACGTGCGCCTTTATTGCGGACATAAGGAATTAAGTTAAGTAACTCATCGGTTTCGCCACTTTTGCTAATGAAGACAAAAATATCATCTCCTGAAACTAAGCCAATATCCCCGTGCAAAGAATCTGTCGGGTTTATATATAATGCACGAGTACCTGTCGAAGTCATGCTGACAGCAGTCTTTTTAGCGACCAGCCCACTTTTGCCGACTCCTGTAAAAAAAATAATCCCTTTACATTCAAAAAAGACGTTTAATATCTTTTCAGCGGCGTCTAAATCTAATTTTTTAAAAAAATAGTTTAACGAAGCGTTTTGCTGGATGAGCAAATCTTGGAGAATATCTTTCAAGTTATTCGTGACGAGCATATTTCCTTTATTCAAGTTGACGTTACATGGATTTTAATTAATATGCCTATTATCCTCAACAATAGCAAATACTAAAACACTAGGGGCGGGTATGCATAGTAAAAAAATACCGATAACAATCGCGCAAGGGGATGGAATTGGACCAGAAATCATGAAAGCTACCCTAAAAATCTTAGAGGCTGCGGGAACACCGCTGGAATATCATCCTATCGATGTTGGTGAAAAGGTCTATTTACGGGGTATACCTACTGGGATTGAACCTAGTTCTTGGGATTTAATCCGCCATACAAAAGCGTTTCTCAAGGCTCCAATCACAACTCCGCAAGGGGGCGGGTTTAAAAGTTTGAATGTCACAATCAGGACTACCTTAGGACTGTATGCTAACATTCGTCCTTGTGTAGCCTACACCCCTTTTATTGATTCGAAACATCCAGGCATGGACGTGGTGATTGTTCGGGAAAATGAAGAAGATCTTTACACCGGGGTAGAATATCGACAATCCCCAAATTCTGTCCATGCCTTAAAAATGATAACACGTCAGGGGTGTGAAAAAATTGTTAGGTATGCATTCGAATATGCTAAAGGGAATGGTCGCAAAAAGGTGACCTGTTTTACCAAGGACAATATTTTGAAAATGTCAGATGGCCTTTTCCATAAAATCTTTGATGAGATTGCCAAAGAATACCCTGATATTGTCAATGAACATTGGATCGTAGATATCGGTGCCGCCAAATTGGCAGACACCCCCACAGCTTTCGATGTGGTCGTAATGCCTAATCTATATGGGGATATTTTATCAGATGTCGCTGCACAGATCGCTGGATCAGTAGGTTTAGCTGGATCGGCAAATATCGGTGATTCAGGAGCGATGTTCGAAGCGATCCATGGATCGGCACCAAGACGCGCGGGTCAAAATTGGCCAACCCATCAGGGTTATTTTGGCAGCTGTCATGATGCTAGCCCATCCTAGAATTACCGGAGCCTAGGGCGACTGATCCATAATGCATGGCTTTGCACTCTCGAAAATGGGATTCACACTTATGATATTTTTAAAGAAAAAACGAGCAAATAAAGGTAGGAACGCAAGAATTTGCCGATGCGGTATTCAAAGATTTAGGCAAACTCCCCCATACACTTAAAACCGGTAAAATATAATAAAATGCATTTTACGCCACCAAAAAAACGAGCAAAATCCTCAGCCTGTAAAAAAGAGTTGATCGGCGTGGATGTTATAATTGAGCATCCACAGGATGCCGATGATCTCCATAAGAAATTGGAAAAAATTGGAGAACAAGGGCTTAAACTAAAGATGATCGCCAACCGAGGGGTCAAAGTGTGGCCCAGATAAAATGCCAGAAACTTCCTGCAGCGACCAATGGCGTTGCCGCTTTATGCATTCCACTAAAGGGAAAGAAATCTCTCACAAAAATATCGTGAATTTACTTGAAGGCCTCAGCGAGAAAAACATTGATTTTCTCCATACCGAAAATCTTTACACTTTTGACGGTCAGCCAGGATATACGTTAGAGTCAAAAATAGAGCAGTAGTTTGCAAGAATTCGGGATTCTAGACTCACCTTATCCAAGAAGAGCGTAAGGCGAGTTAAATTCATATAAAAGTCTTGATATAAAATTCTTCGATCGTTATTTAATGTTATTTCAATGTATGAGGAAACCAATCGAAGAATTTTAACGCCTTTCTAATGATGGCATCGTCCGCGGTTTTAATTGCGCCTACCCTCTGCCGCATCAAATTCAAGCAGTGGTAGTGGCGAAAGTGGTTCAGGAAGCAGTTCAGAGAGATTCGACAGCAACGCAAGCTATATGAAGTTTCTTCTAGCGGACTAGATTCTTTTTCTGAGGTTAATCCTCTCAAAGTTTGCGACCATACCTATAGAAACAGCTCACAAAACGATTTAATACCTGTAGCAGGTCGTATTCACTCCCGACATATTTTCAGATATTGTGGGCAAGATTTCGGCGTTTCATTCTTAGGTGAAGCAGGCGTTAGAAATTATAGGGCGAGTGGGACTGCAGGGATCTATATCACACAAAACCAGACGGGTTAAAGTCGGTTGTGAATGGTTAACACAAAAATTAAAATACCACTTCTTAAGTGGAATCGACCACCATTGGGTTCATCAGTGGGCTGTGGGTGGACAATACCAATTCTTATTGGATAGTTGTTTCTTATATAGCATCGATGTTTCAGGAGATTACTCTCACGCTCCAAGTAAAACACTTAAAACAGTGAGCTGTCCTCCGATCACCGTAGGCCCAAATATCGTTTACAACACAATCCAACGTAGAATAGCCGGTTCCAATGCTTATAATATCGAGGCTGGATTTACCGTTATTCCTTGGTGCAATGCTACGTTATCTTTGGCAGCTGATTATGATAATGTAAAATACAAAAGAATTTGGCACCGGCACGAAATTTCTTCAGGCTTTGGGGGTACAGTGATCGTTTCACAACAACTTCCCAATGACTTGACAGCAAACTTTATCGCCCAAGTGAAGAAGCCTTACAATTTCTACGAAGGATCGATCAAGTGGACCACTTGCACAAACTTCGGAAATGTGGATGTGGGCCTGTTTGGCGGTTACACGCAAGGTAAAAAGCATTTGCCTTCCAGCACTATTGCTGGGGTCAGCATCTGGGATCGACTTCGGTGGTTTTGGTTGTGGAACTCCCTGCTCCCCTTGTGGCGGCTCCTCTTGCAGTGACATCGCGCGTTGGGTTTCAGTTCCGGCAGTCTATATTCCTGAAGTGCTAGCGATCTCAGAACAAAAAGAAACAACCGTACTATCCCCTGTCTGTTTGTCTCCGATAGTGCTTGTTCCTGTATCCAATGTCACGCTTATAGCGCCTCCAGGAACAATTCCAACATCCACATTGTTTAGCACACAAGGTCAGTTTGTAACCTATTCGATTACGGCTGAACCTGGTGTAAATGCGGTTATCGATCCTATTACAGGAATCATCACCGTAACCTCTTTGCCCTCGGATGATGAATTCTTTCCTATAACGGTAACAGCAACGACTGGTATGGGTGGCTGCACAGCTTCTGCTGTCGTCAATGTTAGAATAATAGCGATATAAATTCGTTCAGAGCGCAGGGTTTACCCCCTGCGCTTACATGATTTTTGCATCAGCAATTTGTTTTTCTTTCTTGGATTTAGAAGTTCATTTTCTCGACACTTTCTTGAGTTCTTCTACTTTCTTTTTCTGAGCGGCGACATAATCTTCGTAGTAGTAGTAATTATTTTCAGGATGGGCAGCATTGTATTCCCGAATCTTTTCGCAACGGGGACACACGTCATCTGAAAACAGGGTCGTCGTCGATAAAAATAAACTTAAAGCTAAAGTTGTTTTCATCGATTTTCTCAAAGAAGGGCATTTAAGAAACCACTGATAATTGCCACAACGATCGCAAACGCGACAGCCCACCAAAATCCATCGACTTGAAAGCCAGGAACGATAGCACTGAC
>CAVPVT010000067.1:0-35248 GCA_963709145.1 Parachlamydiales bacterium
TGTAGTGACATCTTCGTTAAATCTTTTGAAATATTGAATGAGATCATCAAATAACTCGCGACGAAAATCATTTCCAGCTAATTTATTTTTTAAGTCTTCCCAGAAGCTGTTTTCATCTTTTCTACTTATAATTTCTTTTATCATCGCCTTAAAAATAGGTTCGGCTAAAGGTTTAGCTTTAGGCAAATAATCTAAAATATCAATGAAATCAGCTGTATTTAAGCCTTTCAGGTCTTTTTTGAATATTTGGTATTCAGGTGTCTGATTTAATCTTTTCCCTTCAGCTATAGACGCATACATATCTAAAAACAAACGATGCACAATATTATTATAACGAGGTACTCTAGCACAAAGAATTTTAGTTTCTTTTAGGTTTTTCGAACACTTTGGTATCAGTTCCAAGCAAAATTCAGGAGAGCAAAAATTGGTCAAAATGTCAAATATTTGGATTTTGTCCGATTGATGAATATTTTTTAATGCATTTTGTATTCTTTCCGGGTGATTTTGGATTTCATTAAACAATTTTTGTGCATCAAAATATTCAGCTGCAATTAAAATTTGGTGTAAACTTTCTGTAGTTAAAGGCTTTTCGGGGTTTTCTAAAAAATCAAACATCATTTGAACAGTAGAAGATTTTATATTTACAAAATCCAAATCCCAGGATGTATTTTGTTCTTGTAATTCTGTTAAAGGTTTGAGCAGATCGAGATGTTTCAAAATTGCATCGCCTATAAAAGTGACTGATTCATTAGCATTGAAAAATTCCCATTGCCGTAATTGAAGCGGGGAGGGGGAAGATTCATTCTTTATTGGAAAAGGAATCAAAGGGACGGGGTTGCAAGAGGATGCCTTTTCTACAATGGATGAATTAGGCGTTGCTGCTGTTACTTGCACAAAAAATCCTTTTATATAATAGAATATCAAATAATTATTAATACATTATTAATGTGAAATAAATATTTGATAAATGCTATTGAACTTAAATTAACGTCAGACTAGGCCCTATGGACAAATTTGAGAAATTAACTCCTGAAGCTCGAGATTGAATGGATTTCAAGCACTGAAAAGACCTATTGGCCAGAATCATTGTATAAAATAACGCTTGAATTGCTGGAACTGACAAATTCACGCACTGTGTTTGATTTAGTAAGGCATGACGAAGAGACTAAATTGCGGAATTTTATCATCGCTTCGCGGAAAATATTAATCCTGCAACATTGAGGACCTTAAAGACAGCTGGAAGAAAGATTCAAGAGATGTTTTCAGATGTGGGACTTTCGGGCGTGATGAAGCGATGGATTCCTCGCAAAAGATGTTTCTTTTTCTTAAACGGGGGCTGATAAAGGAACAAGAACCCAACGATAACAATAAATAGCGGAAAAGCGACGACGCCACTGCTAAAAACAGAAATGCCAATGATGGTGCTTTTGTCCATATAAGTTACCCACCGCATCGCTCCATCGCTCCATTCCAGGCGCAAAGGCATAGTATAAAAAAAGTAAATTACAAGTCCTACACTAGCAAGAGCGCTTGACATCATTAAAACCACAATAAAAATCCATATTTTGGTTTTAAAATCGGACTTATCTTTGACTAGCTTAATATGTTCTTGAATGTTTTCTAAACATTTTTTTGCTACATTATGTAAAAGGCGAATTTTATCTAAATTATCTTTGTCTTTTATATTACCTTTGGCAAGTTCTTCAAGCCCTTTTATTTTGGAATCTAATTCAATAATTTTCTTGTCAACAAAAGAGGATAATTCATTTAATGAAGAGTCATCCCCATCGTTATTAACTGTAGTGACATCTTCGTTGAATCTTTTGAAATATTGAATGAGATCATCCAATAACTCGCGACGATAATCATTTCCAGCTAATTTATTTTTTAAGTCTTCCCAGAAGCTGTTTTCATCTTTTCTACTTATAATTTCTTTTATCATCGCCTTAAAAATAGGTTCGGCTAAAGATTTAGCTTTAGGTAAATAATCTAAAATATCAATGAAATCAGCTGTATTTAAGCCTTTCAGTTCTTTTTTGAATATTTTGTATTCAGGAGTCTGACTTAAACTTTTCCCTTCAGCTATAGACGCATACATATCTAAAAACAAACGATGCACAATATTATTATAACGAGGTACTCTAGCACAAAGAATTTTAGTTTCTTTTAGGTTTTTCGAACACTTTGGTATCAGTTCCAAGCAAAATTCAGGGGAGCAAAAAGTGGCCAAAATGTCAAATATATGGATTTTGTCCGATTGATGAGTATTTTTTAATACATTTTGTATTCTTTCCGGGTGATTTTGGATTTCATTAAACAATTTTTGTGCATCAAAATACTCAGCTGCGATTAAAATTTGGTGTAAACTTTCTGTAGTTAAAGGTTTTTCGGGGTTTTCTAAAAAATCAAACATCATTTGAACAGTAGAAGGTTTTATATTTACTAAATCCAAATCCCAGGACGTATTTTGTTCCTGTAATTCTGTTAAAGGTTTGAGCAGATCGAGATGTTTCAAAATTGCATCGCCTATAAAAGTGACTGATTCATTAGCATCGAAAAATTCCCATTGTCGTAATTGAAGCGGGGAGGGGGAAGATTCATTCTTTATTGGAAAAGGAATCAAAGGGACGGTGTTGCAAGAGAATGCCTTTTCTACTATAGACGAATTAGGCGTTGCTGCTGTTACTTGCACAAAAAATCCTTTTACATAATAGAATATCAAATAATTATTAATACATTATTAATATGAAATAAATATTTGATAAATGCTATTGAACTTAAATTAACGTCAGACTAGGCCCTATGGATGCATTTAAGAAATTAACTCCTGAAGCTCGAGCTTGAATGGATTTCAAGCACTGAAAAGACCTATTGGCCAGAATCATTGTATAAAATATCGCTTGAATTGCTTAAACTGGCAAATTCACACACTGTGTTTGATTTAGTAAGGCATGACGAAGAAACTAAATTGCCAAATTTTATCATAGCTTCGCGGAAAAAGTTAATACTACAACATTGAAGACCTTAAAGACAGCTGTAAGAAAGATTCAAGAGATGTTTTCAGATGTGGGACTCTCTAAGTCGGGCGTGATGAAGCGATGGATCCCTCGCAAAAGATGTTTCTTTTTCTTAAACTGGGGCTGATAATGGAACAAGGCCCCTACGATAGCAATATATACAGGAAAAGCGACGATGCCACCGCTAAAAACAGAAATGCCAATGATGGAGTTTTTGTCCATATCAGTTACCCACCGCATCGCTCCATCGATCATTTCCTGGTGCCTAGGCAAAGTAATTAAAAAGTAAAGTAAAACTGCTAAACTAGCAAAAGCGCTTAAAATCATTAAAACCGCAATAATAGTCCACATAACGGTTATAAAATGGGACTTATCTTTTATCTTAATACCTTGTTGAAGGTTTTCTAAACATTTTTTTGCTACATTATGTAAAAGGCGAATTTTATCTAAATTATCTTTGTCTTTTGTATTACCTTTGGCAAGGTCTTCAAGCCCTTTTATTTTGCAATCCAAATCAATAATTTTCTTGTCAATAAAAGAAGATAATTCATTTAATGAAGAATCATCCCAACATTTATTAACTGTAGCAACATCTTTGTTTAATCTTTTGAAATATTGAATGAGATCATCCAATAACTCGCGACGAAAATCATTTCCAGCTAATTTATTTTTTAAGTCTTCCCAGAAGCTGTTTTCATCTTTTCTACTTATAATTTCTTTTATCATCGCCTTAAAAATAGGTTCGGTAAAAGGTTTAGCTTTAGGTAAATAATCTAAAATATCAATGAAATCAGCTGTATCTAAGCCTTTTAGTTCTTTTTTGAATATTTTGTATTCAGGAGTCTGACTTAAACTTTTCCCTTCAGCTATAGACGCATACATATCTAAAAACAAACGATGCACAATATTATTATAACGAGGTACTCTATCACAAAGAATTTTAGTTTCTTTTAGGTTTTTCGAACACTTTGGTATCAGTTCCAAGCAAAATTCAGGGGAGCAAAAAGTGGCCAAAATGTCAAATATATGGATTTTGTCCGATTGATGAATATTTTTTAATGCATTTTGTATTCTTTCCGAGTGATTTTGGATTTCATTAAACAATTTTTGTGTATCAAAATACTCAGCGGCAATTAAAATTTGGTGTAAGTTTTCTGCAGTTAAAGACTTTTCGGGGTTTTCTAAAAAATTAAACATTATTTGAACAGTAGAAGGTTTTATATTTACTAAATCCAAATCCCAGGACGTATTTTGTTCCTGTAATTCTGTTAAAGGTTTGAGCAGATCGAGATGTTTCAAAATTGCATCGCCTATAAAAGTGACTGATTCATTAGCATCGAAAAATTCCCATTGCCGTAATTGAAGCGGGGAGGGGGAAGATTCATTCTTTATTGGAAAAGGAATCAAAGGGACGGTATTGCAAGAGAGTGCCATTCCTACAATGGATGAATTAGGCGTTACTGCTGTTACTTGCATAAAAAAATCCTTTTACTAAAAGAATAACAAATTATTATTAATATATTATTAATGTAAAATAAATATTTGATAAGTATAAATTTTACTATGTTTACTATTGACTATAAATTAAATTTTAAATTATAATTAATCATTATTTATTAACTTTAATCAAAAGGAGATTTTTATGTTGCCGCTAACTTCAGATCCCAACTTAGGATCTATGGATAGATTTGAGAAATTAACTCTTGAAGCCCAAGCTTGTGTAAAAAATACGCGAGCTAACTTACAAAAACTTAATACAGGTGAATGGGTTTCAAGCACTGAAAAGACCTATTGGCCAGAATCATTGTATAAAATATCGCTCGAATTGCTTGAACTAGCAAATTCACAAGAGACGGTTCTAGCTGCATCGCAAATTATAAGTTTTGAAGCTTCTGTAACCACCCTCCATTCGCGCAATACAAAAAACTTTATGGAAAGTTTGTTTACCAAAAGAAACGAAGCCGATACTCAAGCCGAAAGAACTTGGTCGATGTTTAGTAATGCAATCCGTTTACACAAAGAACAGACAAGTCGATTGGATCCTGAAAAGTTAGCGAGCGCGATGTTTGATTTAGTCAGGCATAACGAAGAAGTTAAATTTGCCGAATTTTATCATCGCTCCATGGAAAATGCTAATCCTGCAACATTGAGGACCTTAAAGACAGCTGTAAGAAATATTCGAGAGATGTTTCCAGATGTGGGTTGGCTGAAACAATATAGTCACACTATTGCGGAAGCAAAAAAAGTTGAAGGTGATCCTACTCATAGTGAACTTTAAAACCAACTTCCAGTAAATCACGCATGAACAGGCCGCAGTTGTCAATTAAAATGATAAGCCGCCACAACTTGATCTTCGGCGCCTATCCCTTCACTTGACAAGTTCGGCAATATTCATGCGGGATTTAGGGGAGGAAAGCTGGGTTTTAAGAAAAGCAGAAACTTGCCACTTAGATGATCGATTTGACGACGCCACCATCGATCCGCAGAGCAGAGCCATTGACGGCAGAGGCTTCCTCGCTGCTGAGAAAAGCAACGAAATTGGCGACCTCTTCCGGTTTAATAAACCGTTTTAATAAAGAAGTGGGACGAATCGTATGAAAAAACTCATTTTCCGCTTCAGGAGCTGTAATCCCTTGTTCCTTGGCCATCGATTCTATGAAACCTTTAACTCCTTCTGTAAATGTTGGGCCCACTAAAAGACTATTGGCAGTAATGTTTGTTCCCGAAGTAAGTTCTGCAATCCCTTTAGCGAGAGCAACTTGCGCTGTCTTCGTCACGCCATAATGGATCATTTCGACCGGGATTTGTAAAGCGGATTCGCTCGAAATAAAAATAATTCGCCCCCAATTCTTTTTTCTCATTCCCTTTAAATAATACCGACTCAAGCGGACACCGCTCATGACATTGACTTCCCAGTGCTTCATCCAGTCGGCATCAGCAATATTTTCAAAAGGTTTAGGTTCGTAGATCCCTAAATTGTTGACTAAGATATCGCAGTGGGGAATCTCTTTAACGAAAATATCCACACCTTCAGCGGATCCTAAATCCGCAGCAACTGTGAGAATAGAGGCTGTTGCTTTTGAGCGGCGAAGTAAATCTTCTTTTAATTCCTTGAGTTTATCCAGCGATCGCCCATTAAGCACTACTGTTGCGCCCAGTTGATGAAGTTTTCGTGCAGACGCAAGACCGATTCCAGCACTGGAGCCTGTGACAACAGCGATTTTATTGTTTAATGTTTTTTCCATACTTTTGCTTCCTTGCGATGAGAGGTAGGTTCCAATTTTAAATTAAGGTTATCGAGAAAAATTTTTTCAACATGAATGTAAAGGATTTTCAAAGGTTTATAAAAACCGAGTAAAAGTATCAATGCAAGCAATAAGAACCCAAAAGGGAGTGTATGAGAGTGAGTATGATACATGGCAAAAACGTATAGGAGTCCAAATGTCACTATCCAACATAAGCTTCCAACAATAAGCCGCTTTAATCTGTTAGAGGGTAGAGAATAAAAAAGCATGGCCCAAAGAAAGGGGAGTGCAATCGCTAACCCGATCAACAGGAAGACAATGTCTGCAAATAATGAGGGATTTCCTCCTCTAAACAAAAGGGGGACAGACGTTAAAGTTCCCGTAAATATAATCGATGTGATCAATCCATTTAAAACAAATCGGATCACTCTTTTGCTAGATAAAGAAAGGGATTTGTTCTTTCTACGATTAGATTTGTGCCGATTAGCGAAATATTGAAGTTTATCATAGAGTGATGAAGGTAAAACCTTCTTAAGAGAGTCGCAGAAAGGAATCCCATATTTAATTAGATAAGGTGTTGTGAAGGTTGTGATCGTTGCAACAGCAATAATGATTGGATAGATGTCGTCACTCGTTGAAAAAAGCTTGCCGCCTATCCCAATGATGATGAATGAAAATTCTCCGATCTGTGCCATCCCAAAACCCACTTTGAGAGAATTTTCCAAAGTTTCTCCGGCAATGATTGCTCCCACTGCAGAAGTTACGATCTTCCCGACAATCGTCAATAGGGTAAAAAACAAGACACTATCCCAGTTGGAAAAAATAGTCATCGGATCGATCAACATCCCCACGGACACAAAAAACACTGCCAAAAAGATATCCCTAATAGGCAATGTGAGAATTTCGATCTTTTTTCCTTCCTTAGTCTCGGCTAAGATTGTCCCCATAATGAAGGCTCCAAGGGCAGCCGAATAGTTAAAGTAGGCTGCAAGTCCACTTAAGAACAAACAAAGTCCTATCGATAGTATCGTGAGCGTTTCTTGGTTGATGAAAGAGTTGATTTTATTCATAAGGCTGGGAATAAAGAAAAATCCAAGAAAGAACCAGCTTAATACCATCAGCAATAGTTTAATTGTTTCCATGGCAAGAGGATAAGCTTCAATGACCTCCATCGACCCTATCGTATAGACGAATACAAGCATTAAAATTGCCAGTAAGTCTTCTATAATCAAAATCCCTACCATTAAGGCTGAAAAAGCCATTTTCTTCAGATTCAAATTTTCTAAAGATTTAATGATGATTGTCGTAGAGGAAATAGAAAGGGCCATTCCGATCAAAATGCATTCATAAGTATTCCAACCTAACGCTTTACCCCCTAGAAAACCTATGCCGATCATGCACAACACCTCGAAAACGGCAGTAAAAAGGGCGGGAAGCCCCACTTTGACAAGTTTATTAAGGGTAAATTCAAGACCTAACGAAAACATTAGAAAAATCACGCCAAGCTGAGCAAGAAGGAGAATTTCCACTTCGTCGTCAATGAAAGAAAAAGGAGGAGTATAAGGACCAATGATCAGCCCTGCGATTAAATACCCTAAAATGGGAGGCTGATTGATTTTTTGGAAAAGGAGGAGCACGAGTGCAGCTACACAGAGGACAACAGCTAAGTCTTCGATCAAAACAGCTTCGTGCATTCGATTCCTGTTTAATTCTGAATTCCTTTATATATTTATTAGGAGAAATCTGATATGGTTTTGAGCGATCTTTTTCTCGATCAGAATTTAAATCCCTTATTTATCAATTCTTTAAGAGAATTTTGGATTGCCTTAGAGCAAGCTAAACCTGATAATCCTCAACAAGTCAAATTGACCCAGATCAATCTAATTCGTTTTATTTTTAGGCGTTTATTTCAACCTCTTTATTTCAAATATCCGCCACAAGTCGAAGGAAGTGTTTTTTTTCTTACGAAAGTTCATACCGATGGGATTGGGGATTATATTTCCCTTTTGAAATGTGCAAAAATTTTGAAAGAAGCCCATCCTAAATTGCGTGTCCAAGCTGCCTATTTGCATTATCAAGATCTTCCTCCGGTTAATACTGATGATTATTTATTGCCTCCAAGCTTGATCCATGGTTTTTTTGAATCTCAGGAGGAAGAAGTTTTAGAACCCGTTTTGAAAGGGGAAGAAGTGGATGAAGATCACCCCCTCCATATCAAGGCAAAAAATCTTTATGGAATGCTTGACGAAAGCTTAGCCATTGTCCATATTGCTCTTGCTTTAAACACATTTGACAATCCCCAATTCGCCAAGAAATCGTTCTATTTTTCTGAAACGGGTAACTTTCAAGGAATTGGCAATTATCTGCAACGTAACTGGTATAGTATGGGCTTACAACCATTTGAAGAGGGGATTTTTTTGCGCAGGACATTTGACGATACCGTTCCTTGGCACGATCTACGCCTTCCAAGCCTAATGGAAGGAGGGGCCAATCCTCAATTAGGCTATATCTCTAAAATTCCTGAACAGCTTGTCCTCTATATCTATTTGGAATGCCTTTTACAAAAAGATAAACCGGGTGATTTAGTCATTCTGATCCCAAAACTGCTTAAAAAAGGGCAGATGAACTTCAATATCGGTTGGCTTAAGGATCATGGCATTGCCAAAATGGTGATCGAAAAGGAAGTTATTTTAGACACCGGAATCGATCAAGGGAAAACTATCCATTTTTATCCTGCTTTTCCAATGGCAACTTCTGATTTTGAAAAAGCAATTTCTCGTTGTGGCACTATCGTCGGTTGCACCGGAGATGGTTCGCTCAGCGATTGTCTCATTGCTGAAAAGATCCCATTTTATGAACTTCGAAAGCATAAGCAAGAAACTTGGGAAGCATTTCAGATGCTTGCTAAGCATCTTCAATTGAGTGATGTTGAGGCCTATTTTAAAGCATTGATAGGTTTTCAAAATTTTCCTTTAGAGACTACCGCAGAAGAGCTTTATACGATTGTTGTCAGAGCCTCTTTTGAACCTCAGTGGAAATCGATCATCAATTTCATTAAAAAGTATGACCGGTTTGAAGAAGCTCTGTTAGCCCATCTTAATAGACATTTTTACCTTCAACAGAATCCAGCCGTTCAAGCAAAAGAAGAAGAGCTGATCAACAAATACTATAATGGCAAGATTTCATCAGAAGAGGCCTTTAAAGATTTAGAAAATCTACTTAGGACTCATCCGTTTGTTGTAAAAGATTTTAAAACAAATATAAACGATAATGCCTAAAACTCCAGCCCAAACGAGTTTGTCAGCCACCAACTCCATATGTTCATAAATTTGGCTCCAATGATCACCAACAAAATAGCCGATCGAAAGAAAAGTGGTGACCCAAAAAATTCCTCCAATGTAAGCAAAGAAGGCAAATATAGGATAGTCTAGGGAGGAAGTGCCTGCACAGACGCCTGTAAAATGGCGGACACCAGGAATAAAATATCCAAACATTAACGTCCATTTTCCATACGATTCAAACCAGTTATGGACTTTTTGCAACTTGTCTTCTGTCATCCCAAACCATGAACCAAAGGAGTTGATGAATTTTTTGCCTGCGGTCCTTCCTACCAAATAGCTGACGGTAATTCCACAGATGCTGCCTCCATAGGCTGCTACTATCGTGGGAATGGCTTCTAAACGGTCATTACTAATTAAAAATCCTGCTAACACCATGAGAGTTTCTTCTGGAATGGGTAATGCGATAATGCCGAGAGCCAGAAGGCCAAATAAAGCGAAACTGCCGTAATGGGTTAGCCAAAGGCACATCGCTTCATGATTCGGTAGACATTCCATAAGTTTGCTTAAAAAATTTATAAATAGTTTAACATGCCTTTCTTTATCACTCAAATCGATTCTATAGCAAGTGTATATGAAAAATTAATCCAAAAAGATAAAGATGGAAAAGTGACCAAAGGGAATTCGGAAAATCCTTGGACAATGGAAGATCTATCTGGGGTCAGTTTAGAATCGCATATTTTCTTGGAAACTCCTGGCAAAAATTGGATAAAATGCTCCAAAATCGGGTAAAATAATCATTAAATTACCCTATTTAACTGATCTTTACCCTATTAGTGGAAGATTATGCATTCAATTGATGAAAATTTTTTAAAGTCTCTAACGTTTACAGCTGAACAACTTACTATTTTGCGTACGATTAGTGAGTATCAGGGAAGCGAAACTTCATCCCGTCTGAATCAGAAATCGATACACCTGCTTAAATATTTCTACTTTTTAGGGGCGTACCGTTCTCGGATACGTTCTAGATAAAGGTAGATGACCGGTGTAAGAAAAAGGGTAATGAGCTGCGAAACGCACATCCCCCCAATGATAACGAATCCAAGAGGACGGTGGGATTCCGCTCCTCCAATTCCCATTGCGATTGGGACCGCACCCATAATGGCAGCTATGGTTGTCATCATGATCGGTCTGAAACGGACAATGCAAGCGTCGTAAATCGATTTTTCAGGACTTTCCCCTTTATTGCGAATATTATCCAAAGCGAAGTCGACAATCATGATCCCATTTTTCTTTACGATCCCGATCAATAGAATTAAACCCAAGTAGGCATAAAGGGATAACGGCATACCAAAAATAAACAGCGTAATAAGAGCTCCTACGATTGCAGGCGGAAGTGTGGAAAGGATCGTTAAGGGATGAACAAAACTTTCATACAACATCCCTAGAACGATGTAGATCACACACACAGTCACGATGAGCAATACAGCAACGCTGCGGATGGCTTCCTCAAAAGTCTGGGCAGCTCCTTTGACATCTCCATTGACTAAGGGGGAAAATGATTGGGAAGCCAATTTGCGCAAATGATCAATGACCTTACTAAGAGGAACATTAGGGGGAATATTAAAGGTAATGGTGACAGCAGGAAATTGTGCATAATGATTGACGCTAGTCGGTCCCACACCCTCTGACCAATCTGCTACAGCTCGGATAGGAACAAGACCATGTGAAATGTTTGAACGAGCATACATGGTATAAAGAGTGGAATCGTTCCGCTGCAAATCGCGCAATAGCTCCAAAATCACATCGTACTGATCGATAGGCGTCTGAATCAGGGAAACAAGATTTCCTGAAAAACCTAATCCAAAAATTTGTTCAAAATTTTGGGGAGTAATCCCTAACGTTGAAGCATGTTCCCGATCTAAAACCAAATTGACCTGAGGAGTTTTGATCTCAAGATCGGTTGAAATCGATTGAAACATCGGATCATTCTGCATTTTCCGCATTAAGTTATCGGCAGATTTATAAAGTTCTTCCGCATCAAGACTCTGAATTAAAAATTGATAAGCTCCGCGAACCTGCGTCCCTATATTGAGATCGATAAGAGGGATATTTTTAGTGAATACGTTGACACCCGGAACTTCCTTAAATTTTTTATTGAAATTCTGGAGAAGTGATGTGATCGGTTTTCTTCGGCTGCGATCGATAAATTTAATGAAAACAAGCCCTTGTCGATACTCTGGATTCGCACTGATCGATACTAAGGTTTCAACGGACGACTCTTCTTTTAAAATATTAACAATCTCCTTTTGATATTGTCGCATCTGATCCGAAGAAGTGCCTTGTTCAGCTTCAGTGTAGGCCACAGCGAATCCGATATCTTCATCGGGAATGAAGTCGGTCGGTAATATTTTGAACAATAAGGCGCTGATAAGAATACTTAAAAGGCCAACAGCAAGCATTGTTTTACGGTGATCCAAAACCCAAGCAAGTCCATTTTTGTAGTGATTCAAAGACCAAGCATTTAAACGTGCTGACCAGTGCGCTGTCTCAGTATCATCTCCAACTCCTCTAGGAGGAATAAATCTTGCACAAAGCATAGGAGTTAAAGTCAGCGATATAATCCCTGACATCAAAGTCACAACCGTTAGCGTAACGGCAAATTCCTTAAATAGTTTACCAATGATTCCTGCCATGAATATCAATGGAATAAAGACCGCAATCAAAGATAGAGTCATGGAAACAATTGTGAAACTAATCTGTTTCGAACCTTCCAAAGCTGCGTTTAACGGTTTTTCCCCTTTTTCAACCCAACGTACAATATTTTCAAGCACCACAATCGCATCATCAATGATGAAGCCGATCGCCAATGTCAATGCCAAAAGCGATAAATTATCTAATGTATAGCCCAAGATGTAGATGACCGCAAAGGTAGAAATGATCGACATCGGCATGACGAGGCTGGGAATTAAGGTATCTCTAATTTTACCTAAGTAAATGAAGATCACTAACACAACTAAAATGAAGGCGAGCAAAAGGGTAAACTGAACGTCTTTGATCGATTCGCGGATAGACAAGGACCTATCAAAAACAACAAACATCTGCAAAGAACCTGGAAGCTGCTTTTGCAGTTCCGGCAACAGTGCATTGATCGCATCTGCAACTTTTACAGTGTTGGATCCGGGAAGTCTTTGTACAGCCAAAGTCACTGCAGGCTGATCCAGTTTTTTGGGAATGTCAATGATGCGCCTAGAACTTCTGTCTGACATCAAGCTGTTGAGAACGATTCCTAAATGATCGATTCTGACAGGTGCACTATCTTTGTATGCGACAATTAAGGGTTTATACCCTTCTGCCTTGGTAATGCCTCCATTGTCGTAAAGGGGAGGCGCCATATAATTCCCATCAAACTGTCCTAGAGCTTGATATTGGTTGGCATTGCTTAGTACGGACGCAATATCTTGTAAGGATAACCCTAATGAAGCTGACAAACCGGGATCGACTTGTGTTCTTACTGCAAAAGGGGAACCATAGACATTCACCTGTGAAACGCCATCGATAATCGAAATCCGTTGTCCGATAAAAGTATTGGCATAGTCATAAAGTTCACCCATTGTCATTGTTGGAGAGGTCACAGAAATATAGAATATCGGTGAAGAAGAAGGGTTAACTTTCCGAAATGTTGGTTCCTGAGGCAAATTAGGAGGCAATTGAGGCCTAGCAGCTACAATGGCAGCATCCACATCCACAGCAGCTAAGTCAACATCTCGATCGATTTCAAATTGCAAAATAATTGTTGAGGCACCTAAGACATTATTAGATACAACGGAGCGGATTCCAGGGATAGTCATGAACTGCTTTTCCAACGGTGTAGCGATCGTGTTCGCCATAATCTCAGGACTTGCTCCTGGATAATTTGTCGTCACGGTTATTGTTGGGTAGTTCACATCAGGCAGATTGCTCACTGCTAACATATTGTATGCCCAAATCCCCATCACCAACGCCGCTACCATCAAAAGAGTTGTCATGACAGGTCGTAGAATGAATGGTTCAGAGAGATTCATGATCCCTTTTCAGCTTTTTTTGACGAAAATCGTTCTCTTATATTTTCGAGATAGAGATAGATGACAGGAGTCAGAAACAAGGTGATCAATTGGGATACACACATTCCACCAATGATCACTAATCCTAAAGGGCGACGCGATTCTGCGCCGGCGCCGATTCCAATCGCGATCGGCAAGGCTCCCATAATTGCAGCTACAGTTGTCATCATGATCGGACGAAACCTAACAATGCAAGCATCGTAAATTGACTTTTCTGCGGACTCGCCTTTATTGCGAATATTATCCAAAGCAAAATCGACCATCATGATCCCGTTCTTCTTCACAATCCCGATCAAAAGGATAATTCCAAGGTACGCATAAAGAGAAAGGGGACGTCCTGTAATCCACAAGGTTAATAAAGCTCCTACGATGGCCGGAGGAAGCGTCGATAAAATCGTCAAAGGATGAATAAAACTCTCATACAGCATTCCTAGAACAATATAAATGGTAAAAATAGTGACAAGAAGCAAAATAGTCACACTTGAGATTGCGTCTTCAAAAGTCTGGGCGGCTCCCTTGACATCCCCCGTCACTAACGGCGGAAATGTTTCTGCCGCTAATTCTCTTAGCTTTTCCAATGCATCGCTCAAAGCCGTTCCCGGAGCGATATTGAAGGTTATTGTTGCCGCAGGAAATTGGGCAAAATGATTGATGCTGGTTGGTCCGACCCCTTCCTTCCAATTCACTACGGCCCTGAACGGGACGAGTTCGTTTGTCAGGCTTGATCTTGCATAAATGGTATCCAGCGAATTTGGCGTTCTTTGCAGATCTCGCAGCTGTTCTACAATTACATAATATTGATCGATGGGGGTTTGAATTAAGGTGACATAGTTCCCTGAATAGCTCAAAAATAGGGTTTGTTCCAAATTTAAGGTGTCGATTCCCAAAGTATAAGCCAGTTCCCTTTGGATATCTAAGTTGAGTTGTGGAGTTTTAACCTCTAAATCGGTCGAAATCGATTGAAAGAGCGGTTCATGCAACATCTTATTATAAAGGTCATCAGCGGCTTTATTGAGGTCCTGAGCATTCAAACTCTGAATCAGATATTGATAAGATCCCCTGACTTGCGTGCCAATATTTAAATCAATTAAGGGAATATTCCTAAGAAAGACGTTGACCCCCACAACCGATTTAAATTTTTCGTTGAATTCCTGGATGAGCTCACCCACAGGTTTTCGTTTATCACGAGGGACAAAGCGGATAAAAATTAACCCTTGCCGATATTCCGGATTAGCCCCGATCGAAATCAAAGCCTCTACCGAGGATTCCTTTTTAAGTATTTCGATTATTTCTCTTTGGTAATTGTTCATCTGATCAGAAGATGTTCCTTGAGCTGCTTCCGTATAAGCTATGGCAAAACCGATATCTTCATCGGGAATAAAATCTGTAGGCAAGATTTTAAAAAAAATGACGCTCAAAACAACACTGGCAACCCCAATCATGAGCATTAAGAATTTATTATTAAAAACCCAATTAAGCCTCTTTTTATAAGAGTTTAACATCCACTCATTCAATCTTTTGGAGAAATGGGAAATCCTCGTTTCTTTTCCCTCTTCCTGACTGCGTTGGGGGATGAAGCGGCTACAAAGCATCGGGGTTAATGTTAATGAGATAATGCCCGACATCACAGTGACAATGGCCAGCGTAATGGCAAATTCTTGGAAAAGCTTGCCAATGAGACCGGCCATAAAGATGAGCGGAATGAAAACTGCAATTAGTGATAGGGTCATTGAAACAATTGTAAAGCTAATCTGTTTTGACCCAGTCAAAGCAGCATCTAAGGCGGAATCTCCTTTTTCGACATGGCGGACGATATTCTCCAATACAACGATCGCATCATCGATGATAAATCCGATGGCCAAAGTCAAAGCTAAAAGAGATAACGTATCGATCGTATATCCAATAGGGTAAATGGCTGCAAATGTCGCCACGATTGCCATCGGCATCACAACGGAAGGAATGATGGTATCTCTCAGCTTTCCCAAATAGATAAAGATCACCAATACCACTAAAATGAATGCAACAATTAAGGTGAGCTCAACATCATTGATCGAAGCTCGGATAGAATCGGATCGATCAAAAACCGTAATCAATTCCAACGAACTGGGAAGCTGCTTTTCCAATGATGGAAGCAGATTCCTAATCGAGTCGGCGACTTGGACGGCATTGGCTCCTGGTTGTGTCTGAACAGCTAATGTTACACTAGGCTGATCAATATTTCTTGGAATGTCGATATATAAACGGGAGCTACGATCCAACTGCAGTCCATCGATGACATCGCCAAGATCTTGCACTCTTATCGGGGCGTTGTCCCGATAGGCGACAATAAGCGGTTTGTAGTTCGCCGCTTTTAATAAGCCGCCATTATCATAAATGGGAGGGGCAGTAAAATCACCGTCAAACTGCCCTAAAGGTTGGTACTGATTCGAATTGACAATAATATTGGACACATCTTGCAATGTCACGCCGACGCCTGCGGCTTGTGCAGGATCAATTTGCGCTCTCACGGCAAATGGAGAGCCATACACCAATACTTGTGACACACCTTCGATAATCGAGATCCTTTGCCCGATGAAGGTATTTGCATAATCGTATAATTCTCCCATTGTCATTGTCTTTGAAGTCACAGCAATGTAGACAATCGGCGTTGCAGAAGGGTTCACTTTTTTGAAAGTGGGATCTTGCGGTAAATTGGGGGGAAGTTGCTTTTTAGCAGCGACAATCGCTGCATCCACATCCACTGCCGCCAAATCGATATTCTTATCGATCTCAAACTCTAAGATGATCGTCGAAGTGCCGATCACATTGTTTGAAGTCACATATTTAATGCCCGGAATCGTCATAAACTGCTTTTCAAGGGGAGTAGCTATGGTATTAGCCATTGTTTCTGGATTTGCCCCAGGAAAATTGGTCGTGACCGTGATAATGGGATAGTTCACATCGGGGAGATTACTCACAGGCATCGAGTGAAAACCCCAAATCCCTAAAGACAAAAATGCGATCATTAACAATGTGGTCATCACCGGACGCAATATGAACGGTTCCGATAAGTTCATTGTTGAGATAACCCCGATGATTTAGAATTTGCAGGAACTTGGGAAGGATTTGAAGGAATGTAGACTTTAACGCCAGGTTGTAAATTTAATTGTCCTTTCACAACAACCTTTTCTCCAACATTGACCCCTTTCTCAATCAATGTCAAATGCTCGTAAGTTTCCCCTTTGGTGACTTTACGAAGTTCTACCGTTGAATTATCGGGCTTATACACAAATACAAATGCCCCATCTTGGCCAATTCCTACCGATTCTTCTGGGACGAGTATCCCATTTTTAGCGATTTTGAAAATCAAACGCACTTTAACAAATTCACCTGGCCAAAAGAACTCATCTTTATTGGGAACGGTTCCCCTTAACAAGATTGTTCCTGTGTTTGTATCGATAGAATTATCCACAAAATAAATGGTTCCATCCTGGGGATTTTTCATGTCCTGAGGCAAGAAAACTTGGAATTTCAATTGACCGGCGCGGACCGATTTTTGGAACTCGACAAAATCTTTTTGGGCAATACTGAAACGGATATCGGCAGGGTCGATCATCCTGACCGTTGTCAGAAAATTGGTGTCATTTGTCACAACCAAGTTGCCTGGATCAATGTTATATTGGCTGATCTTCCCATCAAAAGGGGATGTCGGTGCAGTCCAATCCAAATTTAGTTTAGCGATCTCAATGGATGCGATATCATCCAAAACCTGACCTTTGGTCGTCTCCAAATTCGTCAATAACTGTTCATAATTAATTTGGGAGTAATAAGATTCTTGGGTCAAAGTAGAATAACGATTGACAGCGATTTGTGCATACTCTTGGGCTGCTTGATCTTTCACTAAAGTTGCATATGCTTGATCGAGTGCAGCCTTATAAGGGCGGGGATCAATCTGAAAAAGTTTTTGCCCTTTTTTGACATAATCTCCCTGCTTGACCAAGGCTTCTTGAATAATTCCCCCCACCTGAGGTCGAATTTCCACAGTGTATAATGAGTAAACATTCCCAATTGTATCGATAAAAATGGGAACATCTTTTTGTACCACATCCCCTATGGTTACAGGGAATTTCTTTTCTTCTTTAGGCTGGGTTTTTTGGCAGCTAAAACATGTGAATAAAATAATACAAAAAGCCGCACCCTTTGCCACTCTCGATAGGTTCATATAATCCCTTAATCATTAATGATGGACTATATGTAACATTATTTTGAATTTGCAGCCAAGAAACAGAGAAAATTCTGCCTTATTAAAAATTTGTTAATTGAATCAATCGAGTCGACCCGGGGGCTAACGATTGCGCAACTCGTACCGCGGACATAATTGCACTTTCGTGCGAATCATTATCCCATGTCCAATAGCCTGCAAACCAGAGATTTCGCTCCCCTTGTACCATCCCTATTGACTTTTGAACCTGGTAATACTGCAGAGTTGTTTTGGGATGAATATAATAAACTAAAGCATACAAAGGGTCAGGCATAGGATTGCTTTCTTGCCCTGGAGCTAAAACATTAAACGTCAGCCAAGATTTAATCACTGGTGAAGAAGGGCTTAACCATTCTTTATGAATGCTTAAGGCACTATTGATTCCATCATACCGTACATTCACAACACCCCAATCTTTTGATTTGGGTGGAAGGAAACGGGTATCCCCATGAATTGCAATGGTGGTATGAAAATACTCGATCTGATTTAAAAGAGTTCTAACATTTAAAGTTTCAGGAATAGAAGACAAAAGCTGAGACGCTGTGGTTGCATCGGTTGCCATCACAAGCATATCATACTGCGCAGATGTGCCATCCGCTTCCGAAATCGTGTAGACTTTTCCATCATAGGTGATATTGGCAATTTGCGAAGAAAGTTTGATTTGTCCATGAGTGATCTGTGAAGCTAAAGCATGAATATACATTTGGGTGCCACCCACGACTTCGTTCCATTGATAATCTTTTACATCTTTGCCCCGAACTATATATTTCAACGTATTGTAGGCTGCAAACGTTTTGATTTCGGAAATCGGGACACCCCAATTCGATGCTAAAAATGGGTAGAGAAATCCGTTTTTAAATCCATCGGTTAGAATTAAACCGTCCAAAAAGTCTTCTAAAGTAATCCCGACATCTTGGTTTTGGATCAACTGGCGTCCTTCATGTATCACGATATCGAGTTGGATTTCCTCAATGATATCTTTGGGTGTAAAAGAGCTCCAGTTAATAATCCCATCGTGAATAGGTGGAAGTGCCAGTACATTGCTTCCATCGGTATCATAGAAGGTATAAGTCAGGGTATATTGATGCAAAGGCACATTCAGAATGTTCAAAAGATTAATAAATGTTGGAAACAAAACTGGTGTAAAGAATTCAAATCCTGCTTCGACTGTAACCGGTTTCCCATTGGCATCCACAGTGATAGAATTCGCATTACCACCCAATCGATCCAAGGCTTCATAAACTGTGACATCGTAATCGTTATCCAATAGCCAAGCTGTCGTTAAACCTGCTCCTCCCCCACCTATGATCGCCACACTTTGTGCTTGCAAAGTCGTGCACGAGACCATTAGCAACAAGAAAATATATTTTCTGAACATACAATCACCATCCCCTTAAGATTACGCTTTCATCTAATTCGTCGACTTTGGTAGCCCCTAGTTGCGCCATCGCGTTGCGAAGTTCCTCTTTGTACATCTCAATCATATCCACTACACCTTGCTCACCACTAGCAGCCAGTGCAAAAGCCCACGGTCGTCCTATCATACACCCTTTTGCACCAAGCGCTATCGCCTTGGCCATATCCAGCCCATTCCAAATACCTCCATCAATCAAAACGGTCAATCTTTCTTTGACTGCATCCACAATAGCCGGCAGGACAGATATTGTTGACGGCATGCTGTCTAAATGTCTTCCAGCATGATTGGAGACTACTATTCCATCCACATTTAAATTGGCTGCAACCTCTGCGTCTTCAACATTCATCACTCCCTTTACAACCAACTTTCCTTTCCATCTATCCCTGACCCATTCTAAATCACGCCACGTCAAACCAGCATCTACTCTATTTCCCACCCACTGACGCATTTTAGACAATTGGGTCATTTTAGGGATTGCACTTGTAAAATTGCCAAGAAGCATAGGTTTTCCCCGCAAAATTACATCGTAATACCACCTTGGTCGCTGAATGAAATGCCACATATTTCGTAACTTTGCTTTGTAAGACAAATTTTTTTGTCCATTAGACATGCCGTTGTAAGCATCTCGATAACGTACTCCAACAATCGGCAGATCAGCCGTTAACATTAACACTGGGCAACCTGCAGCTTCAGCCCTTTGCATCAATTCAAGACAGTGCTCTTTATCTTTAACCATGTAAAGTTGAAACCAAAAAGGCACTTTGGTCATTCTGGCTACTTCTTCTATAGAACAAATGCTTAACGTCGATAAACTAAAAGGGATGTTTTCTTTGGCTGCTGCTTTAGCTGCTTTCACTTCGCCGCGACTGGCATAAACGCCAGCAAAGCCCACCGGAGCCAAAATCAGTGGTAGATCTAATTTTTGTTCAAAAATCGTAGTCGACGTATCCACAGCTGATACATCGCGAAAAATGTGTTTTTTAACTTGGATACGACGGATGTCTTCATTATTTTTATGGATTGTGGACTCATTGAAAGCTCCACCATCAATAAATTCAAAGAGTTGCTTCGGCAATTTTTGCCGTGCGATTTCCCTGAAATCAGCAACACAAACTGGAGGATAACGATATTCGTTCATGCAATAACTATCCGTCACTTTCAAGCACGTAGGTAAAAATCAATGGCGCTACGATTGAAGCATCCGATTCAATGATGTAACTAGGAGTGTCTACACTGAGTTTACCCCAAGTAATCTTTTCATTGGGCACAGCACCACTATAAGATCCAAACGAAGTAGTGCTATCACTGATCTGGCAAAAATAAGACCATAAGGGAACTTGCTCTTTTAAATCTTGCCTTAACATCGGTACGACGCAGATTGGAAAATCCCCGGCAATTCCTCCACCCACTTGAAAAAAACCGATTTTTGAAGTTTTAGAATTTTTACGATACCAATCTGCCAGAAATGCCATTTGTTCTAAACCTGATTTAACAACACTAAATCGGGAAATGTCATTTGAAATCACGTGAGACACAAAGATATTCCCCAAAGTAGAATCTTCCCATCCAGGAGTAAAGATTGGCAATTTCTTCTTTTTGGCGGCTAATACCCACGAATTTTCCGGATTAATTTCAAAAGTGTTCTGAATCGATTTCAAATCCAACAATTGATACATAAATTCATAGGGAAAATAACTTTTTTTAGAATGATCCGCTTTCTTCCATAAATTTAAGATCTCTTTTTCAAGGCGACGAATCGCTGTATCTTCAGGAATGCAAGTGTCAGTCACCCGATTCATCCCTTTCTGAAGAAGTTTTTTCTCCTGCACTTTGGTTAAAGATCGGTAGTGGGGAATTCTAAGGTAGTGATCATGAGCGATTAAGTTAAATAGGTCTTCCTCTAAATTAGCCCCTGTACAACAGATCGCCTTTACTTTTTCTTTTCGGATCAGCTCTGCCAATGAGATTCCTAATTCAGCTGTACTCATTGCCCCAGCCAAAGTTAAGAACATCATACCCCCTTCGTTCTTCAAGCGTATCCATCCTTCAGCTGCATCCACGCAGACAGCCGCATTAAAATGTTTAAAATGCTTTTGCATGAATTCTTTTATTTTCATAGAACTTAACCCTTACTAGGAAAGAATTTATAACTCAGCATCTTATATACAAGTTTTGCCGCAAGATAATCAGGAGCCCGATTTCCTTTCTGTGGACAAAGTTCCACTACATCAAAGCCCACAACATTTTTATTGTTGGCGACCTTTCTTAACAGTTTCATAGCTTGCTCCCAAAATAAGCCACCAGGCTCTGGAGTTCCTGTCGCAGGCATCAAAGATGAATCAAAGCAGTCAAGGTCAAACGTTATATAAACAGGGGATTTCAATTGCTCAAGAACTTTATCAATCCATCTTAACTCCGGATCGAGAAGATGGGCGAAAAACATGTTTTTTCGATCCAAGTTCGATAGTTCTAAGCTACTCATGCTTCTAACCCCTACTGAAATCACTTGTTCCACCTGCTTGATCTCTTTAACTCGTGCCATGACACAAGCATGACTCCAGGGATTATTTTCATAGGATTCCAATAAATCGGAATGGGCGTCAAGTTGCAAAACGGTTATTTTTTTGTAATGTTCCGCATGAGCCTGAATAGGGCCATAAGAAATTGTATGTTCTCCGCCTAAGGTAACAACAAATTTTCCCTGCTTGATGTAATGTTTCACCTTTCCATACGATTCTGAGAGCATTTCTTTAGTCGATTTAGCTTTAATCGTTGGAGCTGTATAAATCCCTTTTTTATAGACTTCTGAGTCTGTTTCGATGTCGTAAACCTCAAGATTGCGAGATGCTTCGATTAAAGCCTCAGGACCTTTGTCGCTCCCTTTCTGATAGGTTGAAGTTTTATCGAAGGAGACCGGGAGGATGACAACTTGTGCTGTTTCTTCCTCTCCAAAAGGAGCTGACAAACCTGCAAACATTCCTGCAAGTCCATGCCCCTGACCCATGGAAAACGCTTTTTTCTTCATACAATTAAATAGGTGTAACTTTCTAAAGCCTGTTTAAATTTCTTTTTTACTTGAGCCGACTCTACCAAAGTCAAACGACCTGCTTTAATCGATTGCTCAATCAAAACATGGAGCTGTTCCATCAATTTCTCTGTGTTGTATTGAACGTAATGGAGCGCCTCTTCAATCGTATCTCCCTCAACTAAGCGAGATAACATCCATTGGTCATTTTCGTCTAACTCTGCATGAACCACATTAGTATCCCCAAACAGATTATGAAGCCCTCCCAAAATCTCTTGATAGGCGCCGACCAAAAAGATCCCCAAGTAATACGGTTCCCCATGGTAGGAATGAAGGTTCAAAAAATGGGAGGGTTCTTTTCTGGAAATGAACGTGTCGATTTTCCCGTCGCTATCACAGCTAAGGTCGGCCAAAATCGCCTGGTGTTTTGCAGGTTCATTTAGCCGGTGGATCGGCATCACAGGAAATAATTGGGAAATCGCCCAAGAATCAGGGAGGGATTGGAAAACAGAAAAATTGCAAAAATAGGTCTCCAATAGAATTCTATTGAGCACATCAACTTCTTCAGGAATATCTCCCAGCTGATTGTAATAATCTCTAATCTTCGCCATCAATAGACGATAGATTTTTTCAGCATGCGCCCTTTCTTGTAAGTTCAATTTTCCATGCACAAATTCTTCTAAGATACTTTCCTTCATCTCCATGGCATCATGAAACATTTCCCTACAATTGCGCACATTTAAACGCTCGTACATGTCTTTCAAAGTCAACAAAATTTCATGATCGCTTGGGAAATCAAAATCTTCATTCACACTGCTTGGTGAAGTCACATCAATGACTTCAAGGATTAATATGGAAGAGTGCGCTAAAGTGGCCCTTCCAGATTCAGTAATAATGACTGGATCGGGCAAATTTGCCTCTAAGCATGCTTCACCAATTACAGCGACGACATTACGCGAATATTCTTCAATCGTATAGTCCATTGAGGAATCCGCCGCGCTTTTTGTCCCATCATAATCAACTGCAAGCCCTCCTCCGACATCAAAAAAACACAATGACGGGTGAGACGTTGCTATTTCGGTGTACATCCGGACAGCTTCATTGAGGGCTTGCTTGATCGATTCTATGGTTGTAATTTGGCTTCCAATATGAAAATGTAAAAGCTTTAACCATTGCCCTTTGCCCGCGTCGTCAAGCTTTTTTAAACAAGAAACGATTTCATAAGTGAATAATCCAAACTTAGAATGCTCCCCACCTGACGATTTCCACTTGCCTGTCCCTTTGTTAGAGAGCTTCATCCTAAACCCAATCTCTGCTTCTACACCTAGCTTTTCAGCGACATCTAAAACCAGTTTGAGTTCATAAGTCTGCTCAATAATCAAAATCGTTCGCTTTCCCAGCTTGCTCGCCATTAATGCTAAGGAAATATATTCAGCATCTTTATAGCCATTACAAAGTAAAAGCGTGTTCTCATTATTCTCTAACGCCATGACAGCAACAAGTTCTGGCTTGCTGCCCACTTCTAGCCCCATTGCACAGTCTCGGCCAGCTTGCTGCAAGACTTCGATCACATGCCGTTCAGGATTAACTTTGACCGGAAAAGTCATTAAATGGTGGTTGCGGTAAGAAAATTCTTTGATTGCAGACTCAAATGCCCCATTTAAAGCCTGTAATCGGTTTCGAAGAATTCCGTTGAAACGGATCAATATCGGCGCCTCGATCCCTTTTTGAACCAACGTTTTGATCAATTCAAATAGATCGCCGCCCGCGCCTTTTTTATTGAGCTTGACCGAAACATTTCCTTGAGCATTGACATCAAAATACCCTTCACTCCATTTTTTGATGTAATAAGGATCTTCTTCGTCCATAACTGTCCCATATATACCGAACGTGATTCAAAATTTGGTTTTCAACCACGGGAGCTATTACGTGGCCCAAAAATCAAATTTTGAATCACGTTCGGTATAGCTTACAAGGCTAATTATAGACACTTAAAATTTCGATAAATTCCTTCTAAGTAATTTAGCTTTTTTAATTTCGGTGACTTTTTTTTCAATTTGATTGAGTTGAACAGAGTTTTCGAAATTATTTGATAAACAATTATTAATAATTTTCCAGCGAATGCTTTCAATTGAATTTAAAGCATCTCGAATTTGACAAAGTTTAATTCGATCTTTTTCAAATATCACATTTTGCGTTTCCATATCATTTTTTATGAGGGTGTCTAGGAGCGCAGATACATCTATTCCTTCACTTTTAAAAAATTCATGCTTATCAGCTAACGTACATCGAAGCGCTGGTAGAAGATATTGAGGACTATCAGGATCATTTAAAACTCTATGGGACTGGATTTTAATTCTGTCATAAACATCGCGCGGCTTCATACAAATCGCAGCTTCTCCCAACAGATGAAGAGTTTCGCCGAAGCCCTTTCTAAACAATAAACCGTTACTTGATAAAGTCTCTTCAATTTCAGCGTAAATAGCTCTACCTCCGTAAGGATCAAACATTCCGTAGACACATATAAATAGGTTAGCAATCAAGGCCAAAGGGTAGACAACAATCTTTGCGATATTTTTGGTCAATTGCCATAAGACTTGTTTCATCTTTTCTTGCCTTAGAGCTGGATAAAAAGAATTTTCTGTTTTTTTCGACCATTTTTGTAAAGCCAGCTGATTTATCCGATTTGCCTTTTCTAAACCTGTGCGTACAAAATCCCCACTCAGCAATGTAAAAACTCGATAAACCATCCTAAAGGCGACAAGGGGGGCTTGATAGAAACCAAGAAGTCCTAGTTTCATTCGAATACCTATAGGTTCATCTTTTGACCGATGTCCATATATACGGCCAGATTTCTCATGTGTCACATGATCAGAGACTTTCCAATCTGCGCAAAAATAATTAATACATTTGCAATTCATAGAACTCCTTAATAATAAAAATCATTATAAACACATATTCAATAAAAGTAATGGGAAAATATTCCTTGCCAGCAAGTCTAAGCTTTTAGATAAATCCGAATTTTATATAATTGGATTTGTACCAAGGAGGGATGCTATGATACGCAAATTAAAAACTGGCGGATTTCGTATCTATTCTAGGTCCTTAGATCCTAAAACAGGCAAAAGACGCAATCTTGGAACCTTTTCCACCCGTGCGGCTGCTGAAAAGCATGAACGGGAAATTCAATATTTTAAACGTCACTGATGTTTTTTGTTCAGCCTTTCCATTCGGGAAAGGCTGAACTGCTTGCAGTCCATCGATCAAATCATGAAATATGAGCTTTACGCGACTTTGTACAATTTTTGCCATCGTCTTCGGAGAGAAGCTTCCCGCAGCTAAATAAATTTCTCGGAAGGGGTAAAAATACCCCTTTCTTCAATATTTATTACGCTGCAGTTTGCTTCTCTCTCGAAGCCGAAGGAAAAAATTGTACAAAGTCGAGCTTTAGTTTTCAATTTACAAAATAGTTGTTAATAGTTAAAATTATCAAATAATTTAATACGGGGGATTTGTTGTGAAATTAATAAATTATTTAATCGCATTTGTAATTTTATTTTCTACTTCTGCTGAAGCTCAGAATAATTTAAGCGTCAATGATACGGTATATGAATTAAATCAAGATAACAATTATTTTATTAGAGGCATCGAGCAATCTCCCTTGATATTTAGCAATCATGAGTACTTTAATAATTCACTTCAAGGCTCAGTTTATGAATTGTTGAATAAGGCTCAATCCTCTATTTTAATTTTATCTTTTACTTTTTCTGATCCAGAAGTCATTCAAATCATCAATCGAAAAGCAAGCGAAGGTCTTGATGTGCAAGTAGTCGTTGATCGTGCCCATCTTACTTGGCTAAGTATGCTATTAGACCCTTCAGTCAGAATTGATTGGCGTGCTACAGGCGAAGGGCATATGCATCATAAAGTATTAGTTGTAGACAGTGAATATGTGTGGGTTTCCTCTGCAAACATAACTGACCATAGTTTAGTTCAAGTTCCCAACCAGGGGATTGGTTTTTATGATTCAAAAATTGGGGAAGCCATTCATCAAGAAGCTTTAGACATTGCGACCTCATCAGCGAGAAAGAACGTTCCTTCTCTTGTCTGCTCCTTTGGAGATCAACTTCTTGAGTTATATTTGCTTCCGCACAACGAGCCTAAAACACCTAATCCAATAGAAACTGAAATGAATGAAATAGCGAAACAAAAATTAATTAACCTAATCGATACTGCCGAGCACTCTATTCAGATTGCGGTAGAGGTATGGACATTCAAAGATGCTAGTAGAGCTGTGATTAGGGCAAAACAAAGAGGTGTCCAAGTCGATGTTGTGGTTGGGAATGCAAGTGGAGTTGAGGAAGCTGTTCAAATGCTTCTGAAAGCTGGAATAGAAGTCAAATATTCAAGCAATCATTATAAATTCGTGTTAACGGATCATAAAAATTTGCTTAGTGGCTCCCTAAATTTGAGCATGAATGCGTTTTCAAGAAATGATGAAAGCTTGATTGTTCTTTACAACTTATCTGAAGAACAGAAGAAAGTGATGGAAGGGGTATTAGAGGCTGCACAACTACCCATTGAAATGCACGCTTTTGCCCAATAAGCTTTAGACTCGGCTTTGTACAATTTTTGCCTTCGGCTTCGAGAGAGAAGCTTCCCGCAGCTAAATAAATTTCTCGGAAGGGGTAAAGATACCCCTTCCTTCAAAATTTATTACGCTGCAGTTTGCTTCTCTCTCGAAGCCGAAGGCAAAAATTGTACAAAGCCGAGTTAGCCCGTTAATTGGAAATTGGAGTATTTTGAGTTGCTATAATTTCCCATTGATCTTGATTTTTCAAAAAAACATGAGTAAAAATACCCCTCATTGTTTCATTAAGTGGATCTTTTCCTGGTTTTTGAATGTTACTGACTTTCCAGTAGACATGAGCGATTACTATTTCAGGTTTGGCTTCACGTAGTCTTAAATCGGTAACTTCAAAAATAGAACCTTTTAAAAAGGTTTCGTGAATCTTGATATGTCGTGTTTCAATTTCTTGTTTTCCCGCGAAAGCCATCCCAAATACATTAACAAAATCTGCATCTTGGGCATAGTAATCTGCAGATCCATGCCCTTCGTGATAATTCCAGGCATTCGAAAAATGCTCTATAATTTGATTAATTGTTTTATGATCAGTTGTATCTAAAGCAAATATCGTAGATCTTACTGATAAGATAAACAAGAGACATAAACGTATATATTTTTTCATATCTTGCTTCTTTGGTTTGTGAATAATTTAAATTTCGACCCCAATTTTGTCATCAAAAAAGTAGACCTATTTTCAGACGTTGAGCCTTCCGAATTTGCTCGGATATGTAATTCTCGACTTTATACAATTTTTACCATTGTCTTCGGAGAGAAGCTTCTCGCAGCTAAATAAATTTCTTGGAAGGGGTAAAAATACCCCCTCCTTCAAAATTTATTACGCTGCAGTTTACTTCTCTCTCGTAGCCGAAGGTAAAAATTGTATAAAGTCGAGTAATTGACTTGCTTATAGAATATCACTTAATATAACCTAATTTCGAATAAATAAAAATGAACCTAGTAGGAGGAGTTTTATGATCGACTTTCCGATAGAATATCCTTTTATAATTGATCATCAAAAAATTGCACGCGAACAATTAGAATCTCTGTCTAGTAATTCTTTGGATAAAGATTGGATGATATATGATTACTTCGGATGCTTATACGTAATTAATCTACCAAGAGCTAAAGATCGTTTAGTAACCATCACAAAAGATTTACATGATATAGGCATTGACCAATTTGATGTCATGCCAGCAGTGGATGGTCGTCTGGAAGTCCCTGAGGAGCTCTGGAAGAAGATGACAACCAACTGGGCTAAGCACGATCTTTCCAAAAAAAGTGGGCGCAGAAAATTTAAAATGCAGCAACAAGGTGAAACGGGATGTTATCTCAGTCACTTGAAAGTGATTAAGCTCGTCAAAGAGAAGTTCGATCAAGCAAATGACAACCTTCAAAAAGCTATCCTGGCCGGTGATGAAAAAGCTATGCAGGCAGCCCGCACCCAAGCACGTAAATACAGCAGCGTTATAATCCTTGAAGACGACAATGCCTTCGGAATTGTAGCAAAAAATAAACATGAGGCTACCTTAAATAAGGTAGGTAAATTATTTCGCAAAGCCATGGCTGAACTCCCCAAAGATTGGGATATGTGTTATTTTATGGCTTGGTCGAGAAAGCCTGAGCAAAAAATCTCACCCCATATTGTCCAGCTTATGGAAGGTCTCTACAATAATGCCTATGCGGTCAATCATAAATTCTATTCGGAAGCAATCGACTTTCTAGAGCAGATTTTTGACCCCAATGTCACTCATGTGGAACCGCTCGATGCTGCTTTTGGCCAGATTCACTCCAATTATCGCTGCTATGCAGTCACTCCTGCGATCGCTTATCAAAGGGGAGGCGTAAGCAATATTACATCTCACGAATGGAAAAGATTTCGTCAAATCCAGCCTATATATAAGAATGGAATTCAAAATGAATAGAGCCTTCTAAAAGACTTTCCTAATTTCTAGTTATTCGATGGAAGATTTCTGGCTGGTTAGTCAAAACAGTTATCTCTTTTGCCTTTTAAAAATAATGGACTTCTAAAACCTTTGGGATTCGAATCGATTGCGACCAGAATTCCCATGAATAGTGGGAATTCTGGTGGTAGATAAGAATCAACTCAAGAGTGAATTATTGGAGTCAAAACGAATCGATCGAGAATGCTTTACGAAACGAGTTTATTTAGTGAATCGGCAAATTGCTTAATATCTTTTGGTCCGAAGGGTGGGGGTCCAGCTGCAACGGTGCCCGCATCATAAAATTCTTTCATGAAATCGCGCATCGATAAAACTGAATCAATGGTATTTTCGTTATAAAGTTCGCCACGTGGATTTAAAGCCTTAGCTTTTTTCTTTAGAACTTTGGCTGCCAGTGGAATATCCGCTGTAATAACAATATCATGGATTTGGACCAAATCAATAATATGCTGATCCGCTGCGTCGAATCCATTATCTACAACATTCAACTTTATAAGATCGCTCTTCGGAATTAATTGATAGGAGTTTGCCACTAAAATGACGTTTATATTCAAACGCTGACTCACCTTAAAAACCAATTCCTTTACAGCTTTTGGGCAAGCATCTGCATCAATCCATATTGTGTCAGGCTTATGTTTTGGCATTTTCCTCAAGATTCTATCCGATTGTGGCAATAAACCCAGGGGGGCGTCTTACCTTGGTTGCTTGTTCATAAGCATAGGCATAGCTGATAAGCCTCCCTTCATCGTAAGCCCGTCCAAAAAAAGACAAGCCAACCGGAAGCCCGTGTACATACCCTGCCGGAACTGTGATATGAGGATAACCGGCGAGAGCAGGGGGAGTAGAACATCCACCTTGCAGGATATTGTCTCCGACAATTGGATCTATCACAAATGGAGGCGAAGCCTCAGTAGGAGCTATGATCGCATCCAATTTATGATCCCTCATAGCCTTGTCGATCCCCTCGGTTCGTGCAAGATGGAGACATTCTTTTTTTATCTTGAGATAATCCTCCTCAGTTAAATTACTCTCCATCTCGAAAAATTCCTGTCCGAAATAAGGCATGACCTGATCAGCATGATCCTTATTGAACCTGATGAGCTCCTCAATGTTTCTCATTTGAGCTTTTGGATGTTCCGCCAAATACTTGTTCAAGCTAACCTTAAGTCCATATTTGAAAAGTTCAACTTCTAATTCTCCAAAAAACGGTAGTGTGCTTGCGCGAACAGGATCTACAATCTCTGCTCCCAAAATCTTGAGTTGTCTTATGGCATTCTCAATGACACTATCGGTCCCTTCGTGCTTTCCAAAACACTCCCTGGCAACACCTAATCGTGACCCTTTGAGAGCACCCAAAATGAGAAACTTACGATAGTCCTGGACTTGACGCTCTCCATTTTGTAGTGTTGCGGGATCTTGAGGATCGCAAGCTACCATAACCGTCAGTAGGGCTGCGAGATCGGCAACACAGCGTGCCATAGGGCCTGCCGTATCTTGTTCAGGTGCCACACCGAAAATCCCCGATCGACTCACTAACCCAACTGTAGGCTTGAGCCCAACGATGCTATTGCTAGAAGCAGGTCGAACTATGGAGCCATCGACTTCAGTTCCAATCGCGACCATGCAAAAGTTGGCCGCAACTGCTACTGCCGATCCCGAACTTGATCCAAGCGGACTACGATCTAATACATAGGGGTTGCGCACCTGGCCCCCGCGACTGCTCCACCCGCTGCAAGCTCTTGTTGAACGTATATAGCCCCTTTCACTCAAATTGGTTTTGCCTAAAAGAATAGCTCCAGCTTCTCTCAGCTTTTGAACTAAAAAGGCATCTTTGGGAGAAAAATTCCCTTCCAAGGCCAAAGAACCGGCTGTCGTCATCATTCGGTCTGCGGTATCTATGATGTCCTTGATTAGCACGGGAACACCATGCAGAATTCCCCGAGGACCTTTTTTTCGACGCTCATCATCAAGAAGAGAAGCTATCTCTAAAACGTCTGGATTCAGTTCGATTACAGAGCGAAGAGCAGGACCTTTTCGGTCAATTTCAAAGATCCTTTTCAAGTACGCTTCACACAGGTTTTTCGCGCTCAATTCTTTTCGGTCGAACCTATCTTGAAGTTCTGATAGGGTATATTCAAGCAACTTCATGTTGAGTCCATCTTAAAATCCATAAAACTGTTGTTCATCTTAACGTAACACAATAAGGTTTGGTAAGCTAACACTTCTCATCAGCTTTTTTTGGATTCTTCTTCATGAAAATCAGTGCCATATTCACCTTTGACGTTTTAAATTTTTTATTATTGCGGCAATATTACTGAATCAAATACCGTCCGTTGAATATAAGAGGAGAGTCATGTGAAGAAATTATATTCATTTTTTTTCCTTACTATTCTGTCAATGCATTTTACGCAGTCGATTTCATGTAATCCTTATTATCCTCAAACATCTGCATATGGAGAATTATTGATTGCTAGCACTAATCCAATTGCACAAATGCAGTTTACTTATAATGTTAATTCTTGTTTGGCTGAAGAAAGCGTCACCGGCATTTCGTCCTTAATATTTTTTGCAAATGGAATGGCTGTTTTGCAAGTTAATGGAGGAGGTGATAGCGCAACAATATCCAACAACGTTCGTGCATACGCTCAACCAGGACAGGACGTTTCATGTATATTTGCTGCCATATATGGAGCCAATGGAGGACTAACGAACCAAATTGCTGGTATTGGAAATGATACAGATGGTTTTTTTTTCGAATGTAATAATTCTATCTTTGGGATTTTATATAGAAATAATTCAATTGATATGACAATTCCACAAGTGGATTGGAATGTTGATCCGATGAATGGAACAGGTCCTAGCGGAATGACGTTAGATTATACTCTTGGAAATATTTTTAAGATTCAATATCAGCGGCTTGAATTCGGTAACATCCAATTTTTTATCGAATCTTCGGCAACAGGCGAGCTAGTATTAGTCCATCAAATTAATTATGCTAACGCGAATACAAGTCCTTCTTTATCGAATCCAGGGCTTCAACTAATGGCAGAGGCTGTAAGTTCGGGCGGGAGTACTGAATTAAGTATTAGTTCAATGGGTTTATTCATAGAAGGAGGAGTGAACCCTTATCTTGGGATAAGAAATGGTGTAAGTGGAAGTAAAACTGTCGGTACTACCACAAACAATATTCTTACGATTCAAAATGACACAGTTTTCGAATCTCAAACTAACCAACTCATGGTGATTCCTGATCAGCTTAGTTTGTTTAATAGTCCAGAAAACAGTGCAGATGCAATTTTTTCATTGTATCTTAATCCCACAGTTAATAATACCGGGTTCGCGAACATAAGTCCTAATTCAGTTGTGTCATATGATACAAATGGAAATACCTTAAACGGTGGAATCTTATTGGGAACATTTTATTTATCGAGCGGTTTCGGCATATCAGTCGATATGACTGAATATGACATTAAATTATCGCCAGGAGACACATTAGTCTTTGCTTGCACTGCTACTTCTTCTGTGATCGTCGTATATGTTTCCACTAGTTGGCTTGAACAATTTTAATGGGGAATACTGCATGAAGACTTTTAAACTTTTGTTTTTCAGTCTGTTATATTTTATCTGTTTAGGAAACGTTTCATCACTTTTTTCAACGGATGATTATTCTTCAAATATGCATGTAGTGCGATGTAAGCCAATACCTTGTAAGCGTGGGAGAACAGGTCCCACAGGGCCAACAGGCCCCACAGGGGCGACTGGAACCATAGGCGATGCCGGCCCTACAGGTCCAACAGGAGCAACCGGAATCCCAGGTGCTGGCACTACCGGACCAACAGGAGTCACAGGGACAACTGGAGCTACAGGTGATCCCGGTCCTACCGGTCCAACAGGAGCCACCGGAATCCCAGGTGCTGCCGGTACTACTGGACCAACAGGACTCACAGGGACGACTGGAGTCACAGGTGTGACTGGTACTACCGGACCAACAGGAGCAACCGGAATCACAGGTACTAATGGTACTACAGGCCCAACAGGAGTCACAGGAACGACTGGAACTACAGGTAATACAGGTCCTACAGGCCCAGCAGGAGCCACCGGAATCCCAGGTGCTGCTGGTACTACCGGACCAACAGGACTCACAGGCGCGACTGGAACTACAGGTAATACTGGTCCTACAGGCCCAACAGGGGCCACCGGAATCACAGGTGCTACTGGTCCTACAGGCCCAACAGGACTCACAGGCGCGACTGGAACTACAGGTAATACTGGTCCTACAGGTAATACTGGTCCTACAGGCCCAACAGGGGCCACCGGAATCACAGGTGCGACTGGTACTACTGGACCTCCAGGAGTCACAGGAACGACTGGAGTCACAGGTGTGACAGGTACTACTGGACCTACAGGAGTCACAGGTGCGACTGGTACTACTGGACCTACAGGAGTCACAGGAACGACTGGAGTCACAGGTGTGACTGGTACTACCGGACCAACAGGAGCAACCGGAATCACAGGTGCTACTGGTCCTACAGGTCCAACAGGAGCAACCGGAATCACAGGTGATACTGGTGCAACCGGTCCGACAGGAGTCACAGGGATGACAGGAGTCACAGGTAGTACAGGCCCAACAGGAGCAACGGGAGCTACAGGTGTGATTGGTTTTGGGGAAGCTGAGAGGAGTATTGATGCACAGTTGCAATTTACTTATAATTTGCTTCCAGATTTGGTGAATCTCGACACTGTTGGCAATGGTTCAGCCTTGCAATCAAACGGAATGGCTGTTTTAAATGTTTCTGGTCCAGGGGATGGGGTTACACTTTCCAGTAAAACTAGGGTAAATGTTCAACAAGGACAAGGTGTTTCGTGTATATTTGCTGCCATATACAGTAACGGGGATGTAGGAACTACTCAAATTGCTGGGATGGGAAACGATACAAATGGATTCTTCTTTGGAGTAACAAATTCCGAACTATGCATTTTATGGATAAATAATTCGATTGTTACAGTAATTCCTCAATCTAATTGGAACGTGGATCCAATGGATGGAACAGGACCGAGTGGAATAGTGATTGATTATACTAAAGGGAATATTTATAAGATCCAATCTCAACTTGATTTTGGTAATATAAATTTTTATATTGAATCCCCATTAACTGGAGGGTTCATATTGGTGAATCAAATCGAATATGCCAATAGCTCACAGGAACGGTCGTTATCAAATCCTGGTATGCAGTTAATGGCACAAGTAACAAGTTCAGGAGGAAGTGCCCAATTAGAAATTGGATCCATGGGCTTATATACAGAAGGAATTATTGCTCTTTCCGCAGTAATGAATAGCGTAAGTGTGGGGCCGACCGATATTAGTAATTCGCTTACCAACGTCCTTACCATTCAAAACGATACGATATTTGTTGGACAGACAAATCAAGTAATGGTTTTGCCTAACTTATTAACTTTATTTAACTCCTCTGGAAATGGTGTTGTCTTTGTGCTTTATATTAATCCCACAGTTACAGGTCAATCATTTAATTCTGCGGGGCCCCACTTCAGTAGTATCTTATGCGACTTCGGGAACTATTATGTCGCCTGGAAGAGCTTTATTTTCATTTTATCTATCGGGTGGATTTTCTATGTTAATTAATCTTTCCGATTATGGGGTGAGTTTAGCTCCTGGAGATCAGCTTCTTTTTTCCTGTCAGAGCTTTGGTGACACCGATCCCGTATATCTTTCAATTAGTTGGATTGAACAATTTTAAAGGACGAAAGCGACATCATTATTAACACTTAAAATTTAATTGAGAATAAAGGAGTGAATTTTATATTTGTGGTTAAAATATTCGAAGAGAAGAAGCACCCTTCCCCCTCTAGCTATACGGAATATCCACATGTCTTCTGCAAATTGAGATTATGGGCAGACTTGGGATACGGCGCATGCATAAAATGTATATTATGATTTCAAATTTATTATCAAAACGGACTACATCTATTCCCTCACCGGATCGAAAACCTTCAAACTCCTGAGAACATTTCCTTTTATTCCTGCAATCCCTCTTCTACCTAGATAGCCACGGATCACTTCATTGGCTTCCACGTAGAAATGCAGTTATGTAAGTTCAGGTAGTAAGTTCCAAAACAAGCAGTCCTCTTCTATCCGTATGTGCCAATGAGGTGGCGGGATACGTTACACGCCAATGCTTCCGAATATTCTTCTAATACCATGTCTTCTCAAGTTGTTCCCGTTGTGGGATGATCAAAAGCATTGTCGAAGGCGAGAATTTGCTTCTATACGCTTTTGGGCCGCAAGTTCTAGAGCCTTTGCAGCGACATTGAAATTC
>CAVPVT010000068.1:0-22440 GCA_963709145.1 Parachlamydiales bacterium
TCTGCATTATACTTTTCCTAATTTAAATATCTATTCCGTGCGACTCTCTATAGATTCGGATCTGTTTACTTTTAATGAGGATAAATTAAAGCAAATCGTTTTCATGCCTAGGAAATGCCCTCAAGATATACAGCAATTAATTTCCATAATATTGAAAAGAGGAAAATTAAAGGATTGGACTTTTGTGCCCGTAGATGGAAAGCAGCAAACAGAAGTGGCTGAAATCTTAAAGAAATCGGCGTTGTTTATGAGCTTTTCGTATCAAGAGGGATTTTCCCTACCTCCTCTGGAAGCCCTTTTTTGCGGCTGTCTTGTGGTCGGTTATCATGGACAAGCGGCTAAAGAGTATTTGCACACGCCTTATGCTATACCGATCGAATCGGGTGAAATTCTTAATTTTGCAAAGGAGGTAGAAACCCTTGCTTTAACTTATGAGCAGGATCCCAAAGATTTGATAAAAAGAGCTAGAGTGATCTCAGACGATTTGCGATCTATATATACCAAAGTTAGAGAAGAAAATGACCTTGTCAATTGCTGGAATACTATTTTAAAGTCATCTTTCAGTGCGGGTCCATGAAAACCCTTTGCTTGCCCCTCGGAAGATTTTTGAGATAATCCCGATTTTCCAAATCAAATAAAAGGGTAAGAAGGTAAGGGCTAAAACATCCTTCCAGGTTGCGCGTGCAATCACCATAGTTATTATTATGTGAAATCCAACGACACATAAAGAAAAGAGGGCATAAACCTTTAGAAAATGGCTCGGAATAAAAAAGAAGGGGAGCAAAAGTAAAACATGATAGGCGAGAGGGAAAAGCATAAGATCCAAAAGTGGCTCAAGTAAACGCCAATGTCCCTGCACGATCTTTTTAAGTAATTCTGGACCGAAATCGATAAGCAATCTGAGTCGTCCCCCTTCCCAACGAGAGCGTTGATCAGAAGCTGCTTGAATTCTTGTAGGCGTTTCTGCAAAAATTTTGGTATCATCGGTGTACTGCACTTTAAGACCTGCATCTACTAATTTGAGATGATATTCAAGATCTTCAACAACCGATTGACATTGGAAAGGGACTTTATTCAAAGTAGAGCGTGTAATCATAAAGCCGTTCCCAAGGATACCGGTGGATAGCCCCCAAAATTTTCTTCCAAGTGGCCTAAGATGATTGAAGGCTTCAAAGGTAAGATTCATAAATCGGGTTGCAAGTGAAGAATTTACATTCATAAGTCCATAACAAATCTGTAACGTTTCTACTCCCTGTTTCAATTGTTTGTTTATCTCTTCTTTTAGATTTGGAAGCATAATCGTATCAGCGTCGATGATGAGGTAAGCATCATATTTTTGCAGTTCAAGAGAATTGAAGGCAAAATCTAACGCATAATGTTTGCCTATCTGAAGAGCATTCACTCTTTGCAAAACGTGGGCTCCCCACTTTCGGGCAATTTCACCCGTAGCATCGCTACAGTTATCAGCGACAACCCAGATATTTTCTGAAAATCCAGCAGCTTGCAGACTTTTGAGGGTTCGCGCAATCTGCTTTTCTTCATTATGTGCGCAGATAATAACCGCGAGATTGAAATTGAGGGGTATTGGTGCTGGGGAAGAAATGGGATGAATTAAACGGTTACCTATAGCGCCCACGGTGACGAAAAGCAGTTCGAGAGTTCCCGGTAGTGTTAGAAAAAACAGAACAAATCCGATAGTGATAAATAAGTCACTCAATTGTCTCCCCCTGCAGTTGAGACAAAAATACCACGGCAAGTTTTTTGACATTCGTGTGCAAATCGTGCTCTGCTAAAATTCTATACCGGCCTGATTTTCCGATATTATCCCTCAAACGTTGATCATTGTATAAGCTTTTGATCGCATTTGCGAGTGCTTGAGAATCGGAGGGCGGGACAAGCATCCCATCACGCCCATCCTTGATCAGTTCTGGGATACCATTAATGGAGGTTGAAATACATGGGATCTCCATCGACATCGCTTCCATGAGAACAACGGGTTTCCCTTCTGCAAAACTAGGAAGTACAAAAAGATCAGCTTGAGCATAAAAATTGCGAATATGATCTTGATTGACACTTCCTTCTAAAACAATTTCATTGTTCTTCAATTTTTCTAGCTCTTTACGATCTGGACCATCTCCGATCAAGCGCAGCATCATCGGAAGCCCTTCAGACCGCAGTTTTTTGAACGCTTCGATTAAGATCCGCTGCCCTTTAGCAGGGACAAGTCTACCCACACACAGTATTTCAAAAGTTTTCTTTTCGGATATTTTATTCATTGGCACAAACAGGTGCGGATCCACTCCAAGAGGCACTATGAAAAATTTATCCCATTGTTCATAGGGTGCAATCCTCATTAACTGACTTCGCGCATATTCGCTAATGCAAACGATAAATTGGGTCGCATCAATTTTTTCGGCAAGATGACTTCCAGAAACTTCATAGAACTCATCTGGACCATGAATAGTGATCGAATACGTAACTGGAAAGGTCTTTGCAACCAATAATCCCACTGTAGAAGCTGGATTAGCAAAATGAACATGAAGATGTTTGGCATGATTTCGGATCATCCATTTTCCCACTAAGAGGGCTTCGGCAAAATAGAAAAGATGATAGATCAAATGAATTGGATGCAAACCCCCCAATTTTACGGCGTACGTAAAGCCTTTAATAAATCTCAATGGCTGCGTAAATAGTGTTGTAGTGAATGCTAAAAGAGCTTTCCAAAAGCCTGCTTTCTTGACATAAAATGTAGTATCAATCGCCTTTTGTTCATCAGCGGGATAAGGCTGATCCATATTTTCAATCGGATTAATCGAAGCCGTAATGATTTTGATCCCCAACTTTCGAAGCTGCACAATTTCCCGATGAATAAATGCATTAGAGATAGCTGGATACCGACTTGTCAAATAGGCGATGGGTGTTCGATTCATGCTTTTCTTAATTTTTTTAAAAATGTTTTATAATTTTTAATCTGAATATTGGGTATATCTTCCTTGGTCCGTTGAAGATAGAGTAAAAGTCCTTCCGCCCATCCCAATAATATAAAAAATAGAGCTGTTGTTTGCCCTCCCATGAACACAGTGTAATAAATTATAAGTTGAGTGCAAAAAATGGAAAAAAGGGTGAATACGAGCGTGGAGGCGAGCTTTTGCTCCGGCCTTAATTGGATTCCCCTCCAAAACAGTTTAATAATCATGATTAATGGCATAGCAAGGAATACACCCAAAGTCAACATGCCGTGACGTAAAGCGAGCCAAAGGTAATGATTATCAATGGATACCATTTTTTCACCGTTAGGTTTTGGCCAGCCTAAATTACCCCAACCTAGCCAAAATCTTTCTTCCACAATCGGTGTAAAAGAAGGGATCAAATCCATACGATATTCCAAAGTTCCTTGCGCTTCGCTTGTTGCAACTTCAGTATTGATGTCGACATAGGAAGCGATTAAGTAATAGATTATGCTAGAAAATGAAACCAATAAAATTGTGGCAACTGCGATATTACGCCATAGACGTCGAATGTTATAACCGATACGAGAAAGGATGTACCCCATGCCAAAACCGATCATAGGGGCTCTTGAGGAGGTAGCCAATAAAGATAACCCAAGCATTGCGGCAATGAACCATTTTAAAACTTGGTTCATCTTCTCCCAAAGATTGTTTTTTATTAACCATACATCGAGCAAAAGGCATGTGGCTAAAATGGACCCGGCCAAAATCGGATGAGTAAAAGGCCCCATGTAGCGAACGTGACCATAACGTAAAAGGGGGGGTCCCGATTCACTAACATCGTAAATCCAGTTTAAGTAATAATAAAAAGGATCTTTCGTCAATCGAACTTCAAAAGGCATTAACAGTGTTACTAAAAAAACTAGAAAAATTAATCTTTGAGAAAATGCGACATGCAATCCTTGCCATCCAATAAATGTTTTAGCAAACATGTAGGGAAATAAAACTTCTGTTAAAGAAGCTGTCAATTCTACAGCGATTGTTTTTTCCCCCGTTTCCGACATATCTGCGGTCCACTCAGAATAGTTGTACAGCGCCAAATAAATAAGGACTAGCCAATCCATGCTGCTGACTTTCCACCGAGAGAAGTGCGATAATAAAAAAATCCCCCCCATTACAAAAATTGCTGTTTGAGCTGGATTTGTGTGAGGTATACCTTGAAAAGGGGAAATAAATTCGGATGGGATAAAAATTAGTAAGGGAAGATAACAACCCAGAAACAATCGAGCCATCTTTGTCCCATTGACAATCAGAATGAGCACCAGAATTACAACGATGAGGTCGATGAAAGAGGCTGCCAATGTTACACTTCCAGTATAGGTTGGAAATCCTTAATGACATTTTCCCAATTGGGTTTGGAAATGCCGAGAGGTTGCAATATAATGAGAACGGGCTCGGGCCCGGAACGACCAAGCGTAACCCGACGCAAAGTTGTTTGCCACCAATACTTCCAAGGAGATGTGTATTCATTTTTGCCGTCGCTGTACCAATAAAGTGCCTCTATTCGTTCACTTCCCTTAAGTAGAGTTGCAACATTAGCTTGGCCATTTTTAAGCGGAAAATATTTTTGATTTAAAATTGTAAAGCCGCTGCCGCGGAAACAAAATGCAGGGTCATGGACTAGATGACGATCGTGAGTTCCATCCAATAAGATTACTGAAAACCAGGTTTGATCAATAAAGTAAACTCGTTTGACGACATTAATTTTTTTAAAAAAATCCTTTTCAAAATCATTTAAAGGAACATTCTTCCCTTTAAAATCGTTTCCTATAAGAGGCAGATTTAACATCCTTGCTTGGGCATCATGCAAAGGATAAAATTGCCATACCGTGCCAAAAATCACCGCGACTACCAAAAGCACCCAAAGAATTTTTTGAATGACTGGATTCATGCTTCCTTCCTTAAATATAGGGATTTGCCGATCAGTCCAAGCACGGGAATGATGACAATCAAAAGCCTAAGTGGCTGGATGTGAGCCGTTATTTGAGTTGCTACCCATGCAAAGGCTGGGGCCCAACTCAGAGCACTTATCATCCATAACAGACTCAACCAAGAAAAAGGATAAAAACTTCCTATAGCAAAACCTAAGGCCAAATCTTGCAAAATATGAATTTCTCCCAGATTTCCAAAAAATGTAAATCCCAGTGCCAAGAAAAGTGGGATCGGATGGGGATAAGAACGTTGAAAAAGCAAAGGGATACACCAGATTAAAAAGCACAAAAAGCTAACATCGGTGAAAAAATGTTCTTGCCAGTATCGGAATGTATCCTTGCTATTCCACAGACAGTAGACGAGGATGAAAACCGCTATCCAAGGCATTGTTCTCGTTTTCATAGGGTTTTCTTGACTGTCGTTTTTTCTTGAATAGAAAAAATCCACCAGCATAACCCAAACATGATAACGATTACTAGCCATCCTCCAATATAATGGAAGGGTCCAGAAGCAAACCTGACATCAATAGCTAAGGCTGTGCTGACCAACAAGAAAATCCTCAACGTATTCGCCAACCAGGCCATCAAGATCAATAAGGGAAGGTTGTACCAGTAACGGTCAGTATTGCCTAGCAAAAGAAAAGCGATCGCTATCCCTGCAATGATCATCGATTGTAACGTGTTCAAGCCAGCACAAGCTACCTCTACTGAAAACGGGATGTTGTTGATTAAAATGTTGGTCCCTTCTTGAAAAACTTCTTGACCGAAGGAGCGGTACAAATTTCCCACAACCCAAGCTCCCGATAATCTGAACCACCAACCAATATTGGCAAAATCCAATGTGATCCAAGGAAACGCAAATAATAAAAGGATTAAAAGCTTTTTTAAATCCCCCATTTTGGATTCTGTAATTCTACGTGAAAGCCAACTCCAAACGATCAATGTCCAAGAGATAGCGAGAAAGATTGTTAAATTGAGGGTCACACCTGCTAAGAAGAGCAAAATTGCTATGCCTAAAGCGAAAGGACTAGCCGGACGAGATTCTTGCATAAACCGCCAAGGCTTTCCTAACCATACAAATAAAGGAATGGCTGCCAAAATAGGCAACGTATCATCAGTGGAAGTGGTCCAAGTTGTGTCTCGCAGCCATATAAAAGCTGCGTATACAACAAGCAGGGCTATCCATCCCCAATCTGATCTATTCATGATTGCTTTTTACCTCGCTCATTCTGAATTTTCTGCAAATTGTCTTTGAGTATTTGGTTATTTGGGTAAAGTTTGAGTAGCTCTTCAGTGTATTTTTGTGCTTTTTCCCAATCTTTATCCGCAAAAGCTCTTCTTGCAAGATACGATTTGGCTTCAGTTGACTGTGAGGCAATGTTGTTGTAAATCTTGTCCGCTGTCGCTTGGTCCCCTTGGAGAATCGCAATTCTCCCTAAAGCCTCTTGTCCCATTAAAGATTTTTCCAGTTGTGAGTTTGCTGAAATCGTCTTCTTGGCTTCATCATAATTCTTTTTTTCTAAGTAAATTAAGCTAAGCAACCAAGAAGCCTTATAGCCCACTTCTCCAGGCTCGGAAATCAATTTTTCGAGTTCAATCATGCCAGCATCAGGACTACCTCCTGCCATCATCAATTCTGCACTAAGCAGTGAGAGGCTGGGATTTTTCTTTTGGGAAGAGGCAAACCGCAAGGCATCGATCACACTACGATTTGCCCTCATGGCATCAGTAATGTTATAGCCGACCCATGGAGGAAAATCTGGAGGAATAATTTTCACTTTATGTAAGTCCAAGCCTGCTTCACGCCAACCACCAGCCAAAAAGAGGGCTGAAAACACTTCTGGACTCATCAAAAGATTGTTCATGTCTTGCGGGAGTGAATCTTTCATACCCTGATCGTTTGGCGGGACATGGGCAAATTTATCGATATCGACAAAGAAGTTTCCTTTTAAAGGATTTTCATTCTTTTCTAATGCAATCTTGGCTGTGCTTGTATGATCTTTGGTGAGTTTAAGAGTGCCATTTCTGCGGTAATTGAGAACACGTTGCAATGATTCTAAAAGTTGAGCGTCCCAAGATTGTTCGGCAAAAGGATTGTACTGGGCCAAAATGTAAGCTTGATCTTCTTCTCCGTTTTTCAAGTATTGCAGCATACGTAGCCAAAAAGTAGACTGTTCGTGGTTCAAATAGGCTTCAAGGTCAGGTTTTTCTTCAAACGATTTGCGGTCCCAAAATTCGCCTGGAGGCAAACTTAAAAGGTAGTTTATCAAAGGTGTTTTATAGCCCTGCGGCGGCTGCGAGTCTGCCCAATCATATTGTATTGGGGTAATCATTCGACTCCAAAATATCGAATTGAGCCAAATAGAATCGGAAGTCGGTGGATTTAAAGCCTCAGACCATACTTTGAGAGCTTGATCGAATTTGTGGGAACGGATATAAAATTCGGCCAATTGATCTTTGAGGTGTGGATTAGCCGAATCAGCTGAGACAGCTGACAAGTATTCTGTTAGGGCAAGTTCAGGTTTACCGATGCTTTCTAAAAAGCGTGCGCGGTAGGTTCGGATATCGGTGTTGTCAGGATTTTTCTTTTGTGCTTCAACAAGATAATTCCAAGCAGTTTTGGGTTGATCGCTCATGTGGAGGAGTGCAAGACGGACAAGTCGATTTGTATCCTTAGAGCCTTCCCAGGTTTGTGATTGCAAAAGCTCGATCGCTTCCGGAGTTTTTTTCTCAAGGATTAACGCATCTGCATCAAGGATAAACCATCTTTCTGGCGTCTGCGTATGCCCTTTCCACAGAGCACGCAAGGTTTCATAATCTTTGGTGTCACCTGTACTAATTAACTGATCTGCTACAATCAATGCGGCTTTTTCATTTGAAGCCAATGCATTAGGATCAAATGAAAAAATATGCATCAATTGGGGCGTGTTTTGTGCTTGCACACTCGCTTCAACAAGAAGATCAAGCCACTGCTTTCCTTCGGCATTCTGATTTTCAATCTCAGTTTTGTGCTTATTGATAATCTTCATCGCCTCTTCGGGCTTGGAGATGGAAAGGTAAGATTGCGCTTTTTTAAAATCATCCTCCTGTGACTCAGGAGAAGCCACAGGAGTTTTGCTGAGAAATAGTTGTCGCAGGCTAGGCTTATAGAAAGTCGTAATGGCGATGCCTATCGTACCACCGACGATGATGGCCACTAATAGTCCTGTGATTTTTCGCATTGTTATATCGTTCTCCCTAGAACATTGATTTAAATACCATCATCGACAAGTGCGGCAGGACCAGGTCCCCTTTTTCTACATTCTTCACAGACGCCGCATCCACCGCAGGCTAAAGGTTTTTCTTGAGGCTGGCCGCACTGACCTGATGGGCAATTCCCGCCACCTTGGGCAGGTTGTGCACACTGAGGCCCATTACACTGTTGTCCTTGCACTTGGCGCTGATTGGAATTATACAGACTTCTGTCATCCAGTTCATCTTCCCTTGTTTCCCCTCTGAAATTGCGCCTTTGGTCATCATAGGCATTTACAGGAGTAGAAGTCAAAGCCATCCCCATCAAGCTTCCCATTAAAATCCAATGTTTGTAATCAGCCATTTTTTTCTCCTTCTTCGATCTGTTTGTAGAGTTGTAAAAAGTTCTGGTTATCAGGGTAATCGCGCAGTAATTCCAATGCCCAAGTCTTCGCTTGCTTCCAATTGTTCTCTTTAATGGCTTTCTGAGCCAACATATATTTGGCGGTCGGTGAACGATCCACAATTTCCAAATAGACTTTATTCGATCGGCTTCTTTGCCTTCACGCATGAAGATTAATGCTTGGGTTTCTTTTCCAACTAAGGAATTCGCAAGAGAAGGACGATCTTGTAACAATTTTTGAGCTTCAATGTAGTTCCCCTTGTCGATATCGATTAGGCTAGCTAACCATGCTGCTCTGTAACCGACTTCGTTGTTAAAATTTTCTACCTGCTTGAATTTATCCTGAGAGCTTCTACATTGCCTGTAAAAATTAATAACTCTCCGATTAATAAATTGAGCGGAGGAGAAGGAGGTTGTTTTGTCGCAAATTCTAAAGCCTGCATAGGCCCTTGGAGGATACGGATTGTTTGTGTCAGCCCAAAAGCATACCATAATGGAAAATCGGCAGGGATCACTGACATCTGATGCAATGCCCATGCAGCTTCCAACCACATACCTGCCAAGAAAGGCGCTGCGTAAGCTTCGCTGCTCATGAGTAAATTACGAAGGTCTTTTGGCATTTTGTCCGTAGTAAGGTCGATAGAACTATATTGGGAAAGCTCGTTAAGATCTTTGAAGAAAGCATGATTATAGGTTTGCTCCATGGTCGTAGAATTGGGGGAAAGGCGTTTTAGAGTTTGTTGATCTTGTGAATCGATTTGTAAAGATCCTGTTTTTCGATAGGTCAGAATTTGCTCTAGGGCATGTTCTATGGATGGTGACCAGGAACTTTCTTTGAATGTTGAATATTGTAAAAGGTTCAAAGCATCGCCTGGTTTGTCAGACATAAGAGTTTGGATTAGACGGAGCCAAAAAGTCGCTTGTTGAGTTCTTAAGTAATAACCACCATTGATAAGCTTTTCAAAAGCAGCAGAATTCCAAAATTCATTTGGCTTTAAATTTAATAGATACTGAATTAGTGGATTCAAGGGACCATCGGGTATTTGCAATTTTTTCCATTCAAACGGAAAGGGTTGTCCCACCTTAGACCAAAAAATTGACTTTACCCAAACCTGATCAGAGTTTGGATATTGCAGAGCTATATTCCAAATGCTTAACGCGGATTGGATCTCACCATAACGCAATAGAAATTCAGCTAACTGGTCATAAATGAAAGGATCTTTGGGTGAGCCTTGGATGGCAGCAATATATTCTAAACGCGCTAGAGGAAGTTTATTGAGTTGTTCAAGAATTTGGGCTCTATAGATATGTGCTTCTGTGTTGGAGGGATCGATCTTGATCGCTTGATTGAGCAGATTCCAAGTCTCTTCAATATTGGTTTTGCTGGTTAAGAAAGCGAGTCTAAGCAAGCGTGGGAGGTCATTTTTGCCTTCGAAATGTTTCCCTTTCAAAAGCGCTATTGCGTCGTTGACTTTTCCTTGAACCGCGAGAGAGTCAGATTGTAAGCCGAACCAAATTCCAGGTTCAGTCGTTTTGCTAGCCCATTCGGTTTTTAATTTTTCGAAATCATCAAAGTCCCGTTGGTTGATCAATTGAGCGGCAAGAAGGAGAATTGTTTTTTCATTTTGATTTTCAAATGCTTTAGGAAAGGTTTGATAAAGGCCGACGATGTTTCGTGAATCTTGTGGCATTGCAGCTAGATCTTTAATTTCCAAGTCGAGCCAGTTGGGTTTATCTCCAGGGTTTTCGGAAAATTGGGAAGAGTATTTTTCGATGACTGCTCTGGCCTTATAAGGTTTATTTTCAGAAAGAAGAGATTTAGCCCACGCATAGTCTCCATTTTCTTTCCTTCCAGAGAGGTTGCCTCCCGTCCACCATTCGGCGATGGCTAAGGCGAGCAAAAGCACTAGAACGGCTATACCTAAAAGAGTTCCGAATTTTTTCATGCTGCAATTCCCAATTTCTTCGCATTCAACGTTGAAACTCTTTTAAACTATAATAAAATTTTACATCAAGTAACTATCGTTCTCGAGAGTTTTTCGTTGTGCGAATTTTTGAGCTTTCTAGAACAGAGTCTTACAATCCTAAGCCATTGTCTACTAGAGATGATCATTTGTCAGCATCTTGATCTCGATCTCGATCTTGATCTTGATCTTGATCTCGATCTTGATCTTGATCTTGATCTTTATCTCGATCTTTATCTCGATCTTTATCTTTATCTTGATCTCGATCTTGATCTTGATCTTTATCTTGATCTTGATCTTGATCTCGATCTTGATCTTGATCTTGATCTTGATCTTGATCTTGATCTTGATCTCGATCTTGATCTTGATCTCGATCTTGATCTTGATCTTGATCTCGATCTTGATCTTGATCTTGATCTTGATCTCGATCTTGATCTTGATCTTGATCTCGATCTTGATCTTGATCTTGATCTTGATCTCGATCTTGATCTTGATCTTGATCTCGATCTTGATCTTGATCTTGATCTCGATCTTGATCTTGATCTTGATCTTTATCTCGATCTTAATCATGATTCTAATCTTACTTTTCTTAAGTTTTTCCTGAGTTCGAGGTCTTATGTCCCAGTTCGGTCACGAAACACTTAACGTCTACCAAGAATCCATTCGTTTCATCACATGGATTAACGAACTACTGGAAAGTATCCCAAAAAACCTTTCCGTTCATAATCAACTAGACCGTGCCAGTACCTCAATTCCTTTGAATATTGCTGAAGGAAATGGAAAACATACATCTGCTGATCGTTGTCGATATTTCGATAGTGCACGTGGCTCAGCTCTCGAGTGCGCTGCTTGCCTGGATGTTCTTGTTGCCAAGAAAAAAGTAGATGCAGACTGCGTGAAAAACGGGAAAGATCAATTGTATCAGATTGTTTCGATGTTGATAGGATTGATACGAGCTAACTCAGAACGAAATGTGTGAGGAGAATGATCAAGATCAAGATCAAGATTAAGAACGAAATGTGTGAGGAGAATGATCAAGATCAAGATCGAGATCAAGATCAAGATTAAGAACGAAATGTGTGAGGAGAATGATCAAGATCAAGATCAAGATCAAGATCAAGATTAAGATCAAGATCAAGATCGAGATCAAGATCAAGATTAAGAACGAAATGTGTGAGGAGAATGATCAAGATCAAGATCAAGATCAAGATCAAGATTAAGATCAAGATAGAGATTAAGAACGAAATGTGTGAGGAAAATGATCAAGATCAAGATCAAGATTAAGATCAAGATCAAGATAGAGATTAAGAACGAAATGTGTGAGGAAAATGATCAAGATCAAGATTAAGATCAAGATCAAGATAGAGATTAAGAACGAAATGTGTGAGGAAAATGATCAAGATCAAGATCGAGATTAAGAACGAAATGTGTGAGGAGAATGATCAAGATCAAGATCGAGATTAAAAACGAAATGTGTGAGGAGAATGATCAAGATCTTTTACTTCACCGACTTTTCAACTTTCCTTTGTTCTTGACCCAGACGGCCCATATCATAACCATCAAAATCGACAAATTTGAAAAACCGCTCAAATGCCGGAAATTGCCGAATTGTCGCTTTAGCCAATGCTTGGGCAATGTATCTATAATTAGGATGGCCTGCAGGAGAAGAACGGAGCTCACATAACCACTGCAGAGCTCGCAAATTGACATGAAAGTACCAACGGATATTATACGCCATCGGAACAATATACTGGGCCTCTTCAGGAAGCTCTTTGGAAATTTTGTCGTACGCCGATTTCGCCATCTCCATCGCTTCTATATATGGCTGCTCCATTTCGGTCCCCAAAATTTCGTTGGGAATAAAAAAGCCATGTTCACAATTTAGGAGTTGCCTTTCTTGCGTCAACATTCTATGACGATGAAGGTCTCTGTAGACTCCGAAATCCGCCACGATCTCAAAGGTGAAATTGGCGTGTTCTAAAGCCCGTGGAGACTTGTGACGGCGGTTTTCCCGGTTATTCGCAGCAGCTTCTAAAATTCGGTGAATTTCTTCTTCAGGCAGATGTTTGCAGTAAGCAAAAAGACTATGTAGACTATGCTCAGAATTCGCAAACAAAATCGCCGCCGCAACCTTAGCTACAGCATCTGGATCAAAGTTAATCAGTTGAACTCCCGATGCAGTACTGTCGGGAGTAAACTGGGAGTGTTCAAGGGTAATTTGCTTAATCTCAGTGAGCAAAGCCTCATTAAAACTGACAAAACCTTGATGAGTGTGGTGGGTAAGGGAAGATCGACGTATAAAAGAGGGGATAACTTTAGAGAGTTCTTCATGCATCCTTTTTCCGATATCTTGCATTTCCGCCAAAGGATTGCAATGCAATTTATGAAGAAGACTTTCGTAAAAACGACCATTACCAAAAATCCCCATATTCGTCAATGTACCCGCCGGAAGAAGACCTCGCAAACAATCTAACACTTTAGCTCTTAAGGCTGCAGTATAAGCTGCGCTAGAAATGGCTGGGTCTTTGGGAAGTTTTTGTTCAAAAATTGAGGTTAACTTCGGAATCAGTTTGCTATAAGTTTCAAACAAATGATTACATGTATTCAAATAAAGATCCCTAAACGCGGAAGTCATCAAAATCGGTTCTCTGTAAAAGAGATATTCTCCTTTGACTTTCTGATCGAAGTAGATGTAACGGGTCGATTTTTCCAGTGGAGAACCCCCAATACGGGAATCTTCTAGCAATTTAGCACCAAGCATGGAAATATTTTCGATAGCAATATGGGCGCCACCAAGCTCACCAATCGAGTCGTCACCATACCCATCAAGGATACGGTCATAGAAATTCTGCGCTTTTTTAATCGCAAAAATTTGTTCCAGTGAGCTTGTGGAATCTGAATTTGGCAATCCAGCGATTTCGGAAAAACCAGTGTCCTCATCTTGAGCAATAAACTCCTTGATCAACAAAGACCTTAATCCCATACTTGAACGGGAATACCTGGAAAAAAGAGCTCCCTTAATAACCTCAGGAAGGTTCCTCAAAACAAAAACATGACTTGTCGTACTTGTGACATATTTTTCAAGCACCTTGCGCTGTGCATCGGTGAATTCTTCGTAATTATCGGTTAACATAAAAAATCCTTAGTAAAGTAGAGATTATCTCGACTTTGTACAATTTTTGCCATCGTCTTCGGAAAAAAGCTTCCCGCAGCTAAATAAATTTCTCGGAAGGGGTAAAAATACCCTTCCTTCAAAATTTATTACGCTGCAGTTTGCTTCTCTCTCGAAGCCGAAGGCAAAAATTGTACAAAATCGAGATTATCTGATACTCCCTTTTTTTGATCAAATGATCTATGATCTTGATTTTGCTTTTAAGTATTGAGACAAAAACATGAAACCTAGTGAAGAACAATTACTTGAATGGAACCGACAAGGTTTGATTCCGGGACCCGATGAGACAGAAGATCAATATATTCAACGAGTTAACCATTGCCTTAACTTGAAACAAGAACTTAAACTTGATCCGGGATTTATTGTTAAGCAAACAGAAGAGATCCTAACCCCCTCATTCAAGGAAACCCACCAGGATTTTGATATAGTACCTCATTGGATTCCAGTCGTTTTCGGCAATAAACATCTTGCTCCTTGGCATGGCGGGTGCGCATGGATTTTTCAACTTACCGATAACGGTCCATTGGGTGCTTTCATTCAACTGCGCAAAGCTTTCCTTTATTCACCCATTTTTCTTGGTCTTTATAAACGGGAAGAGTTGATCGCGCATGAACTTTGCCATGCTGGACGCATGGCATTTGAAGAGCCTAAGTATGAAGAGATTATTGCGTATAGTTGTTCAAAACGATCCATCTCTAAAACATTAGGTCCCCTAGTGGAGTCGTCAACGGAAAGCATGATTTTCTTGCTGACTTTAGTATCTATTCTGGCTGTTCAAGGATTTTCCCTTTTTTATGAACAAGGTTTAGGTGGAGATCTCCTTTTAGGATTGCTTGCCTTACCCTTTGCGATGATCCTCTATGCCTCGATCCGTTTATTCTTTAAAATTAGATCTTTCAGGAAGTGCAAAAAGCAACTCCAAAAAATTTTTAAGGATCCGATTCATATTAATGGTGTGACCTACCGATTAACTGATAAAGAAATTGAGATGTTTGGCAAAATGTCGCCGACTGAAATTAGAGCATACGCCAAAGAAGAAAAAATGCATTCTTTACGTTGGCGTATCCTTGAATTGGCTTATTTCTCACTACTCTTATAAAATACATATGCAACCTATTTATCGTTCGAATTCAACAGCACAAGTTCAGTCATTAACAGTTTTTGAACTGCCCTCGACTGAATTATTAAACAATAGACAAAACATCGAACCAACACGTTCTTTTTACACTCCTTGGGAAAGGTTTATTGGATTATTAATCGAAAAAAAATTGTTTGATCCTGATTTATACCCCATTGGAAAAGCAACAACAACAGCACTTCTTCCTTTGAAGGAGGCATCGATTCTGCGTTTGCGAAGGATTTTCCACATCCCGAGAAACCTTATCACACGCGACGGCTGCTACCAGATCGACTATACGATTGCAGAATTAATTTTAGATGTTCGAAAACGCTTAAAATCGGATCCCAATCTCATCGTAACCGCTATCGTTCTTACAGGAAGCGCCGTGTACAAGGTGATAGGAAGGAATTATTTTTTAAATTTTTTGACCTCATTAGGGTTGGATCTCAATGAGATCCCGAAGGATCTATTAGAAGATTTAATGAATGAACTAGAAAAAAATATTGTCGATCTCGATTTGCGTTTAATAATTCCAGGGGGGATCTTAGAAAAGAGACCGGCAATAGGTGCAGCCATCAAGTGCTGTATTGCCTCTAAGTTAATGCAAAGGTATCCTAACGATTTTAAATCATCACAATCGGCGTTTGAATATGTTCATAATAACGCGTTTTCAAACTATTGCAATCTTCCTTATCCAAACGATTCTTTAACGCTCGGGTTATCTAATGGATTTGATTTTAATTTGGACATGATCTGGGAAAGGGAATCCTTAAGAAAATATTTATTTATATACGATGCTTTTAGAATCATTGTGCCTGAAGAAATTCTAACTCAGACACCATTAGCCGAACCGGTGATTCCTGTTTCCGATTATCCATACCCCTGCAAAGTTTTGCTCAATAAGCTTGGAAAGATTGGAGCAACAGATAATACCGACCTGGTCAATAAAAATGGCCATCCCAGATCGGTTTTGAATGCCAGCAAAGGTATATCGACAAAATCATTGCATGAAGAATGGAATTTGCTAAATAATTTCTTGACAGAAATGCCCTTTGGTACGAGTGAAAAAGGAAAATGGATTTTCAATACCTATGCTGAAACTTTAAAGGGCCATGCGGGATCTACACCTTCACTCAAGATTGCTTTTGCGTTTAATGTGTTAACTGTTTTAGTGAGGCATCAAGGGACATTCAAGAATAAAAATTATTCAGGAGATGAAATCGAATCGATCCGATTTATGCTCCTTAATGGTTTATATGAGGCTTTTCCTAAACTCTCTGAACTGCAAAGAGTCATTGTTTGTATTCTTCTAAACCAAGAAATTGCTGTTAAAGAGGCATGCACCTATATGCAGGCCTGTTTTTTGTTGGCGTTTTTGACTGGGCAAAGTGCGAACAAAGAATTTTGTCTATTTTATGATCCATTGCGATGTCCTGACATGATTCAAGTTCAAATCAAGTCCTTAAATGACAAAACTTGGTTATTAGTTCCATTGAATAGTCTTTTGAACTTGCAGTCACTTTTTGAGAGTAGAACTTTCCTTTCCAACCGGTTTTTCGAAGATTTTTATTTTCAACTCATGCATGACCGTCAATTCATTCCAGACTTAATGCCGAACATTTTTCCCCTCGAAACTCTTCGAAACATGCATGCATTGTTCGTCAACCATCATGAAACTATCCATCCTTTGTTAAAACCGCTTGTGTTTAGGATAGGAATGCTTGTGAGCTTGATGATGAAAACAAAAATTTTATTCAGGGATTTGCTTATCGCTTTCCCTTCTGTTTATAATTTTGAACTGAATTTTAATTGTCTCACATTGTCTGATAGCTTAGAACAGGTCATCAATATAGCTCCAGTGGACGTTTATTTTCCCATTCTGAAACAAAAGGAACCCACAGATCACTTAAGATTTCTTTTTGTCGAAACGTTAGGGGCGTCAATCCGACCTGATCTTCTTACTATTGCGCTGGAAATTATCGAAGACAACCCAATCTTAATTCATTCTGCTGCAATGGAAGCACTATGCTTATCGTGGACAAAATCTAATCTTATTGCAGCGATTGTTTTATGGCAGCTCCACCATGAAATGATGCCGGAAGAGGTGCGAAACCGAGTTCTTGTAGCCATTTGTATGGCTTTAGAAAATCGTCCCATAAAAACTTTTATAAGTGTCATTAATTTCGATGCTTTGGCGAAAGAGATCTTCAACTATATAACTTTTCATGAAGATCAGAATCCTATTGTTTGGTTGAAGCTTGTGCCCATTTTTGTTGCTCACGACCATAAGGAGAATGCGCTAAAATTACTGTATCTGTTGACCCGACCCCACTATTTTAAAGCTAATCCTGCAGATCTCATCAAGTTGTGGATGATTGTGGCATCTGCCCACAACTTGCCTGAAGAGGCTGGACTTCGCTTTTTGCTTGCCACTGCTTTTTCTCAAGGGATTCAAGAAAAAGGATCCCTCATCTTTCGACTACTAGAATTTTGCTCTAAGATTTTGCAAGAACATGATGAAAATGCACGCGAACTACCTAAAGTCCATAAGTTTCTTTTCAGACATTTAATCACACGGTTGTGCACATTTTCATTAGATAGCAAATCCCACTCTCCGATTGTTCAATTGCTTCTCGCCACGTTTTTTAAATTCCGATTCACCAAAGATATATTGGCTGCAAAGCCTTTTTACAATCTTGCACAACTCTGCACAATACTCTTGAAGCAAATTCACAGACAAAATATCAAACTCTCTTCTCAAGCGATTGAGATGTTTATTCAAGGTTACCATTTACCCATAGATTATCTTAGAAATTCGCAGTGTGTTTTTCCTGTTTTAGATATTTGCATTGAATTAGTGCGGGTTTTGCCTGCGGGAATAGCCAATGATAAATTATGGGATCATTTATTTTGGGCAGTTCATGAAAATGGAGGTTTTTGTTCCCTTACCGATAATCAGCTTAAAACCATCGTTCAAATGATTGAGTCCTCATTACAGATCAAACCTTCTTTGGAGTCTTTAAAACGTCCTGAAACGATGCAAGCGGTGCAAACTTGTCTATTATTGGCTTGTAGCAGCGATCCACCTGAGATAAAAAAATGGGAGGATGACCTCGACTTTATAGGGAATTTGCATTCCGAAGATGATCTTCGAAAGGCATGGCTAGAGCTGATCGCTGCCCGCATTGATTCAAAACAATGGGTTGAAGCAGGTCGACTTTTTTATGAACATTCCGCAATTTTTATTTCATTAGTATCTCACTTGTCGCCTCTCATCTACAAAGTCATCCATGAATTGATTTCCGCAAAAGAAGAAACGGTTATGACAATCTGTTTAAATCTTTTAACCGCCTACTCTTTGCCTTCTCCTAAAGTATGGGATGTTGTCTTACGTCTTTGTTCAACGATGGAGGAAGGAACTCTTCACGCCTTAGCTTGGAATGCGTTTTGGAAAACGGCCATCCCGAGTCATGTATTCGCGGACCCTGTAGTTAGATCTTCTTGCTTTCTTGGGATTCTTCGAGGGGTAATTAAAAGTGAGCAGAGGTGCATTCTCGAGATCCTGGATAATGTGGATCAAGTTCTAATTCCTGAACATCGTGAACGTGCGTTCAAAATCATTTTAAAAGGATGCCTCAAAATATTAAATGAGCCCGAAGATGCCAGTCATTATTTGGAAAAGCTTCTGAATTTGCGTAAGGAATTGGTAGGCGGGAATTACCGTTCCATAGATGTAGGCTTAATTCAGATTTGCTGTTCTAACCCAGTAAATTATGAGAAAGCACGCGAGCTTTGTGATCAATTACTAGTCTACGATGGGTCATCAAAGCCTGAGCATGTCAATCTTCGATGCCAAGCTGTCATGTGTATGATTAGAAGCGGCTATCAAGAAGAATGTGAAAGCGTCAAAAGCTATATTAAATACATCGAAAATACCTTTTGCCTCGCGGAGTTTATAAAGGATTTGGTAGTCCTATTGTCGAAGAGTAAATTTGAATCTTTAAAAGAAGAAGCACTACGTTTATTGATAAAATATGACCATTTTGAAGAGGACGAATCGTCCCCTTTTATGAAATCGACATTGTCTCTCATTGAATGGAAGCTAAGATACTTCGATTGGGAGGATTGGCAAAAATGCTACAGAATCTTCCAAAATTCGCCCATTACTTCCAATTCTTGGGCTTCTCAATTTGCTAAAGTAATAAATGGGTTATTTGATTATGCCCTTTCATGTGGAGAACAAAATTATTTAATTCAAGCCATAGAAGATTGTGAGAGATCTTTTCAGTTAATAATGAAGCTTAAATGTAAAAACGATGTCATCATTAAACTGTGTGAAGCTTTGAGTCGTCTCACAGGTCCTGAATTCTCGAGGCTTTTGCTTCAAGTTTGTTTAAAGTTGTTTTTAGAAAAAAAAGTAATTCAGGTCTCATGGAAAAAGTGTCAAGAGCATCCCTACCAAGCTCAAAGAGTTCTTTTCATAAAAACACTTTTTGAGAAAATACGGGAAAAAACTCAGATAGAAAATTATATTCTGCTCTTGAATCTTGTTTGCAACTTTGTAGAGGTCATCATCGAAACCGCTGAAGAGATTCCAATTATAAAATTATATGTGGAAACCGCTTTAGATCTAATCGTTTTGTTCCGTAAAACAACTCCCTTTGAGATGAAATTTACTCAATTTAGCATCATCTATCTTACATGCAAGTTCAGTGGGTCTAGAAGTGAATATGATTTTTGTTTTTTTAATTTCCTATCCATAAAAAAGAACAGTTATCTATCAGAGTTGCCTGAATATAAACCCAAAGAAGGGAATATTACGGTGACAGACATTTTGGCATATGATGATGTTTATCAAATTACTACAGATGTTCCAGAAAATGATTTTATTCAACCTACTGACATAGTAATTATAAGAAGAGAAGCCTTGAAAGAAGATTCTAGGGAAGCTAAGGCTTTAGATGTGTATGGAAACTATGTGATACTGGTGTTATCTCTTTTGTTGGAAAGGAATATATCAATATCGATCGCACACAATTATCTTAGAGATACTTTTGCTTTAAATATCAACGAACTGATTGAACAAATCGGAAGATACTTATCGAGAATATCGATCTCCCGTTCCGATTCGATCGTCGTTAGAACCTCGAATAACGTTCTAAGTTTGCTGTCAAAGTTTATCTATACCGATTCTAAATCGATAAATTTATATAAACATCATGAGGCTGTAACCTACGGTCTTGTATCACGCTTTTATAAGCTGGGATTACCTTTTGAACGAAAAAAAGTGAATGAAATCCTCGTTTATTTATTTGCTCCGACAGAATCTCAAGAAGCTTTTGTCCCGATCCATGTGACCGACATGTCAGTTGTAAATTGGATCCAGATTCTGACAACAGTTTTGGATAATTTAATTAGTTTACAACCTGCTCCAATTATGTCATATAGAATTAAGAAAGCCTTTGCTATCTTAACAAAATACAATGAACACTTGGCGAAGAAGAAATCCACAATTCTCTTTGATTATCTAAATAAAATTCTTGATCTGATCGAAACCAATCCTGATTTAATGATTGGTCAAGATATGAATTTCGCGATGTTAACGGCAGTTGTCATTATGAAGGGGGGGGGAACAGTAAAAGACAATTTGCGAAAAATAGCAGATCGTATTTTCAATATTTTATTTTGTTTTATTAAAACTGAAAAGTACAAATTTAAACTTGATGCCACAGTGAATAATGATCCTTTGAGAGCTACTATCTATTGTTTGAGGATATATCGAGAAACCCATTTGTATGATTGGACTACCTATTTCCAATTTCTAGAGAAGCTAATCAAACCGATCGTAGGAAGGACTATAACTGTTATCGTCCCTCCCCACATTAAAGAGCCGTCGTTAACAAATGATGAAACGTGGCTCATGTCAAATTTGACTGGGATAACTGAATGCTTGTTAAAAAATATTTCAAATTATGAAGAAAATTCAAGCGACAAAAAAGAACGGGGACCAATGCTAAATAGTGGAGATCGTCCCTCGATAATCTATCATGATTATTTAAATATTTTTGAATTTTCCAGTTATAATGAGACTTTTGCTCAAGAAGATTACGAAACTTTGGCTCGGATATTCAATCAATTTATTTTTGAGTTATTTAATGTGAATGAAGTAAAATTGGCCTGCTATACCTTTAGAATGGGCAAAATCATTTTCAGAGTTTATAAGCAGTGTCCAGCTGTGGAAGATGAATTTTGGAACTTCATTACCACCGTACCAGAGGGGGCATTGAACACAGAATGGCTTCCGGATTGCCCCCTGACTGGAAACCGAAACGGGTTCCGCGATCGTAAAGAAGATTATATTCCACATAATGCGCTCGGGCCCACAGTTGCGCCTCCTTCTCAGGAGAAGCAAATTTAAGTGGAACACGCCTTTGATAGATTGGAAGTATAGCTGCTAAAAATGTATCGCCTATATTTTTCCACATCAAAAAATCTTTGTCGAAATCTCCTGAATTGAAGTGATCGAAAAATAGCCCTCCCGCTCCTCGTTCTTTGTTCCAATGGGGAATGTAAAAATATTCTTTTGCATTTTGGCTAAATTGTGAATACAAATTTTCACCAAAAGGATGTAGAGCCGATTCGGCGACTTTATGAAAATGATGAATATCTTCTTCGTAAGAAAAACCCATAGGAGTTAAATCATAACCTCCTCCAAACCAAGATTTTGTTTCGGTTTCGATATAGCGTAGATTCATGTGAACTGTCGGAGCGTGGGGGTTACACATATGGGTAATCAAGCTTATTCCTGTGGCAAAAAAAGGGCCTTCTGCATCTCCCATCGGAAATTTTGGACCTGAAACTTTCGACCAATTGACAGCTGCTTTCTCGAAGATTTCACCTCGCAGCAAACCGATTTCCCCTCCTCCACCTGAGTGGTGGCTCCAAGGTTTACGTACAAAGCGGGCGTCTTTTTCATACTCTTCAAAGGCTTTGATAATCTTTTCTCTAAGTTGTTTTAAATAATCGATGATCGGTCCACAAGAAGGAGGAACCATAGAAGAATCCTAATGTTTTGATTTGATCAAACTTTAACACAGAAAGCGTTAACTTCTACTGTTAATTATTAACGCTCTTTGTCATTTTTCTTGATCTTAGTCTTCGATAGTTCTTTAAGTTTACTCGTCTAGGGGCTATTCTATAGTATTATGTCTGAGATAGATTTCAATGATCCTAAAGTTCTTGCCCGGATTGGCGAGTTGGTTCAATTTTGCGGAGGCAATCGCCAAAGTTTTGAGGGAATGAATTGCTCAGCTGATCCATAATAGCCTAAAGCTGATGCACGGACACAATACTGGCCAGATTAAACTGGTGAACCGCGCCCTTAAGGAAATGCGCTACGCTTTCCGCACCTTTAATAAATATGCGCCTGAGCGTATTGTCGCCATGTTTGGATCCGCTCGCACCCCAGAAAATCACCCCGATTATGCCATTGCTAAAGAATTTGGCGCCAAAATCTCATCTTTAGGATGGGGATGCATTACCGGTGCCGCGCATGGCATTATGAAGGCTGGCCTAGAAGGAGCTTCAAAAGAAAACAGTTTTGGACTTTCC
>CAVPVT010000069.1:0-4610 GCA_963709145.1 Parachlamydiales bacterium
CTTTCACCTAAATCCTATCTGAAAATTGCAAACATTCTCTCAGCTTGCGAAGTGACAGGCGCTGACGCTGTCCATCCCGGCTATGGCTTTTTAAGCGAAAACGCTAACTTCGCCTCTATCTGTGAAAGTTGCAAAATTAATTTTATTGGCCCTTCCCCAAATACTATTGCGCTCCTTGGAGATAAAGCCAAGGCAAAAGCCACTGCAAAAAGTGTAGGTTGCCCAGTGATTCCAGGCTCTGAAGGGGGGTGGTCGATTCTTCTCAAGCTTTGCAGATCGCAAAAAAATTGGGCTTTCCCATTTTCATTAAAGCCGTAGCAGGCGGGGGAGGCAAGGGGATCCGTATCGCTTATACCGAAGATGAACTGGTCAATAAGTTTACTGCTGCACGTACCGAGGCCCAAACAAATTTTGGTAATCCCGATGTGTATTTAGAAAAAATGGTGGCGAACCCAAGACACATCGAAATTCAGATCATGGGCGATAAGCATGGCAATTATATCTATTTGGGAGAAAGAGACTGCACAATTCAAAGACGACGCCAAAAATTAATTGAGGAATCACCCAGCCCAGTTTTAACACCAAAATTCGTGCCGAAATGGGAGAGGCGGCTGTCCGCGTCGTTCAAGCGGCGGGTTACTTTTCTGCCGGCACAGTTGAATTTCTTTTAGATAAAGACCACCATTTTTATTTTATGGAAGTCAATACCCGCATTCAAGTTGAGCACACTGTCACTGAAGAACTTACAGATATTGATCTCGTTAAAGAACAAATCCGTGTTGCGCAAGGCCATCCTCTGCAATATACGCAAAAAGATGTAACTTATCGGGGTCATGTGATGCAATTTAGAGTGAATGCTGAAGATCCTACAACGGGGTTTGCCCCGTCACCCGGTCCCCTTGAACACTATTTGCCTCCTGGAGGCCCCCATGTGCGAGTAGATAGCGCTTGCTATGCAGGGTACGTGATTCCTCCTAATTATGATTCAATGATCGCCAAATTAATTGTTAAAGGCAAAAACAGGGCCGATGCGATTGCCATTGGAAAAAGGGCTTTGAATGAATTCCATATCGTGGGAGTCAAAACCACCATCCCTTTTCATCTATACATGTTAGATAACGAGAAATTTGTCTCCAACGAATACGATATCGGCTATATCGATCGGTTGATTGAACAGGACTGCAAATTTGAAAAACCCACGCATTAATCACGCTTCAAAAAAAATTGACTTCGAAATATGTTTATTACTAAGAACAATTTTACTCGACTTTGAACAATTTTTGCCTTCGCTTCTCTTCGAAGCCGAAGGCAAAAATTGTACAAAGTCGAGTTTTATAAGAGCAACTTGGCAAAATCTAAAAAAAAGGTTACAAAGCAATCATGGCAAAATATCAAAAAATAGCATTTTTATTTCCTGGTCAAGGAGCTCAATATCCTGGCATGGGAAAAGATTTTTATGAAAAATATCCCATTGTAAAACAGACTTTTCAACAAGCCGATGAAATTCTAGGTTACAATTTATCGAAGATAATTTTAGAAGGGCCACAAAATACCCTCACTGAAACCAAAAATAGTCAACCTGCGATTTACATTGTTTCTATTGCTATTTGGAATGTTCTGAAAGAGCTCTTTCCCCCATTGAAACCTTTTGTTTGTGCAGGCTTAAGTTTAGGGGAATACACGGCCCTTACAGTCTCTGAAAAGATTTCCTTTGCGGATAACCTTCCCTTGGTCCAAAAGCGGGGTCAAGCGATGAATGATGCCTGCGAAGCTACAAAAGGGACGATGGCTGTTGTGATAGGACTTGATGCCAACACTGTTGAAAAGCTTGTGAAAAAAGTCAACCTCCCCAATGATCTGTGGGCAGCCAATTTTAACTGTCCTGGTCAAGTTGGATTATCGGGTACTGTAAAGGGAATTGAAGCGGGTACAAAAGCTGCAACGGCTAAAGGTGCCTCCATGGTTGTACCCTTACAAGTGCACGGGGCATTTCACAGTGGTTTGATGCAGCAGGCAGAAGAGAAAATGGTGGACCCGATCAAAAAAGTTTCATTAAAAGACAGCGGAATATCCATAGTCATGAATGTTCCAGGAGACTTTGTCCTAAATGAAGCAGACATTCGACAAAATATGATCAATCAAATTACAAGACCCGTCCGTTGGGAGCAGGGGATTCGGAAAATGAGTGATGCGGGGGTCGATTTATTCCTTGAGATTGGTTGTGGAAGAGCTTTAGCAGGATTTAATAAGCGCATGGGGCTAAAAGCGAAAACCCTTAATGTTGAAAAAATTCCAGATCTTGATACCTTAGCAAAAGAACTTCAATCCTAATATTTTGTGTGTATTTATGCCTCAGGCGATCTTTTTTGAGACTCAGTTTTTACTCAGCGAAGATTTGCCGCCAATTAATCCTTTGATTGCAAAAGTCATAGAACAGGAAAAAGCTTTAAAAGACTTTTTAGGAAATCAGAGTTCAAAGAAACAATTCTGGATCAATTCTTCGACGGATTCGATCGATCAAATTGCATTTTTTGAAAATAACACCGCCTACAAATTTTTACTGGTTGATAGCATAAAAATTTCCTTTCATGATGTCGCCAAAACTTCCGTTTTATTTGAAATCACATTTTTACCAGGACAAGCTTCACCCCAAATTACTATATATAGAGAAGAAGATGATCAGTTAAAAATGATGAACATCTCTTTAATGGAGCTCACAGAAAAAAGTGAAAAGACCTTTACATTTAACTCTCTAGTAGGATCTACGGTCGAGTTAACACTAAAAATCCATCTAATCCAAAATCAAAAAATTTATCAAATCATTAATCATTTTAGGAAAACCGTTATCTCTATTAATTCTTTGGAATTAATAGAGAATCCAACTCTCAGATTTCGCGCTTACTTAGATTTCTTTATTAATAATGATTCCAAAACTCCTACTTATGAACTTATTCAAAAACAGGCGTTGATCCTATTGGATAAATTCATTCAGTCAGAAGAGCTTCAAAAAAACACATTACAATTCTTAAGCAGTGATCCTTCCGCTTTTGTGCCGATTTATCTCTATAAAAATAAGATTCCTTTTGAAGTGCAATATTTGCCTCATCATATTTTCTTAGAGGAAACCTTATTAAAAAAATTTTTTAGAAAGACCCTTCGAATATAAAATTAATGACTGTGAAATTATCGACCCAACTTCTCTAACTTTCGATATTTAGGTTTAAAAACTTCGGATCAAAATATTCTAGAAAGCAATTTTATCATTCTAAAAAAAATCTCACATCAATCTGAAGAAATAGAAGAAATCCAGAAAACATTTCAACATTTTGAAAGATTGCAAAACGAATTTCCAAATTATAAAAACAATTCCATTGAATTTGTCATCGACAATAATTACCAAGAATCGAGAATCACGCAATATTTTGAAAGCTTGCTATTTAAAGCCTACGGAGAGAAAAAAAATTTAAATCTCAAATATGTAACTATTCAAACTCGGGTTAATTCTAAGTATGACTTTTTTACATTCTTTCTTACTCCTGAAGGGCAATTTAAAGAAGACATTCATTTAAGGCATCTTCCCCCTTTTTTTGAAGAAATTTTAGAACTTCACCGTTTACGTCAATTTGAGATCACACAAGATTATTCGTTCGCTGACTGTAACTGCTATCTTACGATCTAAAAGATAAAAAGGATTACCGTCTTAGAGCGATTTCTTTGATATTTTTTTAACACATTGCCCAATTCATTAGGTTTAGCTTAGAAGATTTAGCCTTAGCTGAGCGCCTAAAAGAGATTCTTCTGATGATGAAAGCCTCATTAAGCACACAGCCGAAAGATCGCGTGGCCGTATGGAACCGGATTTTTTTCCAAAATCATCCCACACTCAATGCTTCGATTGATGAATTGACCAGCTTTATTACCAAGCTTCTTGAAGCTTTCTGTCAGAGTCTAAGTGAGTTAAAAGTCGAAGGGCTGATTTTTAAATCTCGTTTAGTCAACATTGTCGCTCCAAAAGGTTTTGATATCTACCTTATTGAGGTCCAAAATGAGAATTTCAAAAAGCCCGAAATTTTTGTAAAAATTCTAGGAAACCAACAGAATTTTTATGACACAACGCTTCCTCTCACGAAGAATGATCAGCGTGCCCAACAAATCACAGCACGGGGCGGGGTTTGGCGTCATCGAATTCCTCAGCTTTGACAACAGTTGCCGAGAAATTGCGTCGGGAAGAATTTTTGAGTCATTCCGAAAAATTTGAAGACAAGTTCATTGAACTTGATTTGGATCCAAAAACAATTGTTACAAATCCCAAAAACGCAAGATATCGATTATAATTATGGGGAATTAATTCCCGTTAACCGTCCTTTAGGAGAAAACCAAGCTGCAGTAGTCATTGGACTTAAGACAAATGATTTACAGATCGGTGTGCCAGTTCAGCGCTTGCTGATTATCGGTGATATCACCCACTTTAACCATGGCGCTATTACAGCTCAAGAATCCGCTAGGATTAATGCAGCCTTACGGTATGCCGCAAAAAAAGAGCTGCCGATAGATTGGATTTCCGCGTCTTTTGGAGTGGAGATCCAAAAGGAAAGAGGGGTGGAGGGATT